>JBALWH010000025.1:0-64428 GCA_036960175.1 Motiliproteus sp. | reverse complement strand
TTTTACCATGGTCGACGTGTCCGATAGTTCCGACGTTGACATGGGGTTTGTTACGCTCAAATGTTTGCTTAGCCATTACGCCTCTCCGAGATCGTGAAGAAATTAAAGGGTACAGATTTTAGTAGCTACAAAACCCAGGCGCCAGAATTTTTTAGCACCCAGACACAATAAAGGGCCGATATATCACTATATCTGCCCTTTATTGTAAATAACTGTCTATGGAATGGAGCTCCAGGGCGGAATTGAACCGCCGACCTCACCCTTACCAAGGGTGTGCTCTACCCCTGAGCTACTGGAGCCCAATTCCATAGGCAGCAATTGTGGAGCGGGTAGTGGGAATCGAACCCACATCATCAGCTTGGAAGGCTGAGGTAATAGCCATTATACGATACCCGCCCAAGCCTAATAATAAATCAAAGGCGAACAGATCAAATGGTGGTGAGGGGTGGATTCGAACCACCGAAGCTTACGCGTCAGATTTACAGTCTGATCCCTTTGGCCACTCGGGAACCTCACCAGGCCTTTTTTGATCTTGCGAGATTAACTCGCCCCTGCTTTAGATGGTGCCGGCACCAAGAGTCGAACTCGGGACCTACTGATTACAAGTCAGTTGCTCTACCAACTGAGCTATGCCGGCACTGCCTAAGTCAGGAGGCCGGAATATTACTCATGGTCTCAGCGGGATGCAACCCCTTCGCACACTTTTTTTTCACTTTTTAGCTGCTGATCGAAAGACAACAGATCAGCGATCATTTTCTGACCATCAACACCGAGCTTAGCTCCGTCTTTTCTAGCACTAAGCTGAATTAGATAATTCGTTTTTTCGCGAGGCAATTCAAAGATATCCGCATCGTAAGAACGATCCTTGAGGCTATCGTAAAGCGCAACCGCCAATTCTCGCCGCTGATACAGCCCCAGCGACAGCTGCCCCTTAAGTTCTCCCTGGCGCGCCACCGAAACCTCATAACCACTATCCTGCAGCTGCTCGTGGATCCGCTGCCGCTGCTGAACATCATCGAAAGAATGCACATACACCCAATAATCGACTTCCCCCGCATCTGCTTTGATCACCCGCCCCTGATAATCAGCCGACAGACGCTCCAAAAGGAAGCCTCGCGCAGAGCCTAAAGAACCAAAGCCAGATACAACAACACAGCTAGCTTTCTCATCAGCGCTAGCGAGAGGCTGGAGCACTTTCTCTCCCTGCGCACCGACCCCTGCTTGAGGACGCCTGCGCATCTCTATCGGCATCTCCGATAACAACCTGACCGGGGCCACATTCACACCCGATAACTCGGCGCGATCAGCCACACGCCCCCGCATCTCCTGCTCTTGCTGAAACCAGGCAAACAGGGCGATATTCAAAACTAACAGTATCAGAAAGAACCAGCGCAACTGATTTTCTCCATTTCAGTACATACCCGCCAGTTAAGGCCTGCAAAAACACTATGGCAATGCATAGGCCAACCCATCTAAAACCAGCTGAGAGTGAAACTCTCCCTCATTCACCACATCGAGAAACCGCTCACCATCACCCCCGGTGATTAACAACTTAGCTTCCGAGCTTAAAATCTGCCGATACTCCGCGACAATACGCTGGGCCAAGGATTCAAACAACAGGGAAATACCGTGATCCACCGCTTCTTCCGTGCTTTTACCCGGCACCACCGACTGACTGACCTCAATAGCATCTGGCGTAAGCACGCGCGTCGTATTTGCCAGCAGCCCCAGCCTCATCAACCTTAACCCCGGAATAATAAAGCCGCCCTGATGCACACCATCGGCGCCCACATAGTCAACAGTAATGGCACTTCCGCAGTCGACCACACAACAGGATGTCGCCGCTTGGTTATAGGCCGCCATCATCGCTAACCAACGATCAACACCCATACGACTAGGCTGCTGGTAACTATTGGTCACACCACCGCCATGAGACTGAGTCATAGCAATTTCTGCCGCCACCCCCCAACCGTCTCTAGACCACTGCTCAATCGACGTCTGCTGCTGCTCACAGGCAACCGTTGCCAGCCGCACCCGCTCAGGAGCCTGAGCCGCACAGGTACCCAAATACGATCGCTGACACAGATCCTTAGTCAACAGCTGGCCACTGGATGCGCCATGTCGCCACTTTACCCAGGTATTGCCGACATCAAGATCCAGAATCACCCCACAGCCCTCAGACTAAGCTCTCCGCCATGAAAGGCACGAATCCCTTCTTCAGTTTCAAGCAATAGAGCGCCGGCACCATCAACACCGCGAGCGACACCTTGGATCTCCAGTGAATGGGTTTGCAAAGCGACCGTCTGATTTGCAAAAGCATCCAACTCCATCCACTGCTGCCGAAAAGGAGAAAAACCCTGCTCAGAGAACATTTCCATTACCGGCACCAGCCGGTTGAGAATAGCTGCCAACAGCTGATTACGACCCATACGAGGCGCCACACTACCCTCAAGACAACGATCCAGGTCGGTCCAGGGCTGGTCGATCAAACGACCATCAGCGTCAGGCATAGACACGTTAACGCCAACACCAATAACCACCTGACAAAACCCGGAGGCATCTCCCGTCATTTCCAGCAGAATACCGGCCAGCTTCTTACCCTCGTAGAGAAGATCATTCGGCCACTTCAAACCAACGCCAGCTACACCTGCATCAGCCAAGCCTCTAGCGATGGCCAGACCAACCACCAAGCTCAAGCCTTCAAGAGCAGCAGCCCCCTGACTAAAGGTCCAGGTCAGTGAGAAATACAGATTACGGGAAAAAGGACTGACCCAACCTCGACCACGACGCCCCTTGCCTGCGGTCTGGTGCTCAGCAAGATAGAGATACCCCTTACCTTTGCCTTCTTGCAAACCCTGCATCGCCATCAGATTAGTGGATTCAATGCTCAGCTGCAGATCAACAGCCTGCAAATTGGCCGCGACTTCGGCCTGGAGATACGAACTCAGCTTTTCTTCATCCAGCAAGTCCAGACCACCAGGGATTCGATAGCCCCGGCCTTTTACGGAATAGTGATCAAGCCCTAGCTCTTTCAGTTTCTTTAGCTGCTTCCAGACCGCCGTGCGACTCACCCCTAGACAAGCACCCAGCTCCTCACCAGAGTGAAATTCACCATCCGCCAGCACTTCCAGCAGAGCCTTAAGACTCATAGACGATCCAACACCAGAAAACTGTAATCATAAGGGTTGCAGCCATCAGCAGTGAAATCCTCGCGCCCAACCTGATGCCACTCGGAGAGGTCCAGCTCTGGAAAACAGGCATCACCTGTGATCTGATGATGAACCTGAGTCAGATACAGACGATCAGCCTTCGACAAGGCCTGCCGATAGAGCTCAGAACCGCCTATAATCAGAGCTTCGTCGTTGCCGTTGATCAATGACAGCGCCTCGGCCTTGTCCATCGCAGCCTCTAAAGAATGAACGACCTCCACCCCTTCTACAAAATACTCAGTGTCACGAGTAACAACGATATTAGTACGTCCAGGCAAAGGGCGACCGATGGAATCATAGGTTTTTCGCCCCATAATGATCGCCTTCCCCATCGTCACAGACTTAAAGTATTTTAGATCCTCTGGCAGGTGCCAGGGCAACTTGTTATTGCGACCGATGACTCGGTTTTCAGATTGAGCGACTATTAGCGCAAGCTTCATGCTTCCCCCGTAACCAACCTCAGTCGGCCCCAAAATTTGTCAGATACCCTCACCATCACGCAGCGAACCCCCGCCTAAACAGAGAACGGATAGGCGATGGGATCATGGTGCTGATAGCCCGTTACTTCAAAATCATCCAATGTCACCCAGGTTTCCAGGTCTTCCAGTGATTTTATCTTGGGATTTATATGCAATTTCGGCGCAGCAAAAGGTTCCCGCTGCAACTGCACATCCCGCATCAGCTCTAACTGGTCTTCATAAATATGTGCATTGACAATCTTATGGTAGGCCTTGCCGGCTGTATGCCCAGTAATCTGCGCCATCAGCGCAAGAAAGGTAAATACTTGAATTTGATTAAAATTCTGCCCCAGAGGAACATCACAGGAGCGCTGAGATGAGGTTAAGAACAAGGTATCATCCAACAAAGAAAAGGTATGGGTATGCATACAGGGACGCAGGCAGCCTAAGTGAAACTCACCGGGATTGTAGAAAGACAGAATTTCACCACGATCATCAATGCCATTTGACAGGTCATCCACGATTTTTCGGAGCTGATCGACCTCCCCTCCGTCTGGCTTTTTCCAACCACGACCTTGCACACCATAGACACGGCCCATATCGTTTTCGCCCTTGCGACAAGGGTTATTCAGCCATGCCGCGTTTTCATTGGCGTTAGCCATCCACGTCGGAGTACCCAGACGCTTAAATTCTTCGGCGTCATTGGTACCGCGAATATACCCTAAAAGCTCCGCAATCGCGGCCTTCCAGTAGCTCTTGCGCGTAGTGACCAAAGGAAATTCATTGCCGGCAACGTTGTATTCCAAATCCGCATTAATAACGGTCAGACACCGCTTCCCTGTCCTCTCATTGCCAATCCAAACACCCTCATCAACAATGCGCCGACATAAATCTAAATACTGTTTCATATACGAATTTACTCAATCTTTTTTTGCAGATTGTCGACCATAGGCCAGCAAGACCATCAGCGCCCCTAGCACCACCATCGGCAACGATAACAACTGACCCATAGTTAACCAGTCAAAAGCTATAAAGCCGAGATGACCGTCCGGCTGACGGAAAAATTCTATTAGAAAACGAAAACAGCCATAGCCTACCAGAAACAGTCCAGATACAGCCATGGATGGCCGCGGACGACTAGAAAACAGCCATAGCAGTGCAAATAAGGCTACCCCTTCCAGGGCAAATTGATAAAGCTGTGAAGGATGACGCACCAGCTCATCCGCTCGAGGGAAAACCATACCCCAAGGCATATCCGTTTGCCGCCCCCAGAGCTCTCCACCGATAAAGTTGCCAATACGACCCGCACCTAAGCCAATGGGCACCAGCGGCGCCGCAAAATCGGCCACTCCAAACAATGTCTTTTTATGCTTGCGAGCAAAATAAGCAAAGGCGACAACGACGCCCAGCAAGCCTCCATGAAATGCCATCCCCCCTTCCCAAATAGAAAATAGCCAGAGCGGGTCCTGCAAAAACTGATCAAAGTTATAAAACAACACATAACCCATTCGGCCGCCAAGAATAACCCCTAGCGCGCCGAAAAATATCAGATCTGAGACCTGCTCTGCGGTCCACCCGGAAGCGGGCTGCCGGGCGCGATAATTAGCCAACCACCAAGCCCCGGCGAAACCCACCAGATACATCATGCCATACCAGTGGATCTGCAACGGGCCTAGATGGATAGCGACGGGGTCAATCTCGGGGTAGGTCAGCATAGCGGCAAAAAATCCTTATTAGCTGGCAAGCAGAAATTTAATGCCTACGGCAAACAACAGCAGCGCAAAAAAACGCTTTAGCTGATCAGCAGGCAGCTTATGCGCTAGTTTTGCGCCCACTTTAGCGAACCAAGCACTGGTGAGAACGATACCGAAAAAGGCAGGTAGATAAACATAACCCAGGCTCCATTCCATCAACTGCGGATGCTGCCAGCCCTGATGAACGTTTGTCAGCGCCCCCATTAAGGCAATTGGCAGACCACAAGCAGCCGCTGTCCCTACCGCCTGCTGCATTTTGACATTATTCCAACTCAGATAGGGCACGGTCAGCGAGCCGCCACCGATACCAAAAATAGCAGAACCCCAGCCAATAAACCCTCCAGCCAGCGTTAATAAAGGCTTTATCGGCACAGTACGAGTGGGTTTAGGCTTAAGACCAAAGGCCATCTGGATCGCCATGACGATGGCAAAACAACCAATAGCAATCTGTAAATTCGGCCCACTCAACTGCCCGGCTGTTTTTACACCCACAACGGCTCCCACTGCAATACCCGCCGCCAGCGGCCAAAACACCGGCCACAAAACCCCGTTACGCTGATGATGAGCCTGCACAGAGCTGATGGAGGTAACAATGATGGTCGCCAATGAAGTACCAACGGCCACATGCGTCAGCACCTCTGGCGCCATTCCCTGAGCCTCAAAGCTAATAATAAGAACAGGCACAATCACCAAACCGCCACCAAGGCCAAAGAGCCCGGCAATCAAACCAGCAACGCTCCCTAATAACAGATAGCTAACAAGTAATAGTAGCAATTTCGTTCCCGCCGATTGAGCCTTAGTGAAGTGACGGCTATTATCTATCAAGCAGAAGTTAAACTCGAGCCAAGAAACGAGTTATAGGTATGTGCCTGATCCTGTTTGCAGTCGACGCCCATCCGGACTATCCGCTGATCCTTGCGGCCAACCGCGATGAGTTCTATCAACGCCCCACGCGCAGCGCTGAATTTTGGCCCGACTTTCCGGAGTTATTGGCCGGCTGCGACTTGGAAGCACAGGGAACCTGGCTGGGGATCACCCGCCAGGGCCGTATAGCCGCAGTCACCAATGTACGTGACGGCTTTACGGCAAAGAACCGGCGTCATCAATCCAGGGGCATGCTAACCCGTGATTTTTTGACCTCCGACGAGAGCCCGCTAAGCTATTTGCAAGGACTACAAACTCAGCGCACGCTCTACCCCGGCTATAATCTGCTGCTGGGGGACCGCAACGGCCTTTATTACTACAGCAACAAACAGCCTGCCCCGATAAGACTAGAAGCAGGTGTCTACGGCCTCAGCAATGGCGCTTTGAATAGCCCCTGGCCAAAGTTGAATCGAGGAAGGACACTGCTCCAGCAATTACTGGAACACTCCCACATCGACCCTGAACAACTTCTAAGCCTGCTAAAGAACCGCATTCAACCAAGTGATGACGAACTGCCTGACACGGGTGTCAGCTTAGGGTGGGAACGTTTGCTGGCGCCCTGCTTTATTCAATCGGAGGACTATGGCACTCGCGCGTCAACCGCATTGTTAATCGGGCGAAACGGCAACATAGAATTTCACGAGCAGAATTACGATCACAGCACAGAAACTGAACGGAAGTCGTTCAGCTTCTTCACCAAAGATTAGCCTGCCTTTGCATCTTTAGACGTTACGGTTCGAGTCAGGCGACCCAAACCTGCACTCTCTAACATGGCAGAAATATGAGACTGAATTTCATCAGAATTATCCATTGCCATTACCGCGTCCAACAGCTCTTTGCACTGCTCGGAGGTCACCCCTCGGATCGCTGATTTCACCCTAGGAAGATTAGTCGAGTTCATGGACAACACGTCATATCCCATGGCCAATAGCAACAAAGCGCCACCAGGATCACCAGCCATCTCACCACAGATACTAACTTGCACTTTCTCTTTTTGAGCCTCAGTGACGATAAACTGCAGGGCCTGTAACACAGCGGGGTGATACGCATTATACAAACCCGCTACCCGAGGGTTATTACGATCCACCGCCAGCAAATACTGGGTCAGATCATTACTACCCACAGAGATAAAATCTACCCTACGTGAAAAGGCTCGAACCTGGTAGGCTGCCGCAGGCACCTCAATCATCACTCCGATTTGGGGACGAACAAGCTCATGACCCTCATCCACCAGTTCAACATAGGCCTGGTCGATCAGCGCCATCGCCTCATCGATTTCACCGATGGCAGAAATCATCGGCAGCATAATCCGCAGATTATCCAGCCCTTCGCTGGCCATCAGCATGGCTCGCACCTGCACCAAGAATATTTCCGGGTGATCCAGGGTAACGCGAATACCGCGCCAACCTAAGGATGGGTTTTCTTCGTCAATGGGAAAATAAGGTAATGCTTTATCACCGCCAATGTCCAAGGTCCGCATAGTCACCATGCGCGGAGCAAAGGGCTCTAGCTGCTTACGATAGCTAATCTGCTGTTCCGCCTCACTGGGGAAAAACTGGCTAATCATAAAAGGCACTTCTGTGCGATATAAGCCGATACCTTCAGCACCACGGTCCAGCGACAAAGCGACATCCGTTGCCAGCCCTGTATTCACCCACAAAGGAACCACACGACCATCCTGAGTCACCGAAGGTAAATCTCGGATAGCCTCCAGACCTTTAGTCAACTGCTGCTCTTCACGCAAAATTTCGCTGTAAAAACTGCGCATTTCGACGGAAGGGTTGGCAAACACTCGTCCAGAATAACCATCAACGATCAGCGCTTTACCATGAATTCTGGTGGCGGGAAGATCTACCGCGCCCATGACGGTGGGGATGCCCATGGAGCGGGCTAATATAGAGGCATGAGAATTTCCGGACCCCATCACCGATACCAGTCCGATCAGTTTTTCGGTGGGCACTTCTCCCAACATTGCAGGTGTAATCTCCTCGGCAACCAGAATCGTATCATCGGGAAAATGCGTTGGTGTCGAAGCGCCTTCCTGCTGCATTTTTGACAACACTCGGCGACCGAGATCTTTGATATCCGTCGCCCGCTCTCGCAGGTAAGGATCATCCATCATATTGAACTGCTGCACATGACTCTGTATCACCTGCCGCAAAGCGCCTGGAGCCCACTGCCCCTGCTTGATCACTTCCTCTACCTCACCGGCTAAGGCGTTGTCATCTAGCATCCTCAGGTAAACATCAAACAACGCTTGTTCTTCGCCCTTCAGGCGCTGCGCCAGACTGCGACCAACAACACGAATATCATTGCGAACCTTTTCAAGGGCTTGCCGGAAGTACTCAAGCTCCGCATTAACATCGTCGCTGTCCTGATCAGGAACCGCATCTAGATCGGCTTGCGGTGCGATAACGACAGCGGTACCAATAGCAATACCTGGAGCGCCCGCAACACCATCAAACTTGGCATCATTGCGAACCTTGCCATTATCGGCCTCTAAGGTAACACCACCGGTGGCTTCAGCATGAGCGATAACCCCGGCGAGCTGAGCCGACATTGTGACCAGAAAAGCTTCTTCGCCTTCATCAAAACGGCGCCGAGTCTTCTGCTGAACCACCAACACACCCAGCACTTTTCGCTGGTGCATAATAGGTACACCTAGAAAAGCATGAAACTGCTCTTCTCCGGTTTCCATAACATAGTGATAAGAGGGATGGACTGAGGCGTCTTCAAGATTGATGGGCTCTGCACGATCAACGATTTTTCCCACGACGCCTTCGGTAGAAGAAAGACTGACATGACCAACGGCGCTGGGATTAAGACCTTCAGTTGCCATCAGCACATAGCGTTCGGCTTTAGGATCAAACAGATAGACGGAGCAGACATGCGTTTTCATCGCTCGCTGCACACGGCGTACGATAATATTCAGCGCCGACGAGAGATCTTTCGCAGCGTTAACTTCCTGGACAACTTTACGCAGTATGTCGAGCATAGAGTTTTATCCCGATCCGTTTAGAGTTTTTAACGTAAGCCTAACCTGTCGCGTCACTAATTCCTTCAAAGCACTACGATAGACTTCTCGCTTAAAAGAAACTACCTGCCCCAATGGATACCAGTAACTAACCCAACGCCAATCATCGAATTCCGGTTTTTCCGAATGTGCTACCGATACAGAATCATCTGAGGTCAATAACCTGAGCAAGAACCACTTCTGCTTCTGGCCGATACAAATGGGATGAGAGTTGTGCCGTATCATTCGTTTGGGCAACCGATACCTAAGCCATCCGCGCGTACAAGAAATGATTTCTACATCACTGGAGTCAAGGCCCACTTCTTCTTTTAACTCACGAAAGAGGGCGTCTTCAGGGCTTTCGTCAGGATCAATCCCGCCCTGAGGAAACTGCCAGGCGTCTTGACCAATCCGCCGCGCCCACAGCACTTGCCCCAGACCGTTGGTCAGGATAATGCCGACATTTGGACGAAATCCGTCTGAATCAATCACGTAGCCACACTCAGGTCATATTAACGACCCATTGTTCCATACTTTTTCGCAATCACCAATCGTCGCTTTTGTCGACATCCAACATTGCCACCAACGCATCCAGTCATTATGCTGTTTCTTGCCTGAAAATTGGCGCTAACAGCTAGTATAAAGGAGCCCCCTTTGAGTCTTGCAATATTTGATCTCGACAACACTCTCATCGCCGGTGACAGTGACCATGCCTGGGGAGAATTTCTGGTAGAACAAGAGATTGTTGACCCTGTAATCTACAAACAGGCCAACGACCGTTTTTATCTCGATTACCAACGCGGCCAGCTGGACATTCATCAATACCTAGCCTTTGCCCTAGAGCCGCTAACCCGCTTCAACTTGCAGCAACTAACAGAATTACACCAGCGTTTTATGACCGAAAAAGTGGTGTCTATGATGCTGCCAAAGGCCAAAGCGCTGCTACAGAAACACCGTGAAGCGGGTGATTTTTTATTGATTATTACGGCAACCAACCGCTTTGTGACCGGCCCTATTGCCGAGTATTTAGGCGTCGATGATATTCTCGCCTCAGAGCCTGAAATGATAGATAACGCCTACACCGGTGCGGTCTCTGGTACGCCCTGCTATCAAGCCGGAAAGGTTGAGCGTCTTAACGCCTGGCTAAAAAATTCAGACACAGACCTGCAAGACAGCTATTTCTATAGCGACTCCCATAACGACTTACCCCTGTTAAAAGAAGTCGAGCATCCGGTAGCGGTTGACGCCGACCCCGAGCTGCAAGCCTACGCCGAGAAAATGGGCTGGCTCCATATCAGCCTGCGCTAGCAACCGCTCACCGCATATCCAAGGAATAACGACTGGACATCAGAGATGTTCAGTCGTCACAGGACAGCCGTCCACTCAGAGTTCCAGCGCAGTGCTGAACTTAGTTCGTTTCATCGAAATCAAGGTTCGAAATTTGCGCATATTTGAATCTGCGTAGAGCACCCGCTGAACAAAGCTATCAAAAGCCTCCATGTCCGCCACTATAACCACGAGTACTACATCCACCTCACCGGTTACGCGATAGCATTGAGTCACTTCAGGCGCTTTATCAACAACACGACTAAAACGCCCATAGAGATCAGGCCGATCACGCTCCAACTCAACTTCCACGATCATTGTCAGCGGGTGGCCGACAACCGATGGATCCAATAACGCCACCTCACTCTTAATAATTCCAGAACTTCGCAGGCGCTTTAGTCGCTGCAGACAGGCCGGTGCCGACAGACCAACCGTTTCAGCCATCTGCGCATTGCTCTGTCGATTGTCCTGTTGCAATAGGTTGAGCAGATGACGATCAATCCGATCAAGGTCCATACTTATTTTCTCCAGGCAAGCACAAACAAAATATTTTGTTTGAATTTCCACTTAATTAACATTTGATCATTTGTTTCGCATAGACAAAAGAAAATACGCCAACTATCACTGCAATTACAATAACGACTTCCTGTCAGCACTTTATATGTGAAAATTTCATGAAAGCATTAAGCCATTTTTTCCGCCCACTGATTGCCGAAATAGTGACCGTTTCCATCACCCTGTTCAGGCTGATGATACCGGTGATCATCATCGTCAAAGTGCTAGAAGAATTAGGTGGCGTAGCGCTGCTGGGCACCCTTTTAGGCCCATTAATGGGTCTAATCGGCCTACCGGATAGTATGGGGCTAGTTTGGGCTGCAGCCGTCTTCGCCAATATCTACGCAGGGATATTAGTTCTGTTCAGCCTAGGCCTTCAGGACAGCCTCAGTGTCGCCCAGATAACGGTGTTGAGCGGGCTATTGCTCATGGCCCACGGCTTACCCATAGAAGCACGGATTGCCCAGCGCGCCGGCGTTCGTCTGCGCGCCATCTTGGTTGTCCGCATTGGCGGTGGATTGGTGTTTGCCTGGTTACTGCACCAGATATACAGCCAGGGTGACTGGTTGCAGCAACCTAATCAAATGTCCTGGCAACCAGACCCGGTAGACAGCTCATTGCAAGGCTGGGCACAGGCTCAGCTGGAAAGTCTGCTGGTGGTCCAGTTAGTGATCATTGTACTACTCACCGGCCTACGGATTTTACGTTTGCTAGGGATTGAGAAGTTGATGGCCTGGCTGCTGCAACCATTACTGAAATTATTAGGAATTGGCAAAGAAGCCACATCTATCACCATCATCGGCGTCACCCTGGGGCTCGCCTTTGGCGGCGGCCTGCTTATAAAAGAAGCTCAGGCAGGCCATGTATCCAAGCGCGATGTATTTGCCTCCATGGTCTTCTTGGGGCTCTGTCACGGCCTGATTGAAGACACGCTTCTGATGCTGCTACTAGGCGCAGACCTGTCCGGAATTTTATGGATGCGCCTAGCTTTCTCCTTACTCGTCGTGGCAATCCTGAGTCGCTGGCTAGATCGCCAGAACCCAGAGTTCCAGCAGCGCTACCTGGTTCGCCCCTAGGTCAGGAGTCACCCTGGGAGCGTCAGAACGGAAACAACCACGGCGTAACCAGCAGGGTAATAACCATAGCAATCAACTGTAACGGTACTCCCACTCGCACAAAATCGCGGAACTGATAATTACCGGGAACCAGTACCAGGGTATTCACAGGAGAGGCAATAGGCGTCGCAAAGGCCGTTGAAGCCGCGATCGCAACAGTCATCAGGAAAGGCTCGGGGTTGAGCCCAAGCCCCTGAGCAATAGCCAGTGCAACCGGGGCCACCAACACGGTGGTGGCGGTATTAGAAATAAACTGACTGAACACTGAGGTAAACACAAACAATGCTGCGCAGATAAGCAAAGGTCCGCTATCGCCGAGCAAGGACAGCATCTGATCTACGATCAACTGCAGCCCCCCCGATTTTTTCATCGCCAACGCCAATGGCAACATACCCGCGATCAATACCAGAGAACTACCATTCAAAGATTTATAGGACTCATCCATGGTTACGCAACCCGTAATGATCATGGCTAACACAGCCAGCATCACCGCCGTCAGGCTGGAGGCCACGCCAGATACCATCAACACCAGCATTGCCAGCATGATCGCCAGAGCGATCGGCGCCTGATGGCCGCGCGATGGCACCTCTTCCAGCTCGGCCGGGGTTTCTAGTACCACAAATTCTCGCTTACTATCCAGAGCAGCAATGTAACGCCAACTACCTACCAGCAACAGACTATCGCCAAACCGCAACGGCGTACCGTTGAACTCCGCCAGGATCGGCACCCCCTCGCGCATCACCCCGATAACACTCAGATTGAAACGCTCACGAAATCGCCCTTCCTTAATGGTCCGCCCCAGCAGAGGAGAATTCTGATGCAGCATTACCTCGGCCACGCCGAACTCTTGATGGGCCCGTTCCTGCTCCTGCCGGGGAAAACCCTGCAGCTGCGCTCCGCTTTCTTGGCACAGCCGCTGAACGTCTTCAGGGGTTGCAAACACCATCAGATTGTCCCCTGCCGCCATGGTCGATTCAGATAACACCGGCAGAAACGCTGTCAACCACCGACCGGCACGGCGGATACCAAAGAGCGTCACCTCGCAGTAGGTCCGCAAGCCGGCCTCAACAACGGTTTTACCCACCAGCCGAGAACCCGCAGGCAGATGTAATTTATGCAGATGATCGCGAATACCATAACGTTCTGCAAAAGCTTCTAAACGAGGATGTTCTGATTCTCGAGGCGGACCTTCCGGTAACAACCGGGGAGCGACAAATACTAAATAAAGCGTTCCGAGCAACAGCACCAAACCACCGATAAAGGTGAAGTCAAAAAATCCAAATGCGGCCAGACCGGCATTTTCCAGCTGCCCGCTCACCACGATATTAGGAGGCGTCCCGATCAACGTCAGCATGCCGCCAATCAAAGACGCAAAAGCCATTGGCATCAACAATCGAGAAGGCTGCAAAGATGCCTTTCGACAGATGCTCAGCACCACTGGGATAAATAACGCAACCGCACCGGTAGAGCTCATAAAAGCCGACAATCCAGCCACCACAGGGATCAAAGTCAACAATAAACGACGTTCACTGTTACCACCAATACGTAGCACCCAGGTACCCACTGCGGCGGCTACACCTGTGCGAAACAACCCCTCACCCACCACAAACAGTCCGGCGATCATCACGACTATGGATTGCCCGAAACCCGACACGGCCTCCGAAGGCGTCACCACACCCGACAACATCAGGGCCACTACCACCATCATCGCCACCAGATCCATACGGATCCGATCGGCAATAAACAGCCCTACCGTGACGACCAGCAAGGCAAAAACAAACAAGATTTCAGGATTCAACGGTAACTCCAAACAGCGAAAAGGGATTACTTTTGTGAAGCGAAGGCCAACGCCAGCCCGGAGCCGACGAAGGCGCTACCAAATAACTTACCCAACCAGCGACCGGCGCCAGCACCCGCGCCAATAGCCGCAGACCGTGCCTTAGCCCGGGAGCTGACAATGGCATAGCCCAGCAAGCAGCCAAAAGAAAACAGCATAAAGGTCAGCACCAACACAGAGAACTGCCAGGCCAAGGGGGCATTTGCATCAATAAACTGAGGAAACAACGCGGTGGTAAAAGCGATCGCCTTTGGGTTGGTCAAAGAAACCATCACCCCTTGCATGTAAAGACGGACCAACGACGTTTTCTGTGCCTTAGCGACCGTACCGGCGCTCAGATTAAAACCCTGCCGCCATAAGCGCACGCCCAGGTAAATCAGATAGAGGGCACCGATAACCTTGACCACCAAAAAAGCATTAGTTGAGAGCATGATCAAGCTGCTCAAGCCCATAACCGAAGCCAGGGACATACAGAACAAACCGGATATATTGCCAAGAATGGTGGCAACGGATCGCAGTGGCCCTTGAGACAAACTATGGGAGGTCACCAGCAGCACCGCCGGTCCCGGCGTAACTGTGGCGACAAAGGCAATGGAGCAGAAAATCAGCCAGTTCTCAAGGGACATCATCAATACCAGATCAGTAATAAAAACAGGGGACTAATCATAGCAAAATCCCTCTTGTTTGTTGCACGGATTAATAGGCTATTTGGTAAAGCCTGCCCACTAAGCAGCGTTTAAAGCATGCGTCCTGCCGGCCATTATAACTAGTGGTTATGCCGCCCTTAACCAAGCCTCATTGGCCCTAGAAAAGGCAAACAAATAGTCTATGGATATCGAGAACGTCAAGGAGCATTCCATGTCCACTATTGCCAATTCACAGTACCCAGTGCCCCCTTATAAAACTCCGTATGCGCTTAACAGCCAACCACAACCATTGGCAGAGCAGCACCCACCAACGCGGGATAACCTTCAGCAGCACGCTGAACAAATCCAGCAAAGCAAAGAACAATTCAATAGTAACCGCCGCCAAGCAGCGATGAGTATCAACAGTCACAACCAGCAACAGCAGCAGATTGATACCTACCTCGCCATTGCCGCCGAAAACGATCTTGGGGAGGATTCATCTCTGGATGCGGGAGAACTTCGGGATCTAAACCGGTATGCCAGACAACAGCAACGACTGGAAGTGCTCACTCCTTCTTCTCAGTCGAGCGCACCTGATGAAAAAAAGACTGAGACTACTGCAACGAGCGACGGAATCTATCACCCAATCTACGCGGTAGCCTAAAAGGCAGATAAAAGGTTAGGTTCGATAAGACAGCTATAGATTCAGCCCAAATAGCACAATCCTTCACCATGGCTTTTAAGGAAAATAATATGCGATCCAAAGATGATGAAGCAGGCACCTTTACCGTGCTTATCCAACGATTCAACCAGCAACGCTATCCCAGAGCCAAAGCGCTAAAAAAGCGATTAGACAATGGCGGCTGCTTATCGAGTCATGATATTCAGCTACTACAGCGAGTAATCGCTGATTGCTATTTCGTCCTGCCCCAAGTTCGTAGAAACCCTCACCACCAATCACTGGCAGCCAAGGCGATCACACTTTATACGGGGCTGATTAAGCAAGGTTTAGAAAACCAGCGCAGTCAGCCAACCCGTTAAGGCTATGGGCAGGGATTTGGATGCTCGCTATGAATGGCTTCAATAGCGGCCAGGACCTCATCACTGAGTTTCAGTATGATGCTATCGAGATTACTTTGTAATTGTTCAAGCGTTGTAGCACCGATGATATTGCCACCGACAAATGCGCGGCTATTCACAAATGCCAGAGCCATTTGGTTTGGTTCCAGGCCATGATCACGAGCTAACTGCACGTATTTGGCCGTCGCTTTCTCACCCGCTTCCGTTAGATAACGAACATAGTGCTTAAACAACGATAATCTCGAACCTTGTGGCATTTGACCGTTTAAATATTTGCCCGTCAAAGTACCAAAAGCTAACGGAGAATAAGCCATCAGATCGACCTGCTGACGCTGCATCACTTCAGCCAGCCCTATCTCCACACTACGATTAAGCAGGTTATAGGGATTCTGAATACTCACCATTTTGGGAAGATCGTGCTTCTCAGCCAGGGCCAGATAACTCATCACCCCCCAGGCGGTCTCATTGGAAACACCGATCTGCCGAACAAGCCCCTCTTTAACCAGTTCAGACATCGCCTCCAAGGTTTCCAGCAGAGGCGTGCCGTCATGTTCAGGCTTATGACGATAATCCAGTTGGCTAAAATAGTTCGCCGCCCGATCTGGCCAATGAAGCTGATAGAGATCGATATAATCAGTCCCTAAGCGTTTCAAACTACCTTCAACGGCGGCCCGAATATTGGCCCGGTCATGGCGCATATTGTCACGGATATAGGAAACAAATGCGCCAGGGCCAGTTACCTTAGTTGCGATCACCACATCCCGGCGATTGCTCCGTTCTTTCATCCAACGACCGAGATAACGCTCGGTATCGCCCTGAAGCTCCTTCCCCGGAGGAATAGGATACATCTCTGCGGTATCAAAAAAGTTAACCCCACGGGAGACGGCATAGTCCAACTGCTGCTGAGACTCGGCTTCGTCATTTTGACCGCCAAAAGTCATCGTACCCAGACAGATACGACTCACTTTGAGAGAACTCCCCCCCAGCTGCCTGTATTTCATCACCCTCTCCCGACAGTTGGTTAACTTGGAATCACTCGCACAAAGAACGATTTAAGGTAATCAGTTTCTGGAATAGCCGGATGCACTGGATGATCAGGCCCTTGATGACCCTGCTCAATAATCTGCGCCTGGCGATCAAGCTTGCGACTACTGGAACGGATGATATCGATCAAGCTCTCCCGCTGCAGATGCATGGAACAAGAAGCCGATATCAGCAAACCATCCTTCTCCAGCAGGCGCATAGCCAGTTGGTTAATACGCTCATAGGCTTGCTCACCTTTACGAATATCTTTGCGTTTTTGGATGAACGCAGGAGGATCTACCACAATCACATCAAAACGCTGATCATCCTCTTTCAGCTGTTTCAGCGTATCAAAGGCATCGCCCTTAATGCCACGAACCGTTGCGTCGAAATCATTCATGGTCACCGTTTCGGACATCACATCCAATGCCGATTGCGAAGCGTCCACACAAGTGACATCGGAGGCACCAGCGCTAGCCGCCTGCAAGCCCCAACCACCGACATAGCTAAACACGTCTAGTACTCGTTTGCCCTGAACATACTGCTGCATACGCGCGCGGTTCATACGGTGGTCATAGAACCAGCCGGTTTTCTGTCCGTCAAACACCGGTGCCAGCAGACGCGTATCGTTTTCGATCAAAGAAACCTTTTCCGGTACCTCACCAGAGGCCACTTCGACATAGCTTTCCAAGCCTTCTGCGCTGCGCATCTTGCCATCGTTTTTCAGCAAAATACCCGCTGGTTTCAGCACTTGTTCCAGAGCAACAACGATATCGTCCTTCAGCATTTCCATGCCAGCGGTAGAGACCTGTACCACTAAGATAGGTCCGAAACGGTCCACCACCAGTCCAGGTAAGCCATCACTATCGCCATAAACCAAACGGTAGTAAGGCTGGGAAAAACAGCGTTCGCGCAATGCCAAGGCAATCTTCAAGCGATGAACCAGCAGCGATTTATCCAATAACTGGCTAGCACTTCTACTCACCAAGCGCCCGCAGATAAGATTGTTGGGATTTAAATAGGCAACCCCTAACGGCTTTCCACCGGCCTGCTCGACCACTACCTGCTCACCTAGGCTGAATTGCTTCAGCGGCGTTATAGCAGTGTCGATTTCGTTGCTGTAAATCCAAAGATGACCGGCGCGCAGACGCCTATCGGCTTTCGGCTTGAGGCGGATTGATTGCAGAGACATGCTGTCGCTCATTCTAACGAGTTAAAAAAAGAAAAAGCGGCAATGCCGCTTCTTCTGGAAGACTCAGTGCTATCGCTATTAAACGCTCGAGCACAGGGTCAATAGGATTTATTCTTCGGCTTCGCAAACTTCCGCATAGCCTTCTGCGCTGAGCAGCCCTTCCAGCTCGGACTCGTCTTCTATTTTCAGCTTGACGAACCAACCATCTCCATAGGGATCGCTATTGACGGATTCCGGAGATTCGTCCAGCGCTTCATTCACCCCAACCACCTCGCCACTAATAGGAGCGTAGAGGTCAGATGCCGCCTTAACAGATTCAACCACACCAAGATCGTCACTGATCGACAGGATGGTTCCTACTTCTGGCAACTCAACAAACACCACATCACCCAACTGGTCCTGAGCGTGGTCAGTAACCCCGATGGTGACCGTACCATCTCCTTCAACTCGCACCCACTCATGACTAGACACATACTTCAGCTCGGCTGGAATATTGCTCATTACGCAATCCTCAACATTTTAAAAGGGAAATAGTCTTACTATTTAAGCAAACATTTTCTTACCCTGCCTGACAAAGCAGGGTTTAGTAACCGATACGGCGATCCGCTTACCACGCACCTCAACTTCGGCACTGTCGCCAGTCGCTTTAGGCACACGAGCCATGGCAATAGAATGCCCCAGGCTCGGCGCAAAGGTACCGCTGGTAATTTCACCCTCGCCAACGCCTTCAACAATCACTTTCTGATGAGCGCGCAACACACCACGACCCTCCAAAACCAGCCCTACCAACTTATCGCTACAGCCTTCGGCCCGCTGTTTTTCCAGCGCCGCACGACCAATAAAATCACGCTCTTGCGGTTCCCAGGCAATAGTCCAACCCATATTGGCGGCCAATGGCGATATCGATTCATCCATATCAGAACCATATAGGTTCATACCGGCTTCAAGTCGTAGCGTATCTCGAGCAGCCAGGCCAATCGGTTTTACGCCAACCTTGTTTAATGCCAGCCATAGCTTTTCGGCCTCAGTTTCTGGCAGCATGATTTCCAGGCCATCTTCGCCGGTATAACCGGTACGGGCGATGAACCAACTACCTACTGCTGCACCCTGAAATGCCTTCAAATCTGCCACCGCTCGCTGCTGAGCTTCTGTCGCCACACGGGTAAACTTGGCGATAGCCTCAGGTCCCTGCACGGCAACCAAAGCCAGCTCTGGGCGCTCTGTAAGAGACACTTCAAAACGATGAATCTGCTGATCCATCCAGCTCAGGTCTTTCTGGCGAGTGCCGCAATTGACCACCATGCGATACCACTCACCGGAGGAACCGGGGGTACCCATGATATAAACAATCAGGTCATCAATCACACCACCATCTTCGTTCAACATCCCGGAATACAGCGCCTTTCCGGTCTCCTGCAAACGGCTGACATCATTGGCTAACAGATAACGCAAAAAATCTCTGGCATCGGTACCGGTGGCATCTACCACGGTCATATGAGAGACATCAAACATGCCAGCACTGCTGCGCACATCCAAATGCTCTTCTTTCTGGGAACCATAATGCAGAGGCATATCCCAGCCGCCAAAATCGACGACTTTAGCGCCCATTTCAAGGTGTTGATTATAAAGTGCTGTTTTATGACCCATGAGTTGTCCTACTCGATCAAATGACAGGGAATGACGATACCTGTTTTTTTATTAGTTATCAGGTACCCAATGTATGGGCACCATCACCTCAATTCAAGCTGGCCTGAAGATCTCTTGTAATATCAATTGTTACGCTGCGCCAGTTTCGGCCGTCCACTCTCCAGCCCCATAGCCCGAGTAGCGAGAAGATATTTTAGCGGCTCGACCTGATTGGCCAATTTCATACCCACATTGCGCAACCAGTGAACGGCAGGCGGAACATCACCATAGAGATGACGAAACCCTCCCATCATGGCCATCATGCGTAGATTTTCTCCCTGACGTCGACGCTGATAGCGGCGTAACCAACGGCACTCACCAAAGTCCGCACCACGCTCCTCGGCGACCAAAATCTCCTCGGCCAGCGTCACGGCATCCAGCAAACCTAAATTCACTCCCTGCCCCGCAAGAGGATGAATAGTATGGGCGGCATCTCCCACTAGCGCTATCCCTTCTGCGACATAGTCAGAGGCGTGCCGTTGCACTAATGGAAAACAGTAACGCTGATCACAATGCTGGATTGCGCCTAAGCGCTGCTCGAAGGTCTGGGCCAGCGCCTGCTTAAACTGACCCTCGTCCATCGCCATCAATTGCTGGGCATGATCTGGCGATGTCGACCAGACAATCGAAGTAACATTATCATCGGCGGATTCACTGGCCAGAGGCAGCATGGCTAAAGGACCATCCTCGGTAAAGCGCTGCCAAGCAGTGAACTCATGGCTCTTGTCGCTACGTACCGTGGTAACAATGGCATGGTGCTGATAATCCCATTCATTGATGGTCAATCCTGCCAAGCGTCGGGTTACAGATCGCGCGCCATCTGCTGCGACCACTAAGCGCGCCTTAATCTGACTGCCATCGGAAAGCTCTAACAGCCGTTGTGAAAAAGTCTCAGAAGCCCTCTGCTGGGGTGCTGACAATGCGTTCAGACTAACACCATTTATCAGCTGTAAATTACCATGCTTGGCCATCACTTGATAAAGGGATGCCAAGGTGACACGGTTTTCGACAATATGACCAAGATAGGGCTCATACATCTGCGCGGCGTCAAAATCGATCATCGCCGTTCCTTCACCATCCCAGACATGCATTGCCGTGTAGGGACACAACCGCAGCTGTTGCATGTACTCCCAGGCGCCTAGATTCCGAAGAATTTGCTCAGAGGCCAACGTCAGAGCACTGACTCTAGGATCATAACTGTCCGCGTTTTGCTGCTGCACCCGCTGCCAATAAGCCTTTGGCTGGCGCGGCTGCGGCTCCACAACCGCCACTTTTAAAGCGCTTCCGGCTAGGGCGCAAGCCAAAGTAAGCCCGACCATGCCTCCACCGACGATGACCACATCGAAAACAGCCACTTCCGTCACCGCTTCAACAGTATCAACAGCGCTCAAATCAGGATTTTCCATGATCGGTTCCTAGGGTGAATTGCGGCTGCGGAACATCCAACCCCATTGCGCTGCGAGCGAACAACCCCTTCGCCACAGGCAACAGGTCCAGTGCCAGCAAACCCAGGTTTCTGGCTACTACAGATTCGGTGCTGTCATTGGAGAACAGTCGCATCACCTGATCACTAAAACCGATGGTTTTATGTTGATCCCAGCTCAAGCGCTGCTCAAATTCTTTTAAGGTGCCGATGGCACCAAGCTTCTCACCCCTAGCCAAGGCCTGAACTAAGCTTTCTGCTAGCGCCAGCGTTCCGCGCAACGCCAGATTAAAGCCCTGACCGGCAATGGGATGAAGGGTATGGGCAGCGTTCCCCAACACCACAACGCCCTGGCGCACCTGTTCTTTCACGCGGGATAATTTCAGCGGATAGCTATGCCGCTCGCCCACCTGCGTAAAAGCGCCAGCCCGGTATCCAAACTGTTGCTGCAAGTGATCAATAAACTGCTGATCATTCCAGCCCAGTACGGTATCGATCTGCTCTTCTGGTACGCTCCAGATCAACGCGCAGCGCGACTGCCCATCGCCATCATCAGTCAACGGCAGCAACGCCATGGGGCCCGATGCCGTAAACCGTTCATAAGCCACGCCCTGGTGAGGACGGTCAGGCGTGACATTGGCGATCACCGCATACTGCCCATATTCCTGGTGACTGTAATCAATGCCTAAGCGCTCTCGCAGGGCTGAGCGACCACCGTCAGCCATCACCACCAGATCAGCGCTGATCTTTTGCTGCTCACCATTAACGTCAATCTGCAGGCTCATTCCTTCGGCTTTAGGTTCTGCGTGGGTGACTTCTGCAGGACAAATCAGCTCTACCGACGGGTCGGCACTCAGCCGTTCGAGCAAAACATGGCCCAACCAGCGGTTTTCCACCACGTAGCCCAATGCTGGAACTTTGTATTTACTGGCCTGTAATCGTGCGGCACCGAAATGACCACGATCCGACACTTTTATCTGCTCAATAGCGCTGACCTGCGGACTCAGCGCCTGCCAAACGCCCATCTGTTCCAGCAATTTTCGGGTACCATAGGACAATGCTGTAGAACGGGCGTCATAACTGGGCTGAAGCTCCGCTGAATTAGATTCAGGCAGTGCAAATGCCTCAAAAACAGCCAGTTTAAGCCCGTACTTTTTAACCGCAGGCAGCAGCGATACAGCGAGGCTCGCACCAACCATTCCGCCGCCAATGATGGCTACGTCATAGTGTGATTTCATAGCGTTTTAGAATCCTTTTGCGATGCCATCAGCCCTTCAATCGCCTCCACCGTTTTCACCGCTGCTGCAGTCAAAACTTCGGCCCCTTGCTCGGTCACCAAGACGTCATCTTCGATGCGAATACCGATCCCGCGCCAACGCGGCTCCACCGCCTCACAATCAGGCGCGATATAAAGGCCCGGCTCAACCGTCAACACCATGCCCGATTGTAATGGCCGCCATTGCCCATCTTGCTTGTATTCACCCACATCATGGACATCAAGACCTAGCCAATGGCCAGTGCGGTGCATATAGAATGGCCTATAAGCCTCGGCTTCTATCAGCTGCTCCAGCTCACCCACGAGCAACCCCAGCTCTAGCAATCCGCTCGTCAACACTCTGACAGCCGCTTCATGGGGGGCATTCCAACTAGCCCCAGGGGCAACAGTATCAATAGCAGCCAACTGAGCATCCAAAACTAATTGATAGAGCCTGCGCTGATCTTCAGAAAACCGTCCATTGACCGGAAAGGTGCGGGTAATATCACCGGCATAGCCGTCCACTTCCGCGCCAGCATCGATCAACACCAGGTCACCGTCCTTCAGTGCATCACGGTTTTCGGTGTAGTGCAGAATACAGCCATTTTCGCCGCCGCCCACGATGGTATTGTAGGCAGGCCAACGGGCGCCATTCTGGGCGAAGTAATGCAATATCGATGCTTCCAGCTGATACTCCATCACCCCAGACTGACATTGCTGCATTGCTTGCAGATGCCCTTGCGCAGACAACTGCCCCGCAGCTCTCATTAATTCCTGCTCAGAGTTACTCTTATGCAGACGCATTTCATGCAGCAGCGGCTCTAGGTTATGGAAATGTTGTGGGACCCGATCTGCGCTACGATACTTGGCTTGTATCTGCGTCCGCCACCGCTCAATACCGGCGCTTAGCCGTTGATCCTTTGCCAGCGGATAGTAGAGTTCAGAGCGGCCGTCCAAATACTCCAACATTTTCTCGTCTAATTGTTCGAGATTGTAGGCCTCATCAAACCCACAAGATTCCATGGCGCCTTTGGGACCAAAGCGATACCCGGTCCAGATCTCTTTTTCCCTATCCCTAGGCAAACAGAACAGCACTGAACGCCCTCCGCCGTCACCATCAGGAAGCAGTAACAGCAAAGCATCCGGCTCGGGAAAGCCGGTCAAATAGAGAAAGTCACTATCCTGGCGAAAAGCGTATTCGGCATCACGGTTGCGATAACGCAGCGCTGCGGCCGGCAGCAATGCCGCTGCATTAGCTGACAGCGACTGCATAATATCAAGACGTCTAGAGAGGTATTCGGAAGCGGCTATTTTCATTGGCTCAACTTACCTTAATGCAGAGGCTCACCGGGAGGTACCGACTCAGATAACGCGGGTTGGTTGCACTCGGCAAAGATCAACAGTCCAGACATACGAATATATTCATACACTTCGATAAAGTCTGCCTCGTTACCATCGTCATCCGAGTCCAAGGCGATCTGAGCAACCTGCACCATGTCCCTAAATGCATCCCGGGCATCTTCGCTGAGCTTGTCTTCAACGCCACCAGCGATGGAATAACCGCTCAGAAACCCATGACACCACAGGCCCAGTGATTCACTTCGTTGCGCCATGGCCGTTTCGTCATCAGGCATCAGTAGCGAAAAGCTAAAATCCCCACATGTCAGTTGCTCCAGACTAACCCGATACAACCGATGCAATGATTCGGCTAATCCCTGGTCAGACAGTTCGGTAATTTCCAGTATTTCTGCAGCGGTACTTAACCAGCTCGCGGGCTCATAGCGATCTCCCGCAGCCAGATGACCACACAAACAACCATGGAGCTCCGATGGAGAGCCGAAACCTCCAGCTCTCAACAGCTCGTTAGCCAAGGTATCAAAATCAGGCAAAGCCTTTTCCACTGAATCTTCACTTAACATCTATTTACCTGTCAGCCTACAGTCGGATTGGTCCGACTAGGAAGGAATAAAACAGTGTTTATCCTAGCATTTTCACTTATTCAGAGCCACGAACGGACGGCACAAAGATTGCTCTGTTAAGAGAGCGTTAGTATAGTTGGGTGATTCGCCCATGCAGCCATAGTTGATCAACAATGTCAGAGCAAATTCTGGAAAACCTCGAACAACAAATCGATCAATTGATCGACCGTTGTCAGCAACTACAACAGCGGAACCGGGTATTGGAACAAAAAGAGTCCAGCTGGAAGTTCGAACGTAACCAGTTGCTGAAATCTCGAGATGCAACTCAAGGAAAAGTTGAAGCCATGATCAGGCGTCTGAAGGCAATGGAGCAGGAATAATGGCGTCAAAAGAAGATAACACCGTCTCCATTAGGGTTCTTGATAAAGAATTCCTAATCAATTGCCCGCAGGAAGCGCAGGCAGACCTGCTGTCATCGGCGCAATACCTAAACCAGCGCATGGGTGAAATTAAGACCGCAGGACGAGTCTTCGGAACCGAGCGCATAGCCACCATGGCCGCTCTTAATCTGTCTCATGAGCTACTACAGGCAAGACAGGAAATTTTGCGTTTATCCAGCAAGGCTCAGGAACTCGACGAAAAGGTTCGAAACGCATTGAGCAGCACCCCATCAACAGAGCCCAGCAACACTCAGACATAAGGTTCTAGCTTTTCATTAACGGTTAGAATTTCCTGTTTAGCTGCATATCCCCATACCACAGATACTAAATTATTCAAGACCTGACATTCAGAATCAGCGGAGTATAATAAATCTCAACTCCCTGAGGTGTTCGGCAGATCGCACAGTCCCTTGAGCCGATAATTAACACCCCGGAGGTTTTCAGCAGGTACTGATGTGCATGTCCGCTAGACGGAAAGCCTAACGTATCTCGAAGACCACCACCATGAACCCTCGGGTTCAGGGCCGACGTTTTCACCGGCACTGCGGGGAGCCCTAGCAATCCTAGAAAAATCACTCATGGATCGTCGACACCTCCGCCAGCAAATGCGCAACAAGCGTAGAAGTCTCACCCCCAAACAACAAGCCAAAGCTGCGCAACGCCTGCAACGTCTACTTAGCCGACATCCCCTGCTGCTGTGCCGCCAACGTATTGGCGTTTACTTAGCCAGTGACGGCGAAATTTCCGCTCAACCGCTGATCGATTGGGCTCTGCAAGCAGGAAAATCTGTTTATCTTCCCGTACTTCATCCTATTCGCCATAATCGCCTATGGTTTGTACGCTATTACCCAGGCTGCCCAATGCGAGTTAATAAATACGGCATTGCGGAACCCTGCGGCAAACTGAATCCAAGGGTTCCCGCCTGGGCTTTGAACCTGGTACTGCTACCCTTGGTCGCTTTTGATACTCAGGGTGGTCGTCTAGGGATGGGAGGCGGCTACTATGATCGAACTTTCGCCTATAAGCAGCGCAGCAACGCACTTAAGGGGCCTAAATTATTAGGTCTAGCCCATGAGCTGCAAAAAACGGAGAGGTTGGATATGGCCAGCTGGGATATCCCTCTGGCCGGAGTCGCGACAGATCAAGCAATCTATATGAGCCAGTAAGCGGGTTACTGAGTCACCTGACTTAACGTCGCTGCAAATTCTAGATCGGATTGACTGACGGTCGTAATCGCAAAACCCACGACAAATACGACAATCAAAATCACGATTAGATCTGGACCTTGTTTCATTACGCTTTCCTGTTAGTAGGCACTTACTTCACAAACAGAGGGCAAGATAATCGCATATTCTCAAGAAACAAAGCAACTATAGCGGCTTATTTCCTGATCTATAACGATAATCAGTATCTCTCAGACACTAATTCGGCATTAACAGGGATTTATTAAGGGTAAATGACAAAAATTCTTCAAAAAGCTACCAAACGTTGATTCCGGATGCGCCTGTGACTAAAAACGCATCCGAGACGATGACGGAAATTATGCAGAAGCTTTCGCTTCTGATCGCTACAGCGGCTTTTCAGCGGGTTGTTGCGGGATACAGATTCTAAACCGGGTTCCCTCCCCGAGGACGCTATGAAGCTCGATGGTACCACCGTGCTTTTCAATAATTCCATACGATAAGGACAAACCAAGACCGGTCCCTTTACCGACCTCTTTAGTGGTATAAAAAGGCTCGAAAATACGTTTTTGCACCGCTTCTGGCATACCCGCACCATTATCTTCGATTTCTATCCAAACCCGCTCAGCGTCAGTACCTGTGCGGATGGTAATCACCCCCCGACTCTCTATAGCATGGGCCGCATTCACCAATAGATTCATAAACACTTGATTAAGCTGCGAAGCCAAACATATAACCTCAGGTAAATCACCGTATTCCTTGACCACCTCAGCTTTGTATTTCAGTTCGTTCCAGACCACATTGAGGGTACTGTCCAGGCAGTGGTGCAAATCCGCCACCGCCCATTCGCCTTTATCAACATGAGAGAAGTCCTTAAGATCCTTAACAATCTTGCGAACCCGCTCCACCCCTTCCACGGACTCATCAAGCAAGCCGGAGATATCTTCACTTAGAAAATCAAAATCGACTTCCTTTTTGATTATATCGACCTGCGCCAGCGCTTCAGATAGTTTGGCGGGGTCCTGTTCGATATCGCCATAGGCCGATAACACCTGATTAATACCCTGCAAATATTGCCGTAGCGTACCCAGATTAGAATTGATGTAGCCCACCGGGTTATTAATCTCATGGGCCACACCTGCCGCTAGTTGTCCGATAGCTGCCATTTTTTCGGATTGTAATAGCTGGTTCTGAGCATCTTCGAGCTTACTGATCAGCAGTTTTTGTTTAATCCTTTCGGCTTCCAGGTTTCCCTGTACAAGAATCCGCTCATCAATCTCCTTTTCCATATGAATCAAGGTATTGCTAAGGGCAGAAGTACGCTCTTCGACGCGCTGCTCCATGGACAAATACGCCATCTGCAGCTCCGCTTCGGTCTGGGTCCGGGAAGAAATATCCGTGGATATATTACCCACAGCAATGACCTGCTTATGATCGTCAAATAACGGGAACTTGATCGACAGATAGGTATGCACACCATCGGCTTGCGGGAAAGTTTCTTCCAACTCCTGCGGCTCCTCTGTTTCAATCACCCGAAGATCATTTTCATGCAGCGGCGAGCCCGCGACGTTATCGAATAGCTCGCTATCCAAACAACCCAGCATCTGCTCGGACTTCATGCCCATCACCTTCTCAAACCTTTCGTTCACCATCAAGTAACGACCGGTTCGATCTTTCAGATAAATAAGAGCCGTGGTGTTATCGAGAATACCCTGCAGCCAACGCTGGGTTTTAGCCAGTGCCAACTCGGCACGGTTACGCTGAATCAAACTGCCCAGGCCATGAGCAACGGTTTCGAGGAAATGCATTTCACGAGCATGCTTCTGATGCCCCTTATGCAGATAAATCATCAATACGCCCAGAACGGTTTCATCCGCCATTATTGGCACTGCGTAATGACCCTCATCGCCCAGATCGTCGAAGTAGGTTCCATCGTTAACATCAACGTCATCTGAATGAAGGGCTTTTTTAAGGGCAGCCGCTTTGCCGCATAAACAGAAATCGAACTCGATATTTTTACAGTGAACTTCCAAACGATCCAGCCCTAAATGAGCAACCAGGTTGAGGCACTGGTTATCATTATCTGCGAGAAAAACGGCTCCTCTCGGCTCGGCTGGCAACCATGACAATACAAAAATTTTCTTTAAGGCGCGTCGCAGCACCACATCCAAGGGAGCCGGTTGCAACGACAGTCGTAACATTTCATTCAGTAATTGCTGCGACAACAACGCATTCTCGGTCTCTTTTTCCGCCTTTTTTCGCGCTCTAATCTCGTGCTCACGCTCCATTACCCGAGTTTCAAGCTCTCGTGAATGTGTACGCTGAGCTATATCCCGCTCCTCAAAATAAGAGATCCGTTCCAGCAACTCATCAGGGCTCAGCTGCAGATTAGCCAAAATCCCCGCATAGACCTGACTGACCTGGCCGTGCTCCACTTCTGAATAGTTAAGATGCTGTTTCATGGCCTGATGAGCTGCGGCAGCACCGATACTGCCGGCCAGCACCCGCTCCAACTCACGGTGAAAACGTAATAGTTCACCGGCAGAAATCATATCCTTTTCGAGGATGCCCATACCTTCTATGATTTGGCGAATTTTGCTGCGAGCAATCTTTTCGGAGAAATAATGCTCCAGCAGTCCCGTCGCCTCAACTACTTTATCGTCCTTGGTGATATGACTACTATCAAGTTCACTGTTGGTGCCTGTAGCAGAATGAAAACGTAGCGCATGCACATAAGCGCTGGCCATCTCCAACTCAGATTCTTTCTGTCGAGCTAATAGTGAGCCCAGCAGGTAAAAACCGGCATTAAAAAACAGCGACCAAAAGGCAGCATGAGTAACTGAGTCGAATCGATCCAAGCCAAACAAGCCTTCAGGCCTGAGCCAGAGCACGCCACTGGGACCATCTGCCAGCCAGTTGATCGGTAAAAACCCAGCATGGGCCAGCAGGGGTACCATCAGGGTATAAAGCCAGAGCACAAAACCGGCACTAAGCCCCATCAAAGCGCCCATTTTATTACCCCGCAACCAGAACAGGCCTCCCACAATGGCCGGTACAAATTGCAGCGCTGCACAGAAACCGAGAATACCGATATTGACTAGCAGCCGCCCTTCAGTCAGTTCCCGGGCAAACAGGTAGCTGGATAAGAGCACAATGGCTATTGCGACCCAGCGCGCTGGCAGAAGGTAACGTTTAAAGAAATGCAGGCTATTAAAGCGATTTAGAATCGGCACCAGTAGATGATTGGTACTCATGGTGGCCAGGGTGACCGAACTAATGATAATCATACCGGTGGCGGCGGCCAAGCCTCCGATAAACACCAGCGCAGAGAGGAAATTCTGCCCGGCCTGCATGGGCAGCAATAACACGAAGAATTCCGCTAACTGTGGAGGCAACCCCTGTACCCGACCCGCAGCGGCCAGAGGGATAACAAATAGACTAATCAATAGCAGGTATGCGGGGACCAGCCAAAGCGCGGTGCGGATATGCTCCTCATTGGAGTTCTCGATAACAGCGGTATGAAACTGCCGAGGCAAAAATAAAATCCCCGCCATAGACAAAAACAACACCGTCATCCAGCGCACATAGCTCTGATACTGGTCATCACCCACTTGCGTTAACTGCTGCCTTTCCGCCTCCGGCAAGGCGCCAAGCAGATCGCCAAAACCATCAAATAAGCCGTAGGTCACAAAGATACCGACCGCAAGGAAAGCAACCAGTTTAACAACACACTCCACCGCTAGAGCGGCCATCATGCCCTGATGACGTTCAGTGGGATCTAATCGCCTAGCGCCAAACAATACCGTAAAAGCAATCAATATCAGGGTGACCCAAAGGCCGATGCCTTGCCAGTCCAACTCTGTTTCTGGGGCACCGGTGACAATACTGAAGCTGGTGACGACCGCTTTAAGCTGCAAGGCTATGTAAGGCACGGTTCCCAGTAGCGCAATCAGGGTAACGATCATCGCTACGCCCTGAGAACGGTCATAACGGGCCGAGATAAAGTCAGCAATACTGGTAATACTGCGCCTTTCCTTTATGCGCACCATTTTCCGCAGCAGTACCCACCACAGGCCAATGGCAACGGTTGGCCCCAGATAGGTAGGGAGATACATCAAACCTGATTTTGAAGCCAGACCTACACTACCGTAATAGGTCCAGGACGTTGCATAAACGGTGATAGAAAGCCCGTATACCCAGGGCCGGCGTGAGAGATACTCGGAGAGTTTGGCATTGCGCTCCACGGTCAGCGCGATCAAAAACAACCCACCCATGTATACAAAAAAAATCAACAATACAGTACTGGTTTGGAACATCAGATCTGACCCTTACTGCAAAAAATGTTGCTCACAAAAAAAGAATAACGCCGATGAAAAAGAGCAACTATCAGCATTCGATTAACCAACCTTTTTTGACATAAAGTAATGCAATACCACAACCACCGCCCAGATCCCGAAAAAGTAAAACAAGCGCCCAACAGGGGAATACTGACGATAAACCTCCATCAGCGGCCAAGAGAACAACAACGCGGCGGTAACAAAGAGTATGTAAGGAAACTCTGGCTTAGATAGCAACTGATACCCCTTTTAATTCAGCTAGTTATTGGGCATTTCTTGGATCAACGGAATTTGGATTTTAAAGCAGCTGCCTCGCCCCAAATCAGATTCCACTGTCAACGAGCCGTGGTGCCCCTGAATAATGCCGTAGGAAACCGATAACCCTAAACCCGTACCGGTACCCACTGGCTTGGTGGTGTAAAAAGGCTCAAAGATGTGATCTTTTACCTCATCGGGCATCCCTGAGCCGTTGTCGGTAATGGTTATTTCGGCCATGCCATCTATTTCCTGGGTAGAAATCCGAATTTCACCCTTTTCCGTCACTGCCTGGGCAGCATTGACCAGCAAATTCATGAATACCTGATTCAGCTGATTAGGCAAGCACTCTACCTGAGGCAGTTTTCCATAATTCTTAATCACTTTGGCCCGGTACTTAATTTCATTCCCGGCGACGTTCAGAGTGCTATCCAGGCCCTTATGAATATCAGCGAACTGCCATTCAGCATCATCGGAGCGAGAAAAGTCCTTCAAATCCTGAACGATTTTCTTAACACGATCTAACCCTTCCGCTGTTTCTTCCAATAAATCAACAATATCCTCCTTAAGAAACGCGGGGTCAATCTGTTGTTTTAATTGCTGAAGTGACTGAAAACGCGGGGTATCTGATTTCAGTAAATCTTCCATATCTTCATAGGCGGTCAGCAGCTGGATAAAGCTTTTCAAATACCCGCCCAAGGACGACACATTAGATTTCACATACCCCACCGGATTATTAATCTCATGCGCCACGCCCGCCGCCAGCTGGCCGATTGCCGACATTTTTTCAGATTGAATTAATTGGCTATTGGTACGGTTAAGGCGGTTTATCAGGGTCTGCTGTTCCGCTTTTTCGTGCTCTAGTTGTCCCTGATAATCCAGCAATTCCCGGGTACTTTCCTGTACCCGCTGCTCAAGCTCTGCGTTGATGGACTGCAGCAATTCTTGCGCCTGTTTTTGGGCGCTGATATCCACACAACTCGCGATCATGCCTATAAATTTTCCACTATCCAGAAAACGAGGCTGCTTTTGCTCAAGCACCCATAGGAAATGGCCACCATCGACACGCAGCCGAAATTCCCGACTGCAGGCCCGAGGCTGTACATGACAGGACTCATACTCAGATAAGTATTCGGGAAGATCATCTGCATGAATAAGTACTTGCCAGCCATTCCCTAAAGAGTGCTCTGGCTGCTGACCCGTAGTCTGCAGCCAAGTCGCATTGAAAAAACTTCGTTCCCCACTCTCCCCCGACAGCCACAGCATCACTGGCGCACCATCGGCCAGCATCCTGAAACGCCCCTCACTCTCTTTCAAAGCAACCTGTAGTAACTGCTCAGCACGAGCACTATCGGCATCACCTCGAGGCTGTTTGTCACCGATATTTAACGATGCAACCATCTCTTGGTCGGTTTGGAGTATATGGTTCACCAGCCAATCAATCAGATAATCAAGAAGCTGCTGCGGATTGTTACAAACGTCCGCTGCGGAACCTTCAATGGAATCGGTAAATTCGACGTGTTTGTGATGGTGGGCCTGAAAGCTTTGATCATCGATGCCTGAGGCCTGCATCAGGGACTCTTCTGCATCGAAATGATAACGTGTGTAATCAATCAATTGCTGGAATATCAGATCCTGCGCTTTCGCCTCCAGCCGTTGTGACACAGCCTCACCCAGCTCATTAATCAGCTCGACCAGCCGCATGTGCTGTTCGTCGATTAGTTTATTGCCGGTTTCGAAGTTTGAATTCCATGTGAAAAGAGCCATCGATCCATCGCCAATTTATTGATTCGATAATTAGTATAGACTCTACGAGAGATGAGAAAATAGTACCAACTAGTCGTAGAAAAACACTCCAAATTCATCAACTTAATTGAGCAGAAGTAACATGAACGGCATGGTCAGCATGGCCAAGAGCGTTTGCAGAGTAATGATCGCTGCCATCATAGGAGCATCTCCACCCAGTTGCTTTGCCAAGATATAGGCAGAAGGCGCCGTTGGCAGCAAGGCAAAAACCAGCAGCACAGCCATAGCGCTTTTATCCACCCCTAATCCATGTGCAATGACGAAAAAAATAACAGGGTAAAGCACCAGCTTAAACAGACAGCACACCCATAGACCCAAGCCGCTTTTAGTCAACGTTTTCAAATCAAGGCCAACACCTACAGCCAGCAACCCCAGAGGCAGCGCCACCGGGCTTAGTAAAGCCAGCACCGGCTCGGTACCCAGAGGCAGCCCAATACCAGAAAGATTAAGGGTAATGCCGATCACACAAGCTATAATCAGCGGATTTTTTACCAGCCCGAGCCACAGCCCGCGTAGGCGGTTTTCACCCCCTCCCGCTGACAGCATTGAAAACACCGCTATACAGCACACATTTACCAACGGAATCATCACTGCCACAAACAGCGCACCCCATAGCAAACCCAGGTCGCCATAAAGCTCCCCGGCAGCAGCCAGACCCACGTAAGTGTTAAAACGCACCCCACCCTGATAAAACGAGCTAATGGCCGGACCAGTTAGTTTCAATATTTTGGCAAGAACCAATGCCAGTACGGAGGTCAGTAGCAACAGCAACACAATGCTGATCACTGCTGCGGTCACAGGCAATTCGGACATCTGCGTGGTGGCCAATTTATAGACCAGCAAAGAAGGGAATAGCAGGTAATAGACAAAACGCTCCGCCAAGGGCCAGAAGCCCTCACCGGGGAAATTAAAGCGTCGACAGCCATAGCCCATCATAACCAAGGCAAATACCGGCCCCAGCGCTGCAATGATTCCTTGAAACTCAGCCATATTGTAAATCTCTACTCATAACTTACACCGCGGCATTGCTATACCTAAACACAGGCGCATAGAATGAAACCATTAAGCATCGACAATTGGAGTTAGAAAAGATGAAAACCTCTCTAGTACTGACGCTGATCGGTTCTGACAAACCCGGCCTCGTTGAACTGATCTCAGGTACTCTCGCTGAACACCGCGCCAACTGGCAGCAGAGTAGCATGTCGAGACTGGCGGGGAAATTCGCCGGAATTCTGATCGCCAGTGTTGATGCATCCCGCACCGACGCTCTGCTCAAGGCTCTTCAAGCCTTAGAAGTTCAGGGGTTGAAGGTCATCGCCGAAGTGGATAGCGGCAACGACAGCAGCAACCAGCTGGGGCAAGCGCTGACCTTAGAACTGATCGGCCACGATAAGCCCGGCATCGTTCGAGAAATCTCCCGCGCCTTGGCGAAACGGCACATCAGCGTGGATAAACTAGAAACAGAAGTGGTCAGCGGCTCAATGTCTGCAGAATTGCTATTTAAAGCCCAAGCAGAGTTGAGGGTACCGGCTGACACAGACCTGGATGAACTGCAGGAAGGACTGGAAGCGATTGCCTCAGACCTGATGGTCGATATTACCCTCAACTGAGGCGACAACCAGAACCTGGAAAAGCGACAGCCCTGTACGGGCTGCCAACAGATTAGCTAACCCATCAGTCTCGTGCGGCCAACTTGGCGGCGGCTCGCGCCACTGCTGCACGAACCTGATCCGGCGCCGTACCACCAATATGGTCACGGGCCGCCACCGAACCTTCCAGCGTCAGCACCTCAAAAACATCTTCGCTGATGACGCCAGAGAACTGCTGTAGCTCTGCCAGACTCATCTCTCCCAGATCTTTACTCTGTTCGATTCCATAAGCCACAGACTTACCAACGATTTCGTGGGCATCGCGGAAGGCCACGCCATTACGCACCAGATAGTCGGCCAGATCAGTGGCGGTAGAGAATCCACGCAATGCCGCTTCACGCATACTTTCTTTTTTGGTGGTGATCGCCGGAATCATATCAGCATAGGCGCGCAAACAGCCCTGCAACGTATCGATCACGTCGAACAGCGGCTCTTTGTCCTCCTGGTTGTCCTTGTTATAAGCCAAGGGTTGCGACTTCATCAGCATTAGCAGGGAAACCAGATGACCGGTGACACGACCGGATTTGCCGCGTACCAACTCGGGCACATCTGGATTTTTCTTTTGCGGCATGATGGATGAACCGGTGCAGAACCGATCCGGCAGATTGATAAAATCAAACTGCGCCGAAGTCCAAAGTACCAACTCTTCCGAGGCCCGTGACAAGTGCGTCATGATCAGGCTGGCAGCGGCGCAAAATTCAATAGCAAAGTCGCGATCACTGACGGAATCAAGAGAGTTCTCACTAGGCACATCAAAACCTAGCAGCTCGGCGGTATAGTGACGATCAATCGGATAAGTAGTACCCGCCAGCGCTGCGGCACCTAAGGGCATTATATTGATGCGCTTGCGACAATCCTGCAGACGCCCGTAATCACGCTGCAGCATTTCAAACCAAGCCATCAGATGATGACCGAAGGTGACCGGTTGAGCGGTCTGCAGGTGGGTAAAGCCAGGCATAATCGTATCCGCTTCACGCTCGGCTACCTCGAGCAAGCCACGTTGCAGGCGATTCACTTCAGAGAGGATGACTTCCAGCTCATCACGCAGATAAAGACGAATATCGGTCGCCACCTGATCGTTACGCGAACGACCGGTGTGCAGCTTCTTGCCCGTAATGCCGATCTTCTCGGTCAGCGCCGCTTCGATGTTCATATGCACATCTTCCAGTGCCACGGACCATTCGAACTCACCCCGTTCAATCTCTTCCTGAATTTGCTGCAAGCCCTGAATGATATCGTCACGCTCAGCATTGGTGAGGACGCCGACCTTGGCCAGCATGCGCGCATGAGCAACCGAACCCTGGATATCCTGTCGATACATCCGTTGATCAAAGTCGACCGAAGCGGTAAACCGGGCAACGAAAGCATCCGTGGCCTCAGTAAAACGACCTCCCCACTGCTGGTTCGCCTGCTGCGGCTGATTACTGGATTCGGAACTGGACATAATGGCGACAACCTCTCGGATTGAATCGAATGGATATTCAGGAAAACAATTAACGGGCCGTAAAACACCTATTTATGGTCACAGCCCTGCATCAAACTGGCGGCTATTATACAGTGCCTCGAGCCACTCTGCGACGGGCAAAAACGCCTTCAAGGGATTATCAAAGCGCGTGCCTAGGCTTGATACTAAGCAAGTTCCATGGCTGCAGTTCATGATAGCTTTCTGATACACTGACGCGCAGTTGAATGGCCTATTCGTCGTCATCGATATTAAGAACGAAGTGGGCCCATTTCCCTCTGAATATATTTGTGTAACGAGACCCTCAAGATGTCCAAAAATCTGATCCGCATCGCTACCCGAAAAAGCCCCCTCGCCCTGTGGCAGGCCGAATTCATTAAAGCCGAGCTTGAAAAGTATCACCCCGGCATCAGCGTAGAATTACTGGCGATAACATCTCGAGGAGACAAGATTCTCGATGTTCCCCTGGCTAAGGTCGGCGGCAAAGGCCTATTCGTCAAAGAACTTGAACACGCACTGCTGGAAAACGAAGCCGATATTGCCGTCCATTCCATGAAGGACGTACCGATGGAATTTCCAGAAGGCCTGGGACTGGAGGTTATCTGCGAGCGAGAAGATCCTACTGATGCTTTTGTCAGCAATACTTATGACAACTTAGACACCCTCCCTCAAGGCGCTATTGTCGGCACTTCCAGCCTGCGCCGCGAAACCCAGATACGGGAATATCGACCGGATCTGAAAGTCAACTTCCTGCGCGGTAACGTTAATACCCGTTTAGCGAAACTGGATAATGGCGACTATGACGCCATCATTCTGGCTTCGGCCGGACTGATCCGGCTGAAGATGGCCGACCGCATTAAGACGAAAATCCCTGCTGAACAATGCTTGCCAGCAGGCGGACAGGGAGCGGTAGGCATCGAATGCCGCACGGCCGATCAGCACACCATCGACCTGTTAGCCCCTTTAAACCACCCGCACACGGCCTACTGCGTCAAAGCAGAACGCGCCATGAACAAGCATCTGGAAGGAGGCTGCCAAGTCCCCATCGCCTGTTATGCCACCCTGGATGACAACATGAATATTCACTTACGCGGTCTCGTAGGCAAGCCCGATGGCAGCCTAGTATTACGAGGCGAGGTCAACGGCCCGGCTGACGACGGTGAAGCACTGGGAATTAAATTGGCAGAAGAACTGCTTTCCCAAGGCGCTAAAGAAATCCTGCAGGAGGTTTACGGGGAATGACCCCAGAGCTTCAGCCGCTGGCGGGAATCCGGGTTCTGGTAACCCGCCCCGCTCATCAGGCCGCCGCTATTTGTCAGGCGTTGACAGATAGCGGTGCTGAAGCCATTGCTTTTCCCACCCTCGACATTCAACAAGTCGACGACTACAGCGACAACCTGCCCCTCCTTAACAATACCTTCCTAAATCTGGACCTCTATCACGCCGTCATTTTTGTCAGCGCCAATGCCGCCCGCACCGGCCATGACTGGATCGATCGCTACTGGCCACAGCTGCCGGTCGGCGTACACTGGCTGGCGGTGGGTAAAGCCACTGCCAATACCCTGAAAGCGCTGCAGATAGAGGTGCTATTTCCTGAAAAAGGAATGGATTCAGAGGCCCTTTTAGAGCTTACTGAACTCAATGACGTAACGAGCAAACGTATTCTGATCTGTCGCGGAGAAGGTGGCCGCGAATGCCTGGCAGAGATCTTAACCTCTAGAGGCGCTAAGGTGGACTATGCTGAACTTTACCGGCGTACAAAGCCGGTCTACGCTGAACAGGACATCGAAAGTATCATTTATAAAAATCTGCCTTCAGTTATGTTAGTGACCAGTAATGAGTCATTGAACAATTTAGATCAACTCTGTCAGGGACAACAGACACCCTTGCCGATAACGCAACTTAGAAAAATACCTGTTGTAGTACCCAGCCAGCGCGTCGCTGAGACTGCAGGTCAACTCGGTTACAGTACGGTCATTGTGGCTGACAATGCCACTGACTCGGCCATGATAGCGGCCATACAGCTTAATCTTTAACAAACCATTGCGGATGATGAACATGGAAAAGTCCATGAAGGATAAAAATCTGGAGCAGGATAACCTGCAGAAAATTGACCAAGAGGTGACAGTAACTGCTGACGCAGTCGAGACTGAAGATGCAACCTCTGATAAGCCGCAACCCGACTTAAAAGCGGAGACTCCCACTACAGAAACCACTGAAGCGGCAACCGATAGCCCCCCTGCGGAGCCGACCGAACAAGACTCTGGAGCTAACGACGGGGATACGGTTGCCGAACAAACCAACACGAATAACAACGCCAACAGTGAACCCGATGAAACCCAGGAAGAGCCCAAAAAGGGCCGATCATGGATTGGTGTTCTCGCTTTCTTCCTAGCCATTTGCGCATTAATTGTAGCGGGCTATGGCTACCAAAAAATCCAACTACTGCAAAGCGAAACCGCCTCGCTGAAATCCTCGACCAATGGTATAAACAAATCATTGGATAGCAATCTTCAGCAGAGCATGGCCGAAGCCACAAAGGCTAGTCAACAAGCCGCTGCCGCAAACAGTCAGATCGAGTCATTGCAAGCAGAGCTGGCAACCCAGCAGGGCAATGTTAACGAACTGCAGGACCGACTCACCCGCAGCATGAAACAAGTCAGCCAGATCGGCACTAACAAGCGTAAAGACTGGCTGCTGGCTGAGGTCGAATATCTGCTTCGCCTCGCTAATCAGCGTGTGCTGATGGAGAAGTCCCCGGTAGGAGCACTGGCGCTGCTGCAGTCCTCGGACAGTATTCTGAAGGAAACTGACGACGTCTCAATCTACAATGTTCGCAAAGCCATCGCTAATGACATTGCTGCACTGGAAGCCGTTCCAAAGCTGGATTCTGATGGCGTTTTTCTGAAACTGGCGGCTCTTAATGAGCAGGTCAGCAAGCTTAATCTGATCTCCATCGCCAATAAAAGAGAACTGCCAGAGCTATTGACTAAAGTCACTCCCGAAGCTGTCACCGAAACATTCAACCAAGGCATCAAGACCTCCTGGAACCAGGCCATGGATAAGCTGGGTAAACTGGTCGTGATCCAGCACCGTGATGAGCCTATCGAGCCACTGCTATCTCCGGAACAGGTCTACTTCCTGCAACAGAACTTGCACCTGATGATCGAGCAAGCACAGCTTTCTTTGCTGCAGGGCCATCAAGGCTCCTATGACGCCAGTCTGAAAAAAGCCAGCGACTGGGTCAGCCGTTATTTTGAAACTGACGACAGCACTACTCAGAGTTTATTAAAAGGGCTCAAAGATTTGGCGTCGGTCGAAGTATCACCGTCGCTTCCAGATATTTCAACGTCGTTGAAAGCCCTCAAAGCCTATCTAGCGGATGTCCATAGTGGCAAAGGAGCTGCCGGATGAAATTGCTATTGATTGTCGCCCTGATACTGCTGCTAGCAGGAACAGTGGTGGGCGAGCTGGTTCTCAAAGATCCAGGCTACGTCCTGCTTAGCTATCAGAACACCACCATTGAAACGTCCATCTGGGGCCTGGTCATAGTGGTTCTGGTAGCCTTCGTGGTTTTCCACTTGGGACTACGTTTACTGCAGTACCTGCTTGAGCGTCGCAGAAAAATCAGCGACTGGAATGAAAATCGAACCAGAGTGCGCGCCAATCGCCGCACCTTGCGCGGACTTCTGTTTCTGTCTACTGGAGACTGGCATAAGGCCCAGCAGTTTCTGGTGTCCGCTGCCGACAAAGCAGAAACACCGCTGATCAACTATCTAGCAGCAGCCAAAGCAGCCCATGAACAAGGCCTTCCCGATGCGGCTGATCGCTTCCTGCAGCAGGCCCGTAAGGTGATGCCAAAGGCAGAAGCTGCCATCGGCCTGACACAAGCACAGATCCAGCTTGCTCGAGGTCAACTTGAGCCCTGCCTAACCACTCTCAAGCGTTTACGCGGCATTGCTCCAAGGCACACTCTAGTGCTGAAAATGCTTCGCGATGTCTACTTGCAGCAACAAGACTGGGGGGCTTTATCCGCCCTTATCCCTTACCTGCAAAAGCATGATGTGTTTGGCACTCAACAGCTGAAAGACCTGGAACGGCAGGCCTATATAGGGCTAATGAATCAATCACTTGATAGTTTGCCTGTAGAAACCGACGACCAAAGCCGGCTCAAGACTCTCAACAAAACCTGGAAGTCACTACCTCGTGAGTTGTCTGAAGATTCATCTCTAGCTGCCAGCTATGTCCAGCTGCTGACGGACAATGGGGCTCCGGAGCGGGCAGAAACATTCTTGCGCGACACCATCAAACGCAACTGGGATGATGCCTTAGTTAAGCGCTATGGCCAGATTGCTGGCACCAACCCCGCTAAACAGCTTAAGGTTGCCGAAAGCTGGCTGAGCACACACCCAGATAATGCCACCCTGCATCTGACGCTAGGACGTTTATCCCTGCTCAATTCTCAATGGAGTAAAGCTCGGGACTATTTCGAAAGAAGCCTCTCTCTGGAAAAATCTCAGGAGACCTACGGTGAGTTGGCGCGACTACTTAATCATCTGGATGATTCTGAAGGCTGCCAGAAATTGATGACTGAAAGCTTCGACTCAGCGGCAGAAAACCTACCGAAACTACCTCTGCCTGCAAGCAGTAGCTGATACCTGTGTTTTTGAAGGGACTATAGAGGGAATATAAAAAAGGTGGCCGATTGGCCACCTTTTTTGTTTCAGGCTTCACAGCTGGCTGCGGGCCTCGGCGCATAAGAGAACACATCTGAGAAGACATAACCCTGCTTCAAGCCATGTTCCAGAAACGCATCCTCTACTGCATAAACCATGACTGGAGAGCCACAGACATAGGCCCGGACATCCTTCAGACTGGAAAAATCTTCTAACACCGCCTGATGCACCATTCCAGTCCTCCCCTGCCAGTCTTGCAACGGCTCAGAAACCACCGGCACAAAATGCACTTGTGGGTGCGCCGCAGCCCAAGATTCCGCCAGGCAGCGCAAATAAAACTGCTCCTGCTCTCTCACCCCCCAATACAGATGGATAGTATTCTCGACACCCTCATTAAGAGCATGCTCAATCATCGATTTCATCTGCCCAAAGCAGGTACCTGCGGCAATAAACAACAATTCTTCCTGAGCACCAAGGTGATCCGGGTAAAGAATACACTCCCCCATCGCTAAGCGAATCTGTACCGAGTTCTGGCTATTGAATAACGCCATAACCTCGTCCGATAGAGACCCCTCGCCTTGATTAAGTATATGCAGCTCTAACTGCTGCTGACTGGGTGCAGAGGCGATGGAATAAGGCACAGAGCGCCCATCTTCCATGACCAGCTCCAGATACTGCCCGGCATGAAAGCCGACCTCTTCAGCCAGCTCAGGCAAGCCCAGGCGCACCTCATAGACCGAAGCGCCTAGCAATTTCACACCTAACACCTCACAGGTACAGGTGAGCTGTGGCCAATAGCCAGCAACGGCTTGATTATCGTTACTATCTCCAGATAGCGTTGCGTCAGTCATCAAACACTCCTTATGACCGGTTCCTGATTCTAGGCGTCCGGCTTAATAGCAGTCAGGTCAATCCCTAGGCTTTCCCAGATCTGATCAATCCTGGTTTTAACATTTTCACTCATGGCGATAGGAGTTCCCCATTCGCGCTCAGTTTCCCCAGGCCATTTATTGGTGGCATCGAGGCCCATTTTTGAACCTAGTCGAGGTACCGGAGAGGCGAAATCCAAATAGTCTATTGGCGTATTTTCAATCAGCACGGTATCCCTGGAGGGGTCCATCCGGGTGGTAATCGCCCAGATCACATCTTCCCAATTACGAGCATCCACATCGTCGTCAGTGACGATAACGAATTTGGTGTACATAAATTGCCGAAGAAACGACCACACACCCATCATTACCCGCTTGGCATGACCCGGATACTGCTTCTTAATGGTGACCACCGCCAATCGGTAAGAACAACCCTCTGGCGGCAGATAGAAGTCGACTATTTCCGGGTACTGCTTCTGCAAAATGGGGATAAACACTTCATTCAGAGCAACCCCAAGCACGGCAGGCTCATCAGGCGGACGACCCGTATAGGTGCTGTGATAGATAGGTCGATTACGATGGGTAAGGGTTTCTACGGTAAAGACCGGAAAGCTCTCGACTTCATTGTAATAACCGGTGTGGTCGCCAAAGGGCCCTTCATCAGCCATTTCGCCAGGCTCGATATAGCCTTCCAATATAAATTCGGCCGATGCTGGCACCAGCAAGTCATTGCTCAATGACTTGACCAGCTCTGTTTTTTCACCCCGCAGCAAGCCAGCAAAAGCGTATTCAGAGAGGGTATCGGGAACCGGTGTCACAGCCCCTAGAATAGTCGCCGGATCAGCGCCCAACGCTACTGATACAGGAAAACGCTCACCAGGATGAGTCTCCTGCCACTCTTTAAAATCCAAGGCACCGCCGCGATGAGATAGCCAACGCATAATCAGCTTGTTCTTACCAATTAGCTGCTGCCGATAGATACCCAAATTATGACGATCTTTGTGAGGTCCTTTGGTAATCACTAGCGGCCAGGTCACTAAAGGCGCAGCATCATCCGGCCAGCAGGTCTGAATCGGCAGCCGGTAAAGGTCAACCTCATCACCCGTCTGCACATGGGTCTGGCAAGGGGCCTGTTTCACTTCCTTGGGGCCCATGTTCAGTACCTGCTTAAACACCGGCAGTTTTTGCCAAGCATCTTTCATCCCCTTGGGGGGCTCAGGTTCTTTCAGGAAGGCCAGTAATTTACCTACTTCTCGCAGCTGCTCGACGCTATCTTCGCCCATTCCCAACGCCACCCGTTTGGGCGTACCAAATAGGTTCGCCAGCACTGGAATGTCGTATCCTTTGGGGTTTTCGAATAGTAGTGCTGGCCCACCTGCCCGCAGGGTACGGTCGCAGATTTCCGTCATTTCCAGATTAGGATCCACCTCAACACTGATACGCTTGAGTTCACCCATCTCTTCTAATGCTTCGATAAAATCCCGCAGGTCTTTGTATTTCATAACAATACCGATTATCGACTGGTTACAAAGTAATTTATGGATTCTAGCCAGGTACAGGTCGTTGAGCCATTAAAAAAGGGTAAGTCATAGACTCACCCTTTATGTAGTTCTTACGATGATTATTTTATTTACGCTTCATCGACATAAAGAACTCATCATTGGTTTTGAAGTCTTTCAGCTTATCCAGAACAAACTCAATCGCTGAGGTATCTTCCATAGAATCAAGCAACTTACGTAGAATCCACATACGCTGCAGCTCATCTTCTGAGGTCAACAGATCCTCTCGACGTGTACCGGAGCGGCGGATATTAATCGCTGGGAACACGCGCCTTTCGGCCGCTTTACGGTCCAAATGAACTTCTGAGTTGCCGGTACCTTTAAATTCTTCAAAGATGACTTCATCCATCTTCGAACCAGTGTCAACCAACGCCGTAGCGATGATAGTCAGGCTACCGCCTTCTTCGATATTACGTGCCGCACCGAAGAAACGCTTAGGCCGTTCCAGAGCGTGGGCATCCACACCACCCGTCAGCACTTTACCGGACGAAGGAATAACCGTGTTATGGGCACGAGCAAGGCGGGTAATAGAGTCCAGCAGAATCACCACATCTTTCTTATGCTCGACCAGTCGCTTGGCCTTCTCTATAACCATCTCCGCAACTTGCACGTGACGAGCAGGCGGCTCATCAAAAGTACTTGCCACGACTTCACCACGGACGGAACGCTGCATCTCGGTAACTTCTTCCGGACGCTCATCGATTAACAGTACGATCAGATGACATTCAGGATTATTACGCGAAATAGATGACGCAATATTTTGCAACATTAGCGTCTTACCGGCCTTTGGCGGAGAAACCACCAGAGCCCGCTGCCCTTTACCAATGGGCGCTATCAGGTCAATCACGCGAGCGGTAAGGTCTTCCTTGGAGCCATTACCCATCTCCAGAACCAGTCGATCCTGTGGAAATAGAGGCGTCAGGTTTTCAAACAGGATTTTGTTCTTGGCTTGTTCAGGACGATCAAAATTGATCTCAGAGACCTTCAACAGCGCAAAATAACGCTCACCTTCTTTGGGTGGACGGATTTTGCCGGCGATAGAATCCCCTTTGCGCAAATTGAAGCGTCGAATCTGGCTAGGTGACACATAAATGTCATCCGGGCCTGCCAAATAAGAGCCTTCGGCTGAACGCAGGAAACCAAAGCCATCTTGGAGAATTTCCAGAACCCCGTCACCATAGATATCGTCGCCACCCTTGGCATGTTTTTTCAATATTGAAAAAATGACATCCTGTTTACGGGAGCGGGCAAGGTTATCCAGGCCCATTTCCTTAGCAATGTCGAGAAGTTCTGTAACGGGTTTAAGTTTTAATTCGCTGAGATTCATAGGCTATTTGTCAGATGTGCACGAAGGCAATTGGATGGCTATAAAAAGAGGGGACTAACCGGAAGATCGTCATGTCTTTGAAGGAGATGTTCGGGCTATTCTGTACATTAATGAAAAGGAAAGCAAGCACTTCGGCTATAATATGAGAATCCGTATAGAAAAATGAAATCCCAGAGCGACACCAAGTGCCGCCCTGAAGAACAGGCGGCCTTAGAGACTGCTGTCCAAGAATGCTGTCAGCTGTAATTTAGACAGTGCGCCGACCTTAGTAGCTTCCACGTTGCCATCCTTAAACAGCATCAACGTTGGAATACCACGAATACCAAACTTAGGTGGCGTTTCATTGTTTTCATCGATATTCAGCTTGCAGACCTTCAGCTTGTCACCATAATCCCGAGCGACTTCTTCCAACACAGGGGCGATCATTTTGCAGGGGCCACACCACTCTGCCCAATAATCGACCAACACAGCACCTTCTGCCTTAAGCACTTCTTGCTCAAAGCTGGCATCCGTAACATTGACAATATTTTCGCTCATCAGATCTTGTCTCCGGGACACTTGCGACTCACAGGGTCGCCCATAATAGCATTGACCAGATTTTTTTTGGAAGCGTACAAACAATTTCAATTTAAACGTCGTTGTTTAAGAAAAAATTGCGCTTTAAAAAACTATCCGGTTCAGATGATTTTTGTATATGGGGCCGATAATACAAAAAACAAGGATGAATGCCACGGCATTTCACCAAGAATAGCAGTCCTGACATTCGTTAACGGCCTAATTTCTCAACGTTTAACAGGCTTGCGGGCCCGCCAAAACAACTTCTTCAGCAATATCAAACTTGTTAAAGTTGCTAATAAACTGGGAGCAGAGCTGACTCATCGCCTCATCATAGGCACTTTTGTCTGCCCAGGTGTCCCTGGGATCAAGCAAAGCGCTATCCAGCCCAGGGACGCTGACAGGAATATCCAGATTGACTCCCTGCAGATGAGTTGTGTCAACCTGATCCAGTGCACCGCTTTGAATTGCCGCCACAACACTGCGAGTGGCAGAGATACTAAAACGTTCGCCAACACCAAAACGACCTCCAGTCCAACCGGTATTCACCAGGTAGGCACGACAACCTGCTTCATCCATTCGCTTCATCAACAGCTCGGCATACTCCGTCGCTGGCCGAGGAAAAAAGGGCGCTCCGAAGCAAGCAGAAAACGTGGCTTTAATATCACTGCTGGCACCCATTTCTGTGGACCCAACCAACGCCGTATAACCACTCAGAAAATGATAAGCCGCCGCTTCGTGACTAAGGATAGCCACCGGTGGAAGCACTCCGGTCAGGTCACAGGTTAGAAAAATAATAGCCCGAGGATCACCCTCCTGGTGGGCAGAAACGCGCTTTTCCACATGATTCAATGGATAGCCACAGCGGCCATTTTCGGTGATGCTGGTATCGGCATAATCTAACGTTCGATTGCTATCCATCACAACATTTTCGACAATAGCGCCAAAGCGTATGGCATCCCAGATTACCGGCTCATTGTCACAGGAAAGATTGATTGTTTTGGCGTAGCAGCCACCCTCTAGATTGAAAATAAAACCTTTGCCCCAGCCGTGCTCATCATCACCAATAAGATAACGCTCAGGATCGGCTGAAAGCGTCGTTTTACCCGTACCGGAAAGACCGAAAAACAAAACAGCGGCACCATCATCCCCGACATTAGCGGAGCAATGCATCGGCAGAACACCCTTCTCAGGCAGAAGAAAGTTCTGCACGCTGAATATCGCCTTTTTCATCTCACCGGCATACTTCATTCCGGCCAACAGTACTTTACGTCGAGCGAAGTTAATAATGACGCAACCCTCGCTATTACTGCCATCACGGTCGGGATCACAAGCAAAACCAGCAGCATTAAGGATCTTCCACTCTTCCTTAGATTTCGGATTGTATTCTTCAGGGGTGATAAACAGATTCTGACCAAACAAAGTATGCCAGGCCGTCTCGGTCGTAATCTGCACAGGTAAATAGTGATCTTTGGCAAAACCGACATGGACTTGGGAAATAAAGCGATCTTTTCCAGAAAGGTATTCTTCGGCTCGCTCCCAGAGCTTGTCGAAACGCTCTGTGGAAAAAGGCTTATTAACCGGCCCCCAATGAATGGCATCTGCAGTGCTAGGCTCTTCAACGATAAAACGATCCATCGGGGACCGGCCGGTTCGACGGCCCGTTGATACCACCAAAGCGCCACTGTCACTCAGCCGCCCTTCTCTTCGGGAAACAGCTTGCTCTACCAGCTCAGCCCGACATAAATTGAGGAAGGGTGTTCCCGCCTGCGCATCAACAATATTGCTCATTCCCGCGCTCCCGTAATCTGCAATCACATCCTAATGGGCCAGGCCTGCCATGCAGCGATATATCAACGGCATTAATAAGAATTATGCCATAGCGAGTTGCCCGAAGCTAAACCCCTAATCACATTCAATGACAGCCTTCAGAAGGTCCGACAGCACCACTAACCCCTTGAATTTCAGCGATACTAGTTCGATCAAAGCTATAGCGGCTATTGCAGAACTGACAGTCCATGACGATAGAACCCTGAGTTTCTAGCATGTCTTCCAGCTCTTCGACAGCCAAGGTTTTCAGCACGCTAAGACTGCGCTCGCGGCTGCAGTCGCAGGCAAAACGCAGGTCCTCGGCGCCAAACAGTCGAACCGTTTCCTCATGGTATAAACGATGTAAAAGCTCATCGTTTGTCAGCATCAGCAGTTCCTGGCAGCTGAGAGTAGATCCCAAATGAGTAATGCGACGCCAGCTTTCCTGGGCATCTTCAACGCTACTACTGTCGTTTCCTGGCAATGCCTGCAATAACATGCCGGCCGATCGTTCGCCATCTGCGGCAAGAAAAATACGTGTGTCCAACTGCTCCGATTGCAGAAAATAGTCTTCCAGACACTGCGCCAGACTGTTTTTTTCCAAAGGCACAATGCCCTGATAGCGATTGCCCTTTTTCGGCTCGATGGTAATTGCCAGCTGCCCCTGCCCTAGCATGCCATTAATATCAGCGGCTTCTGGCAGCTCACCTTGCCAGCGAGCGACGGCACGCAGGTCTCGCTGATGGTTACATTCCGCCATCAACATAGAGACGGGGCCTTCACCTCTAGCTAACAAACTAAGTCTTCCTTCGAACTTCAAAGTAGAACTTAACAGACCAACAGCAGCCAGCATTTCACCCACCAGTGACTCTACCTGAATGGGATAATCATGCCGCGACAACGCCTCTTGGTAGCTGTCCTGCAAACCCACCAATACACCGCGGACATCAGTGCCATCAAACAAGAAACGCTGAATCTGATCCGAATTACTCATAATTACAAAAAACTCAATAAGCCCGACCCAAGCGGCAGTCGCCAGCCTGATTCAGTAATGATACATTTAGTCGCTTGAATTCTATCATATCAACACGACAACCTAGAGAACCGCATTTTCAGATGAACGATAGCGAATTCCCCTATAGCCGCCGCTGGCAACTGAAGCCTTTTGTTCTATTTCATTTAATCGCCATACTGCTGCTGGCCAGCTGGGTGATCCCCGCTGGACACCAGCTATGGCGAACTTTAGATGAGGCTGTTTTCTTTGCCCTGAATGGCACACTGTCAGAAGGTACATCCTGGCAGTTTTTCTGGGCGCTGATGAATGAACGTCTAGCCGATATAATTCCCGCTGTAATCATACTGACCTCTCTGACGTTTCCCGTTGCAGGGGTACGCCGCTATCAATTACAAAAAGCCTTTCTGGGTTTTTTCGTGCTGATGATTGTGATGTTTATCATCAGAAGAACCTTGCATGACATCACTGTGAATATAGGCCTCAGCGTAGACAGCCCCTCGCTGCAACTACAACCGGCCTTTTTCCTGTCGGAGCTAGTCCCCGAGCTATCGCCGAAAGACCGTGCTCAACATAGCTTCCCAGGCGATCATGCCGCCGTTTTATGGGCCTGGGCGGGGTATATGATGTTTATGCTCAGATCAAAGCTGACGGCACTGACGGTTATCATCTGCGCACTATTCACTCTGCCGAGAATGCTGGGGGGGGCTCATTGGTTCAGTGATAACTATGTGGGCGGTATCGCTGTTGCGCTATTGACTCTCAGCTGGGCGTTTCACACCCCTGCCCTGGTCTGGCCGACGGCGACACTGCATCGATTGCTAGCACCCGTTTTCAGCTTTATCGGTGAAAAAGTACCGCTATTGGGGCAATTACCTTTTTTCAGCCACCGCGACGAAAAAGGTTAATCCTGATTACGCTGCCTAAAACCAACGATCTGACGCCGGTCTTTTTTACTGGGACGCCCCTCTGAGGCTACCTGCCCAGCATTGATGGCTCGGCGCTGCTCGGTGCTGAGTTCACGCTGACGAATACTCTCATCGGTTTCCCGATAAAGCTTTGCTGCCTCAGGTGCGCCGCGTCGCTGGCCTATAATAGCCACGACTACGACGGTTTTTTCGTCAAATCCTTGCCGCATTTTAAGGATGGCGCCAACCTCCACCACGCGACTACATTTGCTACGAGCGCCATTGTAGTGAACTTTGCCGCCTTCGATGGCCTGTTTGGCAATGGCTCGTGTCTTAAAGAACCTAGCCGCCCACAACCATTTATCCAAGCGGATTTTATCGTCCTGTTCGCCAGCCTGCGGTTTGTTATTGGATTTACTCATGGCTTGCCCGGTTTGATCTCATCAAAATGATCGATGCCAATAAATTCTTCGATCTCACGACGCTGTTGCTGGCTATCGGGCTGAAGAACGGTCAGCAATTGTCGAATCCCATACTGTTGAGCCGAACGCAGCACCGGTAGACTGTCATCGATAAGCAGAGTTGTTTCTGGATCAAAAGGAACCACACCCTGCAATCGATGCCAGAACTGAACATCCTCTTTCGGCAGTCCAAAATCATGGGAACAAACTATCTTGTCTACCTGCTTATCCAGACCGGTCCGCTCCAACTTCATGGAAAGACTCTTCTGGTGAGCATTGGTAACAATGACGGAGGCAATCCCGCGTTTGCGCAACGCCTGGAGGAAATCCTCAACATGGGGACGAAAGGCGACCTTGTGTTGAATTTCTCGTTTCAGAGCGCCAATATCCACCCCCAGTTCTTTTGACCAGTAATCAACACAATACCAGTTTAGTGTGCCCTGCTCAGCTATGATACGCTCCAGCAAATGCTTCCTCGCCTGTTCTGGTTCCATATCATGGTGCTGAGCATAGCGAACCGGAAGATGCTCTAACCAGAAGTAGCTATCATAGTGGAGATCAAGCAGCGTACCGTCCATATCCAGCAGTACGATATCAATGGTATTCCAATCTAACATTTTATTTACGTCTACAAATGGTTACCTCAGGAGTCTCCAGTATGCCCATAAAGCCGCAGATTTTGAAGACAGATACCGTCGCCCGGAGCCGGCTTTTCGAAATAGAAGAACTGTCACTGCGATTTTCCAACGGTGTAGAGCGAACCTATGAGCGCCTTTCCACCCGCGGCTACGGCGCGGTCATGATTATCCCGCTACTGTCAGCGGATGAAGTACTGCTGATTAATGAATATGCGGCGGGAATTCACGACTATCAGCTGACGCTACCGAAAGGATTAATTGATGCTGGCGAAACGGCCTTGGAGGCTGCCAACCGAGAATTAATGGAGGAAGTAGGATACGGGGCTCGCACTCTCACTCACCTCAAAACCATGACTACCTCACCCAGCTATATGGGCCACAAGATCGAGGTCATTATTGCCAGCGACTTGTACCCAAAACGGCTGCCAGGGGATGAACCGGAAGAAATTGAAGTGGTGCCTTACCCCATCAAGGATCTGCCAACACTGATGCTTGATGAAAACTTTGCTGAAGCCCGGGTTATCGCCGCTATACTGCTATGGCTACAGCAACGGGAAGTATAAATCGTAGATTATGGACAGAAATAGCCTGCTACCACAAATCATCGCTATCGCCGAAGAGGCTGGTGACGCCATCCTAGAAATTTATGAGCGCGGCACTGACTTTGAAATAGATACCAAAGCCGATGCCACCCCGGTCACGGAGGCAGACCTGCTCGCTCATCAACTCATTGTTACCAGCCTGCAACGCCTGACGCCGGAAATCCCGATAATATCAGAGGAGTCAGACCCGGCAGATCACAAACTACGTCAGTCCTGGCCTCGCCACTGGCTGGTGGACCCTCTCGACGGCACAAAAGAATTTATTAAACGCAACGGTGAATTTACCGTCAACATCGCACTGGTCGAGTCTGGAAGGCCGGTACTGGGCGTGGTTTATGTGCCAGTTACCCGCAGTATTTACGCAGGAATGCCCGGATTTGGAGCCTTCAAGCAAGATAGCCGAGGAAAAGCACAACGCCTGCAAACTAAGGCCGTGAAGCCTTATAGCAAAATCTGCCTGGTCACCAGCCGCAGTCATTTAGATCCAAGACTAGATCACTACGTAGAAGGACTGGAGCAAGCAGCTCCAATTACCTGCACAGCGATCGGCAGCTCACTGAAACTCTGTTTGATTGCAGAAGGATTGGCGGATATCCACATCCGCCTGGGCCGCACTTGCGAATGGGATATTGCTGCCGCCCAAGCAGTGCTGGTGGCAGCCGGCGGTATGGTTATCGATTTCGACAACAACCCCTTGGCGTACAATCAGAAGTCCGATCTCTATAACCCGGACTTCTTAGCCGTAGCAGACCCAGACTTCAACTGGTTCGACTATCTACCCTCAACTTAACGGCAACTTTTTGACCCTACACGAATAACATTGGCGACCTTATCCTGGAACGCCTTCCCGGCCACCCTATTTTCCATAATGGCCTCAACCTCCTCCACATCAAGACGGTCGTGGACATAGTCAGCCAGGCAGCTGCATTGATCTTTTGTTCCCGAGCCACCGCTCAGGCAAGCCTCAACAAAAGGCTCCCAAGTCGCTGGCGGGGAGATAAAGCGGTTAGTTACGACAAAAGCCACCAACGCAAAGGCGGCGAGGAAGAGGAATATTCTGGGCATTGGGTTCGCTTTTTTGTTGTTTTCAAATAGTTTAATCTATTTTATGCGCTAATATAGCTGATGTGGAACCCACTTTAGTCGACTGTAATACCCGACCAATTTAATATGATTTATGTCATTTTGGTGCTAGTATCCTCCGACTGTGGGAATCACCCACCAAAAAAGCCCTATAATGCTTAAAAGTTAATATTTAAATACGATAGAAAGAAGGTCACATCATGAGCTTTGAACTACCTCCTCTACCCTACGCGAAGGATGCACTGCAGCCTCATATCTCTGCCGAGACGCTGGAATACCACTACGGCAAACACCACAACACTTATGTAGTAAAGCTTAACGGCCTAGTCCCAGGCACTGAATATGAAAACAAGTCTCTGGAAGAGATTATCACCTCTGCCCCAGCTGGCGGTGTTTTCAACAATGCAGCTCAGATCTGGAACCACTCTTTCTACTGGAACTGCCTAAGTCCTAACGGTGGCGGCGCTCCTAGCGGTGCAGTTGCTGAGGCGATCAACAGCGCCTTTGGTTCTTTCGAAGCCTTCAAAGAGAAGCTCAACGACAGCGCCGTTAACAATTTCGGTTCTAGCTGGACCTGGTTAGTTAAAAACAGCGACGGCTCCCTGGCCATCGTCAACACCAGCAATGCTGGCTGTCCGCTGACAGAAGGACAGACGCCGCTGCTGACTGTTGATCTGTGGGAACACGCCTACTACATCGACTACCGTAATGTACGCCCAGATTATCTGAAGGCATTCTGGGCACTGGTGAACTGGGAATTTGTAGCGGCTAACCTTAGCTAACTCACCCTCACCAACGCGTTACTAAAAAGCCCCTAATTAGGGGCTTTTTCTATTGGGCAGACTCTACTAGGACAGAGCAACGCGCTTTCCCTATATGACTAATATCAAGGTGCTTCTTCAGCGGTCGCTTAAACTGCTCTATTTCCGGGCCTTCCTTGTAACATTGCCCTATCGAACGTAAAACTCCGCTGTTTTCAGGAGGCACAGAACCGTGCTCAATATTGAACGTCCCGAAGACCGTATACCGGCCGATACCTTTGCTCTTTTCTTTCTAGGGTTTCGCCCCTTCTTTTCCATGGCCGGCATTAGTGCCGTGCTATTGATGCTGCTATGGATTCCTTTCTTCTCGGGCCACCTGAACCTAAACAGCCACTATGGAACCATCGGCTGGCATGCCCATGAGATGTTATTCGGCTACAGCCTGGCAGTTATCTCAGGATTTCTTCTGACAGCGGTACGCAATTGGACCTCAATGGAAGTCCCCTCAGGAGCGCCGCTTATTGGCTTAGCCGTGATCTGGCTGGCCGGGCGCCTGCTATCCAGCATAGACATAGGCCAACCAACCTGGTTGACCATGATTGTAGATCTGAGCTTTGCCCCGCTAGTCATGCTCAGCCTCGCCAAACCGTTACTGGCAGCACGAGTGATGCGCAATATCGCCTTCCTAGTCATCCTTTCACTATTTACCATTGCTAATCTATTAGTTCACCTGCAAGCCATTGGCGTCGCTAACACGTCAGCGCTGGGCATTCAGATGGGATTAAGTCTGGTTATTCTGGTGATTGTTGTTCTTGGCGGACGAGTCATTCCTTTTTTCACTCGCAACCCATTACCAGGAATGGAACCGAAACAGTGGCCCGCAGTAGAAATTGCTGCGGTAGCCGGCGTAGTTGCCGTACTGCTATCAGACCTATTCCAACTACCAAACACCTTAGTAGCGATATTAGCCATTGCAGTGGGCCTGATCCATTACTTACGCCTTTCGGGCTGGTATGACAACCGTATCTGGAATCACCCCATTGTCTGGGTATTGCACGTAGCCTACGCCTGGATAGCGACTGGTTTCATCCTTAAAGGGCTTGCAGCTCTAGGCCTCGTCACCACCTCGGCGGCCATTCACGCCTTCACCGTCGGTGGCGTTGGCATGATCACACTAGGCATGATGGGCCGAGTATCCCTTGGACATACAGGCAGAATGCTAGAACTACCGAAATTAACGGTATTAGGCATATTTATATTAGCCCTCGCCGCCGTGGTCCGTGTCGCTGCTGGTTTTGAGGTCTTTGCAGGGGCCTACGGCATGCTAATTAACGCGGCCGCTGCACTATGGGTCATCGCTTTTGCCTTCTTCTCATATAACTACGTTCCTCTGTTAATCAAGCCGCGGATCGACGGCCGACCCGGCTGATCCATAACAACAGTCGACCTCTTGTCTGTGCATATAATCAAAGCACATAAGGCCGTAGCCTGATTTATCGTCAAAGCTCGCTGATGTATACTAGTGTGCTTTTTCAACACCAGATTTAGGACGGGTGATACGTATGGGGTTTGTTGCAGCGGCATGGGGAACATTAGGCATATGCCTGATACTGGGCAGTGCCGTTTATCGCCTGTCTGTCGTGGGATTCACAGCGTTCTCCTATCCATTGGAGCTACATCACTGGCTTATCGGCGGTGTCTGGTTGATTTTCATGGCGTTCAGTGAAGGCTATCGAGGTTTTCAACAAGGCTTTTCTCCTCGGGTCGCAGCCCGCATCGCCTATCTTTACCAGCATCCAACCATCATCAGACTGATACTGGCACCGCTGTTCTGTATGGGCTATTTCCATATAGAGCGAAAGCGGCAGATCATCACCGTCGTTATTACCCTGTTGATCATTTCTATCGTACAGATCGTGCACCAGTTCTCGCAGCCCTGGCGCGGCATTATCGATATTGGCGTCGTGGTCGGTTTGGCCTGGGGCTTGATATCGTTATTGATATTCACCGTCCAGGCCTTTACTGATGAGAGCTACGCTCACTCACCGCAAGTCCCCGCCACTACAACTGATTAACCACTGAGCCCACACAGGGTGTTACAGCTCGGCTAGAACACCCGTGTGCGTACCGATGGTTCACTAGAAACGATGGCAAGTAGCGCCGCAGAGGGGTTGACTGCTATTGCCGACCCTCTGATCTCTTTCCCCGCGCACTGCTCCACTTTTCCTTAAGCGCCTTAAACTCGGTCTGCTGCTCAGGCGTCAGAATTGCGTATATGTCAGCATAGGTACCTGCATGCTCAAGCACTCGCTGTCGAACCGCTTCAGCCTGTTGCTGGGCCAATGTATTAACCTGATCCTGATAGTCAGCGGCGGCGGGATCGAGATCCTTCATGCGCTGGCGCAAGCCCATCATCTCATCACGCGGGTCACCTTTGGAGTCATAGCGATCTTTCATCAGCGTGCGCATTTGATCACGCTGCTCGCTACTGAGCTCCAGCGCCCAATCCAGTTTTTGCAACATCTCTGCGCTCATCATGCCTCTGCCAGAGCTATGTTTACCATGCTCAGAATGGCGCTCTTTATTCCACATCCCGCGGCCTTCACCACAATTATCCGATGAAGCCAACGCTATTGCGGCCCCACCGGCCAAAACCACGACTAAACTCGCTGCTACTAATTTGCCCTTCATGTCAGTACTCCTTACTCATTAATTGCTTTCACGATTAATTTTAAAGAGCTCAACGCAAGCGGAGGTCAAGGCCGTGTAAAGTTTCTGTAAAGCACGCTGGCCGTAATAGTCAGCTATGGCAGAATAGAGTCAGAGAAATACGCAGACGCTTTAACGAGGAAATATTAATGAACCGCATCTTGCTGGTCGATGACGACAAAGAGCTTTGTCAGCTGCTGCAGGAATTTCTGGAGTTAGAAGGCTTCGCTGTTGATGTCTGCTATGACGGCCAAAGCGCCCTCAACAAAGCCCCCCTCCAGCCTTATGACGTCATCGTGCTTGATGTGATGATGCCTAAGCTCAACGGCTTCGACACCTTGCGCGAACTGCGCACCGAATCCAACACTCCAGTATTGATGATGACCGCCCGCGGTGAAGAAATTGACCGTATCGTGGGCTTTGAAATGGGTGCCGATGATTACCTCCCCAAACCCTGCAGCCCCAGAGAGCTGGTTGCACGCCTAAAAGCCATTATCCGTCGGGTGGGATTGGAAAAAACCGGCACTGATACGCTACCGCAGTCAGACTACCTCTGTGTCGGCGACCTAAAACTATCCACCTCGTCACACCGGGTAACTCGTGGCGATACCACCTTGGAGCTAACCCATACAGAATTCAATTTGCTGCAAATTCTTATGCAGCGCGTCGGAGAGTTAGTCAGCAAGGAAGACCTGAACCGCAAGGCCCTGAATAAACAGCTGGGGCCCTTTGATCGCAGTATCGATATGCATATGAGTAACTTGCGCCGCAAGATAGGAGCCTATGACGACGGCAGTAGCCGCATCAAAACTGTCAGAGGCATGGGTTACATGCTATTGAAGGCGGAGGGTCTCGGCTGATGCGCCGACTATACTGGAAAATATTTTTTAGCTTCTGGCTGGTGATGATACTAATCATCAGCACCAATCTTGCCGTCACCTGGCTCCAGTATCAGCATTTCAGAGACTCCGAACAGCAGCAGGAACATATTTCGGAACTAGCCATCGAAGCCGCGCAAGCTTTTGAGCAACAAGGCAATCCCGGGCTGAGAGCTTGGCAAGAAAAACTCAAGCGCCGCGCCGATCTTCGAGTGCTACTGCTAGATCAGCACAACAGCCCGGTTAATGGCCGGCCACTACCACCGCGCCTGCACGCGTTCTTGCAAGGCCGTCCCAATGCCAACGCATTCGATCATGAAGATGACGTCGATAATGAACATAAGCCCTGGCGGCATCGCCCGGGGCGCAGAGATTTTATGGAGCCCCGCAACCGCCCTGTGATATGGCCGATTACCAGCGAGTCCGGTACCCGTTATCACTTTGTCATATTGAATCCACATGAGCTGTCCGACCATCTTTATGCCCGCTCTAGCCTGCTTTGGCGTATCGGCATATCGGTGCTGATCGTAGCCTTAGTGGCCATGCTGCTAAGCGCCTATCTAGTGAAACCGGTGCGATTACTGCAAGCGGCTAGCCGTAGGCTCGCCGATGGCGACTTAGATAGCCGAGTTGCTATCGCAATGGGAGCACGAAAGGATGAACTAGGGGACTTAGGCCGGGATTTCGACAACATGGCCCAGCGTTTACAAAACCTATTACAAGGTCAGCAGCAGATGTTACGGGATGTATCCCATGAACTGCGCACACCTCTGGCGCGTTTGAGGATAGCTCTGGAACTGGCCCGTAAACGCAGCGGTGAATCGGCTGAATTAGACCGCATGGAACTGGAAGCCGAACGTATCAATGAACTCATTGGTGAAATTCTAGACCTGGTCCGGCTAGAAATGAAACCTGAAGCCCTGCAACGCCAGCAACAGAACCTAGTGAAACTGTTTGAGCCGTTAATAGACGACGCAAACTTCGAACAACAGCGAGTAACGCTGCAGGCCCCGGAACAAGTCCTAGCAGACGTCGATGGGAAGTTACTAAATCGGGCAGTGGAAAACATTGTTCGCAATGCATTGAAGTACAGCGAAGCGGACATACAGCTAATCATTGAATCAAACTCTGAGCAGATACAGATTCGCGTATTGGATTCAGGCCCAGGTGTTAAGGAAGCACATCTGCAGCAAATGTTTGAGCCATTTCATCGTATTGATGAGGCCCGTGAACGAGAAACGGGAGGCTACGGACTAGGTCTGGCGATCGCTGAAAAAGCGGTGCGCCTGCATCAAGGCGAGATAAGCGCCAGCAACCGTCCACAAGGCGGGCTGGAAGTCTGTATCAGACTACCAGCACAGCCACACCGGTCAGTTAAGGAATAACTGATAGGCTTTATTTTGCGTTTCTTCTGTGAAGTTATAGCCGATCTCGCTCAGGAACTCCGCCACCTGAGGGCGCTCAGTTTCTGGCACCTGCAGCCCTACCAACACACGACCGTATGCCGCACCATGGTTGCGGTAATGAAACATAGAAATATTCCAACGCCCACCTAACTTATCAAGGAATTTCATCAGCGCACCGGGACGCTCAGGAAATTCAAAGCGATAAACCACTTCATTGTCGACGGACGCCGGCGCATGACCGCCGACCATATAGCGCACATGAATCTTGGCAATTTCGTTATCGGACAGATCTTCAACTGATTCAACATGTTGCCGTAATTCTTGAAGCAGAGTCTGACGATCTTCGGCGGCTTTAATCTGCACACCAGCAAAGACCACGGCATTACTATCATCACTGTAACGATAATTAAATTCGGTGATATTACGCTGCCCCAATACCTTACAGAACTGCTTAAAGCTCCCGGGACGTTCGGGAATTTTAGCGGCGATAATCGCTTCTCGCTGCTCACCCAATTCCGCTCGCTCAGAGACATGACGCAGGCGATCGAAATTAACATTGGCACCGCTGTCGATGGCAATCAGACATTGATCTGTAATACCCTCTCGGGCCACGTATTTTTTCAGTCCTGCCAGCGCAACCGCTCCGGCCGGTTCCGTAATAGAACGGGTATCGTCAAAAATATCTTTGATCGCCGCACAAGTTTCGTCGGTGCTAACGGTAATCACTTCATCCACATAATTACGGCACACTTCAAAGGTATTCTTACCGATCTGAGCCACGGCGATACCATCGGCAAAAATACCCACCTGAGGCAGCACCACCCGCTCATCAGCCTCTAGAGCTGCCTTCAGACACGCGGAATCTTCAGACTCAACACCGATCACTTTGATTTCAGGGCGCAAATACTTGATATAGACACTGATGCCTGCAATCAAGCCACCGCCACCCACAGGAACAAACACCGCATGAATCGGCCCCGTTTCCTGGCGCAACAGCTCCATACCGATTGTACCTTGGCCGGCAATAACGTCTGGATCATCGAAAGGGTGGATATAAACATAGCCCTTCTCCTCAACCAGCTTTTGCGAATAGATGTAGGCCTCGTCGAAGGTATCGCCATGCAACACCACCTTGGCTCCTCGAGACCGGACCGAGTTAACTTTAATATCTGGCGTGGTTTTGGGCATAACGATCGTTGCCTCGACCCCCATAACCTCCGCCGACAAGGCCAAACCTTGAGCATGATTGCCCGCAGAGGCCGCCACGACACCACACTGTTTTTCCTCTTCCGTCAACTGCGCCATTTTGTTGTAAGCACCGCGAAGCTTAAAGGAGAATACCGGCTGCAGGTCTTCTCGCTTTAACAAAACACGGTTATTCAGACGCTTGGAAATCATCCTGGCTTCGTCCAGAGGGGTTTCCTTTGCTACGTCATAGACGCGGGCCTGAAGAATTTTTTTGATATATTGATGGGGCATTGATATTCCAGAATTGGCCGACAACCCATAAATGAGCGCAGCAGCGTAAACAGTGTGAACTAAAGCTGTAATAGTAATGACTATCAGGGCCTGACGTCTATAACGCAACCAATTTGCAACGTATAATTACGGCACATTATACCGGTCATCCGCTTTAAGGTTAAATCGCTGGGAATAACATGACACAAGATGAAATGAAGCTAGCAGTTGCCAAGGCGGCTATTGAACAGATCCAGAATAAACTGGAAAGCAACTCAATCGTCGGGGTCGGCACGGGCTCCACCGCCAATTTCTTTATTGATGAACTGGCAAAAATAAAGCACTCCTTTGAGGGCGCGGTCGCCAGCTCCGAAGCCACTGCAGACCGCCTCAAGCAGCACGGTATTCCCGTCTACGACCTGAACTCTGTTAACCAGCTGGACTATTACATCGATGGCGCCGATGAGTTCAATGAAAAACTGGAGCTTATCAAAGGTGGTGGCGGCGCACTTACTCGCGAGAAAATTGTTGCTGCCGTGGCCAAGACGTTTATCTGTATCGTCGATGAATCGAAGAAAGTCGATCTGCTGGGAGAGTTTCCACTACCGATCGAAGTACTGCCGATGGCTCGCAGCTATATCGCTCGTGAGCTGTGTAAGCTGGACGCCGAGCCTATCTATCGGAATGGTTTCACCACCGATAACGGCAATCAAATCCTGGATGTACATAATATGGAAATCCACGCGGCCGCATCTTTAGAAGAAAAACTGAACAATCTCGTCGGGGTCGTCAGCAACGGTCTGTTTGCTGCCCGTCCCGCAGACATAGTGCTGATGGCCACTGCACAGGGTGTCGAGATCCTTACGCATTAAGCCCTGATCTTACTGTGGCGACAGGGGCTGATTGCTTGCCGAACATCATCCCCTGTTTTCAGAAAGCCCAGAACACTAACCCCCGCAACGCTCCGCCCGGCCGATATTTCGGCCCGACAGAACCCTAAGTTTTTCAGCCCTTATCACTCCCTGCTGATTCCTCAGCTACGATCATATATAGTCGCTCTAATCATCATTCAATAAATACCTTGATCTGATTTCAGCCCCTCTTCAAGATTTCGCCACGGAGCATCAGGCTATATGAAATTCAAGCCCCTCATCAAGCCACTGGCTTACCTCTCTTTGCTGCTCCTCATCGTGTCCCTTGCGACCCCCTATGTGACCAAATCACTGGTGAAAAAATGGATGTTGGATAATGGTGCCCAGCAGGCCAGCATCGAACATCTTTATCTTAATATTTGGTCTGGTCATCTAGTCATGGAAGGCCTGTCAGCATTCGCTGATAACGCCCCTGAATTAAAAATAGGCCACCTGGAAGCTGATGTCAGCTATCGCGGTCTATGGAAAAGACATCTTCAGCTTAATCAGATACAGCTCTTTGAGAGCCAGTTAAGCATTCGCCAGAAAGACCAACTCTGGCAACTAGGCCCTCTGAATTTACCGGCGACAGAGCCAGGCTCCAAACCTGAGACACATTCTAAATGGGGCTGGGGACTGAATCAGGTTCAGCTAAAAGCACTTCAAATAGATGCCAGCCTTGATCAGAAAAAATATCACCTTGTGATCAATAGTAGTGAGCTGCAGTTACTCCACAATTGGCAGCCGACGCAAAATAGCCTGCTTTCCCTGCAGGGCAGCCTTAACGGCAGCGCCTTTAACCTCGATAGTCAGGGCACCCCTCTGTCAAAGAATGCCGCTGGAGAAATAAGCCTAAAGCTAGATAACTTGCTTCTAGAATCACTGCTAGAGCCCTGGTTACCAGGATTAAAAGGGGCGCTGAGCAGCGATCTGAAATTAACCATTGCCCAGACAGATTCCGGTATAAAAATCAGCCAGGCAGGAAAGCTGGATTTGCAGGATTTTGCCTACCAACAGCCAAACCTGACTATTCAGACACCCGCGATCCAATGGCAGGGCGACACCAAACTTGAACTATCCGGTAATCAGATCCAAGGGCTATTCAGCAACGGTACGCTGTCAGTTAGCTCACCCAAATTGGCGCAAGAACAGTTGCACCTCAATAGCAGCAAAATATCTTGGCAGGGTAAACACCAAGTATCATTCAAGGCAAACAGTCCCGCGAATGTACTTTCCGACGGAACTTTGAAAATAGCCGAACTAGACCTCGATCAAAACCAGCTGAAACTGCAGGGCGAAGAAATCAGCTGGCAAGGTAAGAACCAGCTGGAGCTGAATCAAGGCAGCCCTCAAAACATAGCGTCTGAGGGTCAGCTAAAGCTCAGCAATATCAATCTGGAACAATCCCCACTGCTGCTTTCAACTAAGAGCCTGAACTGGGATGGCAAGAACCAACTGCACCTTAAAAACACGGCGATCCAACAGATTGTTAATGATGGTGTGCTCGACATTAACACCTTCGCATTAACCCAGCCGGGAGCCAGACTGGAGGAAGGCGAGATTCACTGGAGTGGCTCGGTCAATACGGATCTTGTTGAACAATTACAGCTTAAAGGAGAATTTTCCACAGCGCTGTCGAACCTGGGTCTTAACTCCCTGACGCTAGCCAATAGCCGGCGACACTGGCAGGGCACTGCTGCATTCGACCTGAAAAAATCACAGCTACAGGCCCTCACAGGAGCGGTGGCGGTCGATGCACTAGTGCTATCGGGAAATGGTAATGTTGAGTTGGCCAGCATTAAGAATATTCGGCTAAATGACCTAGCCGCACTTCCAGACAATCAGCTTGGCGCAAAAACTGTTCGTCTCGACGCCATCAAAATTAGCCATCAACAACCCCTGTTAGATTTACAGAGCCTGGTGATCAAAGACCTCCAGCTGGGAGAAAAGAGCACTAGCATCAGTACCGTCAATATTGGCGCACTTGCCACTGAGTTAGGTCTAAATAAACAAGGACAACCCCAAGCCTGGCTCAACTGGCAACGAGCGCTGACTGGGCAAGAGCCTGCACAGAAATCCCCACAACAACCCCCACAACGGTCTCAGCAGGCAGCCACACCCGTAAACAAGGCAAACCGAACGCCATTTCACTTTAAACTAAAGCAGTTACAACTCGATGCTCCGGCAACAATCCGCTTCAGCGATGAATCGGTCAACGCCCGGGACATAGAGATCGTCATAGATCAATTGCAACTGGCCAATATCGACACACAATCCAGCGACCCTGGCCCCTTTGCGATCATTTCAAAAATAAACCGTTTTGGCCAACTACAACTGAATGGCAACTACAGCTGGATGTCACCGACTCCCAATGGGGATTGGCAAGGCAAGCTAGCAAACCTCGAGCTTCCCCCGTTCAGCCCGTACATGCAGCGCCACAGCGGCTACCAGCTTAAGAGTGGACAATTCAATATTGACACCAAGGGCACGGTGAAAAGTGGGCTAGTGGATAGCCACAACGAGGTCAATATTCAAAACCTGGACGTTAGCCAAGCCAAAGACTCCGAGGCCGGTGAATTTGATCAGAAACTGGGCATGCCTTTGGGCACTGCGATCTCGATACTAACTGATGATGACGATAACCTGGCTCTGAAAATCCCCATCACCGGTGCCGTGGCCGATCCGAAATTCGGTTACCAAAGCGTCATTAACGTCATCATGGCTAAGGCTGCTAAAGAGGGCGCCATCAGTTATTTAACCACTGCTTTACAACCTTATGGCGCCTTAATCAGCCTAGGTCGGATGATTGCCAGCTCCGCCAGTAAGAATGCAATAGATCTGGAACCTGTCACCTTTGCACCGGGGTCATCGGAATTGAGTCCGAAGGCACTGGACTACCTAGACAAGATCTCCGCGTTAATGAAAAAGCGTGAAAGCTTGCGACTTAATTTATGTGGCATAGCCGTGGCCGCTGATAGCCAGAGCCTGCTCCAGGCAGAAAAAGAAAAGCGCCTTGCCGCAATCAAAGAAACCGCGTCTGCAGCGACTCCATCGGCACCCGTAATCTTGGAAATACCCGCTAAAGAGCTTGCAGCAAGGCTTAATTCTTTGGCTCAAGAACGCTCCGAGAAGGTTAAACAGGTACTTTTAGATGCTGGTAAAACCAAAGCAGAACGTTTGTTTAGTTGCTTACCGGAAATCAAGCTGAAGGCAGAAGTGCCTCCTCAGGTAAGCCTTGGGCTCTAGATTTAAGCTTTACGAAGGTACTTTAAACAATGGGTATGCTGGCTTGGATCAAAGCACCCTTACCCGGTGCGGAGGTTATATTAAAGCTCCCATCAAGCCCGTATACCCGCTCTCTCATGCCGATAATCCCGAACCCGGAACCGTTATTATCCGGGTCAAAGCCACAGCCATTATCTTTGATGGAGATTAACAGCTGATCAGGGGACTCCTCACGCGTAACACTCAACTGAATAGCTGTTGCACCGGAGTGCTTAACACAGTTGTTCAACGCCTCTTGCAACAATCGGTAACAGCCAATATTCACTCGTTCCGGCATTTCATTAAGTGATCCATGAAATTCTGTCTGAATGTCGATCCCTGCCGATTTTAGATGGGCATTAGCCACACACTCACTCAGCGCATCAGTCAGGCCCAGGTCATCAAGAGCAGCTGGACGCAAGGCACGCATTAGACCGTAGGTTACGCCGTAAATGCGCTGAGCGATATTATCGATAGACTCAACGGCTTGGTACTCGACCGCCTGGGTCTTTTCATCAGTAGCGCCCTTTAACAAACGCGCATCCATACGAATGGCGGTCAGGGATTGACCCATTTCATCGTGCAGTTCTCGCGCCAGATTTCGCCTCTCTTCTTCCTGAATACTGATGATTTTTTGAGTCAAACTACGGTTACTTTTTACCTGGTCCCGCAGATCAGAGTTAGTCTTAACTAACTCCCAAGTCCGCTCCTGTACACGCTCTTCAAGCAAATCCCTTTCATAGACTAACTTGTCGTTCAATTTTTCCAATTCTAACTGTGCTTCTTTGCGGCGCCGATAATTTTGATAGGTCAGCAAAAATGCGACTAAAGAAAACACCCCAACCATAAAAGAGGTCAACCAACTGACTTCGCTGAAGAACACCTGCTTTCTGACGACAAGCTCCAGAGTCTGCCCAAAGCGATCGATGCTTCTGCGTTCTTCAATCAGCGGGAACAGCTGCTTACTCATCCAGCTAGCTTCTATATACGAACGCCGGTAAGCCAAACGATTTCCGAGGCCATCGGTTAACACAATATCCAGCCGGTCCTGCACCTGAGGTCTTGGCGGCAGTAGGGTGTTAGCCTTAACCACCAGTGACGCAATTTGACGGCCGTCTTCCTGATCACCATAAAGCGCCGGATCAATAGTATGGAAAAGCCGGTAACCCATCTCACCAGACTCCATGGGATAGGCTTTAGAAGCAAAAACATCTAGGTAGTAACTGGTTTTCATCATCGCCATCCGGTTGGCCTCTATAGAGTAGCCATCCAAACCAAGCAATTTTCGGGTTTCCACCGTTTTGGGTTCAACAAAAGTAGCCGGATAGAAAAATGACTGCTCTGAGCCAGTGACTTGAGCACCGCTCAGATCCCCACCGTGTAAACGAATATTAAACCCCTCCAGCCCCTGAGAGATCATCTTGGATTCCAGCTCTGCTACCTTTTCCGCATCGACGCGTTCATAAAGAAGGAAGTAGGAAATATGAGGGTAATGCTCACGCATTTCTGAGGCGTAATGCTGGATCGCAGAACGATCATTAAGGTCATTCTCCACCAAAGCAACGAAGTTCCTCAGCAGAACCTCATTGATCAATGCACGCTCATAGGCGTATTCATAAATAACACTGGATTCAAGCTGTAATCTCTCCCTATGCCGGCTGACGTCAAGCATCAGCAGCAGGAAGATAAACACCAGTGTAACAGCAGCCCACAGAACCCCGAGAGCGGTTACTTTTTGATTGGTTGTTAACACTTAAATACCGAGAAAATAATCCCTTACGTTTTACAGAGCTTAAGCAGCAGCCTTATTTGGCGCAATAGCTCAATTGTATTACGAATCATGAATAAACATGATTCCTAGATTAACATCTGATTATAAATCGACAACGCATAATTGCGGCTTACTGATGACTGATAGGAGGTTGAAGCTTGCCTAACACAGGCATCAGGCTCTAAACGGGAGGCATAAAAAAAGGGCCACCCAATGGGTAGCCCTTTCTTCGAATGAGGCGCTTGG
>JBALWH010000024.1:0-64738 GCA_036960175.1 Motiliproteus sp. | reverse complement strand
CATTGCAAGATGGTGGTTCTCAGGCATTTGTTAAGTCCTTCGGTCAGGAATATGGATTCCCACCCTCACAGGCAGCTCACACCTGCTATGTACAGACGTTGCTCTATGCTAACGCCTGTGAAATGGCTGGAACCTTCTACCCACCAGAAGTAATCAAGCAACTCGAAGATTTTGAATTTGACGGTATGGGCAACGGTAAGACTCTTTACCGTGGTTCTGACCACCAGTGCTTCAAGGATGTACTTGTCGTACGTGGTAACCAGAATCCAACCAGTCAGTTCGATCTGCTTGAAATCGTTCAGGAAGTACCTCGCTCCAAGTTCGAGTACGATCCTGCCATCTTCGGTGGTGAGCTTGGCCCATACGAGGTTTAATCCTCAGGCCTAGTACCCGTAGTACAGCAAGCCCTTCCCCTGCTAACTAGCAGGGGAAGTGGCTGCTTTCTTGCCGTAACCAAAAAAAGAACAAGTGTAGAGATATGGATACAATACTTCTGCAATTACTCAACGGATTAGATAAGGGCGGTGCTTATGCACTGATTGCTCTTGGTCTAACCCTAGTATTTGGCACACTGGGCGTGGTCAACTTCGCCCACGGTGCGCTATTCATGCTCGGTGCGTTTTGTGCCGTATCCTTTAATAAATTGCTTTCAATATCAAAGTCGGTAAAAGACGAAAGCATTACCTTCTTCGATGCGTATAAAGAACAGCCTTATCTAGAAATCTGGTATGGCGACACCGGCACAGCCATTATCGACTGGTCGGTGCCGATATCGATATTATTCGCAATTCCAGTGATGCTGCTGATCGGTTTGGCGATGGAACGCGGATTTATTCGCCACTTCTACAAGCGCTCGCACGCTGAACAAATTTTGTTCACCTTCGGCCTTGCTATTGTGTTGCAAGAAATCGTCAAAGCAGCGTTTGGTGCCAACCCTATCCCAACCCCTGCACCTGATATTGTCTCCGGCAGCGCCAACATCGGTGCCATGCTGGGCATGGGTGATAACCTGGTCTACCCCTGGTGGCGACTGATCTACCTGGCGTTTTCGGCCATTATCATTAGTATTGTGTTCGCCTTCTTGAAGTTCACAACCTACGGTATGGTGGTGCGAGCCGGTATCCACGATAAAGAAACCGTTGGCCTCCTCGGTATCGACATTGAAAAACGTTTTACCTTTATATTCGGGCTTGCCGCCGTGGTTTCTGGCCTTGCCGGTGTCATGTACGCACCGGTGTTGCCGCCAGATTATCATCTGGGCATGGACTTCCTGGTGCTATCATTCGTGGTCGTTGTTGTAGGCGGCATGGGCTCCCTTGAAGGTGCCGTTCTTGCCGGTTTCTTATTAGGCATACTGCAGTCGTTCTGCTCATTGAATGAAATAAAAGAAATTATTCCAGGTATTGACCAAATCATTATCTACCTCGTCGCTGTGGTCATCCTACTTGTTAGACCTCGTGGTCTGATGGGTAAGAAAGGGGTAATGGAGGATTAATGATGAATAAACCTAAAGAGATGAACGAGCTGCTGCTGATACTCATATTTTCAGCAGTCATACTGACTATGCCGATCTGGATGAGCCCCCTTGGTGCGGCTTATCCTGACTTACTGCAAAAATTTGCCATCTTCGGCGTTTTTGCCATCGGCTATAACATTCTGTTTGGACTGACAGGCTACCTGTCATTTGGTCATGCTACCTTCTTAGGCATCGGTTCCTATACCGCCGTATGGTCTTTCAAACTATTATCGATGAACGTGCTACCAGCCCTACTATTCAGTGTAGTGCTGGCAGGCTTGTTCGCTGTAGTGATCGGCTTTATCAGCCTCAGACGTTCGGGTATCTACTTCTCGATTCTAACGCTAGCTTTTGCTCAGATGTCCTACAACCTGGCCTATTCTGTACTGACCCCTATCACTAACGGTGAAACCGGTCTGCAGCTGGCCAAATCCGATCCCCGTATTCTTGACTCCGCAGTGATGGAAGGCCTGCCTTCTACCAACTTCTTCGGTCTTGAATTACACGGATACTCCGGCTTCTACTTCTGTGCTCTCTTCCTGATCATTGGTTTTATTATCTCTCTGCGTATTTTCCGGTCGCCATTTGGCTTGAAACTGCGAGCGATCAAAACCAACCAGACGCGTATGCGCTACACCGGCTTTAGTCCCCGCCCTTACCTGCTCACCGCATTTGTTATTTCCGGCATGTATGCTGGTCTGGCAGGCGCCTTAATGGCAAGTACTGACCCACTGGCAGGTGCCGAGCGCATGCAGTGGACTGCTTCCGGTGAAGTCGTGCTGATGACTATTCTGGGGGGCGTAGGTACGTTAATTGGACCACTGCTGGGTGTTGGTATTATCAAGTACTTTGAAAATATCTTCTCCGCTATTAACGAACAAGCCCTTCATGCCATGTTTAACTTTCTTCCATCTTGGTTAGAAAACTTTATGGTTATGATTACCAACCCCTTTGTTGGCGACGGCTGGCACCTGACTCTAGGTCTGCTGTTTATGCTAACCGTGGCATTTTTGCCAGGCGGGGTAATGGAAGGCATCGATAATATTAAGAAAAAAATCGCAGACAAAAAATCGGATGAATCAGAAGGGCCTACCGCAGAACAAGCGGCAGCAGAGGGGAGTAATTCATGACTGCAGTCCTAAAAGTCGAAGGCGTTAATAAGTCTTTCGGTGGTCTGAAAGCCCTGAATGACCTTAACCTTACTGTCGAAGAAGGTACCGTTCACGCCATTATAGGGCCTAACGGTGCCGGTAAATCCACCATGCTCAACGTTTGCATTGGGCAACTGGCTCCCGATACGGGCACGGTACAGTTCCACGGAAAAAACATTATCGGCAAGGAGCCTTATCAGATCAACCAGCTCGGTATTTCCAGGGTTTTCCAGACCCCGGCAATCTTCGCCGAATTGACCATCCTGCAGAATATCATGGTGCCAGCGCTTGCCCATCGTGATGGCAACTTCAAGTTCAATGCCTTTAGTCAACTGAAAAACGAAAAGGAACTGGAAGAAGAAGCAATGCGGTTCCTGGCCGAAGTATCCCTGGACAGTGCTGCTTATGACATTGCAGGCAGCATGTCTCGCGGCAACAAGCGTCGACTGGAGCTGGCCATGTGCTTGATCCAGCACCCTAAGCTACTGTTGCTGGATGAGCCTACCGCAGGTATGGCTCGCCACGATACCAACCGCACCATCGAGACGTTGAAAAAAATCAAAGAAGGTGGCATGACTAAAGTGATCATCGAGCATGATATGCACGTGGTATTCAGTGTTGCTGATCGCATTTCGGTATTGGCCCAAGGCCATATTATTGCCGAAGGCACACCGGATGAGATCCGCGGAAATCCGAAAGTTCAGGAAGCATACTTAGGAGGTGCAGAATTATGAGCCCAGTCGCCCCAGCCATAAAATCCGTCAAGCGGACAGGCTCAGATCCGGCATTTTTCTCTGTATGGGATATGCATTCCTACTACGGAGAGAGCTACATCGTTCAAGGTGTAAGCTTCGATATTCGCGAAGGTGAAATCGTCGCTCTGCTCGGACGTAACGGAGCAGGTAAAACCACCACCTTACGCTCCATTGCCCGCGCATCGACCCCTCAAGTACAACGCGGAGAAATCTGGTTGGATCATAAACCGATCCATACCATGAAGAACTTTGAAGCGGCGCAGAATGGTATTGCCCTAGTACCAGAAGATCGCGATATCATTCCAGGTCTTACTGTTCACGAGAATCTGCAGCTTGCGCAAATCGCTGAGCCGATTGGATGGTCGATAGAGCGTATCTATGAGCATTTTCCCCGCCTTGGCGAACGGCGGGAACAAGAAGGGACCACCCTGTCCGGTGGTGAACAGCAAATGTTGGCTATCGGTCGAGCCCTGGCTCGTGATATCAAACTATTGCTGTTAGATGAGCCTTATGAAGGACTCGCTCCTGTTATCGTACGAGAAATCGAAAACATTCTGGACAGCATCAAAAAGCTAGGCATAACCACTGTGCTGGTGGAGCAAAATGCCGTGGCAGCTCTGCGCTTGGCTGACCGCGCCATTATTCTAGATATGGGAATCGTGGTATTTGATGGTCTGGCCCAGGAAGTTCTGGATAACGAAGATCTGCGTCAGCAGTATCTAGCCATCTAAACCTTCGCTACCTTAATAGCGTTACCAAAAAAGCCGCAGGGGAGAAACCTGCGGCTTTTTCGTTGCTGGCGCTTTAACCGGGCAGCACAATCTATCACAAGTTCCCAAGCCTAACCGACTGATGCCAGCGCCTGTTCGATATAAATCTGCCGTAGCTGTTTTGCTACCGGCCCCGGCTTGCCATCACCCACATTAACATCATCTATTTTCACCACCGGCATCACGAAGGTTGTAGCGGAGGTGACAAAGGCTTCAGCGGCCTGATAGGCCTCCTCTACCGTAAAGGGGCGCTCCTCAACCTGACAACCAACCTGCTCGGCAAACTCCAACACCACTCGACGGGTAATACCGTGCAGAATTTCACAACCTAAGTGACGGGTAACGATCACTCCATCGGCGGTCACTATAAAGGCATTATTAGAACTACCTTCGGTGATATAGCCATCTTCTACGAACCAAGCATCATCAGCCCCCTGGCTCAGGGCCAGGTTTTTTGCCATGCACGGAGCCAGCAGTCCGACGGTCTTTATATCCCGACGCTGCCAACGAATCTCAGGCGTTGAAATGACCTTTAAACCGGTTTCCGCCTTGGCAGAGGCAACTAATTGCTTGGACTGGGTAAACATCACCAAACTGGGGCTCGGGTTTGCGGGATAACCAAAATCCCGATCGGCAGCGCCGCGGGTAACTTGCAGATAGACCAAACCTTCAGCGACCTTGTTTAACTCGACTAAGCGCTGCTGTATTTCAACAATTTCTTGATCAGATTTAGGAGACGGCATATCCAGTTCATTAAGTGAACGATTAAGACGAGCCAGGTGGGCATCATTGTCAATCAACTTGCCATTGAGTACTGACGTTACTTCATAGACACCATCGGCAAACAGGAAGCCACGGTCAAATACCGAAATTCTGGCTTGCTCTTCAGGGACAAATTCACCGTTTACATAGACGGTACGGCTCATACGGCTGCTCTCATTTAATAGACAAAGTTGCGAATCAGGTGACTATCCTAACAAGAAATCCCAGAAATCGTCAGAATTATCGAAACCGGTAAGACCAATTAAACAAAAGGCAGCATCGATAAAAATAAACCCAAATTACAGCAATAAATTGGTATTACCAATGTACAAGTTATGGCTTTTTACTTTACATCCAAGCAGCCACTGGTACACTCCAGTGAAACTGCCAAGTGTGGGACTTGCGCTGTTTTGATGCATATCTCCTATTCCTTAGTTGTAACGTTTGTGGGAAGTCGCGTTTTAGGTCTTACGCGGCTTCCTTTTTTACCCCATTTCCTCCTTAGCTGCCAACTGTTCACTATACTAATAGCCACCTGAACCGAATCAACAACCCGTCGGGGGAAGGTAATGGCTATCGATTTCAATCCATCGTTATCACCGAACATCAGCAAGTCCCTGTTGCAAAATACCCAGCAAATCAGCAGCGGAAAGCGTATCAATCAGGCCAGCGATGATCCCGCAGGTTTCGCTGTTGCCGTCGATATATCCAGCCGCATACGTGCCGACTCCTCCTCCATCAGCAACGCAATCAACGGCACATCACTGGTACAAGTCGCTGACGGTGGCCTACAACAGATTAACCAAGGACTATTTAGATTGCAGGAACTCACCATCCAGTCAGCAAATGGCACTCTCAACAGCAGTAACCGTGCCGCGCTTCAAAAACAGGCTGATCAGGTATTGGAACAGATCAGTCAAACCATCAGCTCCACAAGCTTTAACGGTCAGAACCCTTTAGCCCAAACTTCCCCGACAGAACTTCAGATCGGCGATAGTTCTGATAATAACGTCGTCATTCAACACGTTGACCTGGCGAAAAATTTCAAAGATTTCGGGCTCGACAACTTTGATATCTCCTCGCCGGCAAGTATTGAGAACTCACTGAATTCACTCAACCAAGCTGTTGATTTTGTTGCCTCTACCGCAGCCGAATTCGGCGCATCAAAAAACCGATTGGATAGCACAGTTGAGAACCTAAGAAGCAGTATTCAATCCCAAACCGAAGCCCGCTCTGGCATCCAAGACAGTGATGTGGCGCAGGCGATCAGCGAACTAATCAAAAACCGATTATTGCAGCAATCCCTGATATCACTGCAGGCCCAGGCTAATGCTCAACGAGGGGAAGTACTCAAGCTGCTGTCGGCGTAGCAGACCTCAGGTTTTTTCCATTTAGATTATTTTTGCGCTGTAGCAGCAGGCTGATTGTTGAAGTTGCCTTTTTCCATGCCCGCTGTATTGTCATGTTTTTCCTGATGGAACTAATCTACAAAGTCACGACAGCTAACTCCTGCCTGCGCCCTCGCTGATCGGATAGGGTCGCTCGTGGGGGTTGATTGGCGTGCTCGTAAAGAAGGTGATTCTACGCCTCTCGAAGAGGACAGCTTATGAGCTGAGCTGGTAGAATTCCGCCGTTACTGTTTTCTCTTTGAGGTCATCGATAGATGCTGCAGAATATCCCCGTCAATATTATTACCGGCTTCCTTGGCGTCGGCAAAACCACGGCTATCCAACAGTTATTAAAGAACAAACCTGCGAATGAGAAATGGGCCGTTCTAGTCAATGAATTTGGTCAGATTGGTATTGATCAAACCGCCTTTGATGCGGACCAAGGAGTGGTCATTAAAGAACTACCCGGCGGCTGCATCTGCTGCACTCTAGGCCTACCGTTAACCATGTCGCTGGTCATGCTATTACAACGAAGCAAGCCCGACCGAGTGATTATTGAACCCACCGGCATCGGACACCCCACCGGCATTCTCGACACACTGCGAGGTGAATCCTTCGTGGAGGCGCTGGATATTAAGGCCACTATTTGTCTGGTGGACCCAAGGTCTCTGCTAGATCCACGGGTATTGAGTAATGAAATTTTTCAGGACCAAATTAATATCGCCGATGTATTGGTGATCAATAAAACCGACGTTGCGCCTGCTGAATTGGTCGACGAGATGATGCAACGGGGAAGTACCATGTTCCCTCCAAAAGCGGCGGTGGTGAAAGCAATGCAGGGGAAATTCGAACTCGAATTATTAGATTGTGTTGCCGGTAATGCTAAGCCAGCCTTCCCAAAAGCCCATACAAATCAGGAAAAAACACCCGACCACGACCACGACCACGACCACGACCACGACCACGACCACGACCACGACGGTCATCAGGCTTTGCCACTCGCAGCTCTCCGTCAACCCCGCCTTGAAATAGGTGAAGGCTTTGGTCATTTCAGCTATGGCTGGCTATTCCATGCCGATGATATCTTCGACCAGGATAAACTCAGCCTGTGGTGCTATCAGCAACCACAGATAGAACGTATAAAAGGTGCGGTGCGTGTTGGCCAACAGTGGATTCTGATTAACCAGATACTCGGTGAGCAGGTTACATCCCCCCTAGCCTGGCGCCGCGATTCCCGCATCGAATTAATCAGCGCAGAAGCACTCAATGCAGAAGCACTAGGACTGGAATTACTGGCCTGTTTAAAGGACTAAAGCCAAATACAAAAATTGAGTTTTATCAAGAAATGATCAATGCCTCCATTTTTTCGACTAACACTGGTAGAATGCGGCGGTAAAAAATTTATTAGGTGACCACTATGGCTGTTATTCGCTGGCTTCTAGGCCGCATTATTCTTTTAATTAATTTCCTGACCTCCCCGAGAGGCGTGAAAAGGCCAGCCGAGGAACAGGCATTACTGGATCATCAAACAGCCAACATGGCTCTCTACCAATATCCTGCCTGCCCCTTTTGCGTCCGCGTTCGCCGCGCACTAAAGCGACACTCACTGCAGGTGGAAACCCGTGATGTTAAGCGTGATGATAGTTTCCGCCAGGAGCTCGTGTCAGAGGGTGGACAATTGAAAGTCCCGTGCCTGAAGATAATCGAAGAGAATGGTGAATCCCGCTGGATGTATGACTCCAAAGATATTATTCACTATCTTGAAGGTCGTTTTATCTCTGCGGCCTGATCATGGCCACCTCATTTTCAATTCCGTTACACCGAATTGAAGTCGAAACCGAGATAAAGAAAAGTCGATTTATTGCCTGGGCCGACCGTGCCGATGATCGCGACCAGGCGCTAGCCGTACTTACGCAAGCACGCCAACACTACCCCGATGCCCGGCACCATTGCTGGGCCTACCTAATTGGCGCTCCCAGCCAGCCTAAAACCCAAGCCATGTCAGATGATGGCGAACCCAGCGGCACTGCCGGCAAACCCATTCTCAATGTGCTGCAACATAAACAGGTCGGCAATATCATCATTGTCGTCAGCCGCTATTTTGGCGGTATAAAACTGGGCGCAGGAGGTCTGGTGCGAGCCTATAGCCAAGCCGCCCAACGCTCCATTGATGCTCTGGACACCAGCCCCTATATCGAGCTGTGTCAGCTATCGCTCAGCTGTGACTACTCGCTGGAGAATGAGATCAGACTGTGGTTGTCTCGGCATCAGGCGACCATCGCTGAGGTGAATTATGGCAACCTCGTGGAAATCCAGGTATCGATGCCCTGCAGTGAGGTTCCTGACTGGCACAGCTTTATTCGTGGACAGCAGATCGACAGCAAAATCACCTCTCTTTAATCCACCATAACCATCATGCTACCTCTACTGCAGACTCCATCACCGATTGCGCTAATGTCTGCATACAGGCCAGTGGTGGCGTATCACGATGAGAAACCATCAAGGTAGGAATCAACGCCAAGTGCGGCGGCAAGGTGTCCATTTTAAGGTCTTGCGCATAACGTGAATGAATGGCAACCGATTTAGGCATCAAGGTACAACCCAAACCTACGGCAACACAACCAAGAATACCTTCCAGTGTTCCCAGCTCCATGATATCTCCTACCTGATGCCCACATTCACGACGCCAGTTCAGCGCCTTGGCCCGGTAGGCACACCCCTCCCGAAACAAAATCAACGTCTTACGGGCATCAGGATGGCTTTTGGATCGCACCAGGACCAATTCCTCTAGCAGTATCTCTTCGGAAATAATATCCGGATGCTGTACCGGGCCACCAACAAAGGCGCAATCCAGCTTGGAGGTGAGAACTTTCTCAAGTAGTTCGCTGGAGGTACTGGTCTCGACCGACACTTCCAAGCCCGAGTGAATAGCGCGCAGTTGTTTTAGTGCCGGTGGCAAACGAACGGCAGCAAAGGTTTCCATACTGCCAATTCGCAACGAACCAACACTCTGTCCCACCATACGCATGGCATTTCCGGCCTGAGTCTCCAATTGCAACATACGCTTTGCATAATCAAGTAACACACGGCCGGAGGGTGATAGCTCCAGCCCGCGACCACGACGAAAAAACAGCTCCACGCTAAGCTCTTCTTCGAGGCGACGGATACGTGTGGTGACGTTGGATTGCACGGTATTCAGTTTCCGAGAGGCCGCCAGGATGCCGCCTTCTTCAACCACACAGAGAAAAGTCTTTAGTGTCAGCAGTTCCATAATCTTCACAACCATTCTTAAATTGAGAACGTATTGATCTATATTAATCGATAGTAGTGATACTTAAAAGCCGTTAGAGTGACTTAAATCACACGAACACTAACCCCAACTCCGCAGGAGGCTGCAATGACCGCAGATATTCAACGACTCAAGGTACTCGGGGCTGGCATTCTCAGTTTGATGCTGATGCTGGGCATAGCTCGTTTTTCTTACACGCCTCTGTTACCGGTGATGGCGCAACAAACCGGATTAGGAGCCGCCGACGGAGGCTGGCTGGCAACCTATAACTACATGGGCTACATGCTTGGGGCTTTAATTGCCGCATCCATTAGTGATTTACGTCTAAAGGACCGACTCTATCGGGCTGGCATTATTGTCGCCATCGTGACCACTATAGGCATGGGCCTTACCGAGAATTTTTGGCTTTGGGGAATACTCCGGTTTCTGGCAGGCCTAAGCAGCGCCGCTGGATTACTCATTGGATCCGGCCTGATCCTTAACTGGCTACTACGTCATCAATATCGCAGCGAACTGGGCATCCATTTTTCTGGCGTTGGTTTAGGGATTGCCTTCTGCGCGATCACCGTGGAATTGATGATCGGCATACTAACCTGGGACCAGCAATGGCTGCTGTTCTCGGCATTCGCAGTGCTATTCGCAATCCCCGCTTGGCGTTGGTTGCCCAAACCTGACCAACAATCGATAGCGCAACAACAGGCGCAGCTGGTAGATAATCCACCCTGTCGTCAGTTCATGATAATGATGATGCTTGCCTATTTTTGCGCTGGCGTGGGTTACGTGATCAGCGCCACCTTTATCGTTGCTATAGTCGAACAACTTCCGGGCACCAGCGGCCAGGGTAATCTAGTTTTTCTGGTGGTCGGTCTGTCTGCAGCCCCTGCTTGCATTGTCTGGGATCTTATCGCCCGCCGCACGGGTATTCTAAATGCTCTACTGGTGGCCTTTGTCTTCCATATTGTCGGCATACTGATACCCACTCTGGAATCCAGCCTGATCTACGCCATGGTAGGCGCGGTGCTTTATGGGATCACTTTTATCGGCATTGTCAGCCTGGTGTTAACCATGGCTGGACGTTTTTATCCCACTAAGCCTGCAAAGATGATGGGGAAAATGACCCTTGCCTATGGCGTCGCGCAGATCTTTGCACCGGCGGTAACCGGGCTAATGGCAGAGGGCAGCGGCAGCTACCAGAACGGTCTCTACATGGCCGCCGGCTTTATGGTAGTGGGAACATTATTGTTAGTAGTGGCGCGGTTTTATACCACTCAAAACGATACCCGTGACATTCAGATAAACGCTAGTAATTCAGCTGTATAGACCTATTTACAGGAAATCATTCACATGCCCTACGTCAATATCAAGATCACCCGAGAAGGTGCCACCGCTGAGCAAAAAGCAGAACTGATTGCCGGTGCTACTGAGCTCTTACAACGAGTCCTGAATAAAAACCCAAAAACAACGGTCGTGGTAATAGATGAGGTAGATACCGATAACTGGGGGATCGGCGGTGAGGTGGTTACCGAATTAAGAAAACGATAGAGACCCAAGACCAGAACCATGAGGCTGGTGAACCTAGCCTCATGTTTCTTCCAGTTATCACTCCATAAGCCAGTTACGCAGATCGCCCAAATTGCGATGGAGACTGTGACAACGGCCACAGACTTTAAAGCCAATCATACCTAAAGGACGACCCGATTTTTTTAGGTCATGGGGTTCGTTTAGCGCCGCTTCCAGCTTTTCAAACTCCTGTTGCACCTCGTTGCCGAGAATTCTGTCATGGCTAAGCGAATCCTGGTGACAGCCCTGACAACTAGTACCCAGTTGATCTAGTTGCTGACGCAGTTGTTGAGCTGCGCTTCTGGCAGCAGCTAAATCACCATCTTCGCGGGTAATTTTCAGCACCCCAAGCGTAGCTGAGAGTTTCTGCATCATTTCAGGAAAATGCAGTGATTTTTCACCGTTATTCTGCGGAACGCTAACTTCCCGATAATCAGGGCTACGATAAATTGCGCTGACCAAAGGCTGCCATTCCATATGACAAGCATCACAGAACTTCTGCAAGCGCTCGGCGTCTTTAGCCACTTTATTGTGATCACCGTCCATCGCCGCCTGATGTAAAGAACTGGCAACGCCCTGGCGGGTTGTCCCTTCCCACTCGGGAACCATCTGAGGCAATTTGGCGTAGGTGCTTTGTAAAATACTCGCCCAGCGTTTCACCGCTTCAGCGTCATCGGCTTGCAGGTAGTAATCAATCGCCTGCATTGATTGACGCAATCTAAACATAGTGTGCAACCACACTTGACGCTTATTGACCGGCTTGTACCACTGCGCCAGAGATTGCGGAGGTAACGTGATAAGAGCTTCAGAATCGACCGCTGTTGGTTGTAGCGGAGTGTCCTGCTGGGGCGTAGCTTGAACGCTACTTTGAACAGCCATGGCGGCCGAGAAAAACAACAATAGTGTAACGATTTTGAAGACTTTCATAGATATAATCTGCGGCCCTAAATCAACAATTCATTCATCCTAGCGAGCGCACTACAGCGCCACCTTGATACACATCAGCTGTTTCCTCTAGCTTAATCCTCCGCCAACCACTGACGGGCTTTAAGCTCCTGATCTGGTGCAAATAGCTCTATAGGTAGAGGACGGAGATCTTTTGCCATAAACAGCGCCATATCATCGTGCCACTTTGCATCAATCACTACCGCCATCTTAGAAACATGATCATCTACCCGGTCATCAAAACCGACGGTATCCCATGCCCCTTCCTGCCAGCCATCGAACGCTTCGGCAATAATCAATACCTTGATGTTTTCCCCTGTATTCAGCGGTGAATCATTGCGAGCCTGGACGCCCTGAAATTCCTCGAGACCAAGCAGCCCGCTGAGGTGTACTACCAGTATCTGCTCGTTGTCCATTTTCCAAGTCAGTGACATGTTTGATTCCTCGTCTATGGGTTCGTTAACAGCTGATCCAATTCTGCGGGGATGGATGGGCGACCCCGTTCATTTATCGCGGTTCCGGTAATTTTCGCCTTCATAGCCAGCTTATCGTCTGACAGGCGGAGTATCTCCTGATGGAAGGCAAAGCGAGCTCTAGATTCTCGCTCCAGCTTGACACTAACAGAAAAACGATCACCGCTGGTCAGTGGCAGTTTATAATCCAGCTCTGCCCTGATCACCACCAGATTAATACCACGGCGAGCGTAATCCGCGAAATCGATACCTAGCTGCTTCAGATACTCATGGCGGGCATGCTCCAGATAGTTCTGGTAAACACCGTTGTTAACAATCCCCTGCATATCGCATTCGTAGTCCCGTACAGCCATTACCACTTCAAAATTATCCGCTGTCATTTGATCCTCAATAGCTTCGATTTAAATATTACACTGCCGCATGAGCAGGATACCGTTTTTCTGGAAATTCTGAACAGCGATAATAATAATGATTATGCTAACGTACTAACAACTTCAGGGAACGCTACACTATGGACTGCACCGAGCCAATAAACAGGGATGGTTAATGAATTTTGAACAGTGGTTGATCACCGCAATACTGTCGCTAACTCTGATTCTGTTTGTCTGGGGAAAGTACCGCCATGATGTAGTTGCGGCTATCGCGCTAGGACTCTGTGTACTCACCAATCTGGTATCTGCTGATGATGCGTTCAGCGGTTTCGGACACCCAGCTGTGATCACCGTAGCAGCGGTGCTAGTTGTCTCTGATGCCTTGCGCCGCTCCGGCGTGGTGGATTTGATTGCCCAAAAAATGCTGCCTTACACGGCTCATCCCTTCAGCCATATTTTACTGCTCACTGCAGTGGTCACGGTGGCGTCAGCCTTTATGAACAATGTCGGTGCTCTGGCGTTAATGCTGCCAGTTGCCCTAGCCACCTGCGCCAAACATAACCGCTCTCCGGCGATGATTTTGATGCCACTGGCGTTCGGCAGCATTCTCGGAGGCATGACCACCGCCATCGGTACGCCTCCCAATATTATCATTGCAATGATGCGCGCCGAGGTCAGTGGTGAGCCTTTCAATATGTTCGATTTTTCCCCGGTGGGTATCGCCATTGCGCTAGCTGGCGTGTTATTCGTGACACTGATCGGCTGGCGATTGATACCGGCGGCAAGGTTAAACCACAGTGCACCTGCACAACTGTTTGCGATCGACGACTACCTCACTGAAGTCATCATCAGTGAAAATTCCAGCTTAGTGGGCCGGCCTATCTCTGACATCGATGGACTAGATAACAGCTCCATTGAGGTGATTGGTCTGGCCCATCGCCATGGCCGCACCATGTCCCTGCGCTACGGCCACAGGTTAAAGGCCGGCGATATTCTGATATTGCAGGCCGACCCCTTCGAAATCCAACCGCTACTGGATAAGAACGACTTTGAATTGATTACCAGCGCGGATAAAAAATTTGCCGAGTTGACCCAGGGAGATCTGGTGCTTAGTGAGGCCGTAGTAAAGAAAGGATCCCTGCTGGAGGGACGGGATGTGCCCTTTCTGCGCCGCCGCAGTGGCAGCTCTCTGGCCCTGGTTGGTCTGGCACGACAGGGACAACGGATCCGCCGTCGTATAAGGCGGCAGACTTTTCAGGCCGGTGACATACTTTTGCTGCAAGGCGCGGCCGAGAATATCGACGAGCAACTCAGTGAGCTGGGGATGATTCCTTTAGCAGAACGGGATCTTAGTCTGGGGCAACCGAAAAACATCGCCATCGCACTGACCATCTTCGCTGTGGCTATCGCTCTGGGTGTCGCCAAAATCCTACCTCTAGCCATTGTCTTCTTGTTAGCCGTGATGGTTTACCTGTTGCTGGATATCCTGCCGGTGCGAAACCTTTACGATGCTATAGACTGGCCCGTCATTATTCTGTTGGCAGCCATGATCCCGGTAGGCAGTGCGCTAGAAAGCACCGGACTGACCCAGATTTTGGCCACCCAGGTACTTAGTTTCACCGAGGGGATGCCGGTCTACCTGATTATCGGACTAGTGCTGGTGGTCACCATGTTCCTATCAGATATTATCAATAACGCCGCCACCGCAGTGGTTATGGCACCCCTATCCTATGGCATCGCACTGGGTCTGGGAGTCAACCCTGATCCCTTCTTTATGGCGGTCGCGGTCGGCGCCTCCTGTGCTTTTCTAACGCCTATCGGGCATCAATCAAACACCCTGGTACTTGGGCCGGGAGGTTATCAGTTCGGTGACTACTGGCGCATGGGGTTGCCACTGGAGGTGCTGATCGTGGTGCTGGCGGTCCCCCTTATCTTATGGGTATGGCCCATATAACCACCTAACAAGCCTCAGATTAAACCGTTAGATTCTCAAAGACAGGGCTTAAACTGGATCTATAATTTCGCTGATTTGCGTTTGAATTTTGGAAACTTAAGCTAGCAAGCACTGTCAATCTCACGACCTTAGCTGGCAGTAAAATAAGCAGTACCCACTAACTTCAACATCAACGCCTGTTTGATGTCGCAGATGAGACCGAATAATGAGTTACCACGACAAATCCTATCTGGCCAAATTCTTAAAACTGGAATCAGCTGGCGGCATATTGCTGATACTGGCCGCAGTACTTGCCATGGTTCTCGCCAACACCCCCTTTAAACCCCTTTACGACCTGCTACTGAATACTCCGGTAGAAATCCGTATCGGCGCCCTGGAGATCGCAAAACCTCTGCTGCTATGGATCAACGACGGTATGATGGCGGTGTTTTTCTTTCTGGTGGGACTAGAATTAAAACGGGATCTGATTGAAGGAGGCTTATCCGATCGGCGTAACATCATTCTACCCGCTGTTGGTGCCATCGGCGGCATGGCAGTACCCGCCCTCATCTACACCTACTTTAACGCCGACGATCCGGCCGCGATGCAGGGCTGGGCTATTCCGGCGGCAACTGACATCGCTTTCGCCCTTGGGGTCCTGGCGCTACTGGGTTCAAGGGTACCGACATCAATTAAAATCTTTCTGACCTCGCTGGCTATTTTTGATGATATTGGAGCCATCATCATCGCAGCGTTCTATACCTCCAAAATTTCCTTGATGGCTCTGCTGATAGTAGCCATCTGCATCATGGTTTTACTGTTGCTAAACAGACGCAATGTGGATTCAAAAAGTGTGTATCTATTGATCGGTATGATCATGTGGGTCTCGATGTTGAAATCAGGAGTCCACGCCACCCTCGCCGGAGTGATACTGGCGATGTTTATCCCCATGCGGTCAAAGAAACTCCCTAAGTATTCGCCGCTAAAGAGTCTGGAACACGACCTGCACGCGGTGGTGGCCTTTTTTATCTTGCCAGTATTTGCCTTTGCCAACGCCGGTATCAGCTTCTCCGGCATGGGCAGTGAGCAGGTTTTTCATAATGTAACCCTGGCCATCGCAGCGGGCCTGTTCCTAGGCAAACAACTTGGGGTCTTCAGTCTCTGCTGGATGGCAATAAAATTTAAGCTATGTCCGATGCCAGCCGGAATGTGCAATGGCGCACTCTATGGCGCATCGGCCCTGTGTGGCATCGGTTTTACCATGAGTTTGTTTATCGGTTCTCTGGCTTTCGAGGAAAGTAACGTTAACCTGTTATTCGACGAGCGCCTTGGCATTATTCTAGGCTCCCTGGCCTCGGGAATAGTGGGCTATCTAGTGTTGAAAAAATATCTTCCCGCTACCAGCACCAAGATGCCGCCCGAGGAGGTGAGATGAAAACCATCGGCCTGCTGGGGGGAATGAGCTGGGAAAGTACCGCCGGTTACTACCGGGAAATCAACGAAGGGGTCAAACAATCATTGGGAGGCCTGCACTCGGCACAGATCGTTTTGCATAGCGTTGATTTTGACCCCATCGAAAAACTTCAACACCAAGGGGACTGGGCAGGGACCGCTGATATTCTCTGCAAGGCCGCCGAGAGTGTCGAAGCGGCCGGAGCTGACTTTCTGCTGATTTGCACCAACACCATGCACAAGGTCGCACCGCAGATTGAGCAGCGCATCAACATTCCCCTGCTCCATATCGCTGATGCTACCGCTGAGGTGCTGCTTCAGCATGGCATTAACAAGGTTGGCCTGCTGGGCACGGCGTTTACCATGGAACAGCAGTTCTATCGCGGCAGACTGACAGATCACTACGGTCTTGAGGTTATTGTCCCCGGCGAAAGTGACCGCAAGCGGGTACACGAAGTTATCTATAACGAACTCTGTCTGGGTCAGATTCAGCCATCATCTAAACAAGACTATCTTCGAATCCTGCAAGATCTGGCAGCAGCCGGTGCAGAAGCTGTAATACTGGGCTGTACCGAAATAGGCATGCTGATCAGCCAGCCTGAAACCTCCATAAAGCTGTTTGATACCACAGCTATTCATGCAGCTAAAGCAGTGGAATGGGCACTAACCAAGAACCTAGCCGAGGAGTCAAAATAATGAACATTGAGCTGCTCCGCAGCCTATTGGGCTGGCGATAGTCCTGCTTAACCTCCCCCCCCCATATAGGAGGGCTACGCCTATTGGCCTGAAGCCGCTGATCTAGCAATTTTCTCAGCGCCATTTACCTATTACAAAGGTTACCTCCGTCGCTAACTTAAATCACCGTTAGCAACACTCGAAAGCTTATGCTCAAAACTTATCCAAGGCTGGTGTATAATCCTTTTTTTGCGCTGCACAGTAACGATTAAAAGATCATCTACAATCGTTCTGCAATGCGTGTCGAAAAGCCACCTGACAGTTGTAAACGAATGCAAGAACAAGCCATAAACCAAGCCAAACTTAAAGCCAGTGACAGCAACATTGATCGCCGCCTATGCATTGCGCCGATGCTCGACTGGACCGACCGGCACTGCCGTTACTTCCACCGCCTGCTCAGCAAACATGCCGTGCTCTATACCGAGATGATTACGACTGGCGCCTTGATTCACGCTGAGGCTGAGCGTTTTCTGCAATTCAATGATTTTGAACACCCTGTCGCCTTGCAGCTGGGAGGCAGTAATCCTGCGGACTTGGCGCAATGCGCGAAGATGGCTGAAGACTATGGTTATGATGAGGTTAATCTGAACGTCGGATGCCCCAGTGACCGGGTACAAAACGGTCGCTTTGGGGCCTGCCTGATGGCGGAGCCAGAACTGGTTGCGGAATGCGTGACCAGCATGCGGCAAGCCGTGAATATTCCGATCACCGTTAAACACCGTATCGGCATTGATGATCAAGACAGCTATGAACTACTCCATAAGTTTGTCAGTACCGTTGCCGATAGCGGCTGCGAAACTTTTATTGTTCATGCCCGAAAAGCCATTTTAAAAGGGCTGAGTCCGAAACAGAATCGCGAAATACCACCGCTAATCTATGACCGCGCCTATCAGCTCAAGCAGGATTTTCCGCAACAGGAAATCATCATCAATGGCGGTATTACCAATTTTCAACAGGCCAACGAACACCTCCAGCACGTCGATGGCGTCATGATCGGTCGTGAGGCTTATCAGAACCCCTACCTGCTGTCCCAGGCTGACCAGGCGATCTACCAGCAGGATTACCCCCAGGTCCGCCGCCACCAGGTAATGGAAGGAATCTTCGAATACGTCGAACAACAATTGTCCCAGGGAGCTCAACTAGGCTGGATCGCCCGCCATATTCTGTGTTTATATCAAGGATTACCTGGTGCTAAACGATTCCGCCGTTATATCAGCGAGAACGCCTTTAAAGAAGGGGCCGGTATTGAGGTCCTCCGAGCGGCCGCTTCGCTGGTAGATGAACCCATTACTGATGTAGCCTGAGCCATAACAAACAGAATACAAATTTGCAGCTGAGAACTAAGGCATGACCAACCTACTAGAACAACTTAAAGAGATGACGACAGTCGTCGCCGATACCGGTGAATTTGAAGCCATTAAAAGCTTTGCCCCGGAAGATGCCACCACCAACCCATCATTACTGCTCAAAGCCGCCCAACTCCCTGAATATGCACACCTCTTACAGGACGCCAAAGCCTGGGCCGAGCAACAAGAGTGCACTGAAGACGACCGCATTGGCCTGATGGCCGACAAACTGGCGGTGAATTTTGGTCTCGAGATTCTTAAGATTATCCCGGGGCGCATATCCACCGAAGTTGATTCCCGCCTGTCCTTCGATACCGAAGCCACCATTAAACGCGCCCACCGTCTGATCAAACTTTATAACGATGCGGGCATCAGTAATGATCGTATTCTGATCAAAATCGCATCCACATGGGAAGGCATAGAAGCGGCCAAACAGCTGGAATCAGAGGGTATCAATTGTAACCTGACACTGCTGTTTGGATTTGCTCAGGCGGTGGCTTGCGCGGAGGCTGGCATATTTTTGATCTCCCCCTTCGTTGGTCGCATACTCGACTGGTACAAAGGTGCCACCGGCCGTGACAGCTATCCCGCCACTGAAGATCCGGGAGTGTTATCAGTTACCGGTATCTACAATTACTTCAAAGCCCACGGATACAAAACAGTCGTTATGGGCGCAAGTTTCCGCAATATGGAAGAGATCTTGGAACTGGCAGGCTGTGACCGCCTCACCATCAGCCCGCAATTGCTGGACCAGCTAAGCAATACTGAGGGCGACCTTGTGCGCAAACTAAATCCGGATAGTGCCGAAGGCGCTGCTCCAAAACTGGGACTGGACGAAAACAAGTTCCGCTGGCTAATGAACGAAGATGCCATGAGCACTGAGAAGCTGGCTGAGGGAATCCGCAACTTCACGATTGACCAGTTGAAATTGGAATCGCTGCTGCAATCACTGTAATCCTGTTCACCGGCAGGGGGCCTATCTCCCCTGCCGGCTAATCCGCCACCCTCACCAGCTGAGTGTTGATCTTACGAATATGATCATCACGGCCGCGACGAGTAAAATCGACCCATAATCCCTTCGCATTCAGAGTCCGGTCGTAAGTCTGCATCTCATAGTCACCGTCTTCACTGATAATCAAGGCATGAACGGTGAGGGTATCGCCCTTAATGCGCGCCCAAACGAAGGGATCACCCTGTAGCGGGTCCATGGCCTCCATACCACCGAACACATTGATCTTCATCGCCGACGAATAAATATTATGCCGACGAGATGGCGTAAAACGAATACTGTATACCTTGCGTTTAATGCGGCCATCAGCCTTATGAACCACCGTTGTCCACTTGATATTAAAGTGCCCGGACTGCTTGGCGGGACGGATCGATACGCTCATATCCCGATCCCGCTCACCACTGTACTCTGCCGTGCCAGCGTGGCCGACAAACTCACCATAAAAATCCTTAATGCTGCGATGCTGATCAGCCCACAGCGGAGAACTAAGCCCGAATATTAAGCAAAGAAGTAATGTAATTTTACTCAGAACTGCGCGTCTAATATCAGTAATCATTTATCAAGCTCCAACCATCACCCGAGGGGGAATAAAACTTAATCCTATAATTTCAACAGTTTCAATGAACCATACTTGCACAATCAGCCATATGACTTATGTTTTCTAAAGCATAAGCGTAACTTTTCCAAGATTACCACTGAGGAGATGCCCATCCGACCGCTACTGGAAGTGAAGCATCTGGCAGTGGACTTTATACTCCACGGCTCCCCCATACCTGCGGTCAAGGATCTGTCTTTTTCACTGATGCCGGGCAAAACTTTAGCCATCGTAGGCGAGTCTGGCTCTGGCAAGACGGTCACCTCCCAGGCCATTCTCGGTATTCTTCCCGACTCGGCAAAAATCACCTCCGGAGAAATTCTGTTTACTGAAGAGCATAGCAGAGAGACCGTCGACATCGCGGCGCTGCATCCGAAAAGTGCCGAAATCCAGGACATCCGCGGCAACAAGATTTCGATTATTTTTCAGGAACCAATGGTGTCCCTATCCCCCATTCACAGTATCGGAGACCAGATCAGCGAAGCCATGTTGCTGCACCGCCCGGTTGATCGTAACGAAGCGAATCAAGCAACCGTCGATATGCTGCGGCTGGTGGGCTTTCCGAAACCGGAGCAGGCTGTCCGGAAATACCCGTTCGAACTATCCGGCGGACTCAGACAGCGGGCCATGATTGCGATGGCCCTGATCTGCCACCCTTCGTTGCTAATCGCCGACGAGCCCACCACGGCATTAGACGTCACGGTGCAAGCGCAGATACTTCATCTAATCAAATCCTTGCAGGCGGAACTGGGGATGGCGGTGCTGCTGATCACCCATGATCTCGGCGTGGTGGCCAATATGGCCGATGATGTGGTGGTGATGTATCACGGCGAAGTACTGGAGCGAGGTCCGGCGAAATCGCTGTTTTACAACCCTCAGCACCCGTACCTGAAAGCACTGTTTTCCGCTGTCCCCCACTTTGATATGCACGAAGGAGAACGACTTCAGCCAATTCGCGAAATTGAGCACGATATCGAACACTTTCATTTCTACAACGAGCCCTGGACGGAAGAACAAAAAAGTGCCGGTCCGCACCTCAGTATTTGCAATCTCAGCAAACACTATAGTGAGCAGCGCCAAAAATGGTTTGGTTCGGCAACCTCAGAGCAGCTAACCGCAGTCAATGATGTCAGCCTCGATATCGAATGTGGCGAGTGTTTTGGTCTGGTGGGTGAAAGCGGCTGCGGCAAGACCACCTTCGGCAAGATGTTGATGCGGGCGATCCGCCCGGACAATGGCAAGATCATCTATAACGACAGCGGCAACATGGTTGATCTGCTAAAGCTGAATGAAAAACAGCTGCGTGCTTTTCGGCCAAAGATGCAGTTCGTCTTTCAGGATCCTTACAGCGCCCTCAATCCGCGCATGACCATATTGAATACCCTACGCGAACCCTTGGCAATCCATCAGTACGGCAATAAGAAGCAGCAGATTGCCCGAGCAAGAGAACTGATGGCGCTGGTTGGCCTCGACAGTCGCTTCCTCAGTCGCTACCCACACAGCTTTTCCGGCGGACAACGGCAACGAATCAGCATCGCCCGAGCACTGGCCCTCAATCCTCAGTTTCTGATTTTTGACGAACCGGTTTCAGCACTGGATGTATCGGTGCAGGCGCAGATCCTCAATCTGCTTAAAGACCTGCAGCAGGAGCTGGGGCTCACCTACCTGTTTATCTCTCACAACCTGGCGGTGGTGGACTATATTGCCAACCGTATCGGTGTTATGTGCCGGGGGGAACTGGTTGAGGTGGGGCATAGGGAACAGCTATTCAGCAATCCCAGCCATCCCTATACCAAGGCGCTGTTGGCAGCCGTTCCCTACCCTGATCTTGAACGGCCACTGGATTTCGATCTGCTCCGTGAGGGACGTCACAATATTCCAGAACTGTGGCCCGCCCCCTATCAGCGCCTTAGCAGTGAAACATCCGACCTGCAAGAGATAGAAGCAGGGCATTATGTAAGGGTCGGCTGCCCGCACGATCAACAAGCCAGTGTCATGTCATGATCATCCAACGGCTATTAACCTTGCTGCTCACTATAGCTATACCGGGGATTTTCTACCCGGCAGAAGCAGCCACTACTTTTCAAGGATCACTACAGGAAGCGACTTATCTTAGCCCCTCCGTGAACAATGGCGAACTGCCGCCCATAACAGAGCGGATCCCCCGGACTCCCTACATTGACTCTATCAGCAACGATCAATCGGTTGATAGCGGCGGCACCCTGCAGCTACTGATGGGCAAGAGCAAGGATACCCGCCACATGGTGGTCTACGGTTATGCTCGGCTGGTGGGATTTAACCGGGATTTACAGCTGGAAGCTGACCTGCTGCAAACCTATGAAGTGCAGGATGGACGCATCTTTACGCTACACCTTCGCCCCGGGCATCGTTGGTCTGACGGCCATCCCTTTACCAGCGAAGATTTTCGCTACTACTGGGAGGATGTCGCCTCCCACAAACAATTGGCCTCATTTGGCCCGCCAAAAGTCATGATAGTCAATGGCCAACAGGCGCGTTTTGAAGTGCTCGATAAGCTGACTCTGCGCTATAGCTGGGACCATCCCAACCCCGATTTTCTACTGGCGCTGGCGGGGCCGCGCCCCCTGTATATCTACCGCCCTGCACACTATCTGAAACAATTTCATCAGCGCTTCGCCGACCCTGAAAAACTGCAGCAACAGGTCGACACGGCAAAAATAAAACGTAAGTCCTGGTTTGCTCTGCACCAAAGTAAAGATCACCAGTATAAATCTGATAATCCCGACATGCCGACCTTACAGCCGTGGCGGAATTCTACCTATCCACCGTCAGAACGCTTCGTGTTCAAACGTAATCCCTACTACCACCGCATCGACAATCAGGGTAATCAGTTGCCTTATCTGGATGAGGTGATAATGACCATCTCCAGTTCCAAGTTGGTTCCCGCCAAAACCGGGGCAGGAGAATCAGACCTGCAAGGGCGTTACCTGCGGCTGGACAACTACACTTTCCTAAAGGAAGGAGAACGGCGGAATAACTATCAGGTGCGGTTATGGCGAACCTCCAGAGGTTCTCGTGTATCCCTCTACCCCAACCTCAACACCAACGATCCACAGTGGCAGAAGCTGTTTCGAGATGTGCGCTTTCGTCGGGCGCTGTCTCTGGCGGTTAACCGCCATGAGATTAATCAGGTGATCTATTTCGGTCTGGCCCTGTCCGGCGCCGATACCCTGATTCCCGAGTCACCGCTGTATCAGCCCCACTACCGCCAACGCTGGGCGCAATTCGACCTGAAACAAGCTAACAGCCTGCTGGATGAGTTGGGTCTGACGCAGCGCGATGAGCGCGGCATTCGCTTACTGCCGGATGGCCGGCCAATGGAAATCATTGTCCAGACCGCCGGAGAAAGTACCGAAGAGACCGATGTACTGGAACTGGTCCACGGTAGCTGGCTGGCGGCAGGCATCAAGATTCACAGTAAACCCTCCGAAAGGGAAGTTTTCCGTAACCGGGTATTCTCCGGCGATGCGCTGATGTCGATATGGACCGGAATGCCCAACGGCATCGCCACCGCCGATATGAATCCGGCGCAGCTGGCCCCCACCGACCAGCAGCAGCTGCAATGGCCGAAATGGGGAAAGCATTACCAAACCGGGCAGGAATCTCCTCCTGACTTGCCCGAGGTGCAACGCTTGTTGGAATTAAACCAACAGTGGCGTGAGGCCACCGGTACCGAACAACGTCTGACGGCCTGGCGAGAAATGCTGGAGATTCGTTCTGAGTACGTCTTCACCATCGGTACCGTTGCCAAAGTGCTGCAACCCATCGTGATTAACAACCGCCTCAGGAATGTGCCGACAGAGGGACTATGGAACTGGGAGCCCAATGCCTATTTCGGCGTCTACCGAATGGACCGTTTCTGGCTCGACCAGTCGCAGACGGCAGAGGGAGCTAGCCACTGATGGCCCACTATATCCTGCGCCGCATCATGTTGATGATTCCGACACTGATTATTATCAGCTTTATTATCTTTGTCATTATCCAGTTACCCCCCGGGGATTATCTGGAAAGTTATATCGCCGAACTGGAAAGCCAGGGCGAATCCGTCGACCCTCAGTTTATTGCCAACCTACGCCAACAGTACGGTATGGATGAGCCGTTTCTGGTGCAGTATTTTACCTGGGCGTCGGGCATGTTGGTGGGAGATTTCGGATACTCCTTTGAATACGGATTACCGGTCACCGACGTAGTAGGAGACCGTCTGTTCCTCACGGTATTAATTTCCGCATTCACCATTGTATTTACCTGGCTGATCGCCTTTCCCATCGGCATGTATTCCGCCACACACCAATACAGCTGGGGAGACTACGGTCTGACTCTGCTGGGGTTTCTGGGGCTGGCCACCCCCAACTTCCTGCTGGCACTGGTGTTGCTGTATGTCGCCAACGTCAGCTTCGGCACTTCCATTGGAGGGCTGATGGCTGGCGAGTATATTAATGCGCCCTGGAGCTGGGACAAGCTGATGTCGGTGCTGGAACATTTATGGATTCCGGTGGTGGTTATCGGCACCTCCGGCACAGCCGCGATGATCCGCCGCCTGCGAGCCAACCTGCTGGACGAACTGCACAGACCCTATGTGGTCACCGCCCGCGCCAAAGGCGTGCCGCCGTTCAAACTGCTGGTGAAATACCCCCTTCGAATGGCGCTTAATTTCTTTATCTCCGATATCGGCAACCTGCTACCCAGTATCATCTCCGGGGCAGAGATCGTCGCGGTGGTTTTATCCCTGCCCACCACCGGCCCCATTCTGATCAGTGCGTTACAGAGTCAGGATATGTATCTGGCTGGATCTTTTCTGATGTTCCTGGCAATTCTCACGGTCTTTGGCGTACTGGTGTCTGATCTGGCGCTGGCGCTGCTAGACCCAAGGATCAGATTGCAGGGGGGAACCAACCGATGACCGAGATACATCATAAAAAAGATGTCGGCGACGGTCACTTTGTCTCTGTCCGGGCTTTTGATCCGCAAAGCATCGAACAACTCAACGAAGCTCAGGAAAACTACTACCTGGCCTCTCAGTGGCGGTTGATGTGGTGGCGTTTCAAACGCCACCGTCTGGCGCTCTTCTGTGGCGTGCTGTTGGCGCTGATGTACGGTTCGATCCTGATCAGTGAGTTTCTCGCGCCTTATGCGCTGTCGACTCGTCATACCGACTATATCTACTCACCACCGCAGCCTATTCACCTGTTCCATGAGGCCGAGTTTGTCGGACCTTTTGTCTACGGCTGGAACTTTGAACTGAATATGGACAATCTGATGCGGGAATATAGTGAAGACCGCTCCCAGCAATTTCCGCTACGATTTTTCTGTCACGGCGACCCTTATAAATTCTGGGGTGTCTGGGATGGCGACCGGCACCTGATCTGCGCTCCTGATAACGCACAGGTCTTTCTGCTGGGCACCGACCGACTCGGCAGGGACATGTATTCACGAATCATCTATGGTGCCCGCATATCGCTGACTATCGGCTTAGTGGGCATCATATTGAGTTTTATACTGGGTATCTCTATCGGCGGTCTGGCCGGTTACTACGGCGGGTGGATCGATGCCTCAGTGCAACGAATTACCGAGGTGATACGGTCCTTTCCGGAGTTACCACTGTGGATGGCGCTCTCCGCGATCCTGCCGGTGACCTGGAGCCCGATATGGGTGTTTTTCGGTATTACCCTGATTCTTGCGCTGCTGGACTGGACCGGACTTGCACGGGCGGTGCGTTCCAAGTTGCTGGCCCTGCGAGAAGAAGACTACTGCAGCGCTGCCCAGCTGATGGGCGCGCGCCCCCAACGTATTATCGGCCGCCACTTGTTGCCGGGGTTCTTCAGCCATCTGGTGGCCTCTGCGACGCTATCGATTCCGGCGATGATACTGGGTGAAACAGCCCTGAGTTTTCTCGGCCTTGGTTTGAGACCACCTATTACCAGCTGGGGCGTACTTCTCAACGAAGCACAGAATATCAATGTCGTCGCAATCTACCCCTGGCTGATGCTGCCGGTACTGCCGGTAATCATCATTATTCTGGCATTTAACTTCTTTGGCGATGGCCTCAGAGATGCTGCTGACCCCTATAAGAATTAAGCAACAAAATCACTCAAATAATGGCAATGATTTCAGTGCGATCAACGCAATAAATCTGCCAACTTATCTGACTGCTGAGTCAACGCCTGATAGCTACCTTGGGCCAACAGGTGCCCCTTTTCCATCACCAGCAACTGATCAAATTCAGCCGTCTGCTGTGCCCGGTTGGTGATATACACCAATCCCTTACCCGCCATAACCTCTCTCAGCTTGCCAACAATCTGCCGCTCTGAGGAGGGGTCAAGAGCCGCCAGAGCCTCATTTAAAATCAGCCCATCGGGTTTTTTGATGACAGCCCGGGCTATCGCCAGTTTCTGCCGTTGTATCGATGATAAGCGGCTCCCTGCGGTACCTACTTCATACCCCAGGCCGATCTCAACAATGCTGTTTTCCAGCGACAGCTCGCATATCACCTGATGAATCAGGCTGGTGATTTTTTCTTTTGTCCTGGCCTTGCCAAACACCAGTCGCCCGAACAACAGATTGTCACGAATATTCAGATCCGGATTGAAACGTTCACTATTGAGAAATGCCAACTCGATATCGATCTCCGGCAACGCCTGCTCCAAGGCATGCCGAGCTTTCAGGATCTGCTGCTGCATCACTTCATCCACCAGCCCCAAACGGTGACGAGCCGGGGTCAATTTAAAAGTCAGCGATAAAAACCGTTCACAGACGGCAGTGTCTTCACGGCGAATTTTCTTATTGCGGGTCTGTTGCAGCAGCTCACGGTACTCCGGCAGGTCTTCTGCCCGAATAAAGCTGAAACGTTCAAACAGGTCACTGCCTTCATCGATATCAGAGAACAGATCCACCATCATCTCTGTCAATTCCCGCCCCATTTCCAGAAAGGGTTCTAACAATCCCTGCCTATCCAGAAAATTCTGAAACTGCAGATTACCCGCCAGGCTGTCGTGCTCGTCACTGTTTCCTTTCGATGGGCTGAAGATAACGTTCTCCAGCACCGTCAGGTTGCTGTTGTAATGGTTCCAGTCAAACAGTTCGACCAGTCCTTGACAGCTGTCCTGCTGTAGATGCTGATGAATACGACCCCGTGCAGTGAGGATCTGCTCGGCAAAAGCCTGCTGTTGTTGAGAGTCAAGACGCCCCAGCAACCCCAACTGAAACAGGTCATCGCTAAAGTCGACGATTGCCAGTACCTGATGGATATGGGCGAGAAAATCCTGCTCAGATTGACACCCCAGTTCCTGACGATCAATCCAATTGCCGTTGGGATCATCGGTACTGTTGCCCGAACGCTCAGCGTCATGGATATCCTGACACCTACCCCCCTCATCATCAGCCACTAACTGACGATGATGGAGGGAATACAGTAAATTGTCTCTGATAGTCCCGGAAAACAGATGCGCATGAGCTCCCACATAGGCCAAGTGCCGCCCCACCACTGACTCCGGCAAATGCATCATTTCCATGCCCGCCAGATTTAGCTTGCCCTGACTGGGAAATAGCAGCCGCGCCATCAACTGCCCCAGCTCCTCCTTACCACTGGCACCGATACCAACGATAGCCGTATGTTGATCCAACCCCACCTTGAAATTAAGGCGTTCAACCAGGTTAATACCCTCCTGTTCACTGTAACTGAGATTACTGCCTTCCCAACCTTGCTGCTGTGGATCCAACGGCAGCGGCGAAGCTTGCTGCAGGCGGCTGTCCAGCATTCCGTCTGGCTGAAACATATCGATAATCTGCTCATATTTAATGCGCACGTCTTCCTTGATCTGGTAGAACTTAAGCAGTTCCTTCCAAGGATCACTGAGGTCTTTATAGGCCGCCAGTACGGCCACCAAGGCCCCGAGAGAAAGTTCACCATTGATAATGTAATAGCCACCAAACAGATAGAAGAAAAACGGCGTAACTTGAGCCAGGAAATTGTTCAGAAATTTAATAAAGAATTTGCGTTTATAGATATTAAACCGCAATCGGTATATTCGACCCAGGCGCTCACTAATCACCGCACGCTCATACTGGGACGTATCATGGACATGGATTTCCTGAATGCCGGAAATACTGTCGCCGATGCGATCCCCTAGACGACGTGCGGCCAGCACCCGCTGTTTGCCCAACTCATTAACCTTGCGCTGCAGTTTCGGAATCACATACATCTGAAAGGGGTATAGGGCGGTAGCAACGATACCAAGCAAAACATCCTGATTAAAAATAAAAACCAGGTAGGTCAGCAGAATGCCGCCCTGGTAGGCTGGAAGCGCATAGGCCTCACCAATAAAGCCGCCCAGAGGCTCCGTCTCGGCGGTGATAATGGGAATAATCTCGCCTTGAGAGATTTTCTTAAAGTGAGGGATAGGAAAACGCAGTATCTGACTGAAAAGATCAAATCGAAGACGTCTTAGCATACGCTCACCCACCACTCCCCGGTAGACATTGAGCATATACTTGATACCGCCGTTAATTATAATCAACAGCAAAAACAAACCACAGAGAACAAACAGATAGCTGAACTGGTCGACCTCATAGCCGAACAGGCTGTCGGGGCGGTTGGCACCACCGATGGCATCGTTGATAATCCGCTTGGGAACTTCAAGAGCGGCATAGAGAAACGGCAGCGATAGCAACGTCAGGATCAGAATCAGAATCTGATCTTTCAGGGTATAACGCAGAATGTAACGAAAAATGGACGGTTCCATTAAGCCTCGGTTCCTCGGCAACGGGGAGATTCCAGACGCAATTCGCACTAACTTCTATCATAGACCAGGAACGCGTGATTGTACGCAGGGTCCTGAGAGGACCGGTTAATAGCTAAACACTGTGCTATATTTCTAGTTTTATCAATAATCTACATACGGTTATCGATAGATAACATGCTGTGACGGGAGTCCGCTTTGGCAAATTCCATTGCTCTGATACTCAAAGGCTACCCGCGTTTGTCTGAAACCTTTATAGCCCAGGAAATTCGCCAACTGGAGCGCCGGGGCCTTGATATCACGCTGATCTCGTTGCGCCACCCCACGGATCCCCATACCCACCCGATACACCGGGAAATCGAGGCCAGCGTTGTTTACCTGCCGGAGTACCTGCACCAGGAACCGCTGCGGGTACTGAAGGGATTGTGTCATTGCATGACTTTGCCCGGTTTCGGCAAGTCACTCAGGCTGTGGTTGAAAGATCTGGGCAGAGACTGCAGCCGTAACCGTATCCGTCGCTTTGGTCAGGCCCTGGTGCTGGCAGCAGAGCTGCCACCGACTATCAGCCATCTCTATGCGCACTTTATCCACACCCCGGCCTCTGTGACCCGCTACGGAGCGATCATCAAAGGGATAAGTTGGTCAGCTTCAGCCCATGCCAAGGATATCTGGACCATTCCCCAGTGGGAAATACAGGAGAAACTGCAGGATCTGGAATGGCTGGTAACCTGTACAGCGGCCAATAGCCAATACCTGAAGCAGCTGGCAGATAACCCGGAAAAGGTAACACTGGTCTATCATGGTCTTGATTTTGAACGCTTTGATCAACACCCGCAGGAGCAGTCAGATAAATCCAACGACGGCCAACAACAGACTCCGGTCGAGCTAATTTCCGTGGGTCGTGCAGTGCCTAAAAAGGGCTATGACAATTTACTCAACGCCCTGGCGGCACTTCCCAAGGAACTGAGCTGGCACTTTACTCATATCGGCGGTGGCGAACTGTTGCAAGCTCTGCAAGCACAGGCAAAAACCCTTGGCATCGATGATCGCATAGAATGGCTCGGCGCCCTTCCCCAGGAGCAGGTGATCGAATACTACCGGCGCTCAGACCTATTCGTGCTGGCCAGTAAGATCGTAGATAACGGTGATCGCGATGGACTGCCCAATGTGTTGATGGAAGCTCAAAGTCAGCAATTATGCTGCCTGTCCACACGAATATCAGGCATACCAGAGCTGATTGAGGATGGCGAGACCGGTCTGCTGGTCGAGCAACAACATGAACAGCAACTAACCGCAGCATTGCAGCAGCTGATCACCGATCCTGTATTACGACAACAACTGGCGGGGGCCGGCTTTCAACGGGTCAGGGAGCAATTTTCAGTTTCCCGAGGCATTGATATACTGATGGATAAGTTCCAGCCACAGCGCCCTGAGCGAGACAAGCGGTAACCAACTATGGCACCGACAACCGTTGCATTTTATGCGCCCCTTAAACCACCGGGGCATCCCAACCCATCCGGAGATCGTCACCTGGCGCAACTGCTGATGTCGGCGCTGCAACAGGCCGGCTTCAAGGTTCAGCTAGCAGCAGGGTTACGCAGTCGCGATGGCAACGGCAATCTACAGTACCAACTGCGTATTAAAGCACTGGGGGAACGCTGGGCGAATAGACTGATCCGGCGCTATCAAGCGCTTCCGAAATCAGAGCGACCGAAACTCTGGTTTACCTATCATCTCTACCATAAAGCACCGGACTGGCTCGGCCCCAGGGTATCCTCTGCGCTGAATATCCCCTACGTGGTGGCAGAAGCCTCCTACGCAGCAAAACAAATTGACGGACCCTGGGGACTGGGACTTCAATCCACGGTCGACGCCCTTGAGCATGCCCGACTTTGCTTAAGTCTTAACCCTACTGACCGGCCCTGTCTGGAAGCCCGATTTAGCAATTTGAACATTGTCGACCTGCCGCCGTTTCTGGACACCGCGCAATTCCAATTCGCAGAACAAAGCCAAAAGGCAGTGCTGGCCGAACGCTGGCAGCTACCCCCCCACCAGCCTTGGCTAATAACCGTGGCGATGCTGCGCCCGGGAGATAAAACACACTCTTATCAATTGCTGGCAGAAGCACTGAGCAAACTCAAATGCAGGGATTGGCAATTACTGATTATCGGTGACGGCGTCAACCGTGAGCAGGTAAAAGGCTTCTTCGCATCACTGTCAGGCGTGCATTTTCTCGGGCAAATGTCAGCTCAACAGTTACAACCGCTACTTGCCGCCAGTGACCTGTATCTGTGGCCTGCTGTCAATGAGGCCTTCGGCCTGTCGATGCTCGAAGCTCAGTTATCAGGAACTGCGGTGCTGGCCGGTAACGAAGGCGGGGTTGCCAGCATCCTGGATCAGAACCGCAGCGGCATTCTGGTCACACCCCGAGACACTCATCAATTTGCCCGCCAATTAGACCTGCTGCTAGATAACCCCAGCCGACTAGCTGAAATGGGAAATGCGGCACGATCGCATGTGCTGAAGCGTCACAGCCTCGACAGTGCCGCCAGACTATTAAGGCGATCATTGGAACCTCTGCTATGAGCCTGAGAATCTTTGCCCTTCGGCACGGTGCCACTGCTTGGAACCAACAAAAGCGGCTCCAGGGTCGACGGGATATTCCGCTTTCCGAAGAAGGCATACAAGCCCTAGAAAACCTGACCATCCCATCCCGGTTCAATCATCTGCAATGGTATTGCAGTCCATTGCAAAGAGCCCGTCAGAGCGCCGAGCTACTGAATATCAGTCGTTACCAGCTGGAAACGGCATTACTGGAAATGGATTGGGGCGCATGGGAGGGCGAATGCCTGCCCGATCTCAGAATCCGCCTTGGCCGGTCGATGCAACAGCAGGAATCGAGAGGCCTGGATCTACAGCCACCGGGAGGAGAATCACCCCGACAGGTCAGGGAGCGATTACTGATCTGGCTGGCACAGCTGCCGAGCCAACCGGATATTGGCATTATCTGTCACAAAGGGGTGCTCAGAAGCCTGCTCAGTGAAGCCCTGGACTGGGATATGAAAACAGACTGCCCGGTAAAGGTAGACTGGCACAGGGGACTGCTGTTCCAGTGGCACGGCGATAGTGGCTTAATACTGGAGGAACATAATATCAGCTTGCAGGAAGTTCCCTGTTAACGACCTACGAAAATTATTCTGGAAACAGCTGTGACGGCTCCTGCCACTGCCCACCATAATCTGCCATCACTTCAAACAGTCGCTGACAAAACTCCCAGCACTGCTCATCATGGGCCAGATGATGAGTCATTAACCCGGTGGCTTCTGTTACATCGAACAGCCCTTCACGACGTCCTTGAAGATGTGTCAGTAGTTGAGACAACACCCTCTGATCACCGGCAAAAGAGCGTATTTTCCAGTCAATGATATCGATATGAACATTCACCTGGGGCAGCTGATAACAGCGTTCGGCTAATCGCGGCCCCAATGTCGACAAACCCACCAAACCGATTTCCGAAAGATGAGGTAGCAGCGTATCGGTCACTCGATTCCACGGCGGAACCAGTAACGGCACAAACACCTGCTGACCCAGCAACAGGTTTAAATATTCCCGCCCTTGCTGGAGTTCGTGGACCACTTCGGACAGTGGACGATGCTCGCCCAGTTCGCATTTACGCTCCGTCTTCGGCGCATGATTTCGATGGCTGTATCCATGCTGAAGTGCAAACAGCCAGGGATTGTCAAAAAAAACAGATTTAAGGCTAGCATCAGCCCCCCTGGGGATCACCGCCAGATGCAGAGGGATCTGATAGTCCAGGCTTAGCTGACTGAGGCGCCTCAGTGCGGCAGTATCCTGTTGGCAATCATCGTCGCGCCACCATAACGTCGGCACAAGACCCTGCTGCTGCCAGAGTCGTAGCTCCTGTATCAACGCAGGCCAATTAGACACCCCCTTCTCCCTGCTGCCGCCCCTGTTGCCGCCATAAGGACTCCAGCAATAGCGCTGAGTTAGCCGCACCATTCAAGTTGATCCCACCGGCAAGCTCACCATCACGGTCACGGTCACGGTCACGAAGGCAATCCAAGGCATTATCGATGGCCTTTGCCAGTCGGACTCCGTCCAGCTGTGATTCCTGCAGCATGGCACAAAGCCCCAGTTGCTGTAATCGCCGTGTCCGGCTGATCTGTTCCGTTTCTGCCGTGCCTTCAAAGGGAACCAAGACCGCCACACAGCGGGCCTGCAGGATATCCATCACGGTGTTATAACCCGCCTGTGATATCGATAACCGGCAACGGCTTAATAACGCAGGAAAGTCGCTTCTAATCGGTTCGATAAGGGTATTTGCATCAACTTGCTGCTGTAACATCCACCTATGATTAGCGGAAACGTTGGGTCCCAGCAAAAACCGCCAAGTCAACTGAGACAACGATGACTGCGCCTTAGCCTCGATGGCCGCTCGCATCAAACTAAACCCAACCGCACCACCACCCGCCGAAACAATCACTTCATTTTCGCCATCCAGCGATGATCCTGAACCCTGATCAGCAGATGGCGATATGTCAGGGTCAACCGGTTCCGTCACGTAACCGCTATAGCAGAGTTTATCCCCAAGCTCCCTAGCTGCCGGAAAACTCTCCGACAGGGGGATGAAGTCGCTGTCGCCATGCACCATAACCTGGTCAAAATAGCGGTCCAGTTTAACCAGCGTCTCGCGGATTCGTTCAGGTTTGCGGGACTGCAGGATATCGCGAACCGAAGAAACGATAAGCGGTACCGGATCACGGTTTTTTGCCGTCTCCAGAAGTGGATCCAATTCCCAGCGAAGTTGCCGGCGACCAAAGGGGTAGCTTTCCAGGACCAGGATATCCGGACGGATGCGGTCAAAACTCTGCAGCAACTGATCACGACGCCTGCTTTTGAATTCCTCGCTCAACCCTGCTCCATCGCTGTCGACGAGTTCTGAAAAACCTGCATCGGCGGCTTTGATGGGAGTCAACTGTAGCAGTTCGGCGCCGTCAAAACCGAATTGAGGAACCGGCTCACCACCAGAGACCACGACAACATCGAGCCCATATTCCCGCCACGCCTTTACCAACAATGAAGCCCGCTTAATATGCCCAATGCCCAACAAATGTTGGACATAGAACATGATTTTTGGCATTACAGCTTTCATTGCCATCCTCTAGTTATGATAACCAGCTCCCTAATTAAAGTACGAATCCCTAATTGAAAGTACGAATGATATCGATAAAGCGCTGGTTAACGACCTCCAGTCCACTCATAAAGCCCTCCGGCATCAGATCAGCGGGGGGGGCCTGGTCAACCAGTGATTTAATGGCACGAACCATACAAGCATCGCTTTCGCGTTTACGTGGATCAAAGAGCTTTATCAGACCCAGTTCAGCGGCATGGAGGCCTCGAATCAATTGCTCTTCCCGTGGTGTTGTCCTGGGTATAATCAGCGCGCGTTTGTTAAACGAAAGAATCTCGCAAAAAGTGTTGTATCCACCCATGGCAACAACCGCCTCAGCCTCTTCCATTAACGACTCCATCTGACTTTCAAAGGAGATAAAGGTGGCGTTATCCAGAGCGTTGATCCTTTGCTGGAAGTTCTGCTGATCAGCTGCTGCCATAAACGGCCCGACAACAAACACCCCATGCCAGGGGATATCCGCACTGGATTCATAGGCTCTCAGCACCCAATCCACCATTTCAACGCCATCACCACCACCGCCTGGGGTTATCAACAGATAAGGACGAGGTATTTCAGATAAGTGTTTCGAATCAGCTACCGCAGGACGGCTGCGCGGCAGGTAGCCGGTGTATACCATACGACGGCGCACCGCAGCGGGGATATCAAGCCCCAGCAAAGGGTCACCCATGGCTGCGTCACCATATACCCAGATTTCCTCATAGTATTCACTGAGCGCCGGCACTGCATTTTTGCTTTCCCACTCAGGACGCAAAAACCTCGGTGCGTCCAGCACATCACGTACCCCCAACACCACCGGTTTGCCCTTGCGCTTGAGCATTTTCAACGTCGATTCAACCTCCCCTTTCAAGCCCAAAGGTTCTTTGTCGACAATAAACAGGTCCGGGTCAAAAATATCAGCCGTATGGAGAATAATCGAGTCCCGCATCGCCAAGGTATGCTCAAGATTGATATGTAACCCTAAGGAGGTGTATTCGCCGTTTCGTAATTTGATAACACCGGGAATACGAACAAAATCAACCCTCGCCTTAAAATCGAATCGACCAATGATGGGAGATCCGGTCAGGATTAATACCGACAGCCCCTTAAACTGTCCTACCAGCGAATGGGCTAATGCTCGGCAACGCCTTAAATGGCCAAGCCCGAAGGTATCATGGCTGTACATCAGCACCCGTGCGTTTTCCAGCTTTTGCGGCATCGAAAACTCGGTCATATCATCCGTATCCATTGTGAACTGGTATCCACGCAGCCTGTTGCTGACAGCATATCCGACCGGTAGAAAATAGGGCTGCGCCCTACAGAACAATAGCCTAGGATAAAGCCATAGCTCGATGTTTTCTGCTTTCGATAAAAAAGTTTAGGCACTTGACCCGTAACGAATAACAGTGACCGTTCTCTATATAGCTAAATAGCCAGATGGTAATAATCGCCACTATGTTCAAGGATATAGCACGATTCTCAACAAACCACTCGATGCTGCCGGAACGGGTAGTACTCAAAATTAATAGCCATCAAGCAAAAAGCGAACAGCTAATCGGCTGGGTTCAGTTAGGCATAGTCATAACATTTTCCGCTCTATATAACCTATCTCCAAAAACATTCCCTGCAGATGTGGACTTCACTCCGGTACCCTGGGTTCTGGCCGCCTATTTCGTGTTTACCGTTGTGCACATCACGTACAGCCATATGCGGCTTCCTCCCGATTGGTTTACCTATATGTCGATCATCATCGATATGGCACTTATCTATTTGTTGATGTGGAGCTTTCATCTGCAATATATGCAACCAGCTTCTTTCTATCTGAAGGCCCCAACCCTGTTGTATGTATTTATTTTTATCGCCATGCGAGCATTACGTTTTGAGGTCAAGTTTATCCTCTTTGCCGGTGCTAGTGCGGCAATCGGCTGGTTACTGATGATTCTTTATGTCATCTATGCAGATCCAGCAGATTCGATGATCACCCGAGATTACGTTCAATACCTGACTTCAAACAGCATTTTGTTGGGGGCAGAATTTGACAAGATCACCTCTATAATCATTGTCAGTGCAGTGCTTGCTGCTGCAGTTTATCGTGCAAGAAAGCTGCTAATCGAAGCAGTTACTGAAGCCAATGTCGCAGCAGATCTCGCCCATTTTGTACCAGAGCAAGTAGTCACTGATATTAAGAATTCCGACGCGCAACCCCTGGCAGGTAACGCCCATACCTATGATGCTGCAGTAATGTTTACCGATATCGTGTCCTTTACCACCATTAGCGAGAAACTCCCTCCGGAGCGAGTTGTAACTACCTTAAACCAATATTTTACGGCCTTAGAAGAAGTGTTAGACAGCTATGGCGGTACCATTAATCAATTTCAGGGTGACGCAATACTCGCCAGCTTTAATCAGTCTCACGAAGGCCTCACCCCCTCTGAATGTGCGGTGAAGGCAGCCATTGATATACAGAAAATGCTCAGACGCCGAACGTTTGGAGAAGACAACCAGAAGATCTCTTTACGAAACCGTATCGGCATCAATACCGGCGAAGTGGTGGGTGGTTTTATGGGGTCAGAACATCGCCTGATCTATACCGTCCACGGCGATGTGGTAAACCTTGCTGCCCGCTTAGAACAGCTGAATAAAGAGTTCGATACCGAAATTCTTATATCAAAGGCGACTGCAGAAACCTGTCGGAAGAGCATGTTTATACTATCTGCAGTAGGCAAAGCAACCGTAAAAGGCCGTAGTAATGAAACCCTGGTATTTACGCCAGAGTACGATTAGCCAGAGCGGGTTAGTTCAGCCGAGGTAACAGAGATAACCGGAATTATTCGCTACAGTTTTCAGTATCAAATTCAGGATGTTTCTGTGGCGGGCGTTACCCATCCTTGAGCTGCTTGCACCTTACGTTGCAGTAATTCGTTGGTTTTGTGGGCCTCTGTGAGCTTGTCGCTGAGTTGTCTCATAACATCAAGGGCAACATCAGGATTTACGGTAAGCAGTTGCAAAAACACATCATCTTCGATTCTAAGGACCGTAGCAGCCCCTTTTGCCCTGACAGAAGCAGTACGCCCTTGCTTGGAAATAACCGCCATCTCACCGATAAGAGAATTTTCACCCCTAACGATAGCGGCGCTGGCACCGTCAGTGGAATCCAACAGGATTTCGACATTCCCCCGCATAACCAAGTAGACACTATCCGCCGGATCATCAATATGGAAGAGCGTTTCTCCATTCTGATACTCAATCAACTTGCTGGTAAAAGCCAATAATTTTAGCTTCGATGTTTCCATCTTGGAAAACATCGGAATCTGACTGAGTCGGTCAACTTCTTGATTTATATCCAACAGGTAAACCTCTATAGCAACAAGCGTAGCCGTTGACATAGATTGTCATTAGTTACACAAGAGGTCAAGGAACTGCCTTTAACGGCCGCGACCTGGCTTATTCTGATTCCAGAGAACGAACCAGATCACGAAAGCAATCGCGATTATTTGCATTAAGCTCCATTAGTACACGATGAGCATCAACAACACGATCCTTTACTTGTTGTTCAGATTCCTGCAGCACAGACAACTCTTGCAGTTGCTGGCTCGCTTCGACGTTTTCTCGAATAAGAATAAATACCTTATCAAACCCCATACTCAGTAAGATTCGACTGATATCTTCATTAGTGGAAACGATAGTGGGACGCAGCTGATGATGCCGTTTCATCTTCACTGAAATCTTCGCGATCAGCCCCAACGAGGTACTATCGATTCCTAGGGTTTCAGTTAAGTCAATGATGACCGTTTTGAAACCATCATTATCGAGCATATTTTCGAGGAACAGATCGAGGGTTGAGCACAGGGTAAGACGCACATCACCCACGAACTTAAGGACGTAGTTACCATCCTGTTCTGCGAATAAAATCTTTCCGTTTTGCATTATCTAAACAACTCTGGAGACACTTAATGCAGCGATGTCATCAGGGGCTTCTTCTACTTTATCAACGCCTAATGCAATCGCCAAGTCTTGTAAATCATCATAGCCCCGGGCTGCTGTTTCCAGCAAGAAATTTTCTTTATCCTTTAGACTAGGCATATCCAAAATTTCTAAGATTCCATCCGAAAAAAGAGTCAAAGAAAACTCATCTTCTAGCTCGACAATACGGCCATCAAATTCGGGGTCATCAAAAAGCCCTACCGGCATGCCGCTACCAGCAAGAAACTCTACTTTACCCCCTTGTCGTAGGATAGGCATGGGGAAGTGCCCTCCTACCCCATATTGTAGGGTGTTTTCAATGCGATCGAGTAAACCGACGAAAATAGTCAGATGCTTACCAAGACCGGTATCCAATAATTCTTTATTAATGCGTGAAAGCACATCGGTAGGAGAAAGAATATGAAAGCTAGAACCGCGATTATAATTGCGTAACAAGCGGTTAGTCATATTCTTTAAAAGCACTGTGACAAACGCAGATGATGCGCCATGACCCGAAATATCGGCTAGGTAGAACATCGATAAAGAATCAGATATTCTGAAAAAATCGATAAAATCTCCACTTAAAAACAATGAAGGTTTAATCCTATATTCAAAGCGATAATCGTTGATGATCATCTCTTTGGGAGGCAGCATTTTCTGCTGCACATGGCGACCCGCTTGTTGATCTTCCTGTAGTAAGGCCAAGCTCTGTTCTAACTCTTCACGATAGTACTGGCTGTCAGATATTACCTTAGCCTTATTCAACTGGCGCAATACCGAACGATTGAGACTAGAAGCATCTTCTATCGGCAGACTGAAAAAATCACAGGCACCCTGACGCAAAGATAAAATAACTGATTGGTAATCGGTATCGTGGCCAAAGGCAACCACCGGGTTGGGCCGGACCTGTTCAGCGATACGCCCTAACCAACTTTGGTCACCGAACAATGGGGTTTGAGAAAAGATAATGTCTGGGACAGCTTCATCAACAGCTGCCAATGCAGCGTCCGCACCCGAAACTTCAAGAAGGCTGACAGATTCCTCTTGCAGAATAGCCTTCAACGCCTGAAGGCTTTTCTCATCAATTGGACTTTCTGTAACTAAAAGGCAGTAGCGATCAGAATTCATACTAGCCGTCCAGCAAGCTCCCATAGTTAGTAGCAATGGAGGGAGTATACTCTTATCGTTTAACAGCGATAGACTGGAGACACACAAATTGTGCCTTAGAAATTGTCTTGATCGAAACTTTCTCCGACTTCACCATCAGTTACCAAGAACTCACGACGTTGCAGATAGGCATCGCGAATAAAGCTGTAACGATCACCAGAAATTAATTTTTCTGATTCCATCAAGCCCGCACGGGTATCAACAACTCGAATAGCCTGCAACCAAAGCCGGTCATTGCTATCTTCGAAATAGGTAATGGGATCAAGATAATGATCTGGAATTAAAGAGACACCGTCCCGCACATTACTCGGACCCAATAAAGGCAGAACCAGATAAGGCCCGCTATCAACGCCCCAATATCCTAAGGTCTGGCCGAAATCTTCATCGTGCTTGTCAATGCCCATAGGGGACGCAACATCAATAACACCCAGAAGCCCAAAAGTAGAGTTAAATGCTACACGCGCCAGGTCCTGAGTCGCGTCATCAACCTTACCCTGAAGAAGGCTGTTAATAAAAGTACTTATATCACCCAGGTTTTCGAAAAAGTTATGCACGCCCTTCTCAGCGACATCCGGCATAACAAAACGATACCCTTTAGTAACAGGAACTAAGATATTTCTATCTAGAGCATCATTAAATGAAAAGATCCCGCGATTAAACCCCTCCCACGGATCGCCCGCTTCATTTCCGCTATTAGCAGAAGCGAAACCACTGACACAAAGCAGTAATAAAGACCCGTAGATGAATTTGGTCAACTGTTTAATCTTCACGCTAGTTCCTTCTTTTAAATCTACATATTCTTTGCTGCAATACTACATTCTGCATTGCATCAAAGAATAACAGGTTATCCGTAATACGCAGAATTTTTTTTGCGATTTTAGATCAAAGTCGACGACTTATTAATATTAACTGACACCAATCAAACAGCAAAAAAAAGAGGACCTAAAAAGGTCCTCTTCGATTTGGTTTTCTAATAGTTAACTATTAGAAGTCCAGACGATAACCAGCAAGAGTACGATCACCAGCAGTGTCGTCGCTATCGTTGTTTACGTGCTCAAGGTATACGATGCCTTTGCCCAATTTCTTGGAAACACCAACGCCCCACTGTTCCAGATCGCCAGCTGCACCAGCTACTTTCTTATCCTCGTAGTCAGAAACACGAGCGTAAACAGCAGTACCGTTTACTGTGTAACGAACAGCCAGTTCGATAACTTCTTCGTCTTTAGTAACCGCGCCATCTACCGTGGTTTCTTCTTCTTCGTATTTGACCATAACTTCAAGAGCATTAGCCTTATACTTCAGATTCAAACCAAGGTTTTCTACTTCGTTGTCTGCAAATGTGGTAGTGGTAACGGAAGAAACCGGAGTACCGACACCAGTAGAACTCACTACGGTAGAGCTAGAACTGCTACCAACTTCCATCTCACCATAGGAAAGCGCTGCAGTGAACCCGTTGGCAGCGTAACGCACAGCCAGGTTATACGCATCAACGCTATCATCAGCGACACCGTTGTCATCATCATTATCACCCAACAGAACAACGGCAGCTACAAGCTGCAGGCCGTTCATCACAGGTGAATGATAAGCGAGAGATCCCTCGGTACGCTTCAGGAAGTGACCTGATTTACCTTCACCAGTATTACCCAGGTTGAAACGCTCACCGAAGGAACCGTCACCAGGGTGAAAAACGTTAGTAGGCGCGGAGATCCACAGGTAGTGAGGCATCCACTGCTTACCGATAGTAACCTGACCCCAGTCGCCACGCGCACCCGTCTGCATCAAACGTACACGCAGGCCGTCAGTCTGGTCTGGATCGTCAGTACCGATTGCCTGCCACTCAGCTTTGAAGAAACCTTCAGTTCCTTCAAGACCCAGGTCGACAGTACCCTTAACACCGATACGGCTGGAAGTATCAACTACGTCCAGATCACCATCAGTATCGCCGGAGCCATTATTGTCAGTTTGAGCAACGCCCATACGGAAAGAACCGTATACGGTAGCGTCAGCTTGAGCGATCATTGGAGCTGCCATTGCACCTGCAACAGCCAGAGCGATAAGTTGCTTCTTCATTAAAGTTTCCCCTTCAAGTTTTAACATACTAGTAGTTAATCATTTTTCTATTATATTTCTTCGATCATCTGTTATAGCAGACATATCCAAGAAAACACTTAAATTCCAAACGTCTCAACTTTAACGCAGCTTAGGCAAAAAAAGTAGACCTATTGATAAAAAAACATAGCCTTTTTGCCTATTTAATTCTCAAATCCAGTGTTTTTTAACCGAAATAAAGGTTCGATCTAAAAACCTTGGCGAATTAACTTTTCTATTTTACTGCGTAACAGTGCCTTATTAAAGATCTGTGGCCTTAGTTACAACGTTTTTGACCTAACAAAAACAAACTAACCTACAGATCCGTTGCGCTTTACTGACGCCAGATCCTTAAAATCTGCGCTATTCAATCATGTTTTCGAAAAACCGTCAACACCCTCAATCAATTACAGCTACGCCAGAGTTTCTCTAGCCTTTTTGCGGATACCGGCATCAGCGTACCTATCGCTTGAGCAAATAGCGATACCCGATACTCTTCCATCATCCAGCGGTACTCCGACAAGCGCTGAGTCAGCATCAAATCACCGACCTGGTCTTTGGATTTTTGCTGGTATTGCTGCCAATAGCTATTTAGTTGCTCACTGTAGAAACGCTGCTGATTGAGATCCCGCCGATACTTTTCCAGGCGAATTTCGATAGCCTGCAGATAAACAGGGTAACGCTGCAACCATTGGCTAGGCGTATTGCTCAAAAACCCCTTGCTAACCAAACATTCCAATTGTGAACGAATATCAGTGAGCACCATGACGCCATCAAGGGCCACCTTACCGGACAATTGCTTCTGCAACTTGCGGTATTGAATCAATATTTTATCCAACAGCTCCGCCAAAGATTTCGCATGCTGATTAAATTGACTTTTGCGCACCTCAACCAATGCGTCGAATTCCTGTTCCGTTCTTGGCAATGGATTGGCGCTGAGAAAGCAGCCTTCTGTCACGGCATCAATAAAGTCAGTCCAGAGCTGCTGCTTACTGCCCACAGTCGAATACATCAACGCTATTTGCGACCAGCGCGGCAGATCCTTTTGCAGGTATTTGATCTGCGGCTGAATTCGCTGCTGAATCAATTTCACTACCCCTTGGCGATGAGCAGTTGTCGATTTCAGCGGACTATCAAACAACTTGAGGGCAATATCCTGCCCGTCGACACATAACCCCGGAAACAGGGTTACCTTGAATCCTGCTTGATCGACTTCAACCTGCTCCGGCAAGGCACCGAAATCCCATTGACTGATACCCTCGCGCTCCAGCTCATGGCCGGGCGCTGCAGATATAGCCTGGCTGCGGGCTCCGTATTTCCGGCTTAGATCCTGCCAACTCCGAGCGACTGCCAATAACTCACCTTGCTCGTCTAACAGCCGGTAGTTAATCAAATGATGGTCTTCAACAACCATATCATCCCAGGCTTCCGGAGGGATCAGCACGCCTGTCATCTTTTTCAACGCAAAAGACAAAGCATCTGTCAAAGCCACATCATCGGCAGAGGATGCATCTAGGAAAGCATCAACATAGTCTGGGATAGGAACAAAATTCTTACGCAATTGTTTTGGTAATGCTTTCAGCAAAGCGATGCATTTCTCTCTCAGCATCCCCGGAACCAGCCATTGCAGGCGTTTATACGGCAATCGGTTGAATGCAGCCACAGGGACTGAAATGGTCACGCCATCATCGACGGCGCCAGGCTCAAAACGATAACTCAGTCGAAAGCTCATTCCCTGCCAATTAAAAGACTCCGGGTAGCGACTCTCTGTAATCGTCTGAGCATCATGCTGCATCAACTGCTGCTTAGTAATAAACAGCGCTTGAGGGTTATCTTGCTCTAACTTTTTCCGCCATTGTTCAAAAGAAGCACCATTGACGACATCTTCGCCGTGATTTTTTAACAACTGCTCCCGGTAAAATTCAAAGAGCTGCTCTTCATCAATAAGGATATCCCGGCGTCTGGACTTATCTTCCAGGGCTTCCACTTCCTTTAATAGCGAACGATTGTGTGTGAAAAACGCCGCGGTGGTTTGAAAGTCCCCCTCGACCAGCGCCGAGCGCACGAATATTTGCTGACTAACATCCGCATCAATCCCCCCATAGTGAACTTTTCGGCGAGATACGATTGACAAGCCATAGAGCGTCTGTTGCTCGTAGGCAACCACGCGGGCTGCTTTCTTTTCCCAATGCGGTTCGGAATAACTGCGGTTGATTAGATGCTGAGCCAGTGGCTCCAGCCATTTAGGGTCAATCGCCGCGACCACGCGGGCGAACAAGCGGCTTGTCTCAACTAGCTCAGCAGCCATCATCCATTTGGCAGAACCCTTACCTTTGGCCACCGAAGACCCCGGAAAGATCATAAACCGGCGATTTCTGGCACCCAAGTATTCCCGGTTTTCATCTTTCTGCCCGATATGACTTAGCAAGCCTGCCAGCAAAGAGCGATGCACTGCGTCACTCCCCGCTGGCTGTCTATTTTCTTTCAAGCCCAGGTCTTTTACAGCCAGATGTAACTGCCGGTGTAGATCTCGCCATTCGCGCATGCGCATAAAGGCCAGAAAATTCTTACGACAATAGCTGCGCAGCTGACCACTACTCAGAATCTGGCGCTGCTCTTCGTATTGATTCCACAAGTTAACGAATCCGGTAAAATCAGAGTCCTTATCCTGATGCTGCTTATGCTTTTCATCCGCCTGCTGCTGCTTATCCAGCGGCCGTTCCCGAGGGTCCTGAACACTCAGAGCACTGGCAATGATCAACACTTCGCTCAGGCAACCATTATTCTGCGCCTCCAGCACCATACGCCCGATACGAGGATCCACTGGCAAACGACTGAGATTACGACCAATGGGCGTTAATCGGCCCTGCTGATCCAGCGCTCGCAGCTCTTGCAACAGACGGACACCGTCTTTAATAAAACGAGAATCAGGCGGATCTATAAACGGAAAATCCTCAATCCGACCCAAATTCAGCCCTTCCATCTGCAGAATCACAGAGGCAAGGTTAGTCCTTAATATTTCCGCTTCGGTGAAGGCCGGCCGATTATTGAAATCATCCTCACTAAATAGACGAATACAGATACCTTCAGACACCCTTCCACAGCGGCCTTTGCGCTGATTAGCACTGGCTTGCGAGATTGCCTCAATGGGCAAACGCTGAATTTTGGAACGATAACTGTAGCGACTGACGCGAGCATTCCCTGGATCCACCACATAGCGAATACCCGGCACCGTCAGGGAAGTTTCGGCAACGTTGGTAGACAATATGATTCGTCGCCCTTGCCCGCTGGGGTGAAATATCCGGTTTTGCTCGGCCTGGCTCAACCGCGCATATAAAGGGAGCACTTCAGTATGCCGAAATTGCTGCTTACGCAGAGCTTCCGCGGTCTCGCGAATATCACGCTCACCGCTAAGGAAAACCAGTACATCGCCACGATGACGAATCTGCCGTTGACGCTCCAGTTGTTCGATATCACGAACAGCCTGAACCACCGCCTGCTGCACACTTAAGTCTTTTTCCTGGCCGTCCGTATCACTGCCCATCTCATCCAATGGCCGGTAGATGACCTCAACCGGATAAGTACGACCGGACACTTCTAATACTGGCGCATTGAAATGGCGGGAAAAACGCTCTAGGTCGATGGTAGCGGAGGTAATAATTAATTTTAGATCGGGCCGTTTGGGTAAAATGCGTTTTAGATATCCGAGGAGAAAATCAATATTGAGGCTACGCTCATGGGCCTCATCAATAATTAGAGTGTCGTAACGCAGCAACAAGGGGTCATGTTGTATTTCTGCCAACAGGATACCATCGGTCATCAATTTCACGCGACTTTGATCACTGAGTGAATCACTAAAGCGAACCTGGTAACCCACGGTACTGCCCAGCTCGACGTTCAGCTCTTCGGCAATGCGGTTGGCCACTGCTCGGGCAGCCAGCCGACGGGGCTGAGTGTGGCCAATAAGCCCGAATATCCCGCGCCCTAATTCGAGGCAGAATTTAGGCAGCTGCGTGGTCTTGCCGGAACCCGTTTCGCCCGCCAGCACAATGACCTGATGCTGCTTGATCAGCTCGATAATATCTTGCCGTTTTGCACTGATAGGAAGGGCATCATCATAGTTTGGAGTTATAACCATCGCTCTGCGCTGGTCGACCATTCTGCTGGAGCGTTCGGCTTTTTCGACAAAGCGCTTTTGCAGGCGGTCAGAAGGGCAACCTTTGGCCTCGTTGCGCTGAATGGCGGACAGCATCTTGCGTAACTCTTGCCGGTCAGAAATCAGACAACATTCGATCTGTTCAGAGAGCTTATTGATATTTGAATTCAAAGGATTTATGACTTTGCAGGATAAAAAGAGTCGGGATTATAGAGGCTATCGCTGCATTGCTCCAGCGACGTAACCGTATTAACGGCTGGCTCAACCTTTATGGGCTTGCTGCATCTTAGCAATTTCTTCTTCGCGCAACGAACGCCGCAGCACTTTACCCACATTGGTCTTAGGTAACTCAGATCGAAACTCGACCTGACTGGGAACTTTGTAGGCGGTCAAGCGCTCTCTGGCGTAGTCCCTAACTTCCTTAACGCTAAGATAGGAATTATTACTCACCACAAACAATTTAATCAGCTCACCACTGTGTTCGTTTGGCAATCCGATTACCACACACTCATCGATTTCTGGATGACCGCAAATGATATTTTCCAATTCATTGGGATAAACGTTGAAACCAGAGACATTTATCATATCTTTCTTACGATCAACGATTCGAATATAGCCATCGTCTTGAATTTGAGCGATATCACCGGTCCTTAACCAACCATCCGCAGACAAGACCAAAGCTGTTTCTTCGGGCTGATTCCAATACCCCATCATGACCTGAGGACCTCGAACACAAAGCTCTCCAACGCCGCCACGAGGCACCTCCAGATCATCATCATCTAACAAACGCACTTCAGTCGAAGGAATAGGCAGGCCAATGGTGCCCTGCTGTACCCGGCCAGGAGGATTAACCGTCGCAATAGGTGAGGTTTCTGTGAGCCCGTAACCTTCAATCACTTCATTACCCGTCACCCGCTGCCACCTAGTCGCTGCCGCTTCTGTTAGCGCCATACCGCCGGAAAGAGTGAGTTTAAGATCATCAAAATTGAGTTCTTTGAATTGCTGGTTTTTACACAAGGCGACAAACAAAGTATTCAAGCCGCTGAAAATCGTAAACTTCCATTTCCGCAGTTCCCGCACAAAGGCGGGTATATCTCTGGGATTGGTAATCAGTACCACATGACAACCGATTTCCATGGTCAGCATGCAGTTAAGCGTAAATGAATATATGTGATAGAGCGGCAAAGGGGCTATTGCCAGCTCACGGCCCGCTTGAGTATTGGATTCCAGCAAGCCTTTTACTTGCAGCATATTAGCGAGGATATTCCCGTGACTTAACATTGCGCCTTTGGCCACCCCCGTGGTACCACCGGTATACTGCAACAACGCCAAGTCATCTCGTTTCAGCTCGACCGGATTCAGGGACAACTGAGCCCCTTCTTTCATCGCGCTAATATAAGAAACCGCATTGGCTATTTTATAGTCAGGAACCATCTTCTTTACATGTTTGACCATGGCATTAATGATCAATCTTCGCGCCGGTGGCTGCGCATCACCCAGCTCAGTAACGATCACCGTCTGCAGCTGTGTACGTGGCATGACCTTTTCTATCAGGTGGGCCATATTGGCCAGCACTATTACAGCCTTAACACCGGCATCATTAAATTGATGCTCAACTTCATCAGCTGTATAGAGGGGATTAGTATTCACCACCACCAAGCCAACACGCAACGCTGCAAACAAGGCAACAGGGTACTGGATCAAATTGGGTAACTGTATGGCAATGCGATCGCCAGGCTTAAGACCGCTTTTATGCTGTAGATAGGCGGCAAAATCACGCACAGAACCGTTCAGTTCATTGAAGCTCAGGGTTTTACCCAGATTAGAATAGGCGGGAAGATCTCCGTAGCGGCGGCAAGAATGATCAAATACATCCAGTAGTGTTTGGTAGGAACCGAAATCTATACTAGGCCCCTGACTTTTCTCAGAATTCAACAGATCATTCAATGACAAAGACTCTCCTTGATGTCAGGCCTCAGGAACCCCACCTAATCCAACCTAACACATTAATCTTTAGTCTAAGAGTGAATTCTGCGATGGCAAGAGATCAACCTTAATGTATTGGAAATAAATGATGAATAAATCAGCAATTAATTACGAGACCATCTCGAAATACCGTCATATCACCTTCAGCGAGGACGACCCAATCCTCGTTATCGGTCAGAGGCACGGTTGCGATCACAGTCACTACATCAGATGGTTTGGTTTTTTTACAGAAGTCGATCACCATCTCGGTATCGGTCAAAGAGGCCTGCCCGAAGGGTGCTCGACGGGTAATCCAGGTCAACTTAGTACTGCAATAAGCAACCAGAATGCAACTATCCGTCAACAACATATTAAAGACCCCGAGTGCCCTAAGTTGATCACATCGCTGCTGAATAAAATCAAACAATCGCTGCTCATCGGCTACCGGCTCAGGAAAAGCGTCCCTTATCTCACCCAGCAGCCAGCAAAAAGCATATTCACTATCAGTGGTACCTACAGGTCGATAATGTCGTAACGGCAGGTCAAAAATATTTTTATCCAATTGCCCGTTGTGAGCAAAGGTCCACATCCGGCCCCAGAGTTCACGACTGAATGGATGGGTATTTTCCAAGCAAATATCACCCACATTGGCCTGACGAATATGGCTGATAACCACGTGACTTTTTATCGGGTAATCTTTAACCAACTGCGCGATGCGCGAGTTAGCGCTGGGCCGAGCATCATGAAAGCTGCTTAGCCCGCGTCCTTCATAGAAGGCGATACCCCAGCCATCTTTATGAGGACCGGTAACGCCTCCTCGCTGCATAAGGCCGGTAAAGCTAAAGCATATATCGGTGGGGACATTGGCACTCATGCCAAGCAGTTCACACATAACAGTCAGGGGTTCCTACTAATCTTTTTTAACCGTTGGCCCGGCATCGGGTGCCGTGTCTTCAGCCAAGGTAATCCGGTCGGGAAGTTCTTCAAGAGTTCGAGCTAATTGATTGGAACGACTGCTCTCCGATGGCAACAAGTCGGGCTCGGATGAGGCCCCCAGTTCTTTCAGGTGCCGCTCACCAATAAAGCAGCCTTTCTTGTGAACAACCATCTGTTCGCAATAAACAACGCCTCGGACTCGACCACCATCTTCGATAATCAGCTCATCGCAATGAACTTCGCCCTGCAGCAAACCGCAAATACTAATCTGATGGGCGCGGATATTACCGTGCACCTCACCGCGTTGACCGATGGAAATGCTATCCAAAGATGCAACCGTGCCTTCAAAAATACCATCGATATGCATTTTACCGACGATGTTCATTTCACCGGTAAATTTATTACCAGTTGCAATTATAGTAACGGCGCCTCGTGCTGACCTAGCGGATGCATCTTTCTTAAGGATTCCCATGCAATGCCTTTAACCTGTGAAAAAATATCGTTGTAATTATCCATGCTCCAGTTTACAAATGGCTCAGGGTCCAGCGGCTTAAAGAGATACCTAACCTCATAATGCAGATGAGGCCCCGTAGAGATTCCGGTGTTACCGCTGTAGCCTACAAGCTGTCCCTTCCTGACTACATTGCCGTTTTTAACCATTAACTTTTTCAGGTGGCCATAATAGGCTTTAAAACCGAAGTTATGGCTGATGATCAGCAACTTACCATAACCACTTTTTTTATGGTATCCAGAGTACTCCACGGCACCGTCTGCGGTGGCAAATATCGGGGTGCCTATATGGGTGCTCCAGTCGATACCATTATGTTTCTTTTTCTTTCCAGATACCGGATGTTTGCGCATACCAAATTTGTCGGTGCGGCGACCTTTTTCAATCGGCCTGCCGTTGGGGATGCCCCGCAGCATAAACAGACGTTCATTGGCAATCTGCTGTAATTCTTTGGATCGATCCAGGGTCATATCCGTTGAACGGGGAATCCCCATCTGTTCTTCCAGCCGGAACAACGCTTCAGCCCATTGCTCACGCTCGGTCAATACCATCAGAGTTTCTTGCTGCAGACGATCGCGCTCGGACTGCACTTGATCCAGGGTTTCGGAAAGCCCATCCAAAGAGGTCTTATAAAGCTGCTGACTACCCAGCACATCTTCGTATTTATGTTCCAAGGTACGATGGTCAATCGACAACAAGGTCAATTCATCGGATGTGCGCACCAAAAGATAGTTACCGAGAAAGAAACCTACCAGTATCAGCAATACCACGGTAAGCAAAATGTACTTAGCTAATTTATTGAGAGAATATTGCCTGGAACCACGGGTAGTGGTCAGGGTCAATAACAGTCGATTTCTCATGGGTTACCCGACTACTGCGTTGTTCATATTATTCAGACGGGGTGACGCAACTGAGGAGTTGCGCCTATCACCAACTTATTCACCTTTATCATCGCCGCCCACCGACGGGGCGTTAGCAAGTATGCGATCAGCCAGTCGCGAGAAAGGCAGACTTTGGATCCAGACCGACCCGGTGCCTTTAAGGGTGGTTAGTACCATGCCTTCACCACCAAACAACATGGATTTAAGACCTTTAACCATTTCGATGTCGTAATCAATACCCTCGGAAAAACCCACCAGGCAACCGGTATCCAAGCGCAGTGTTTCGCCCTTAAGCTCTTTGCGAATAACAGTGCCTCCCGCTTGAATAAAAGCCATGCCGTCGCCTTCCAGTCGCTGCAGCACAAACCCTTCACCACCAAAAAAACCGGCGCCTATACGCCGTGAAAAGGCAATATCAATCTTAGTCCCCAGTGCAGCAGCCAGAAAAGCATCTTTCTGACAAAGAATGGCACCACCCTCTTTAGCCATATCAACAGCAACGATAGTGCCCGGATAAGGCGCAGCAAACGCCACCTGTTTCTTGCCGTCACCCTCATTTCTGAAATGCGTCATAAATAGCGACTCACCAGTCACTGCTCGTTTGCCGGCAGACCAGAGTTTGCCAAAAATACCCTGATCCGGATCTGAACCATCACCCATTTTAGTTTCGAAGGTGATTCCGTCCTCCATGTAGTTCATCATGCCGGCCTCAGCGATTACCGTTTCTTGCGGATCCAGACCGATCTCAACCATTTGCATCGCATCTCCGATGATCAGGTAATCCACTTCATGGCATCTCATGGCAACATTTCCTTAAACTTAGTTATTCAACAATGACAGAGACGATACCACCGAAGCGACAAATACACCTCCCCCTTTTACGGGTAGTTCGCCTGTATGACATTCCCTTTGCTCGACAACGGCTTACTCAGGTTGTCGACAGTTGACAATCATATCAGCCGCTCCTAAAATAACTGCACGCCAGTAAACATCAACACTTCAGAGCAACTTCTGCATTAACCTTTTTTCTGCAGATGTTAGACTAAAAGGCTAGTAAAGTCCGCAGACAAAGAGTACAACTCTGTTGTTAACTTAATGCCTCTGTTATTTGCGCCTGCAACCAACGGATCTTTTCACCACTGTGAGATTGAATCTGAGATACCTATAACAAACTCAACCAAACGCAAAAGACACAGAGATTTAAGTGATAAATCTGAACAATTTGTAGTGAAAAGTATCAGTCCTTGTGACCCGGCAAACGCCGTCGTAAAAGAAGCTGATTTTTACCTGATCTAGTTAAGGAATATTAAATGGCAAATCGTGATGTCTACGTCTTAAGCGCGGTTCGTTCCGCAATTGGTGGTTTTGGTGGTTCTCTGAGCAGCCTTGAGCCATCAGAACTCGCTGGTATGGTGATGAAAGAGGCGGTTAGCCGCTCCAGCGTAGACCCCCAGAAAATTAATTATGTAACCGTTGGCAACTGTATCCCGACCGAATCTCGCTCCGCTTACGTTGCCCGCGTTGCCTCTATCCAGGCCGGACTGCCAATGGAGTCGGTGGCCATGGGAGTCAACCGTCTTTGTAGTTCGGGCTTGCAGGGCATTGTCTCAACGTCCCAGGCAATCATGCTCGGCGACTGTGACTACGGTGTCGGTGGTGGTGTCGAGGTGATGTCACGTGGCGCTTACCTCTCCCCCGCGATGCGCTCCGGTGCACGTATGGGCGATACCACCCTGATCGACACCATGGTGGCAACCCTGACCGATCCGTTTGGCGTTGGCCATATGGGTATCACTGCTGAGAACCTGGCAGAAAAGCATGGTTTTACCCGTGAGGATCAGGACGCCTTTGCTGTGGAATCACAGCGTCGTGCAGCCGTAGCGATTGAGGAAGGCCGCTTCAAGTCCCAAATCGTGCCGATCGTATTGAAAAGTCGCAGAGGTGAAACCATCTTCGACACCGATGAGCACGGCAAGCCGAGCACCACCATGGAGAGCCTGGCCAAGATGCGCCCAGCCTTCAAGAAGGATGGAACCGTTACCGCTGGTAATGCCTCGGGGATCAACGACGGTGCAGCCTTCATGGTTCTGGGTAGTGCAGAAGTCGCCGAGAAGGACGGCTATAAGCCGATGGCTCGCCTGGTTTCCTACGCCCTCGCTGGTGTACCTAATAACATCATGGGCGAAGGTCCGATCCCAGCCACCAAGCTTGCCCTTGCGCGCGCCGGTCTGACGCTGGACCAAATGGATGTGATCGAGTCGAACGAAGCCTTTGCCGCACAGGCACTGGCGGTGGCCAAAGTCCTCGGTCTTGATATGACGAAGACCAACCCCAACGGTGGCGCCATCGCACTGGGTCATCCGGTCGGATGTTCAGGTGCCTTTATTGCCACCAAGGCTCTGTACGAGCTAGAGCGTACCAAAGGTCGTTACGCACTGGTCACCATGTGTATCGGTGGTGGTCAAGGTATCGCGACTATCTTCGAACGCGTCTGATCAAAAGTTAAGCTATTGCTTTTCTTTTCGGCAGTAGGGATTCGTCCCTGCTGCTTTTTTTTGCCCTAAACGCCTGTAAAGACAATCAATTATTACTGAACTAAAGCACTCTCCCCTTCCCCGGATCGTCTACACTTATCCAAACTGCAGGGATCCTTTCTGCCTAATGCGTCCAATCTGAGAAAATCATGTTTGCAGCTGAAGGTGTATTAACAGGGGATATGGAAAAGCTTTCATCCGTGGAGCTATGGCGACAAATTGGTGCTAATTACGCCATTGATGAAAACGTATATATCGATCGCCTGCTAACACTAATCCTTCCTTGTGATGAACAACAACTCCGTACTCGCAGCCTAAACTGGATTCAGTCTATTCGCGCCCACCAGGACCAGAGCTTGGGCGTCGAACCGCTACTGCAAGAATTCCGTTTGGATAGCCGCGAAGGTATCGCCTTGATGACCCTGGCAGAAGCTTTGATCAGGGTTCCTGACTGCCACAGCGCAGAGGCCCTGATCGAAGATCGCCTTTGCAGCGCTGAATGGCTGAGCCAACGAGAAACCCAATCGCCTCTGTGGCTCAACATGTCCAGCTGGGCTCTGGCCCAAGCCCGACAGATGTATGGCAGTGACAGCCAGCAATCCGAAGTCGTCGGCCAGATGATCAAACGTCTGGGAGAGCCTTTACTAAGAACAGCCCTGCAGCAGGCACTGGAAATGCTGGCCACCCGTTTTGTCGTAGGAGAAACAATCTACGAAGCGCTGGACAAAACCCAAAGTGATTTTCAGCGCGGCGATAGTTACTCCTTTGATATGCTCGGCGAAGCAGCGCTGTGCAATGCCGATTCGGAGCGCTACCTAGAGGCCTATCTGAAAGCGTTACGGGCACTGGCCCAAAATGAGAGTTACCCGGATGACTGCCTGCCCCCTAGCATTTCGGTAAAACTCTCTGCGTTACATCCGCGCTTTGAAGCCCTAAAAGGGGACGAGATGCTGCTGGAATTACAAGTTTCGATGGCTCTGTTAATCAAAGAAGCTCGCGCGTTGGACATCGCGATAACCATAGATGCCGAAGAATCCGACCGGCTAGAACCCACCCTGCGCTTGTTCGAAGCACTCTATCAAGGGCCCGCTCAAGGTTGGGGGAAACTAGGTCTGGCAGTACAGGCTTATTCCAAGCGCGCATTACCAGTCCTTTGCTGGCTTAACGCCCTGACTCTTGAACAGCAAGATACTATACCGGTACGACTGGTCAAAGGTGCGTATTGGGATACCGAAATCAAGCTGGCGCAGCAGCGCGGACAATCCAACTACCCCGTATTTACACGCAAATCAGCCACCGATATATCCTATCTAGCCTGCGCCCGCTACCTGTTGTCGGAGCAAACCACTCGACTCTATCCTCAGTTTGCTACCCACAACGCCCACACTCTTAGTCAGATTATCGATTTTCACCAGCAATCAGGTAAAGACTTCGAATGCCAACGCCTACACGGCATGGGGGAATCTTTATATCGACGTTTCCATAAAGACTATAAGATCCCTTGCCGAATCTACGCTCCGGTGGGAAACCATAAGGAGCTGCTGCCTTATCTGGTGAGACGACTATTGGAAAATGGTGCCAACAGTTCCTTTGTCAGCCGAATCGTCGATCCTTCTGTGGCCGCCACCGATTTAGTCGGAATACCACAACAGATCTGGCATTCAGAGACACCCCCCGGATTGCCTTTACCCGCTGATCTGTATGCACCAAGGATTAACAGCAAAGGTATCAACCTGCAGATTTATAGCCAACGTAAACCACTGCTTAAGAACCTGAACAACATTAAAAAACAAACATTTATATCCGCACCAATAATCAACGGCGAACCCTTAATGGATAGCCGAGCTACAGCGGTGCTTAGCCCCCAAAATATGGACCAGATCATTGGCGAGGCCTATCACACGAATGCATCGATGACCGAGCAAGCCATAAAGCAGGTGAGCGACGCTCTACCGGTCTGGAGCAAGCAACCCACTGAATTGCGCGCTCGCATTCTTGAACGCTTCGCCGATAGCCTGGAAAACCAAGCGGCAGAACTCATCCATTTATGCATTTACGAAGCTGGAAAGACCCTACAGGATAGCCTTGATGAGCTGCGAGAAGCGGTGGATTTCTGTCGTTACTATGCCCTCAAGAGCCGGGAGCTGATCGCCACACCGCTACAATTACCCGGCATTACCGGCGAAAGCAATCGATTGCAGCTGGAACCCCGGGGAATATTTGTCTGCATCAGCCCCTGGAATTTCCCCCTATCCATTTTCGTCGGCCAAACCACCGCAGCACTCGTATGCGGTAATGGCGTGATTGCCAAACCAGCCCGGCAAACAAGCCTTATTGCTTACCGTTGCTGCCAGTTATTACTGGATGCGGGGTTGCCGCCGGGGATTTTTGCCTTGCTCCCCGGCCCCAGCGAAAATTTCTCTGAGACCTTACTGAGCCATCCGCACATACGAGGAGTCGCGTTTACCGGCTCTACCGCAACCGCTCAGCATATTAATCTCCAGTTAGCCTTAAGAAAACAGGCTCCAATCGCTGCAATAATCGCCGAGACTGGTGGTCAGAATGCGATGATCGCCGACAGTACAGCACTGCCAGAGCAGATTGTTAAGGACGCGATTGAGTCTGCTTTTGGCAGTAGCGGACAGCGCTGCTCGGCCCTCAGAGTATTGTTTTTACAAGAAGAAATCGCTGACAACGTCACTGAATTATTAATAGGTGCGATGAAACAACTGAAACAGGGCGCTCCAGAACTGCTGGAAACTGACCTGGGTCCGGTCATCGACCAAGAGGCTCTCAATAAACTTAACCGTCATCTACAGGCGATGCAGCAGCAGGGCAATTTATTGCATCAATTAACCCAGCCCAGAGCGCTGCGACGAGGTTATTATTTTTCCCCAGCGTTGATCAAACTGGAACGTATCGATCAACTTCAGGAAGAACATTTTGGACCTATTCTGCATATTGTCCGTTACCCTGCTGATCAGCTGATGCGCGTAGTCGATGATATCAACCTAATCGGCTACGGCCTGACCCTGTCAATTCACAGCCGCAACGAAACTCATATACGACAGATCGAAGCACGCGCTCATATCGGTAATATTTATGTTAATCGCAACCAAACAGGCGCGGTAGTGGAAGCCCAGCCTTTTGGTGGCCAAGGGTTGTCAGGGACCGGCCCCAAGGCTGGCGGCCCCAACTACCTGATGCATTTTCTTTATGAAAAGACCATCACCACCAACACTACCGCCTGGGGGGGCAATGCCCCGCTACTCAGCGGCCATCGAGAACCGGAATAGCGAAAGCGGCATTAAACTACAGATGCAGCCGATAACAGGGCGTATATTTTTCGTAGTTGATCTTCATTCGACGCTGTTCCACAAATGACGCCAGCAACTGATCAAGAGCCTGCATCAGGGACGGCTCACCGGACAACTCGAAGGGCCCATGCTCTTCAATCGCTCTGATGCCGGTCTCTTTTACATTCCCGGAAACAATACCTGATAAAGCACTGCGTAAATTAGACGCCAACTCATGTACCGGCTGATCCCGGCGCAAATTAAGCGCCGCCATATTCTCATGTGTGGGTTCGAAGGGGTTCTGGAACAAGTCGTAATCGATATGCAACAACCAGTTAAAATGGAAGGACTCGCTGGTGGACTTGCGGTGCCCCGTAACACGCTGCATACCTTTGCGCATTTCCCGTGCCACGGCCGCCGGATTACCCACCACGATGTTGTAACACTGCCGCGCCTCTTCACCCAAGGTATCGCCAATAAAACGATCAATCGCCTCCCAATACGCCTTAGCACTGGCGGGACCGGTAAAGAACAACGGCAGAGATGCCGCATAATTTTTCTGATCTAACATTAACCCAAGCAGATAGAGGATTTCTTCCGCAGTGCCAGCGCCTCCAGGGAACACAATAAAGCCGTGGCCCATGCGCACAAAGGCTTCCAGACGCTTCTCAATATCTGGCATGATAATCAATTCGTTAACGATGGGGTTCGGGGATTCTGCAGCAATAATCCCTGGCTCTGAAATACCCACATAGCGACCATTGCGGATACGCTGTTTAGCATGAGCAATAGTGGCTCCTTTCATCGGCCCCTTCATCGCCCCCGGGCCACAGCCGGTACAGACATCCAAGCCCCGCAGGCCCAGTTCATAGCCCACTTCCTTGGTATACATATACTCCTCACGGCTAATAGAATGACCGCCCCAGCACACCACCAGATTCGGTTTGATATGCGGCGTTAAGGCATTGGCATGACGCAATACGTGAAATATTTCATTGGTAATGGCAGCGGACGGACTCAAGCTCTCATGACTCAGATCCAGCTCATCTCCTACATAGAGCAAATCTCTCAAAACGGAAAAAAGATTTTCGCGGATACCATTGATAATCTGGCCATCCACAAACGCCGAAGAAGGTGCATTGATCAACTCCAGCTGGACCCCCCGGTGTTTCTGACTGATACGAATATCGAAAGCTTTGTGCAGCTCCATCACCTGGCGGCTATCATCCAGATCACTGCCACAATTGAGCACGGCCAGCGCGCACTTACGAAACAGTTGATATAAACCACTGCCACTTTTGTCTTGTAGCCGTGCCAGTTCATATTGGGAAAGGATATTGAGGTTGTCTTCTGGAGTAACGCTGGTGGTAACGAGTAGATTTCCTGTCATGTAATTTCTCCTTTGAGGGTACAACTTCGATCACAGGATAGGCATGCGTCAGCAAGGTGTTGAATGTCTATTATCTCCGCGCCAAGGTCCTGTAAAACATCAATAGAACGCTAATTCAGGCTTGTTACAAACAGATTAAGATCATTCTCTTATCCGTCATGAAAACTATTAAATACAGCCCCTAGTAAATATAGCCCCTAAGCTTGTTCACGCATACTCCGCCAATCACATAGAGAGCTATTCATTCAACAGCCGATCGACAAAAGACGGAACTACTTCGGATGCCGGACCGTAATGTTGCTCAGAAAACGTTGACTGAGTCTTGGAAGGCTCAAGGTTCAGTTCAACGGTATGAGCACCGCAAATTTCCGCAGCCTGAACAAAGCCTGCAGCCGGATAGACCGCACCCGAAGTACCGATAGAAATAAACAGATCACAGTTTTCCAGATGCTGATAAATACGCTCCATTTGCATCGGCATTTCGCCAAACCAGACGATATCTGGCCGTAAACTCCCCGCTTGATGGCAGCAGGGGCAAGGGGTGCTCGGGTCCATATCCTGCTCGATAGCGAACACCTGCTCAGTATTGATACAGCGAGCTTTCAGCAGTTCACCATGCATATGGATCAAATTTTTCGATCCCGCCCGCTCGTGTAGATCATCGATATTCTGCGTCACCAGCAGGCATTGACCGGAAAACATTGCTTCTAACTCGGCCAAAGCCTGATGGGCAGGATTAGGTTGGGTTTCGGGATCGAGCAGCTGCTGGCGGCGCAAATTATAGAAACGTTGCACCAACTCCGGGTCTCGCAAAAACGCTTCGGGAGTGGCAACATCTTCAACTCGGTGATCCTCCCATAAGCCATCCGCTGCCCGAAAAGTTTTTAACCCTGACTCAGCCGATATCCCGGCACCCGTTAATATCACGATGGATTCAAATGCTGACATTTCTTTCTACACCCGAAGTTTTCGCCATGATAGCCACAGCCGCCGTGGCTTGCAGCCCTTCTATACTGGCTTACCTAATCACCAATACCACTAAAAATAAAGCGTTAATCAGAATTAGTCCTTTACCTGAGGCTATCCTCAGTAATATAAAGAAATAAGTACCGGTCCTGCTAGGGCCAACTGCATGATCTACTTAGGAGAAACTAATGCGATCGTCCAAACTTTATATCCTCGACACCAACGTACTACTCCACGACCCCAGCAGCTTGACGGAATTCAAGGAACAGGACGTCGTCATTCCTATCACCGTACTGGAGGAGCTAGATCGAATAAAAGACCGCAAGCAGAATGTTGCACAGGAAGCACGCATTGCAATACGCAAGATCGATAAGATTCTGTCTGCCGCCAAATCTCCTGATGAGATTAACACCGGCGTCCGCATCACCCAGGAAGCCCCTGATCCGACGCATAAATACGGTAAGCTATCGATTTTTGCTGATCATGAGTTGCCCATGCACAAGGGCTTCCTACAAGACCGTACTAACAACGATAACCGCATTATAAACACTGCATTGCACCTACAAACCGTCAATTCTGATCGCCAGGTTATTCTGGTCACCAAAGATATCAACATGCGACTCAAGGCCCTGGGAGTCGGCCTGAAACGGGTGGAGGATTATCGAACCGATCAGCTCATCTCCGACCTTGATCTGCTGACTAGGGGTTACCAGCAACTGGATGGGGACTTCTGGGACCTGGTATCAGAAGTGAAATCAGAACAACGCGGCAGCCATACGTACCATCGCATCCCCCGAGATGTGTTGCCGGATACTTTCTTCAATGAGTACATTTACGACCATGAAGATTTTGCCGCCAGAGTCGTAGGCATTGATGAATCTGAACTGACGCTGCTGGATATCAACCAACATTTCCTAAAGGAGCGCCAATGCTGGGGCATAAAACCTCTGGATATGGCCCAGGCTTTTGCCATGGATGCCATTAACGATCCGAAGATCGATCTGTGTATTCTTAACGGCGCAGCCGGTTCCGGTAAGACCCTGATTGCGCTGGCAAGTTGCCTGGAAATGGTGGTTGAACAAGGTATTTATAACAAGATTATCGTTACCCGCTCTACCCCACCCGTTGCCGAAGACATCGGCTTCCTGCCCGGAACCGAAGAAGAAAAAATGACCCCCTGGCTAGCGGCTATTCACGACAACTTGGAAGCCATGCATGAAGGTGACGAGCAGCCTCAAAGCAGCATCAAGTACACCATTGAAAAGGCCAATATTCAGTTTAAATCTCTGAACTTTATCCGCGGCCGCAGCATTCAGGACGCCTTGGTGTTGATAGACGAAACCCAGAACCTCACGCCGTCACAACTAAAGACCATTCTCACCCGTTGTGGCAAAGGCACCAAAATGATCTGCTTGGGCAACCTGGCTCAGATCGATTCCAATTACCTGACCCCGCTGACCTCCGGCCTAACCTATATCGTTGAACGATTTAAGGACTATCCGGGAGCCGCTACCATTCACCTACAAAGTGTTGTTCGCAGTAACTTGGCCCAATATGCGGAGGAGCACCTGTAAGTACATAGCATCTCTGTAATTGAGCAATCAGTCATTGCGCACTCGGTTATAGATCAAGGCGTTGGCAGCTAGAACCGCCTCCTACCTGGCTACGCCTTTTTTTTGTACCCACGCGACCCCAGTCTATTGACCTCCGTCACCACCCTATTAATCCACTATTAAAATTATTTTTTTCAATAAGTTAGGCCATTGCTAAGCGCTGCACTATGAACTACTTTATAGACAGCTATTATGTTGAAACTAAAGCGCTGTATGGAAGTCCGTATGAGGACATCCCATGCTAAGGGAAATCGATGAGCAACCCTACTTCTGCAAAACAAACGTCTGTGTCCGTTTTTGAATGGATCGATACCCGGCATCAATTCCTGCTGGATACCTATGCCGAGTTGATAGTCACGCCAGACCGCAAACATATTTCCCGCTGCCTATATCTGGCCCATCAGATTCAAGATGCCTGCAAAGTTAATAAGGACGGCATCATTTCAGCGCTGCAGTTAAATAGAACCCCTCGCTACCAATATGTTAAAGAACTGTTTGCCGCTGTGCTTTGCGAATTATTAGGGAAACAGTGTGGCCTGACATCATCCAAGCGACTGCTGCTAATCTGCGCAGCGTTGACTCAGGATATTGCTATGCTGGCAGAACAGGACAGCACCCTGGATAAGCAAACAACACCGCTGACCGAAGGCCAGCGAAAATTCATTAGCAAACATCCTGCTGCAAGCAAAAAAATACTCGAAGACGCTGGCGTCAAAGATGCAATCTGGTTAAGTGCCGTTGAGCAGCACCATGAACGTATGGACGGCAGCGGTTATCCAAACGGACTCCTAGGCGAGCAGATATCGCAGGCCGCACGCATTCTATCCACAGCCGACACTTATGTTGCCATGATCAGACCCCGTGCCGACCGAGTGACGAAATTCCCGCGAGATGCCCTGAAAGAGGTGTTTCTAGTACGCGGAGATCAAATCGATGTGCCCTTGGCAAGAACCCTGATTGACACCCTCGGTATTCACCCCCCGGGAGCCTGGGTAAAACTGGCAAACGGCGAAATCGGAGTGGTTACCGGTGCCGGCCTGGATCACCCTTTCCCTAATGTATCGGTGGTGTTATCCGAGCAAGGTGAGCATCTGGATCAAGCCCAACCCCGTGATACCAGTATCAGGAGTAACACCATTGTGGAAATAGTACCTGCTCCCTTCCACTTTAATCTTGGAAGTATACTTCAGGTGATTTGGCCGCAGATTAACGCTTAAAAACAGGCATTGGATCATTGCTTGTAACTCAGGAGAGCACGATGGAAGTACTAGAGCTCGATCCCTCCTTGCTACTTGGTGTCAAGGAAATCGATGAACAACACAAGGAATTAGTGGACCTGATAAACCACTCTAGGGAAATTCTGCAATCAGATCAGGACTTGACAGAACTAGCCCAAATATTTCACCGACTGGAACAACTAGTCATCCATCATTTCAGCGCCGAAGAACTACTCATGGTGAAATACAAATACCCGGGATTAAAGCATCACAAAGAGATGCACGACATTTCCGTCAATAGCATTTTCGATCTCGACGTATCCCATATAGCCAGCGACCCCAGTGTTGGCACAGCATTAGTAGACCAGCTTAGCGAATGGCTGTTCAATCATATTAAAGAAGATGTAGATATGGTCACTTATCTGAAAAGCAAAGGGGCCTGTTAAGTCCTGATACCTCTCGGCAAAAAAAACCGCAGCTATTGCTGCGGTTTTTTATGTGGACGACTGCCCTTGTGGCGCTATGCTTCAACCGCCTTCTTGATGCGAGCAATGGCATCTTCCAGCACTTTCATCCCCGTCGCGAATGACAAACGCATGTTACCTGGAGCACCAAAAGCAGAACCCGGCACCAGGGCGACACCCGCTTCATTCAGCAAAAACTCTGCCAATGCGATATCGTCTTCAAACGCTGGGTTATCATTGATGATCTTATGGAAGCTAGGGAAGGCATAAAAAGTACCATCCGCAGGAATACACTCCACACCTTCAATATCATTAAGAGCACCAATCACAAAATCGTGACGCTGCTTAAATGCAGCAAGCATTTCCTTAACGCAATCCTGAGAGCCTTCCAACGCAGTCTGCGCCGCAACCTGAGCGATAGAGGTCGGACTTGAAGTACTTTGAGACTGTACCTTCTTCATCGCTTTGATCAGCTTTTCAGGACCCGCCGCATAACCAATACGCCAGCCGGTCATGGCATAAGCCTTAGACACGCCATTCAGCACGACAGTGCGATCATAGAGCTCTGGGCAAGCCATCAGAATGTTGCAGAAGGGTTCATCAGCCCAAAGAATATGTTCGTACATATCATCGGTCGCCACCAACACATGAGGATGCTTCAGCAACACATCAGCAAGTGCGGACAATTCAGCACGAGTATAGGCAACACCAGTAGGATTAGATGGGCTGTTCAGAACTACCAGCTTAGTTTTAGGCGTGATAGCCATGTCCAGCTGATCAGGGGTAATCTTAAAACGTTGCTCCTGAGTGGTACGGATAATCACCGGTACACCATCAGAAATCGCAACCATATCCGGGTAAGACACCCAGTAAGGGGCTGGAATAACCACCTCGTCACCGGCGTTAATCAAGGCCAGAGACATATTAAAGAAACTCTGCTTACCACCACAAGAAACCAAAATTTGATTTGGCGTATAAGTAAGCTCGTTATCACGCAGAAATTTAGCGATAATAGCGTTTTTCAGTGCTGGGGTGCCGTCAACTGCGGTGTATTTGGTAAAGCCGTCATTCAGAGCCTGAATAGCCGCTGCTTTAATATGGTCAGGGGTATCAAAATCCGGTTCGCCGGCACCAAGACCAATAATGTCATTACCCGCCGCGCGAAGCTCTGCTGCACGGTTAGTGACAGCTAGAGTGGGAGATGGTTTGATGTTATTTACGCGGTCTGAAAGTTGCACGTCCAAGCTTGTATCCTCTTAATCAAAGCAACATTTGCACACTAGAGTGTTTAACCATGCCAGCGACTCCACAGCCCAGAAATTTCAGCTCGACTGGTCACAACATGCTACACAGGAAAAACTTTGCCATGATACCGGATTTACAGATTTTCAGGAATCCAAATGAGTAACTATTTTGAAGTCCATTCACCGTTCCAACCGGCCGGAGATCAGCCTGCCGCAATCGAAGGCCTGATCAATGGCATTGAAGCGGGATTGGCGGCGCAGACTCTTTTGGGCGTTACCGGTTCAGGAAAGACTTTTACTATCGCCAACGTCATCGAAAAATTGCAGCGCCCCACCATTGTCATGGCGCCCAACAAAACCCTGGCCGCCCAACTGTATGGCGAATTTAAAGAGTTTTTCCCCAAGAACTCGGTCGAATACTTCGTCTCCTATTACGACTACTATCAACCGGAAGCCTACGTCCCCGCCTCCGATACCTATATTGAAAAAGACGCATCGATTAATGAACACATCGAACAGATGCGCTTGTCCGCCACTAAAGCCCTGCTGGAACGGGATGACGCCATCATCGTCGCCACCGTATCCGCCATCTACGGCCTGGGAGATCCGCAGGCCTACCTGAAAATGATGATGCACCTGGACCGTGGCGATCGAGTCGATCAACGACAAATCCTAAGGCGTCTGGCAGAACTACAGTACACCCGCAACGATACCGAACTACACCGCGCAACTTACCGCGTGCGCGGAGATGTGATCGACGTCTTTCCGGCCGAATCGGAAAAGGATGCCATTCGAATCGAACTCTTTGATGATGAGATCGAGACTCTCAGCTACTTTGACCCCCTCACCGGAGAAACCCTGCGCAAAGTCCCCAGAGTCACAGTGTATCCAAAATCTCACTATGTTACGCCGCGAGAAACAATGCTGGGCGCCGTAGACGTTATCCGCGAAGAACTCAAGGGTCGGCTAGAACAGCTGCGAGAAAACAACCTGCTGGTGGAAGCCCAGCGCCTAGAACAGCGCACCAACTTCGACATGGAGATGATTCTCGAGCTGGGCTACTGCACTGGCATTGAAAACTATTCCCGCTATCTCTCTGGTCGCAACGCCGGAGAAGCGCCCCCCACTCTGTTCGACTACCTACCAGACAACGCGTTGCTGGTGGTGGATGAGTCTCACGTCACTATTCCGCAATTAGGAGCTATGTATAAAGGCGATCGTTCCCGCAAAGAGAACCTAGTTGAATACGGCTTTCGACTGCCGTCTGCACTCGATAACCGACCCATGAAATTTGAAGAGTGGGAACGGAACGCGCCCCAGACAATATTCGTATCAGCCACCCCCGGTAACTACGAAGCTGAACACACCGGTCAGGTGGTAGAACAAGTTGTTAGACCTACCGGCCTGGTCGACCCTGAAATCGAAGTGCGCCCGGCCACCACCCAAGTAGACGACCTGCTATCCCAGATAAGAAGCCGCGTCTCCAAAAATGACCGTGTATTGGTAACCACCCTGACTAAACGAATGTCGGAAGACCTGGCGGAATATTTGGCGGAACATGGCGTACGTGTGCGTTACCTGCACTCCGATATAGACACCGTGGAACGGGTAGAAATTATCCGCGACCTGCGTATTGGCGTGTTCGACGTACTGGTTGGCATCAACCTATTGCGGGAGGGGCTGGACATGCCAGAAGTATCACTCGTCACCATTCTCGACGCCGATAAAGAAGGCTTTCTGCGCTCCGAACGCTCACTGATACAAACTATTGGACGCGCGGCACGTAACCTCAACGGTAAAGCCATCCTCTACGCCGATCGCATCACCGGCTCCATGCAACGAGCCATAGACGAAACAGACCGACGCCGAACTAAACAAAAAGAACACAACCTGCTACACGGCATCATCCCCAAGGGAGTACACAAATCTGTTGCCGATATAATGGAAGGAGCCAGGGTACCTGGCAAGAAAACTGGACGCGGCGGCCGCAAAGTGGCCGAACCGTCCTCCGAATACCAGATTGATCCAGCCAGCATGTCAGTTAAAGAACTCAGCAAAGCGATGAACAGACTGGAAGACAAGATGTATCTGGCCGCCAAGAACCTGGAATTTGAACAAGCAGCCCGGTTACGGGACGAACTTCACGAGCTGAAACAGCATGCATTAATGCAATAATTTCTTCTATATAAAGAAGAAGTGAAAACTTTCGAGGAAAAACTCGCCTATTTTCAAAATCACCCTTGCCAAACCCCAAGCCGTGCTTATAATACGCAGCACGTTTTAGGACTATAGCTCAGTTGGTTAGAGCGCTACCTTGACATGGTAGAGGTCCCCA
>JBALWH010000023.1:0-65315 GCA_036960175.1 Motiliproteus sp. | reverse complement strand
CAGGATCTCAGTGTTAACGATTCTCGACGTACAACCAGTATGTCTGCAATCGTTGCCTTGATCTCCAATCTCCCTGAAAGCCAGAGGCGCAAGAGACTTGTTCACAGGTTCCTTAGGCTCTGACTATAGCAGAGCCGAATACAAAATCGTCCTGAAGAGTTAAGCGCTTTAACTTGCCGTTATAACTGCAACTCTATTTGAACAAAAGGCGAGTTGTATTTTCAAACCAATTAGATAGGCTGCTGATCCATTCAAGATCCACCCGAAGTTAATCATGCCATCCACCGCATCACAGCAACGCCATTTTCATAAGCTGCTGCAAACGTTACTATTGATTTCCCTTGGAACTTATCCGGCTATCACCACTCAGTAGTTCGGTAAATGTATTCATGTAAATTCAGTCAATGCGGATAGTCTTGATAAGGCCTATATCTATGCCCCAGTTGCTTACCCTGTTTTTATCATTGTTGTTAGTCAGTTGCGCAACGACGGCACAAAATTCGTTGACGCTGGTATATAGCGGCAACCTTGATGGCGAGCTGGAGCCCTGCGGTTGCTCCCTTGACGCGGATTACGGTGGTATTTCGCGCCGTACCACCTATGTCGACGGTCTGCGTAAAGAATCTAAAAACCTGGTACTGATTTCTGCCGGAGGTCTGTTTTCCAAAGAGCTCGGAGGGGACACCATCAAGAACCGCTATATCCTCAGCGGCCTGGAACAACTCAACTATGATGCCATCGGGGTACAGTGGGCGGATCTGATTCACGGCATCGATTTTCTGCAACAAAGTCCGCTACCATTAACCGCTGCCAACTGGCGCACGGATGAACTACCCTCAAGCCGCATCATTGAGCGTCCTCAACAACAACTATTCTTTACCCAGTGGCTCGACCCTGAAACATCACCCTACAAGAACATGCCCGCGCTATCCCCGATAAACGCCGACACGGCTCCTCTGGAACAGCAGCTAAAACAAGCAAATGATAACGCCCAGCTGACCATCCTGGCCACCACTCTCGACTATCAGCAACTTAAACAGAACATCGATCTAGCCGCGGTTGATATCGTCATTATCAAGTCAGCCTACGAGCAGTTCTCGGAGCCGGTCGAGGCCGATGGTACGCTGATATTGCAAGCAGGCTCTCGAGGTCAGCGTCTGGGAAAACTGCAACTGTCTATCAACGCCCAAGGCAATCTGGACAGCTGGTCCCACGAGGTAATCGAACTGCACAATGAGATTGCCGATACGCCTCGCCTGCAAAGCTGGTATGAAGCCTATAACGAAGAATTACGCACGGCCTTTGAAAGCGAGATCAAGCAGATGCGTGCTCTCGACCAGGGGGAAACACCCTACGCCGGTGAACAGGTCTGCGCCAGCTGTCATCAGCAGGCTCATGACGTCTGGGCTGGCAGTGAACACGCTAAGGCTTATGAGGATCTGGAGATCGTCGGCAAAGCCTTTGACTCACATTGCGTGGGTTGCCACGTCGTCGGCTTTAAACAACCCGGGGGGTTTTTGTCCATCGAACTGACCAGCACTCTGGCCGGAGTGCAGTGCGAGAATTGCCACGGTGCCGGTCGTGAACATGTGCAAAGCGCCGGTGTGAAGCAGACGCCTAATCACGGCATGAACAAAGAACAGATATGCACACAGTGCCATATCCAGGAACATAGCCCCAACTTTCAGACTGATGAATACTGGCCAAAAATTCTTCACAGTAAAGAGCAGTCTGCCCAGCAGTAAAGCGTCCGCCCTGCGTTGCCCGGTATATCAGTTTGATGGCCGGGCCATTCTCACCAACTTGAAACTGCCGTTATCGGCGAAGGTTTCTATTTCCGCAAACAGCCCTGCCGCTTTTCGTTCCAGGGGTATAAAGCGGTTGACCACAAACGCGGCCTGTCCACCGGCTGCCAATAGCCGAGCAGCGGTGGCTATAAAGCGGTCGGTTAATTCACCTTCCACTGAAAAGCCCTGATGAAAAGGGGGATTGCAGACGATCAGATCGAACTTCTCACTGATAGATTGCGCACAGTTATCAGCGATCACCCGATAAGGCGGACCCAGATTTTCCAAGTTTTTCCGACAACAGGCAATCGCGGCTGCATTATTATCCGTGGCAACCAGCTCGGACAACTCGCGCGATGCCACTCGAATGGATAAATAGCCGTATCCGCAGCCGAGATCCAGAACCTTGGGTTTATCGGTTTTTAAGCGTTGGTAAATAACGTCCAGATTATCCGCCAGGTACTGGCTACCGACATCGATTTTATCCCAACCAAAGGTGCCTGGTTTGCTCAGCAGTGAGTGATCATTCACCTCTGCGATAACGCGTTGGCGCCGGTAATCACGATCATCCAGCCACTCGTCTGCTGCGTCATTACTACGAGTCAAATGCGCGACATAAACGCCCTTGCCTGCCTTGCTCAGCTCGCCTTCACCAAAGAGCTTGCGCGCTTTGTCGTAATAGCTTTTGGCGCCCTCATTCTTGGCCCCTACCAACAACAATTCTCCATCCGGTTTTAAGCAGCGGAAGGCTTCGTTGATAACATGATGCACCACCGCTTTCTCTTTTGAAATCCGATAATAAATCCGATCCAGCGGCTGACTATGCCAGGGTGAGAAATCAAAATCACTGTAGCTGACCGGCCATCCCAAAGCGGACATTTCCTCTTGGATATCAACACGATTGCTCAGCAGTGATAAACCATCAACAACCCTGTCCGGTGCAAACTGGGCCATATTTTCATCCACAACCCAGAGGCCCTGGCCCTGATGCGCCAGCAACTGCTGCTGCAGTTGGCGACAGACAATGGCATCAGCATTGTTCACTTAGTTCTCCTGAAGTGACCTATTTCATCTTCGCTCAACAATCGCGATTCACCTTCAAGCAATTCTGGGTCCAGATGAATGGGGCCAATTTGTAGTCGGTGCAAACTAACAACCTTGTTTCCCACTGCCGCGAACATACGCTTTACCTGATGGTAACGACCTTCGGAGATCTCAATAACTAGTTCTGTGGGGCTCTGTATCTGCAAGTGTGCTGGCAACGTTTCTTTGTCCTCACCTTTCAGCAACAATCCTTCTGAGAGCCGCTGTTCACCGCCCTCTGCCAAAGGTTCAGCCAAAGTCACCTGATAGCGCTTGCCGCACCCTTTACGGGGCGAGGTAACGGTGTGGGACCAGAGGCCGTCGTCGGTCAGCAGCACCAACCCTGTGGTATCAATATCCAGACGCCCTGCCGGATGTACTAAGCCCTTGGCCTGATCAAGAAGCTCTTCAGGAATAAGATCAACCACCGTCGTATGCTCCTCATCCTCGGTGGCACAGACCACCCCTTGTGGTTTATTCAGCATCAGATAAATATGCTGGCGTAGCTTCAACGGCTGATCGTCCAAGCTCACCTCGAGGCAGTCTGCTACCGAAAAACTGGCTTTACGCTGAACCTCACCAGCAACTTTAACTCGCTTACAAGTAATGACTTTTCGAGCCTGAGCGCGAGTTAGTCCCGTGGACTGAGCGATATAACGATCCAAACGCATGAAGGCCATCAGTTTTTTTTCCGATTAAGAAACAAGGAGAGTGCAATCAAATACAGGGTAGCGACGCCAAACGCCATCAGCGTTCCCCACATCAGGCCAAGGCTAGTGTAGGTCTGAGATACCGTGAGGACATAACAGATCAATGCCCCCAGCCCCAAGGGGTAATTTTTGATTACCGTAAACACCAGCGACTTGCCGTAGGTCAGATGGATAATCAGCATAAAGGGGAAGAACGTGATCGGGAAGGCTGATAACAACCCAGCCCACACTGGCCCCAGCCATCCGGCACTAGAAGTAATCAGCCAGATTGTCAGAGCGGCCATGGCGGCCCGAAACATCAGCACTCCATGGGTAAACTTTACCCGCTGCTTGATGGGCAGATTTTCAATCTGACTGAATACTTTTACAAAGAACACAATGGCGGCGACGGTGATCAGGGTGCCGCCCAACAGCCCAAGGGAAAACTGCTTTAGCAATGCCGATGCAGCTAGAAAACCGAGCAGAGCGGCCACCGCACCCGCCGCTAAATGGCCCTTCTTCAGGCGCACGGCCCCAGCGTAATAGGCCCAGGCCATTACCAGGCTGGCAGTGAATCCGGCCAGGGTATGAATAGCCGCCTCGGCCGCAAATTCAGGGCTCTGTTCGACACCGATAAAAAATAACGCAATAGCCGACCCTAAAGGATAACCCGAGAGTATGCCGGCGATGCGCGGGCTGACGTGCTCCGCCACCAACGACAGCCCGACAACGGCGCCAATAGAGACCAGTATTTTTGCAATAAACAGGACTTCGAGCACGACTATTCCACACCAAACGGACCTTTTTTGGCCCAATTAAAAAGCGCTAATAATAGCATGCTACGTTAACAATAGAGGGCGCTTTTACACCCTTACTGACCCTCACTAAAATATTCGCGGGTGCCATGAGAAGACACTGCTTCACCGATTCTTCGTATCGCCACCACATAGGCGGCACTGCGGAAACTACGCTGTTCAGAGCGGGATAACTGCCAGACCTGTTCGAAGGCATTGGTCATCTGCTTCTCCAACTTTGCTCTGACCTCTTCCAGACCCCAAGGATAACCCGTGCGATTTTGCACCCACTCAAAATAGCTCACGGTTACACCACCGGCATTAACCAGCACATCCGGCAAGATGGAAACACCGCGTTGCTCCAAAATGGCTTCTGCATCCGTTTGAATGGGACCATTGGCCACTTCTATAATCGTTTTTGCTTTAATGGCATCGACGTTTGCGCGTGTGATCACCCCTTCAAGAGCGGCAGGAATCAGGATATCTACATCCAGGGCCAACAACTCCTCATTACTGATCTCCTGATGATCAATCAGCTGACACACCGATTGCTGACAATAGACCGCGCGCATTAGTCTGGATTGTTGTTTCTCGTGCCACAGGCTTTCAATATCGAAACCCTGTTCAGAATAGATCCCCCCCTTAGAGTCACTGATCGCCACGATCTTAAAACCATCTTGCTGCAGCAACCGCGCCACATGGTAGGAGGCATTACCAAAGCCCTGTATAGCTACCCGCTGCTGTTCAACTTTCCAGCCCTCAACCCTAGCCAGTTCTCTGATACAGATATAGGCACCCCGGCCAGTGGCTTCATCACGACCAACACTTCCCCCCAACCGCACCGGCTTACCAGTGATAACACCGGGGCTTCGGACTCGCTTGATGGCCTCATATTCATCCATCATCCAACCCATAATGCGGGCATTGGTGTAAACATCCGGCGCAGGGATATCAACATCCGGCCCAATAAAATCAGCCATGGCCCTCACATAGGCGCGAGACAAACGTTCCAGTTCCATCGGCGACAACTCTTTCGGCTGTACGATAACGCCACCCTTGGCGCCACCATAGGGCAAGCCCACTAGCGCACACTTAATCGTCATCCATAAACCCAATGCCTGAACTTCGGCCTGCGTGACCTGAGGGTGATAACGTATACCTCCCTTGGTCGGCCCCAGTACATCGTTATAGCGACATCGATAACCAGTAAAATATCGCGTTGAACCATCATCCATGCGCACCGGCAAAGAGGCTTTAATCACCGCTTTAGGATGCAGCAACGATTCCACCACCTCAGCACCGACCCCGGCATCAGCCCCTATCTCACGAACCCGCGCCAGCGCGTCCTGGAATACATCTGTAGTTGCCATAAATCCTCCTACTCAATTAATTCTCCAGGCCGACTATAAAAAGCGTCCAGAGGCAGAACTGCTATGAATAACTGTAGACTGACTCTGAGTAGAAAAGGTTACGGACCTCAGTGGATATTTTCCCGGACTACAATATATCTATAAAGCTATTGGATAATCGCAATGGAACGTCTCTATCCTGGGATCTATCACAGCGAAGATGATCACCCCTTTGACAATGAAGTCTGCACCCGCGCCTATGTGGTCTCATTGCCAGAAGGAAACCTTTTGTTTTACAGCTCTTCAAACATTGAACAAAACTTCGCATTCATCCAAGACCTAGGCGGGCTGGCGGGCCAGTACCTCAATCATCGGGATGAAGCATCAGCCTACTGCGACCGTGTACGGGACAGGTTCGGCTCCCCTCTGCACTGCCATCAGTTGGAAGAATATGAGGTTTCCCAACACTGCCAGGTAGCGACTACATTCAAAAACCGGCAACAACTGCGTTCTAATCTTGAAGCCATTCCCACCCCCGGCCATTGTCCAGGTAGTAGTTGCTACCTGCTGACGATGGACGAAAAGCATTATTTATTCTGCGGCGACACTATTTACCCCGATGCAGGGCAGTGGAAAACCTATCTCAGTGGTAAACGCAGCAGCAAGCCCGATATGATCCAGAGCCTGGAACTGCTGCGATCACTGCCAGTGGATGTGGTGTTACCCGGGCTCTATATAGGTACAACTTCCTTCGAAGCCGTTTCCAGCGAGCGTTGGAACAGCATTATTGACCAATGTTTATGCCAGCTAGGCTAAATACTCTATCGGCTAGGATTTGACTGTCATCAAGCAGCTCAACGACTGATCCTCTACAATACCCGACCAGGTCAATCAGAATTAATTGTCATCGGAAGTAACAGCATGAAACAAACATCAGGCCATTTTGCAGGCAACGCCCAGCCTATTCTCTCGGTACTGCAGCAGGAATTACCTGAGCGTGCCGAGGTGCTGGAGTTAGCCAGCGGTTGCGGCCAACATGCCGACTTTTTCTGCCAGCAGTTTCCAGGCGTGCGCTGGCAACCCTCAGAAATAAATATAGATATGCTGCAGAGCATTGAAGCCTATGCACGCGACACTCTGCATAGAAACATGAACGCACCGATGATTATCGATGCCTGTAGTGAATGGTCGATAGACCCGGTAGATGCAATTCTTAGCATTAACCTTCTGCACGTATCCCCCTGGCAAGCCTGTCGCGGCTTGCTAAAAAATGCGGGTAAATTTCTCCGTCCCCAAGGATTGGTGATGTTTTATGGCCCGTTTATCCGCCCAGATGTAGAAACTGCCGCCAGTAATCTGATATTTAATGAGCGCCTCAAAACCATGAATCCAGAGTGGGGAGTGCCAGAGCTAATGAAAGTAGCCGAAGAGGCAGAGATCCATGGCATCGAACTCAAAACCCTTTACGAATTGCCCGCTAATAACGTCATCGTTGTCTTAGAAAAAAAATAGCAACGATGACTTAAATCAACCTCTGCTCGACCACAACGATTGCCGCCAACAATGGCAATCGTTTTTTGTACTACACTCAGAAACTATGCTTACCGTTTTACGGAAAAACTAATTTCATTATATGGAGATAATGGATATGCACGCGCCATTGGTTGACCGGTCCATAAGATTCAAACTATTCCTTGCCATCCTCCTGCCTCTGATCGGATTTATCTTTTATGGCACAAACTACATTATCAATAATTACCAGCTGCAACAGGAGATGCAGTATCTAAACGGCCTGACACAACTAGCCAAACACAACAGCGCTCTGGTTCATGAACTGCAGAAAGAACGCGGCATGTCGGCGGGCTATATTGGCTCCAAGGGCAAAGCTTTTAAGGAAAAGCTAGCCAGTCAAAGACAGCTAACGGATACCGCCCTTAGCCAGGTAGATCAGTATCTATCTTCCACCTTAACCTCAGACACCAGCAACAATCTGATGGTTACAATTCATCAGTCTTTGGATAACCGAAACACCATCAGGAGCCAAATAAACACTCTGGATATTAGCCTCGGTGACGCCGTTAAGTATTACACCGCGATCAACAAACAACTGCTAAGCGTCATCGATAACATCGCTAATGAATCCACCCAACCCGATTTAGTACGCCAAGCAACCGCCTTTGGCAGTTTTTTGCAGTATAAGGAGCGCGCGGGGATTGAGCGTGCAGTATTAAGCAGTACCTTTGCCAAAGATCAGTTCAGCCCTGGCATGTTCCCGCGTTTTGTCAGCCTGCTAGCGGAGCAGAACGCCTACGAAGCAGCCTTCAGATCCCACGCGCTGCCTGAGCATATCCGCTATTTAGATAAGACTCTGGTCGGTACCGATGTATCCGAAGTAACTAGACTCCGGGGTCTGGCCTTAAACAAAGCCGGTAATGGCGGCTTTGATGTTGACCCCACATACTGGTTCAAGGTGAAAACAGGTCGCATTAACCTTTTAAAGCAGGTCGACGATCACCTTTCCTCACAGCTTTTGGGGTATAACGAACAACTGATCGCCAAAGCCACGCAGGCACTCTACACCGCCGTCGCGATGGTCATACTACCACTGCTAATTACTCTCATTATTTCATCTTATGTCACTCAATTATTACGTCGTGAGATGCTATCAATTCAAGGCACGGTAAGTAGAGTTACTAAAGATTATGATCTTACCCTGCACGCCGATGTCATCGGACATGACGAATTTGGTGACCTATCCGAATCCTTTAACCAGATGGTCGATACTTTCAGTGACATCATTGCCGAGGTCAGTGATGCTTGCGCCCAAATAGGAGATGCGTCAAAACGCACAGCTGAAATCAGTGCATCGGTGGTAAACGACGTGGAAATTGGCTTCCAACAAACGGAAATGGTGGCTACTGCAATGAATGAAATGACAGCTACCGTAAACGAAATATCCCAAAATGCGGTCTACGCTTCAGACGCTACTCGTGAAGCTACTAGCCAAGCCCACCATGGAGACCGCGAAGTTGCTACCACTGTTTCAATGATCTCCAACCTGGCTGACGAGCTTAGAACCGCGTCATCTGTGATCCAGAACTTGCAACAAAACAGCGTTGAAGTGGGCAGTTTTATTGAAACCATCGAGAGCATCTCCGAGCGCACCAATCTGCTGGCGCTAAACGCAGCCATAGAAGCCGCTCGCGCTGGCGAAGCAGGCAGGGGCTTTGCCGTGGTGGCAGACGAAGTTCGTTCTTTGTCGATTCAAACCAAGGGATCAACCCAAGAAATAGCCACCATCACGTCAAAACTGCAAGACGAAGCACAGCGGGCTGTCGACGCCATGGCACGAGGATTAACGCTGGTAGATTCCAGTGTTGAAGAAATAAATATTGCTCGTGGCGATCTTAAGATGATCGTCGAAAAGGCAGATTTACAGGCACAGATGAACGAGCAGATAGCCACCGCATCGGAACAACAAACAGCAGTGGCTGAAGATATTAATAAGAATATCGTTCAGATAAGAGATATCTATGAACACACCAGTGGATTTTCCAGTCAACTGAAGGACTCCAGTAACCGTCTATCCGAATTATCTGCACGGCTAGAATCGGTCGTAAAACGCTTTAAAGTACAACAGAAAAAACCCAACAAAGCATAAGAGCAAAACAGTGCGGATCGGTACTTATTCATCCGCACTATTTCTTAACCACCCCGTAACATCTCAATAAACCTCTCTATAAACCCGCTTAAAACCTGCTCAAATCCCGCCCAAAACAGCCGCTTTCTTGAGCATTTTAGTCGACTTATTTTTACCCAATATCAAGGAATTAGCTACGCATTCAGGATACCGTATTTACCATATGTAGATCACTCCATAACTCCTGATACAGAGGTTCGTGATGGCTCTTGCGCATTTACTGGAGCGGATCAGCAGGGAAGAATTTGAGACGCTGTCTGAAGACATCAAGCGTTCAATAGCAGAACACAGCAAATGGATGCGAAAGATCACTTTTGCCCTGGTGACGCGCACACCTCTAAATGGCATCTCTTTTACCGCAACTGACGCCCACCTGTACTGTAAATTCGGCCGCTGGATGAGCCTCATTATGCAGGACGAGATGTTTCAGCATGGTTCTTTCCTGAAATCGATGATCTGCATAAACAACTGCATAGCACCGCAAAACTGCTGATGGATGAACTCAATAAACAAGGCACTGTAGATGACAACATTTATAAGCAGTTCTTACTAATACAAAAAGAATTCTTTGAAGAGGTACTGCTGATCTTTGAGTTTTCAGTTATAAACCGACTCCAGTTCGTTAGCATTACCAATCTGATGAACCGTCGCACCGTCGATACAGTCCTTGCCCATGAAAAACACCGCATGTCTCGCATTGACGATTCCACCTGTTGTATCGCGCTGGCAGATATTGATCAGTTTAAGCTGTTCAATGACTCCTATGGCCATGACGTCGGCGATATGGCACTCCAGCATACAGCAAAGATTTTCGACGATGGCACCCGCGCCACGATACAGTTGCTCGCTTCGGTGGTGAGGAGTTTCTATTCGTTCTGCCCGATATGAACTTAGCTGACGGGCTAAAAACCATCGAAAGAGTTCGCCAACAACTTGAACAATTTAGTTTCAACTATAACGACAAGCCCTGGGTATTACTGCGTCCTTTGGCGTTACTCAATTGTGTCGGGATTGTGATATCAAAGATTCTATAAAAAGGGCGGATATTGCTCTCTACCGAGCTAAAGATAGTGCTCGTATACCGCAGCGTATCAATCGATGCGGAACAGGTTAGGCAAGAATTACTAAAACATAATCCGGATATAAATGAAGAACTAAAAATTGATATCATTAGACGTTACTGCTGTCCGGAATAGCTTTGTATCCGCTGTATAGCACGCAGCGTCTAGCCGATATAGATCACTAATACAGACAAAAAGCATATTGGTACCCCAAGCACTTGTTGATAATGATTCTCAACTTGGATATGCTGCGCGCAAGTTTTTTTACCCTTTAACACTAAACGGTTTTCCTGAATATTTACCTTGAGGTTCTAAAATGATTAAAAAGGCATGTTTTGCCCTTTCCGCGATGACACTACTAACCGCCTCCGCCCCAACGATGGCCAGCAGTGAAGAAATCGAAATGCTGAAGCGACAGATTGCTGCTTTGGAACAAAGAATTGCCGCCCGCGAAGCCGTTGAGGTTCAGGCCAAAGAACCCGCTCCGCAGCAAACCTCTATTGGTGATCGAGTGACTATCTCTGGAACCGTTGAGGTCGAAGGCGCTACCTCAAACAAAACTGATTGGGCTGATGATTCCAACAGCGATATCACCGTTGCCACTGTAGAGCTGGCTATAGCCGCTCAGATCACCGATAGCATCGATACTGAAATCGTACTATTACATGAGGAGGACGATACCGACCTAGAGGTGGATGTTGCCGTCATCAACTTTACCGACATTGGCGGTACCGGCACCCAGGTGACTCTGGGTGAGCAATACGTTCCCTTCGGGATCTTTGAAACCAATATGATCAACGACACGCTGGTGCTGGAACTGGCAGAAACCGGTGAAACCGCTGCCTTGATGAGATGGGAGAATGAAGGCCTGACGGTTGCCGCCTATGCCTTCAATGGCGATATCGACAGCGGCAATGATGCGGTCGAAAACTTCGGTATCAGCGTTGGCTACAGCAATGATAACGTTGCCGTTGGCATCGACTATATCAGCAATGTCCTCGACAGTGATGTGATCAGCGAAATCGCGACCGCCAGCACCGAAGACTACGCTGGCGTTGTGGTGCACGGTCAGGTAAATCTGGGGGCTGTCAGCGTTATTGCTGAATACCTGATGATCGAAAAACTGGATGCCTCGAAGATAACCAGTACCGAGATCACTAGCAATATCGAACCAGAAGCACTGCAGCTTGAAGTGGCCTTCGACGCTGGCGATTACACCTTCGCCATTGCCTATCAAGAAACCGACGAAGCCGTTGAACTCGGTCAGCCTGAAGAGCGCATATCCCTGGGTGCTAGCACCGACCTAGATGAAAATGTATCTCTGGCCTTTGAGTTGTGGCACGACGAAGACTACAGCGTAGCCGACGGTGGTACGGGTGTAGACGCAGATAGCTTCGTTGCTCAGGTCGCAGTCAGCTTCTAAATCCAATTGCTAAAATCCGGTGTCTGCGACCAAGCAGCCACCGGCACCGATCTGTTTTACCGTTCTCTTATGCTCTAAAAGAGCAGCCAGGGTAAACCAGATCACCCTCTCTTCGACTCTTAGCCTCAATTTAAAATCTTCAGACTTTGCCTACCCGGATATTTCACGCCTTCTCTCCCAGCGACTGACGCGCCCTATTACCAACCGTTCAAAGACAGCCCCCTCCAGAGAGGCTAATAGCTGTGATTAGGCGCTGTAATCCCTCGCTCTACAGCGGCCAATATCAATAGATGGCAATAACGGGGTGTCTCAAAACCAATCAAGCAGGCACAAAAAAAGGAGACCCTGTTACAGATCCCCCTTTTTTTAGATCGACTGGCTTAACGCCAGCAGATTTTCAGCTTATAGCTGTGGACCGGCCGCAACCAGAGCTTCACCTTCGGCAGTATCAGTAAAGCGATTGAAGTTAGTGATGAACTGACTCGCCAGATCACGAGCCTTGTCATCCCACTGGCTGGCATCTTGGTAGGTGTCTTGTGGATTAAGAATGTTACTGTCAACACCAGGCACGTCCTGAGGTACCGCAAGATCGAAGTACGGCAGACTGCTGAACTCAGACTGGTCGATAGTACCATCCAGAATCGCGTCGATGATGGCGCGAGTTGCTTTGATGGAAATACGCTTGCCAGTACCATTCCAACCGGTGTTAACCAAATAGGCTTCTGCACCAGAGGCCTGCATACGCTGAGTCAGAACTTCAGCATACTGAGTCGGATGCAAGCTCAGGAAAGCAGCACCGAAGCAGGAAGAAAATGTCGGAGTTGGCTCTGTGATTCCACGCTCGGTACCCGCCAGTTTGGCAGTAAAGCCAGACAGGAAGTAGTACCGAGTCTGCTCGGGAGTCAACTTAGAAACGGGAGGTAGCACACCGAAAGCATCAGCCGTCAGGAAGATAACCTTGTTGGCATGTCCAGCCTTGGAAACTGGCTTAACGATGTTGTCGATGTGATAGATCGGATAGGAAACGCGCGTATTTTCAGTCTTGGAACCATCGTCGTAATCGATCTTACCGCTGGCATCTACAGTGACGTTTTCCAACAGCGCATCACGACGAATAGCATGATAGATGTCTGGCTCGTTTTCTTCGCTCAGGTTGATGGTCTTAGCGTAGCAACCGCCTTCGAAGTTAAATATGCCGTTATCATCCCAACCATGCTCGTCATCACCAATCAGCTCACGCTTAGGATCGGTAGAAAGCGTGGTCTTACCTGTGCCGGACAGGCCGAAGAAGACAGCCACATCACCATTTTCGCCTTTGTTGGCTGAACAGTGCATGGAAGCGATACCACGCAGCGGCAAGAAGTAGTTCATCATCGAGAACATGCCCTTCTTCATCTCACCGCCGTACCAAGTGCCGCCGATCAGCTGCATTTTCTCGGTCAGGTTAAAGGCAACGAAATTTTCAGAATTCAGGCCCTGCTCTTCCCAGTTAGGGTTCGTTGTCTTAGCACCGTTCATAACGACGAAATCTGGCTCGAAAGTTTCCAGCTCCGCGTCGGAAGGACGGATAAACATGTTCTTAACGAAGTGTGCCTGCCAAGCAACTTCGGTGATAAAACGAACTTTCAAACGAGTGTTATCGTTAGCACCACAATAAGTATCAACAACAAACAGGCGCTTGTTGGACAGCTGAGAGGTAATAACGCCTTTCAACTGACCCCAGGTTTCTGGGGAGATAGCTTTGTTGTCGTTTTTGCCTTGATCTGACCACCAGACGGTGTCACGGGTGGTATCATCTCTGACGATATATTTGTCCTTGGGAGAACGGCCGGTGAAGATACCTGTGTCAACGGAGACCGCACCGGATTCAGTAACAACACCCCTTTCATAGCCTTGGGCACTAAGCTTAGTTTCCTCTTCGAACAGCAGTTCGTAAGAAGGGTTGTAAACAATGTCCTGGGCATTCTGGATGCCATATATTGAAAGATCCAATCCGGTTTTAACTGTCGACATTTCTTCCTCCGGAGAGCTTAAACTCTCACGTCGCTAACGAGATTATATGTTTCTGAATACTTTACTTAGCTCTCGGACGCTTTTTAGAGATAACTTTGAGCTACCCTAAACGTCGAGCCTTGATGACGATCTTAAATAACCAGTCGCATCTTAATTTTTATACACAGAAGGCTGCATCACTGTCGGAACACAAATTTCTGGGAACGCGAATAATAAGACATTACAGCCTTAATGTCCTCTGAAAAACTGAAATCTTCCCCGCTTTTGGTGACATTTATACCCGCTCGCCGGGAATTATCCGCTTGAGTACTGAATCACCCGCTACAGGCCAAACAAAAACTAAACGGTGACAACGCAAAAACGTGAATCACGGACAACAATACACTCCTATGGAGGCATAGAATTAGTGAAAATTTTGTGCATTAATCCCTGGAGGTTTTCGACGACGGAAGCTTTTTTAATTTACTGGTGATAAGGCGAATATAGCGACGGGTTTCCGGGAAAGGAGGAACACCACGAAAGCTGTCCACCGCCTTTTCACCGGCATTGTATCCCGCCAACGCCAATTTCAGATCGCCCTCAAAATAGTTAAGCAGCCATTGCAAGTAGGCCATTCCACCCTGAATATTTTGCAGGGGATCCCAGATATCCTCGACGCCAAAACGTTCGGCCGTATCGGGTATCAGCTGCATCAGTCCTCGGGCATCCTTACTTGAAAGCGCCTTAACATTAAAATTGGACTCCGCCCGAATGACCTCCATAACCAACTGCGGTTTTAACTGATAATGAGGAGCCAGGCGCTCGACCCAGCGACTAATTTCATCTACGTCGGGATCAGCTTTACTCTCGATGGGCGATAGAAAATACTGCCCATCGGTTAATGGACAACGACTATCGTCCTGCAAATCACTGGGCCCAACAAATCGGATCAAACCGTTACTATAAGCGTCGCCAGATTGAGCCGCTTTTATTAACCAGGCAGAGGCCTCGCGTTCATTCGTATGACCATGGCGACCATTAAAATAGATCCAACCTAATTCATATTGCGCCTCAGCATAGCCCTTTGTAGCAGCCACACAGAGCAACCCTATAGCTCGATCTAAACTGCGGTCTACCCCTTTCCCATACTGGTAATCAGCTGCTTTCTCGGTCATCAGTTTAAGATCACCAGAACGCATATAGGCGTCAACATCGGCCCCCATATTTGCGCCATGATCAGCCCACACTAGCGGACTTATAGCGCAGAGCAAAAAAACCACTCCTTGTCGGTAATATCGAGATAGGGGTAAACGCTTCATGAAATTATCCGCGACTTGCTGAATGCCAAAGGTCTTACCAAGCTGACTCATTAAGCTTAGCTGCTGAATTTGACACAGCGAAATGAAAAAGCCGGAGCGACTGACAACAACAGCTGACCGATGGTCAAGCTGACTTCGGTAAAATAAATAATCACTTAACGTTGAACTCTAGGGATAGTTTATAATCTCATCACCCCTATCTGGGATGTAGTTAGGTTTAGCTCCCTCATATTATTTTGATTTTGCGTCAAACTCAGGAAGGCTCCACTATGAAACGGCATATTCAATTAGCAACAGCAGGGCTCGCTAGCTTGGTTCTGATAACCGGCTGCCAAACAGCACCAACTATGCAGACCAATGATCCTTACAGTGGTGAGAAGAAAACCAGCAATACCGCCAAAGGCGCAGGCATTGGCGCTATCGCCGGGGCCATATTGGGAGCCGCGACTTCCAGCAAAGGCGACCGTAAAAAGGGCATTCTCACCGGCGCGTTGGTGGGCGGTGCTGTGGGTGGTGGTATCGGCTACTACATGGACCAGCAAGAAGCTGAATTAAGACGCTATCTGGAAGGCACCGGGGTACAAATCCAGCGGCATGGCGACCAAATCCAGTTAGTTATGCCTGGCAATATCACCTTCAACACGGGCTCATCAGACCTGGCTGGAAACTTTTATTCAGTCCTAGATGGCGTCGCCACAGTGCTGACCAAGTATGATAAAACCCAGCTCAATGTCGATGGTCACACCGACAGCCAAGGCTCTGCCGAATACAACCAGAACCTCTCCGAGCAGCGCGCCCGTTCGGTGTCAACTTATCTATCGGGACAGGGCGTCGTCCCTGGGCGAATTCTGTCCAGCGGTTATGGCGAAAGCAACCCCGTTGCAAACAACAACTCCGCCGCCGGCCGCGCATCCAATCGCCGGGTCGAACTCTGGATTCAGCCGCTTAGCTCGTAGCCCGAACAACAATTTAGAAGAGCATCAGTCTAGAAGGACAATCTAGAACAAGGGGGCTAGCCCCCTTTTTTTATGCTTGTTCTCCAGCCACCCCCCCCAGGGTTATAACCACTATTCTCCCCTTTCATTATCTGTCGCCCGGCAACTTTGTCATTCTTTACCCAAGCAAGAAACCACATCAGCAAAGCCTCAGAGATCAGAACAGGTCAAAGCACAGGCTTTAATTCGGGAGAGAAATGATGAAGACCAAGTACACAACTATAGCCATGATCAGCGCCATGCTGATCGCCAGCTCCCCTCTGGTCAACGCCAGTAATACGGGCTGCCAGCAACTACTCGATCGACTTGAGCACCTGCAGGTAGACAGCATTGCTTACAACCACGAAATCAACAAGGTAATCTCGCCAAAAGCACAACAACGCTTCGATACTCTGGGTGAAAAACGCGAAGTTCCGAAAGGACTGCATGACGAAATCCGTCAAACCTTTAATCATTACCTGATCAGTGATTGTCGAAAAAATCCAAAACAATACACCCATACTGCTTCACAGAACGCTATCAAAGATACCAAGGATGCCGTCAAAGATTACCTGGAATACCGGAAATAACACAATCAGGCAGGTTATTGCATCGATCTGGCTGTCTATTGAGGAGTTCGTCCAGTAAAGTTTCTGATACAGATCAACCGAACATCAGGTTAAAGTTGTAGACCTGCCAACCCCGGTCGATAATAACTGCTATACGCTGTTTAAGTTTAAATGCATACAGGGACAGTATGCGCCAGAAGACCGCCTGAAAAACCGGGTGGTAGGAAGTATCAGATGTCCGAATTACGCCTTTTTCCACGCATAAATACTCAACTTCAGGTTGAGGTTAGTAATCAACAAGATGAAAGTTGTCAGGCTTGGGTCCGCAACATATCCCCTGGTGGCATCATGATCGATGGCGATCTTGCTTTTAAAGAGATGATCGCCGTTAATCTTGATAAAGATCCGCTGGCCAAACCCGTCGAAGTTAATATCCTTTGCCGCCTGCCCAACGACCCCGTCCCCTTCCGCAGCCGGTGCCGACTGGTGTTTGTGCGTCGGTTGTCGCAACTGGAATTCAATTTTGGTTTCCGCTACGTTGAGTTAGGCTCAGAAATGGCTGGAAAAATGCACCGTTATGTCGGCAATATCTAGCCCCCGGCAACAGCCCAAAAAGAAGCCGTAGCAAATCTGCATAGTCCTCAGCGAGGACTGCCCTTATAATCTCGACTCTGCCACTTCCTTTTCACGGATAACCGGATGTCGACCAACAATCATTTCGATCAGCTGTCTGAGCATTTTGCCGAGAAAATATACAACTCAGCCAAAGGACAAATTCGTCTGGCTTTGCTGCAGCGAGATCTAGACACGCTTCGTCAATCCCCCCCCTTGCACATATTGGACGCCGGTGGCGGCCAAGGACACATAAGCCGCTGGTTTGCTGCACAAGGGCATCAGCTAGATCTTTGTGATGCCTCTCAGCAGATGCTAGAAAAAGCTCAATTGCTTAATCAACAGGCGGGTCTCGACCAACAGATTCAATTGCATCATGCCAATATCGAACAATTCTGTGTTGAGAATAAGCAGCTATATGACGCCGTAATCTGTCATGCTGTATTGGAGTGGGTCGAGCACCCCCAACAGATCTTGCAGCAACTCATTACCAGATTACGGCCCGGTGGCACCCTATCACTAATGTTCTACAATCAGCATTCATTGGTATTACGTAACGCTCTCAAGGGCAATTTTCGTAAGGTAAAAAAAGCCGATTGGCGGGGTGATGGCAAAGGTCTGACGCCTTATCAGCCTTTAGATCCAGAACAGATTTATCGCTGGCTGAAAGATCAATCCACCGATATCAATAGCCTCTCTGGTATTCGCTGTTTCTATGATTACCTACCAATGAAGGTTAAACAGAACTATGAGTTTGACGATATTCTTGAACTTGAACTCAACCACTACCGTCAACAACCCTATATCCATATGGCTCGCTATATACATGTGATGAGCACTAAAGCCTGTGACTAAACGTCGACTTGATGATGTGCAGGATTTACATTTAAATAATCAGGACTGATAGCAAGAAGGGTTGACCATGTCATCACAGCACTGGGACGAAAAAAGTTTCTGCGAAAGCTACTGCAGTACTTGGGAGATATCCCACGATGAAGTCCACTACGGCTGGTTGGCTGCGGGAGAAAATCAGTTACGACTGATCGATATCGATCTGATCAACGCCAACGTGCTGGATATAGGCTGCGGCATGGGCGAAAACCTGATTGCCCTGGCCCGTAAAGGGGCTAACTGTCACGGCATAGATATCTCTGGTCATATGCTGGAACGAGCCCGGGAAAACATGAGCCGGTTCTCGGACGAAATAAGCCCAATCCATTTCAAACAACAGGATATGCGTCAGACCGATTTCTTTCCCGGCATCTCGTTTGACCTGATTCTGTCCGCCTATTCGATAGAATACCTAACCTCGACTCAGGAACTCAAGGATCTGTTTTACAACCTGTTTAAACGACTGAAACCCGGTGGTGCACTGATATTCTGCTTCTCCCACCAGCTACAGCATTTCCGCCACAACATGCTCGCCAACACCTCAAGCAAAACCGGAGAAGACGAGTTCTCCACCCTGATATATTCCTTTCGTGATGTCGTGACTGCGCTCAGCGAAGTGGGATACCTGATCGAGCGAGTGGTGGAACAGGGAACCCGTAATCCCTCGAAACTCAGTTACGAGGACGCCCTGGGGTTCCCTTATCATTTCCATCGCAACAACAACCCCTGCCACCCACAGTTTGATAACGAAAGTAACAAAACCCCTCACACCATTATCTACAAAGCCCGCAAGCTCGATACCCACGGCCTGGAGCAGGACAATCAGCTTAACTTTAACTACGCCGGCCAGCAGGTCAAAATCTGGGGCCAGAACCGCAGCATCACTCGCTCCACCCCGTTCATTGCGGCAGGACAAGAACGGGTAGCCCATCAACTGGCCCGCAAAGACGGGGTTGTCGGTCTTAGCGAAGTGCTGTCCATTACCGCAACGGCAGAGGATCTTGAAGAAACCCGAGACATCAGCATAACGGTGGATCTGGACGGTTCTGAAGCGACCTTGATGGTCAACGTTAACTCGGTACAGTCACTGGTGCATAAGCAGCTGCTCGCAGCGGGCCTGAAGCCCAGCTATGAACGTAGTGTGTTTCCCGGTGCCGATGAAATCGAAAGCGGCCTTTACATCAAACGTATCGACCCTATCTACGGTGAAATCGACCGTATCTTCCCCCGTCAACGCCCCGGAATATTAGTATTTATTAATGGCGAAGAGCCCGCCCACGGAACCATCGGTCTGGAAGATATCAGCGTCACCCCAGGCGATCATATTCAAGTAATTTACATCGCCACCAGCTGGGGCAAACAATGGCGGCCACGCAAGAAGAGCGAAGAACAGATGGATCTTTTTTAGCGATCAACTCTCGCTAGCAGAACAGACCCATTATTGCCGATATAGATTAACAAACTCCGAAAACAGTTTTTGATCAAAATGGCCCGACATCTGATCCTTCATCAGCTTCAACGCTTCGAACTTAGACATTGCCTTTTTATAGGAACGATCTGCAGTCAGGGCATCGAAAACATCAGCGATGCAGCAGATTCGCCCGTAGATATGAATATCTTCATTCTGCAACCCTTTCGGGTAACCTGACCCATCAAAGCGCTCGTGGTGCTGCATCACGATATAGCGGCTTTCTTCGGTCATTTCCCCCGCTGCATCCAATAGTTTATAACCCTGATAAGGGTGGATGCGCATATGTTTCATTTCAGCATCGTCCAAACGCCCCGGCTTATTGATCACTTCAGGACGCACCATAACCTTACCAAGATCATGGAGGAAAAACCCGGAAGCCAACTCCTCCAGATCATGGGCATCTGAGCCTCGAAACAGCTCTTTAGCTACCATCAAAGAAGTGACACCGACATTGACTGAATGAGTGTAGGTATAAAAATCATGACTGGTAATCCGCAACAGGTTTCTCGCCGTCTGATCATCCGACAACACCATATCGGCGATGGAAGTGATGGTAGCTTTAGCAGTCTTCAGGTTTTCTACCGTAGGCACATCCAACAACCGCTGCATCATCTCTCTGGAATGGGTATAAACCAGCTGAGAACGGAGCTCTGGCGCCATGTTCTTGCAACCAAGGGCTTCTGATAGCTCATCAGGAATCAGATTGCTGGCATCCCAGTTATCCGGAATATCGCCAGTATCTTTGGGATCAATCACTCGGCTTTCTGTAGCGTGGGAGGTGCGATCAAGATTATCCAGCTCGATGGGGCTACGATCCCAGCCCTTTGGTAAAGTCGAACGATCCAAATCGATATCGAACTCGTCGTAATGGCAGGCACGGAGTTTGGTCAACTGCGCGTCGTTCTTGATCAGAAATTGATTGCGTAAGAAAGAATGATCCAACCACTTTGACGGTAAAACAACAAACATGCCTTTGCACAACTGATCGGCATCGACCTTAATACGCTGAGCAGGCTTGACCATTCAGATCACCTCAAAGGCGGACTTTGGTGCACCACAATCCGGACAGACCCAGTCTTCAGGAATATCAGACCAAGGCGTGCCGGCAGGGATACCCTCATCAGGCAGACCTAGCTTAGGATCATAAACCAGTCCGCACACATCACACTCAAAAGTGCTTTCATTCTTTGCCTGAACGCTCACTGTTTATCCCTGTCGAACCAATACTCTAGACACAGTATGCGGCTAAAGTTACGGCAGTCAATCTACTCCATATATGGCCATAACTTGATTGATATATATCACACAAAGACGCCTGCAAAGTTTAAACCCTAGATCACCCCTGACCGGCATCAGCCCCCTTGCTTCCCCCTAGGGCCAAGAAAGTATAAATAGGCCTTCAAGCATAAGAATCAGCCAGTCAACATCAAACGATGGCGAAGTTGACCCCAAGCCGCTTAGGATAGAGAGTAACGAGAGAGGAATACGAGTAGCGGGGCGTAACCTGTAATAAAAAAGCCCCGGCAAGCCGGGGCAAACACTCAGAAAAGGAGATTAACTGAGCAGGTTGGTAGAAACGTTAAAATTCACTTGGGAGTGGTCTAGGCCAAGAGCGCATCAATTTCAGCGGCAGCCGTTCTGACACCCTGATCACCGCTGGACAGACCTTCGGCACTGATATTAGTGACATCCTTGAGGCCGATAAAAGCCAAGACGGTTTCCAGATAGGCATCCTGATGATTCATCGCTGCGGCCGGGCTGCCTACGCCATAGCGTCCACCACGCGCCGTCAGTACAAACACCTTCTTCCCCTGCAGCAGACCCTCAGGACCATTTTCGGTATATTGAAAAGTACGCCCAACCCGGGCCACATGATCGATATAAGTTTTTAGTGCCGAGGTAATGGAAAAGTTATGCATCGGCGATCCAATAACCACGGTATCAACCTGCTGCAACTCATCCACTAACTGATCAGATAAGGCAACGGCCTGTTGTTGTGCATTATTACGAGCATCATCAGGTGTATAAAAAGATCCGATCGTGACTTCATCCAGATGAGGCGGCGGATTACGACCGATATCGCGGTTGATCACTTCTGCGCCTGCATGCTTTTGTTTCCAGGCGGTAACGAAGGTATCAACCAATTCGCGGGTATTGGAGCTGTCGGTCATAGGACTTGAATTAATTACTAGTAGCTTGGACATCCTGTGCCCTCCGTATTGCCGTGATTAAGTTTGTTAGCGATTCAATGAGGCTATTTTTATATATATTTTTATAGAAATAAATTCCATAATTCCACCTTGTTTATTCGAATTTTTAGTACAGTCAGGCAGCCAGCTATGCAACCCAAGCATCGAACAACTCTGGAACAGTGGCGTATCGTGCAAGCGGTTGTAGACCATGGAGGCTATGCCAAGGCGGCAGAAATACTGCACCGCAGCCCCTCCTCTCTGAACCATGCCGTTGCAAAATTACAACAGCAATTAGGCGTAGCTGTGCTGGAGGTCAAGGGTCGCAAGGCCTACCTGACCGCTGCTGGTGAAGTGTTATTGCGGCGCTCGCGACAGCTTACCGATGATGCCCACCAACTGGAGACCTTGGCCGAGAACCTGGAGATGGGCTGGGAACCGGAACTGGTCATAGCCGTGGAGGGAATATTCCCTCGCAGCTGCCTGCTTCAAGCGCTAAAAGAGTTCTACCCCTTTAGCCGGGGAACTCGGGTAAAAATCAGAGATACTATTATTAGCGGCACCCAGGAAGCAGTACTGGAAGGCACTGCCGATCTGGCCATCACTGGCCCGCTACCCAAAGGCTATCTGGGCGAAAGCCTAGGCACCATTGATATGATTGCAGTGGCACACCATGATCACTCTTTAAATCAACATAAATCTTTAACGGCGCAAACCCTCTCGAGCGAACTACAAATTGTTATCCGCGATAGCGGCAAACAACCGCTGGAAAACCAAGGCTGGTTAAAAGCAGAGCAACGCTGGACGGTGGATAGCTTTGACGCTGCCTTGGATCTTCTCAATACCGGCCTGGGCTTTTGCTGGATACCAGAGCATCGTGTTCGAGAACAGCTTAAGTCTGGAGCGCTAAAACAACTGCAACTCAAAGATGGCAATGTCCGCCGCATTCCTATCTACCTGGTTGTTCCCCGACCCGACCAGCTTGGCCCCTGCGGCCGCGAGTTACTGATGCAACTTCGGGATCTGAATACGGAATAATTCAGGCCAGCCCTATGCTGGCACAGACTGATGGTTGGAGTGAACACTATATCTACGTATAATTGCCGCTCCAACAGATCGACAGCCACAGACCCAGGCTCGACAACCACAGCTGTCAGTCTGCAATATCAGTCACTTCAGTGTATTAACCATGCATTCCGATAGCTCTCAAGACAGTATTTACGCCACCCCTCTTTCCGACATCGTCGATTTCAAGTTTGATGATCAAGTGGTTGGGGTGTTTTCCGACATGATCAATCGATCGGTTCCAGGCTATAGCACCATTATCAAGTCCCTTGGCATTCTGGCATCCCGCTACGCCCAGGCCGATAGCCGCTGCTACGACCTCGGCTGCTCGCTGGGAGCTGTCACCCTGTCGATGTTGCAGCAGGTGCGTCAGACCAACTGCCGCTTCGTCGCCATCGATAATTCACCGGCGATGATTAAACGCTGCCGTGAGCATCTGCAGGTAGCCAATGACGAAGATACAGTAGACCTGATCTGTGGCGATATCCGCGACATTGAGATTCAGGAAGCGTCAGTCGTGGTGATGAATTTCACCTTACAATTCATTGCCCCGGAAGATCGCCAGCTGATGATTAACCGCATATACCAGGGCATGAAGCCGGGCGGCGTGCTGCTGCTGTCTGAGAAAATAAGCCACGACGATAGCGATACCGATCAGCAACTGATTGACTGGTACTATGATTTCAAACGCGCCAACGGCTACAGTGAGCTGGAAATCAGTCAAAAACGCAGCGCCCTGGAGAAAGTGTTGATTCCAGAGACCTTCGAAGCCCATCAGCAACGGCTGACGACGGCAGGGTTTAGCCAAGTCAAAACCTGGTTCCAGTGTTTTAATTTTGTTTCTATGGCCGCCATTAAATGAACCCCTTTTCTGATTTTTTCACCCCCTTCTTTGCGCAATTAGAAGACAGCGAGCTGGCTCCTTGGGCAGAACACCTAAAAGATCGGGTCGAACGCAAACTGACTACCGTTAACCACGGCGATCTGCCGCGCTGGCTGCATGCCTTGGACAACCTGCCCGACCTGCAACCAGAACAGATCGACCTGGACCGCGGCTGTTTGCAAATTGGCAACGCAAAACAATGCTCGGACCAGCAACAGCAACAACTGGAATCCAATCTGCGCGCCTTAATGCCCTGGCGTAAAGGTCCCTATGAACTCTTCGGCACCCATATAGATACCGAATGGCGATCCGACCTGAAATGGGACCGAGTCGCCCCGCACCTGTCTGCGCTGGATAACCGGCTGATTCTGGATATCGGTTGCGGTAACGGCTATCACTGCTGGCGCATGCTGGCAGCAGGGGCCCGGCAAGTGATCGGCATAGATCCATCGTGGAAATTTCTAATCCAATTTCAGGCGATCAAAAAGTATCTCGGTGAGCAGCCGGTAGAATTACTGCCCCTGGGCATCGAAGAGATGCCGCAACACATGCGGGTATTCGATACGGTGTTTTCCATGGGGGTTTTCTACCATCGCCGCAGTCCCTTCGACCACCTTCAGGAACTGCTGGACCTGCTGCGACCCGGCGGTGAACTGGTCTTGGAAACCCTGGTGGTCGACGGCGATGAAAACACCATACTGGTACCTGAAGACCGCTATGCGCAGATGCGTAACGTATGGTTTTTGCCGAGCTGCAAGGCCATGGAGAAATGGATACAACGCATTGGTTTTAACGACGTACGTTGTGTCGATGTCAATCAGACTTCGACCATTGAGCAGCGCGCCACTGACTGGATGCGTTATCACTCACTTTCGGAATTTCTCGACGCCGACAACCCGGAACTGACCATTGAAGGCCTGCCGGCACCGAAACGCGCGGTTTTTGTGGCACAAAAACCTTTTTAGACGCGAATATTTCAGCTATTAAGTTCAAATATTCGCATTTTTATCCGCACTCAGATCAGCAGCCTTGTCTTTGCTCAGCCAGCGCCAAGGTAAGGGAATCAGCCCCGGCACCAGACGCTGGTATTGCTGATAGCGAGATCCATAGCTGGCCACCAGCTTGGCTTCTTCCAGCCGCGACCCTATCACCAGATATAGACTAATCATCAGATACAGGGTTAGCTGAAATGGATCCATCTCCCGGGTCCATAGCAGTACCAACATAAAAAAGTACCAGGGATGACGAACATAACGATGCCAGAAGCCAATCCTGAAACCCTCATCTACCGCTGTTACCTTGATTCGGTTACGCCATTGTTTAACCCCAGAAAATAACCCAAGATCATAATCTTGCAACGAATGAATAAAACCCATCAGAGCGGCAACGGCTAATCCATCGGCGATCCAGGCAACGGATCTTGGCCACAACCAAAGGGGTTCCTGCCCATACCAAGCGCCCAGGCAAGCAATGGGCAATAGCATCACCAGCGCCAAAATGTTGTAATACAAACGATAAGCATATGATTGCGCCGGCCAACCTAGAGCAAACCAACGCTTGCAGCTATTACTTGCCAGCAGCGAGTGGGCAAAAAAGTAGAACAGCAGATAGCCCACTAGCACTATCAAGTAATTCGGAATCGCTTGCACATTCATCGATAAAAGCCCTAAAAATTGTTTTAGATCACCTTCATTGGCGATGGACTGGTCTAAAGTTAATGATATCGGAAATAAGGACCATTTCCTGTCAGCGGTGCAGTATGCAGGCTGTATCGGTTCTTGATTTCAATATTGCAATGGCCTTATGACCGGAACAAGTAAAATCACTCCAGCCGAAACCCTCGAACTAGATCCCTTCATCGATCTACCCTCAAACGCATTACTGAAAAAAGCAGAGCTGGATCTGTTTGAATGGCACATCCCTCAGGATAAGGTCGAAGTCACCGATTATCAGGGCTCGCTGTTTAACCTATCGGCAGGACATTTTCACGGTAGCACCCGTTCTTTCCTGAACCGTATCCATACTGAAGATCGCGATAAGCTTACACAACAACTGCGCTTGGTTTCTCGTGGCGCCGATCCGATGCCCATTACCTTTAGGATGCGTACCACTGATGGCAGCCTGCAAGGGCTGACCCTTAGTGGCCAGTTGGTTACATCCGACAAAGGTTTGCCGCTACGCATGGTTGGACTACTGCACAGCGTATCCAACCGGGAAACCTCCGAAGATCGCCTGCACTTGCAACAGGCCGCACTATTGCAATGGGCAGTATCCGCCCCTGTTACTCAAGGCAATATCGACGAAGCACTTAAGCTTATAAGCTGCGGCGCGGCCCAGGTTATCGCTGTCGAACGAGTCAGTATCTGGCTATTTGATGATGATCACAAAGTATTCCGCTGCGCCCAGCGTTATCAACTCAGCGATGACAACTATGATAGTGGTGCAGAACTGGACTGCAGCAACTATCCGATCTACATAGATGCTCTGCTGAAAAACAAAACGATTGCCACCACTGATGCCCGCCTTGACCCCCTGACCAGCGAACTTTGCCAAAATTATCTAGTACCCGAAGGCATTACTTCCAAACTTGATGTCACCATCTTTAGAGGTGGAAAACCCGCCGGTATCATCTCCTTCGAACATACCGACCTGCCTCGTCGCTGGCGAGTGGATGAACGCGGTTTCGCGATTTCTATATCCGATATGATTTCCATGTTACTGGAAGCCGGTGGTCGCAAAGAGGCCGAATCGGCTCTTAATAGTCAGCAGCAACTGCTAAAAGACCTGATGAATAACAGTGGCTCTCTGGTCTATATGAGGGATCTCGAAGGGCGTTATGTACTGGTCAACGAAAACTTCGAAGAGCTCTATGGCCTCACCAAAGAGCAACTGCTTAACAAAACACCCATGGCACTCTTTCCGAAAGAGCTGGCCGAGCAGTTGATGGCCAATGACTATACCGTCTTCCAGAGTGGCGAAGTGCAGACCTTCGAAGAACAAACACTGCATTCTGATGGTATACATAGCTATTTTTCCGTTAAATTTCCGGTCCGGGATACCCACGGAGAGATCTATGCAATAGCCGGTATTTCCACCGATATCACCGAACGCATCAAAACCGAAGCGGCTCTTAAGGAAAGTGAATTACGTCATCGAACCTTATTTGAATCGGCCCTCGACGCCATCGTGCTGATAGACAACAACGACATGCTGGTAGACTGTAATCCTGCCGCTTCTGAGCTATTTGGTAATGATCAGCTTATCGGCAAATCGGTGCTGCAGTTATTTACTCCGGAACCGACAATAACTACTGACGATCCAACAAGCCTTCATCAAAACTGGTTGTCACTAAATTCTGATCGTGAGCAATCATTTGAGCAAGTCTGCCAACGTCAGAACGGCTCCCACTTCGATGCCGAAATAAGTTTATCCACCATGGTGCTGGCAGGAGTAACCCATCGACTGCTGTGTATTCGTGATATTACGGTCCGTAAGCAACGCGATGAGATGGTCATCCAGATTGCCAAAGGGCTATCGGCAGAAACCGGTAAAACCTTTTTCCGTTCATTGGTAGAGCAGTTATCTAAGGTACTCTCCGCCGACTACGCCCTTATCGGGGAAATTTGTAAAAACAATCCCCGCCAAATACAGACTTTATCCGCCTTTGCTGGTGGCAAGGAAATCGACAATTTCACCTACGACCTGCCTGACAGTCCCTGTGAACAGGTCATGGCTAGTACCGTATGCGTCTTTACCGACAAGGTCCAGCAGCGCTTTCCTGCCGATAACCTACTGCAAGAAATGGCCGTAGAGGGCTACGCAGGGGCTGCGCTTAATGATGGCAACCAAGCGGTAGGAATCCTGGTGGTCCTGTTTAAGGAACCCATTAAGACCCCGGCATTATTCCAAAATTTATTGCAAATTTTTGCAGTTCGGGCTGCAGCGGAACTACAACGCAAGAGCAGTGAAGCAGCATTAATTGCCAGCGAAGAACGCTATCGCGCTTTCATCAGCAACAGCGGTGAAGGCATATGGCGAGCCGAAATAATCCCACCGGTAGATACCAGCCTGCCATCAACCGCCCAGGTTGATCAGATTCTCAGCAACTACATGATACTTGAAGCCAATAATGCGTTGGCAGAAATGCACGAATGCACCTTGGAGCAACTGTATAGCTCGGCGCCAGAAGACTTCTTCGGTCCAAGCGAATACAAGGTATTGATCAAAGAGTGGGTCGATAATGAATACAGTCTGACAGACCAAGAGTTCCAGCTCAAAGGCAAGCGCGACAATGATATCTGGCTTTCCAGCTCCTATTCCGGCGTTATTGAAAACAATCAGCTGGTTCGCATCTGGGGAACCCGCCGCAATATTACCGAGAAAAAGGAATACCTCTCTGCCATAGAATACCAGGCGGAGCATGATGCCCTAACGCATCTGCCCAACCGCTTCTGGCTTAGTGACCATCTGCGCAACCAACTTAAGCAGAAGAAATATTCCCAGGGCATGATGGCGCTGATGCTGCTCGATCTAGACCACTTTAAAGAAGTCAACGACAGTCTCGGGCACCATATTGGCGACCAACTGCTGAGGCTGATTGGCCCTCGTCTGTCCGCTACTTTGGAGCAACACAACGCTAACCTGGCGCGGCTTGGTGGTGATGAATTTGCGGTGGTACTGAACGAAGTTGAATCTGCGGAAGCCGCACTGGCCTTTGCCGACCGAATCAGCCAGAGTCTGCATCAACCCTTTGAGCTGGAAGGCATTCAACTGGAAATCCACTGCAGCATCGGCATATCCCTGTATCCAGAGCACGGCGAAGAACCCTCATCGCTGATGCGTTGCGCCGACGTAGCCATGTACCTTGCCAAGAAGAGCAGCAAGGCGTTCGCACTCTACAACTCGCAGCTGGATGAACACAGTCCCCGTCGGCTAGCGCTGATGAGCGAGCTTGGACAGGCCATCAGGGAGAATCAACTGGTATTACACTACCAGCCACAACTGGATCTAAGATGCGGAAAGATCACCGGCGTAGAGGCCCTGGTACGCTGGAACCATCCCACCCAAGGCATGATCCCGCCGGATCAATTCATTCATTTGGCAGAGATGGGGGACCTGATCAGACCACTGACTTTGTGGGTACTGGACAATGCCCTGGCGCAATGGCAGCGATGGTGCGAACAAGGCCATGAACTGAAAGTAGCCGTCAACCTTTCTACCCGCAATCTGATGGATGACGCCTGTCCTGATTATGTTAAGCAGATGCTCGAAAAACACAATGCACCCGCCAACTGCCTGGAGCTGGAAATCACCGAGAGCGCTCTGATAGCCGATCCAGCTCGCGCTTTAGCTTCGCTCAATGAGATCAATGATTTTGGCGTTGAACTGTCTATCGATGATTTTGGTACTGGCTATTCGTCCCTGGCCTACCTAAAGGAGCTACCCATCGATCGCTTGAAGATCGACATGTCCTTTATCCGCAACATGGCCAAAGATAAGCGTGATGAGATGATCGTCGATTCCACCATCCACCTTGCCCATAGCCTTGGCTTACTTGTAGTTGCTGAAGGTGTCGAGGATCAGAAATCACTAGATGCGTTAACTGCGATGAAGTGCGATTTCATCCAGGGCTATTATATCGGTCGCCCGGTGCCCCCCGAAGAGCTTGACCTGGGCTAACTTAGAACCAAGCATCAGCAGAAAACACTGCCATAAAAAAGACTCCGTTATAGCCGGATAATAGTCCGAGAATGCCCGCAGGTATCAAGCGCCACAAAGGTAAAGCGCCCTTCAGTGACTTTATCTTGATGATTGGAATGGTGTCGGCGAACCCAAGTCTCGACATCAATAGTAATTGATGTGTTACCGGTTTCCACCAGTGTGCAGTAACAACTCAGTTCATCACCAACGTTTACCGCTTTATGGAAACTCATGGCATTCACCCCTACGGTAGCGACACGCCCCTCCACCATCTGAGAGGCAAAGTTACCCGCTGCCAGATCCATCTGAGCCATTAGCCAGCCACCAAAAATATCACCATCCGGATTAGTATCTGCCGGCATCGCTATGGTTCTCAGCGCAGGCATCGACTCAGGAGGGCTGGGAAATTTATCTGATGGCGACATACGTGACTCCTTAAACCTTAGCGCACAACGCATTGTTTAAATGCATCAATCATCTCAAAGACTTAGCCTGATGCTAGTTACTCCTAAGGATACGTTAATGATAATTTAAAGGGCAGTTTTTTTTGGCCGCTCATCGCAGCATCGCCGGCAGCGAAAAAAGACATAATGACGGACAACCATCTTGATATTTTGTAAAAGATAATTGACATTAAAATTTCTAGCCGCCAGTATCTTCGGCTATGAATACTCTACCGACTGTACATTTGATGACAACTCCCCTGTGGCTGGTGGCGATTAGCGACTGGCTGAAACGCCGTGTCTTTATGGCGTCGGCCGGGTTCCGAGGAGTTTTTGATTAGTCATCAAAATCACTGAGTAACGAAAGGCCGCAGCGTTTACCCTGCGGCCTTTTTCGTTTCAGGGGAAACGCATAAGACGCAGAAATACGTTTTATTATCCTGAATGAGGTTTATTCACCATGCCCGTACCTATCGCTTATCTGACCGTTATTATTGTCTGGTCAACCACACCGCTAACCGTGGTTTGGAGCGGCGAGTCAGTTTCGCCCATTATGGCGGCGTTTCTGCGTATGGCGATTGCTGCGGTGATAGGCTCACTGTTGTTGCTATTGTGGCGACTCCCCCTGCGTCTGGATAGTAAAGCCCTGAAAAGTTACGCCTTTGCGGTGCTCGGCATATACGGCGCCATGGTGATGACCTACCTGGCGGCCAGCCACGTCAGCTCAGGACTGATATCTCTGATTTTCGGTATGACACCCTTGGTTTCAGGATTGATGGCCCGGTTCTGGCTAAAAGAAGCTGGGTTCTCTGCGGTGCGCTGGTTGGCTCTATTTCTGGCGCTAACGGGATTAGCTCGAGTGGTCGGAGATCACCTGATGATGCAAGGAGATGCGGCCACAGGAATACTGTTACTGCTGACCGCGGTTATCCTGTTCAGCGCCAGTGGCGTGCTGGTAAAAGGCCATCGTTGCAACATGCATGCATTACCCCAGACTGTCGGCGCACTGTGGATGTCATTGCCCCTTTACCTGATTACCTGGTATCTGCTCGATGGCGAGTTGCCCTCGTTGGATGCCGACACCCGCTCCTTCTGGGCAATACTGTATCTGGCTGTGTTTGGATCACTGATCGGATTTGTCAGCTACTTCCATATCCTTCAGAAGCTGTCGCCTACCACCGTCGCATTGGTGACTTTAATCACGCCGGTAATTGCCATCAGTCTTGGCAACCTGTTAAATGATGAAACTGTTACCACCGCACTAGTACAAGGGGCGTTACTTATCTGTCTGGGTTTAGGTCTCTATCACTGGGGAGACAGGATAGTATTTGCATTGAGCCCAAGTGCCGCAATCCACCGTGACAAATAAGGAGTCTGGGGAATACCAGCCTGCTTCAATAAAGTGGAAGAATATCACCAGCATACCTTGCCAAAAGAGGAGCAGACAGCGGTCACTGGTGATCACAGCCGTCCGCATACTCTAAAAGGACGCGGCTATTTTGACTGCGACTGGCGAATGTAAAAACGTGCCTTTTCCACGTTTTCCAGACAGGTGCCATACTTCTCGACTTGTTGCTGAACTTTTGCCGCGGCCAGCAAACTGCCTGCCTTGGTATAAGATACGGTGCCATCAAAGCCTTTAGTCCTGGCGTAATTCAGAGCCTGATAGGCACCATCTATCGCACGTTGACAGCTGATATCCTTGCGCTGACTCGGCTGCCCTGAACACCCAGCTAACGTCATGCCCGCAACGGCCAAACCTGTAATAAGCAGCCTCGAAAAGGTCTTGTTACCTAATTTTCTATCCAAACTCATTTGCTACCGCTCTCCTGTGACCTATATCTAAACGCTGAAAATACAGCAACTCGGAGAGCTGCACTTCCTGCCGTTTTCATTGAAAGCGCGACTGACAAAGCTATTGCGCCATAAAGACGGGATTGCCCTATTGCTCAAGCAGATCCAAAATCTCGCCAATTGGACCTGCGAAGACGCAGTCGGTTCCGACAGTCTCCTCAGCCCGAAAAACCACAGCCGCCACTCTGGCAACCGCCACCGGTCGCACACGGAGGCAAGTCTGGGTTTCTCAAAGCACCGCTTTTGACCACCTGACCACCGGTTGCCAAACGCTCTACCGGGCTATCCAGCGACACGGCACCCGGCTCGATACCTGCAGCCTCGCACAACTCGCCCCAGGTCATCAGCTTTTCACTCATGGAATGCTGCACCTCGTAGCATTCGCCGGTGGTGTTGCAACGGTAATCATAGGTGGGCATTGATCTTATCTCCGGTTTTATATGAATAAACAGCCCTATTGTAACCAAGGCGATATGGCGACAAAAGCTATCATAAACATAACGTCCCCAACATATAAGCTCTGCTGGCCATCGAGAATAATGTCATTAACCGCTGGGCTATACTGCAGAGCATGGAGACCAACTATGAATTCCAACCTTAGTTTTCTGGATAGAACTCTGACCCATCTGCGCAAAGCCTGGAGCGAGATGGGGCAGAGCTCCGTATGCCCGTTGGATCTGGCTCTCAGCCCTGAGCTACCCTTAGAAGAACACAACTGTTTACTCGAACAGATACATGCGTGCCTCATGGCACAGGGTGGTGATGTCGCCGCCCGTGTAGGGGCAGCCCGTCTTGGCAACGCTTACATGGGGCTGAATGACAACGGCAAGCACCAATTTCTGAATCTTCTGGCCTCCCATTTCGACACGCCCCTGGATCAAATTGAAACCTTGATATCTGAGTACCAGCAAAGCACTGATAAACAACAACGCAGACGTCTTTTAAAACAACTGAAAGAGTATCTGGATGCGCCACGCAGACAACTTCTAACCCAATTCAACGCCCTGCCCCAGGGCATAAAATTCCTGGTGGATATGCGCGCTGATATGCAGCGACTGAGCGAACCCGGCGATCAGCAACTGCACGACCTGGAACAAGACCTCCGTGAATTACTGGTTTCCTGGTTTGACGTCGGTTTTCTGAAGCTACAACAGATCACCTGGGACAGCCCGGCAAGTCTCCTAGAAAAATTGATCGAATACGAAGCTGTCCATGAAATTCGTGACTGGGAAGATCTGAAACACAGGCTCGCCATGGATCGTCGCCTATTTGCTTTTTTTCACCCAAGTATGGTCGATGAACCACTGATTTTTATCCAGGTGGCACTGGTCAAAGGACTGGCAACCAACATTCATGACGTGCTTGATAACACCCAGCCTCCGATGGAACCAGAGCAAGCCGACACTGCAATATTCTACTCCATCAGCAACGCGCAGCAGGGGCTCGCCGGCATCAGCTTTGGAAACTTCCTGATAAAACGAGTGGTTTCAGTACTAAAACGGGAATATCCAAATCTACAACATTACGCCACCCTGTCTCCTATCCCTGGCTTTCAACGCTGGCTAACTAGCACCATCAAACCGACTAGCCAAGGACTGATCTCCGCCGAAGAATGGCAGACTGTGGTAGACCTAGTTCCGGATGGTACTGAAAAACCGCTGATGCACCTATTGCAGACAGATTGGCATGCCAACGAAGAACCGAGCAATAAATTACAACCACTACTGCTGCGCTTGTGCAGCCATTACCTGCTACAAGAGAAGCGGCGCGGCCATCAAGCCCTTGACCCTGTTGCCCATTTCCACCTCAGCAACGGCGCCCGTATTGAACAATTAAACTGGCTGGCAGACCAGTCAAACAAAGGCCTGCAACGCTCGGCTGGACTCATGGTCAACTATCTTTATGACCTCGACCATATTGAAACCAACAGTGAAAACTACAGCGCTGATGGATTGATCAATGCCAACAAAAAGATATTATCGCTGCTTAAGAACTAACAATTCCCCCACGAGCCTTGATTAGACAGGGGCCGATAAACACCATAGCTGCGGGTAATAACGGCAATAAGCCTAAGTCCTTAGATCCAATCTAATGCCCCACATACACTGCCTTCAGAACATCAATGGAGGCATTAGCATGATCAACTACCTGAGAAATGAGCAAATCACCCTGCCAGCCTATTGTGCCGATTACCTGTGGCATATGAATCTACATGACGCTGCCCAAAAGCTGCAGAAAAACACAGCAGAATTACACTGTCACGATCACCGCTTTCATAAAAGCAGTGGACTGTCTCCGGAGCAGGAAGCACAGACACAGACCGCATTTGCCATTAAGGATTTTAGACAGCATATTAGCCGCGACCCTAGACCTCTCGAACAACTATGCCTGCAGATCCATTTCTCGGAAATGTCCCTCATCGGCATCTATGTGGGCAATAAATATCAACAGGCAACTGAAGTCATAGCTGCTTATAATGGCTAGCGGCTCTTCAGAAGGAACAATAGTTGCTGCATGTCAAAACATTGGTGCGCTGCACTATTATCAATTGCTGATATATGATTATATAATTGCTGCACCTGCGTAATGCTAATTAGATCTGCATTATCGAAGGAGCAACAGGCCAACAAGGACTACTACCATGACTGCCGATACTGAAAACTGTCTATTTTGCAAAATCATCGCCAAACAAATTCCCACCGAGATTTTGTTCGAAGATGATCGGGTCCTGGCCTTTCAGGATATAAATCCACAGGCGCCCCATCACTTTCTAGTGATTCCTAAAAAGCATATCAGCACCAGCAATGATATCGAGGCTGATGATTGCGAGACCGTCGGCTATATGCAAATGACGGCCTCGAAGCTGGCAACACAGCTTGGCTTTGAAAATCAGGGCTTTAGGACCGTGATGAACTGCAACCAGAACGGTGGTCAAACTGTCTACCATATCCATTTGCATGTTCTTGGCGGTAAGCCCATGGGCTGGCCCCCCTATCAAGAAACGCTAAAGACGGCGCTGGACTGAGGTCCATCGTCACTTTGTCATCTAAACAGATTAGATTTATCTCGGCCTTATATGTCAGGCCGCAGGCTTTAACGAGGAAGACCCATGGTTCTTGATCAGCAACCACCCGCTCATGATCAGCTTGAATTTTTTGTTCAACAGGCAGCCAAAACCGATACGGTACGTACCGCGGTGATCCATCCTGTCGATCGCAATAGCCTGTTGGGCGCAGTCGAAGCCGCTAACCACAATATCATTGAACCCATTCTAGTAGGCCCCGAAAGTAAAATTCGCGCAGTCGCCGATGCGGAGCAGATTAACATCAGCGGCCTCACCATTGTTAATGCCGCCCACAGCCATGATGCCGCCGAAATCGCAGTAGCGATGGCACGTCAGTGCGAAGTCGATATCCTGATGAAGGGAGGCCTTTCCACCGATGAAATGCTCAGGACAGTGGTTCACAAAACCAAAGGGGTGCGAACCGACAGACGTCTCAGCCACCTGTTTATGTTAGATGTCCCCAATTACCACAAACCGCTGATGATCACAGATGCAGCCATCAATATTGAGCCCGACCTGAATATCAAAAGAGACATGATTCAGAATGCGATCTTCTTTGCCCACGCTCTGGGCATCGCACAACCCAAGGTAGCGATACTGGCAGCGGTTGAGAAAGTAAAATCGACCATGCAAAGCACCATTGATGCAGCCGCATTATGCAAAATGTCCGATCGCGGCCAGATCACCGGCGGCATCATCGACGGTCCATTGGCGTTCGATAACGCCATTTCTCTGGAAGCGGCGCACGATAAACATATCATTTCACCCGTCGCTGGGGATGCTGATATTTTGCTAGCACCCAATCTGGAAGCGGCCAATATGATCGCCAAACAGTTAATCTACCTAGCCAACGCAAAATCAGCAGGCCTGGTTCTCGGTGCCCGAGTCCCTATCGTACTCACCAGCCGCGCAGAAAAACCTCTTGGACGCTTGGCATCTTGTGCCCTTGCCGCCTTACAAGTCCAACACCACACATTTAAAGGGATTCAATGAACAATATACTTACAGTTAATGGCGGATCTTCTAGCCTTAAATGCTCGCTATTCACCGTTCCTGACGAAACCCAGGAACTGCTTTACAGCTTTAAGTTGGCCAACATACTTGAGCATCCCACATTTAGTGTGCGCGACAATAAAGGTCAGCTGCTGGAAAAGTCATCCCCTGATTTTTCTGCCATTGCCGAAGACCACCGCCATCAAGACTGCCTTGACCTGGTATTGAGCTGGCTGCGAACACACGCACCCGACGAGCCCATCAGCGCTATCAGTCATCGAGTGGTCCATGGCGGCCGGTTATTTTCCGCCCCAGAGCGTATTACCGAAGATAACTTAGACCAGTTAAGAGCTTTTATCCCCCTGGCACCTTTGCATCAACCTTATAACTTGAAGTTGATCGAAGCCTGCGCTCGATTATTGCCGCATCTGCCACAGATCGCCTGTTTCGATACCATGTTCCACAGCGGCCAGGCGAAAGAAGCCACCGATTTTGCGCTACCTCGACACCTGACTCAAGAAGGCGTCCGTCGTTATGGGTTCCACGGTCTGTCCTACGAATTTATCCAGCGTCAGTTAGAGCTAACTGCTCCGGATATGGCAACTAGCCGCACCATCGTTGCCCACCTTGGAGCTGGCGCCAGCATGTGCGCTATTAGCCAAGGCAAGAGTGTCTCCTCCACCATGGGCTTTACCGCCGTTGATGGCCTCCCCATGGGCAGCCGCACCGGTGCCATCGATCCAGGTGTGTTGCTATATCTGATGCGTCATCACGGTATGGATGCCGAACGCTTGGAACGACTGCTTTATAAAGAGAGCGGTTGGTTGGGTGTTTCTGGTATCAGCAGTGATATGAAGGAGTTACTGGACAGCGACAAGGCCGAAGCGCAGGAAGCTATCGACCTGTTCACCTACCGTGCCGGCAGAGAGGTTGGTAGTTTGAGCGCAGCCCTTGAAGGCCTAGACCAGATCGTATTCACCGGCGGCGTCGGAGAAAACAGCGCCCCTATACGCGCGGCTATCGTCAATCGTTGCCGCTGGCTTGGTGTTGAATTAGATGAAGAAGCCAATAACCAAGGCGCCGAAATAATCAGCACACCTGACAGTCGTATCTGTGTTCGGGTCATTGCTACCGATGAGGAAGCCATGCTCGCCCTCCACGGCCTGGAGGTATTGCACGCTGGCTGATACTGACTAGCGCGCACCATCCGCTATCCACTGTTGAATCAGACTGATCTGTTGATCACTGAGTTGCGCCTCGCCCGGCGGCATATTGCTATAACGTCCGGGCTTAGTGCGAACCAGATTTATCAACCAGCCTTTTTCCGGCTGACCAGGTATGACGGCTGCGCCTTGCTTGCCGCCTTCATGGATATTTTCAAGAGAATTCAGCCGCAACCCACCGTCGGGAAACCAGCCTGAGTGACACTCCACACAGTGCGGGTCAAAGATCGCTTTAATTGTAGGCTGGTAACGAACCTCTTCTGCCTGGGCAGAACAGCAGCCGATCATGAAGGCGGAAACAAAGGCGATAACATTGCGCGACATAGAAACATCCTGAACAACATGAGACTCGAGTAAACGGCGAAAATTCTATCCCAGACAATCACTGGTCGCTATCCCAGATGTCAATTTTCGGAAAGCGACCCTAAGAAACACTATTTTTAATCTATACACAGGACTTAAACTGAATGAGCCATTCCATCATGAAAGGTAAGAAAATTCTGATCGTCGGCATAGCCAATGAACAGAGTATCGCTTACGGTTGCGCCAAAGTGCTGCGTGAGCAAGGCGCCGAGCTATGTATCACTTACCTGAACGAAAAAGCTAAACGTTTTGTTGAACCGCTAGCTGCTGAACTGGAAGCCGATATGTTGCTGCCTCTGGACGTCAGTCAAGAAGGCCAACTACAGCAGCTGTTCGTGGAAATCGAGCAAAAGTGGGGACGTCTAGACGGCCTCATCCACTCCATCGCTTTCTGCCCAATGGAAGATCTCAGAGCCCCCATTTCTGACTGTTCCAGAAATGGTTTCCTGCAGGCGATGGACGTTTCCTGCTACAGCTTTATCGAAATGGCGCGACTGGCCAAACCGTTGATGACCAACGGCGGCGGCCTGGTTAACTTCTCCTACCTGGGAAGTGCCATGGCCGTAGAAGACTATAACGTCATGGGCGTTGCAAAGGCTGCCCTTGAGGCCTCAACCCGCTACCTGGCGCGGGACCTGGGTCCACAAGGTATTCGCGTAAATTGCATTTCTCCCGGCACCATCGCTACTCGTGCGGCCAGTGGCATCAAAGATTTCGACAGCATGCTGCGTTACAACCAGGAAAAATCTGTCGACCATAAACTGCCCACCATCACAGAAGTCGGTAATGCTGCTCTTTACTATCTGAGCGACCTTTCGACAGGCGTAACCGGAACTATTCACTATGTAGATCATGGTGTAAACATCGTCGGTTAATCTGATTAACCGCGTTTTCTGCCTGCGGTTCGACCTAGAATCGCAGGCTTATTCCCTTGATTTGCGTGCTAAAAACCTCTCGATTGATACCCCTCCTCTTCTGCTATAGCCCATCAGGCGCTATGCTGGTGATAACAGTCACAGCTTAGGAAGGTGCCCTTATGGGTCGAGACGAAAACATCAACCCCTGGACCACCCTCAACTCCCGACTGATCTATGAGAACCCCTGGTTACAGTTGCAGGAAGATCAAGTTATCAACCCCAATGGCGGTGAAGGAATCTACGGGGTAGTTAAGTTTCGCAATCGCGCCGTGGCTATTATTCCCGTAGATGATGAAGGCTATACCTGGCTGGTTGGCCAGTATCGCTATGCGTTGCAGGCCTATAGCTGGGAAATTCCGATGGGCGGACATCCATTGGATCAAGATCCTGTTGTCGGGGCCAGTCGCGAACTGGCGGAAGAAACTGGGCTGCGTGCAGGGAGATTTCAAGAAATACTACGGGTTGATATTTCCAACTCAGTGACCGATGAAGAAGGGGTAGTCTACCTAGCCGAAAATCTGACCTTAGGAGATACCGCCTTTGACGACACTGAAGATTTGCAAATCAAGCGCCTGCCCCTGGCCGAAGCGATAAATTGGGCGCTGGATGGCCGTATCCGCGATGGCCTGAGTGTCACAGGGCTGCTGAAGTTGGCGCTGCTCCGATCACAACAAAAAACTGAATAATGTCTACGTTCATTAAACTACTGGCCGTTTTGCTGTTGCTATATGGCTTGATCGCCAGCCTGGTGTTTTTATTTCAGGAACGCTTGATCTTCCACCCCCTGACTTTGGATGCCAGTGACCGCGCGCGTTTCCAGCCCTATCAGGTGTCTATTGAAAATGAAGGCCATTTGCTGCAGGGTTGGTATGTCCCCGCTAAACAATCAGAACAAGCAAAACCGCAACAATCAACTCCCGGCCCCCTGATCATTTACTATGGCGGCAATGCTGAAGAAACATCCTGGAATATCCCCTATTTTCAGCAGCACTTAGATAGCTCTTTTCTATTCCTCAACTACCGGGGTTACGGTGACAGCAGCGGCACGCCTTCGGAATCAACGCTAAAATCAGATGCCCTGGCCGCCTTTGACCATTTCAAAAGCGTACAGGACCCAAGCCAGATTATTCTCTTTGGCCGCAGTTTGGGTTCTGGGGTTGCCGCCTACGTCGCCAGTCAACGTCCGGTAGACGCGGTGGTACTGGTCACCCCCTTTGATAGCCTGACTGCAGTAGCATCCCAGCATTACCCGTTACTACCCGTGCGCTGGCTGCTGAAGCACCGCTTTAACTCCGTCGCTTTAGCGCCACAAATCAATACGCCTCTATTGAGTTTGCTCGCTGGCCGCGACCAGGTAGTGCCACATGAACACGGGCAGGAATTGGAAAAAAGCTGGCAAGGGAAAGTTCTAAGTCTGAGTTTCCCGAGGGCCAACCACCTTACGATTGCCGATGAAGAAGGGTATTGGCCAGCCATCAAAGAATTTATTGAGAACCAATAAAGCTCCTGGTAAAGGCGCTAAGAGGGGCTGCTATTTTTCTTGCGTCAACTGCTGTTTGGCTTGACACCAGAGCTGGTCAAGCTGCTGTTCGGAGGATGTAGCCATATCGACGTTAGCAGCCTGGGCCAGCTGTTCAACCCGTCGAAAGCGGCGTTCAAACTTGGCATTTGACTGTCGTAACACCTGCTCAGAATCCTGCTTCAGATGCCGGGCCAGATTAACGCAGGAAAAGAACAGATCCCCGAGTTCGTCTGCAATGCCATCCTGATCATTATCCGCAATGGCTTCTCGCAGCTCTTTGATCTCATCATCAAGATTATCCAGCACCGGAGCAAGCTGCTGCCAGTCGAAACCTACCGATGCGGCCCGTTTCTGAAGTTTATGGGCCTTCATTAACGCCGGTAAGCCCACCGAAATATCATTCAACACCGAATCTTGCGTCGACGCCTGCTGATCTTTGTCATTGCGCTCCTGAGACTTGATGCGCTCCCAGTTGCGTTTAATCTCGGCCTCAGTGAGTGCACTGCCAGCGCCAAAACTATTTAAAGTTCCGTCGGGAAATACATGAGGATGGCGTCGCAGTAATTTTCGTACCAGGCCATCGACGATATCAGCGAACTCAAAACGCTCCTGTTCCCGACAGATCTGCGCGTAGAACACCACCTGGAACAACAGGTCGCCCAGTTCGTCCTGCAGATGAGGGTAATCCTGACGTTCAATGGTATCGATCACCTCATAGACCTCATCCAAAGTATGAGGAACGATGGTCTCCAGGGTCTGCTTCTGATCCCAGGGGCAGCCGCTTTCGCTATCTCTGAGACACTCCATCAATCTCAGAAGATCGTTGAACTGATATCGATTAGATGAGTCCTGTATCATAATATTAGTGCCCTGGAGCCTGACGATGCACATCAGAAACATTAGGCAGCTGGCTGATCTTGTCCATCACCAGACCCAGCTCCTCCAGGCGTCTAATTTCCATGGTCACCAACATGCGAGCGATATGTTCTTTTTTATCACTGCGGGTGTTTACCGCGACCACATTTAACTTCTCATTAGCCATTACGTTCATGATATCGCGCAGCAGACCGGAACGATCATAAGCTTCGATAAGAACATCAACGGTGTATATATTGGAGGCCTCAGCACCCCAATTCACCTCGATCATTCGATCATGTTCAATTTCTTCCAGCTGCAAAGCGTTGACACAATCCTGACGATGGATGGAAACCCCTCTGCCCTGGGTTATAAATCCGATAACCGGATCACCGGGTACCGGCTTACAGCAATTGGCCATGGTGCTGAGCAGGTTGCCAACACCACAAATAGTGACATCACCACCGGCTTGCACACCCGCGTCGCGACGTACCAAAGGAAGCAGCGCCAGATCTAGCTGCTCTTCATGGCGTTCGGCTTCCAGCCGGCGCTGGGCAGCACTAATCAGCTGGCTGACACGCAAGTCTCCGGCACCAAGAGCAGCAAACATATCATCGACAGCATGGTAGTTAAGCTTAGTCGCCAAAGCTTCATAGTTAACATTTTGCAGCGCCAAGCGTTTCATTTCCCGCTCAGCCATCTGCCGCCCGCCCAACAGGTTCTGATCCCGGGCCTGCTCTTTAAACCAGTTGCGAATCTTTGCTCGGGCCCGAGAGGAGTTCACGTAGCCGAGATTATAATTCAGCCAGTCGCGGCTTGGGCCTCCTTCCTTCGCCGTTAAAATTTCTATCTGATCGCCGGTACTGAGCTTGGTATTCAACGGCACTATACGTTGATTAATCTTGGCTCCACGACAACGATGCCCCACCTCGGTATGAACCCGATAGGCGAAATCCAGAGGGGTAGCGCCGGCTGCTAAATCCACCACATGACCATCAGGCGTAAAAGCATAAATGCGGTCGCTCTCGATACCGGAACGCATCTGATCGACCAGTTCACTGGCATTACCAACGTCTTCCTGCCACTCAAGAACCTGCCGTAACCAGGCAATCTTATCTTCATAGCTGGTACTTTTCTGGCTGGTATCGGTGCCTTTATAAAGCCAGTGCGCACAAACTCCTAATTCGGCTTCTTCATGCATGTCATGGGTACGGATCTGGATCTCTAGAACCTTACCCCCGGGGCCGATTACCGCCGTATGTAAGGAGCTGTATCCATTACCTTTTGGTGATGCGATATAGTCATCGAATTCATGTGGAATGTTCTTCCACAGACCGTGGACAATACCCAGCACGGCGTAACAATCGCGCACCTCAGGCACCAATATTCGAACCGCCCGGACATCATAGACCTGATGGAAATCGATATTTTTGCGCTGCATTTTGCGCCAGATACTATAGATATGCTTGGCGCGCCCCATCAGCTCTCCCTCGATGCCCATTCTTTGCAAAGAGGCTTTCAGGGTATTCAGAACATTGGAGATATAGTCCTGCCTATCAACACGCTTCTCATCCAGTAAACTGGCAATCTGTTTATAGGCATTCGCTTGCAGATAACGGAAGCTCAGGTCCTCGAGTTCCCATTTGATATGTCCAATACCCAACCGATGGGCCAGCGGCGCATAGACATCAAAGACTTCTCTCGCGACCCGATAGCGTTTTTTACGGTCGCCATTTTTTACTGCGCGGATAGCGCAAGTACGTTCAGCCAGTTTGATCAAAGCGATACGAACATCGTCGATTAGACTGACCAGCATCTTGCGGACGTTATCAAGCTGGCCCTCAGTCTGGCCCAAAACGGTGTCTGGAGTCGGGTGCAAAATAGCACCAATGGCGGCCATTTCCAGCACACCTTCAATTAACTTGGCGACATTTTTACCAAAGTTTTTTTCAACATCGATTAGCTGACACTTTTTCTCCCGCACGCTGCGATAAAGTATCGCCGCTATCAGAGTCTCTTGATCCAAGCTTAAATCAGCAAGGATTTCTGCCATTTCCAGGCCAGTGCGGTAACTTCCAGGATTATTGTCAGCCCATACGTCTTCCATCGCTTCTGCATGGTCCTGCACTTGCTTGGCATATTCACAAGCGCGCACAACCTGATCAATATCTTCGATATTGACGTCTTGCTGGATCCTGACTAACCAAAGATCCAAATTAACACTGCCATCCTCATGAACCGGATGGTCTTCTCTAACCTTTACCATGCTAACTGAGCACTCCTTTCCCTGGCACCACTTTTGAGCATAGGCTGCAAACAATGCGTTTATTATTATCGTTTAAAGCAACGATAAATGTTGGTATAGATCTCATCACACTGTTTTATCAACAATCGATGTGGGGGACTGCTATTAAGGGCTTCCAACCAGACGCCCCATTAACCCCTTATAATGGATTAGTCTTTACGCGGATTTACTCAGCTATCAAACACGCCGGTAGACAGATATCGATCTCCACGGTCACAGATAATGCAGACGATTACAGCATTTTCAACCTGTTCAGAGAGAGCTAATGCCCCTGCGACCGCACCGCCAGAAGAAACACCGCTGAAAATCCCCTCAATCTGAGCCAGATCTCGCATCGTTTGCTCTGCCCGGTCCTGACTCATATCGATAACACGATCAACACGAGACTCATTAAAAATCGATGGCAAATATTCTTTCGGCCAGCGCCGGATACCCGGGATGCTGGCGCAATCATCCGGTTGCAGACCAATAATTTCGATCGCAGGGTTCTGTTCTTTTAAATATCGAGAGACCCCCATAATTGTCCCGGTAGTGCCCATAGCACTGACAAAATGGGTTGTTTTTCCATTCGACTGCTGCCAAATTTCCGGCCCAGTAGTTTCATAATGAGCAGTAGGATTGTCCATATTGGAGAACTGATCCAACACCTTACCATGACCTTCTGATTGCATTTTCAGCGCCAAGTCTCTGGCTCCTTCCATGCCTTCTTCCTTGGTCACCAAAATCAATTCAGCACCATAGGCGGTCATTGCCGACTTTCTTTCCTGACTGCTGCTATCGGGCATAATCAGGATCATACGATAACCTTTGATGGCCGCCACCATCGCCAATGCAATGCCAGTATTGCCACTAGTGGCTTCAATCAGCGTATCGCCAGGGCGAATATCCCCGCGCTTTTCCGCCAGATTAATCATGCTAAGAGCAGGCCTATCTTTCACCGAACCGGCAGGATTGTTGCCTTCAAGTTTCACCAGAATGGTATTGCTGGTTTTCCCTGGCAGTCGCTGCAGCCTCACCAACGGAGTCTGGCCTACAAAGGATTCTATGGTCGGAAATTCATTACTCATCTATACAACCTGATACAAACTATTGACTGGCAACTATCTGATATTGATCACTTACTACACGAATTTTCAACGCTATCCGTTGATTGTGGCTATTTTTCCAAAATAACAAAGGCAACCACATATTCTCGTTCATCAGCGAGGCTGACATGAAGAGAGGCAATTCCTCTTTGCTGCTGCAACTCAAGTGCGCGGCCACTGAAATACAGTTGCGGAGCCCCCAGTTCATCGTGCCCTAGCTCAATATGCTGCCAGGACAGCCCTTTTGCTAAACCAGTTCCGAGCGCCTTAGCTGCTGCTTCCTTAACGGCAAAACGCTTAGCAAGAAACGCTTCTGGGCTGTGCTGCGTACGATACTCACCCATCTCATTGGCGGTAAGAATCCTGGCGGCAAAGCGATCGCCAAAATTTTCCAATGCCTGTTTCATCCGAATAACTTCAACAATATCCGTACCTATACCCAAGATCATCAGACTCTCACTCCCCTTCAGTGTTCCGAAAATCCGTAGTATTTTCTTTTTGGCAGACTACCTGCCTTTTAAACAGTTCTCGACTTTGTAATGGTTTGTGCCCCAAGTGCGGCCCCAGAGCCACCCGCATCAGTCGCTTTGCTATCTGCTTAACCCTGTCGTTGTGATAGTCATCTTCGGCAATAGCTAAGATAGAATCACCAGGATAACAGACCTGACCAGAGCTAGGCTGTGCACCTTCTGCAGCTAAGCTAAAGCCCTGTTCCGGATTAAAGTAATAATACCGATGGGGCTCTATGGCTTTCTCGGGATTTACCGTATGAGTGAAAGAGACCTCAAAACCTAACTCTTCTAACAATCGTCGCTCAAAAATTCGTAAGACTGATTCCTGAGCATCCAGATCACTAAGGGTGGAGACCGCTAGCTGATAATAGGCAAATAAACGTGGATGGGAATCCCACTGAGGAAGTAACCGCACCGCCAGTTCATTGAGATACAGGCCACACCAGAGCGTGCGCCCTTGCAGGAAAGGATTGAGAGAGATAGTCTCCGCAGCGATGAGAGTTTTCAACTCCCCTTTGCCTCGCCAACTAATGTGTAACGGCTGAAACGGCTGTATCGCTTCACGCAACCGGGAACCATTGCGCCTAACGCCTTTAACAATCATTCGTACCCGGCCAAAATCACTGGTCAGATAATCAACCAGACTACTGCTGTCCTTATAGGGAAAACTATGCAGGACGTAGGCTGGCTGACTATCCACCCGGTCACCGGATGTCGTCATAGCCCAGTGTACGTAGCGCCCGCTCGTCATCAGACCAGCCGCTTTTGACCTTCACCCAAAGACGCAGCATCACCTTGCTATCAAACATGGTTTCCATATCTTTACGGGCATCCTGACCGATCTGTTTGATCCGTTCTCCTTTGGAGCCGATAACGATATTTTTCTGACCGTCTCTTTCCACCAGGATCAAGGCACCAATATGCAATACGGCTCCATCATGTTGGAACTCTTCAATTTCAACTGCGATCTGGTAGGGAATTTCATCACCGAGTTGCCGCATGATTTTTTCACGCACCATCTCTGCAGCCAGAAAGCGAGAACTCCGATCGGTCAACTGATCTTCTGGGAAATAATGGATACCTTCGGGCAGGCGTTTCCCAACACTCACTTCTAGCTGATCAACATTTAAGCCCTGAGTCGCAGAGATCGGCATAATTTCGGCAAAATCCATTTTCTCTGACATCTGTTTCAGGTGAGGAAGGAGCCATTGCTTATCTTCTATACGATCTACTTTATTAACCGCCAGAATAACTGGAACTTTGATGTGCTCAAGTTTATCGATAACGATTTGATCTTCATCGGTCCACTTAGTGCGATCAACCACAAAGATAACCAGATCCACATCTCTTAGTGCGGAACTTGCCGCCCTATTCATATAACGGTTAATCGCCTTACCGCCATCTTTATGGAGCCCCGGCGTATCTACATAGATAATCTGATCTTCACCCTCTGTTTTAATACCCAGAATCTGGTGCCGGGTAGTCTGAGGTTTACGAGAAGTAATACTCAGTTTCTGCCCCAAAATCCGATTCAACAGTGTCGATTTACCAACATTGGGACGACCAACAATAGCCACATAACCGCAGTGACTTTTACCCTTACCCTCATCAGACATCAGAACTTTCGACTCCCAGCGCTTTTAATGCGGACTCTGCCGCGGACTGCTCTGCATAACGCCGACTTTTCCCTTGTCCCGCAGTAGCTTTTGGTAACAATGAAACTTCACACTCTATATAGAATGTCTGCGTGTGTGCTTCACCTTCAACCTTTAGCAGCTGATATTTTGGTAACTCCGAACGACGTGACTGCAAATACTCCTGCAAACGGGTTTTCGGATCTTTGGAAGTATCTTCCAGCGACAGCGACTGCAAACGCGATTGGTACCAGGCCAGAATACGGTCACGACTCTGCACCTCGCCACCATCCAGATAGATAGCACCAATTAATGCTTCCACGGCATCAGCAAGGATGGAATCTCGATTAAAACCGCCGCTTTTTAACTCACCACTTCCCAGGCGCAGATACTCACCTAAAGCCATCTCTCGGGCCAGCTCAGACAGGGTAACACCCTTAACCAAGCGTGCTCTGAGGCGACTCAACTGACCCTCTTTGGCCTTTGGAAATTGAGAATAAAGTGCGTCAGCAATAACAAAATTAAGAATAGAATCGCCTAAAAACTCCAGGCGTTCATTATTTCGATTACCACAACTACGATGAGTCAGCGCCAGCTCCATCAATTCTTCGTTCTGAAATTGATAGCCCAGCGCACGGCTGAGTCTCTTAAGCGGATTACTCAAGCTCCTCACCTTCATAGGATTCTTTAAAAGACATAACGGCATCGACATTGGAAAAAATGGGCACGCGAATCTCGTAATCGATATTAAGAAATACCGTTCCTTTATCTTTTACAATCTTCATAAAATCTTTAGGCAAAGCAGTATTATTGAGCCTCATCCGTTTTATAACACTCAACTCAATTTCCCGTTTCTTTTTTGAAAGCAAGGCACGATTCCGAATGGTATCCGTCAATAGCGCTTGTAAAGTATTGTGGTCTGCATACGCTGGCGCCAATTTAAAACCGACAGATACAAATATGCCTGCAACGATCATTACAGCCAGCAAACCAAGAGCCGTCCAGCCCTGCTGCTTGCGAGGAAGCTTCATCATCTACTCTCCTATTCGATCATGCCGTTGTTTTTAAAACTGGGCAGGCTAAACCAGGTTGGCCAATGCATCCATATAGCAAATGCTTTACCAACCACTAGCTCTTCAGAGACAAAGCCCCAGAAGCGGCTGTCATTACTATTATCCCTGTTATCGCCCACCATAAAATAGTGCCCTTCTGGAACCACCCATTCTGCAGCAGGTCGAGGGTAAGTCAGTTTCTTATAGATCTGATGCTTCACTTCACCCAATTGTTCTTCAGCTAACACTCGATCAGGCCGTTGTGCTGGAAGCTCTGCAATAAACCCCTGTGTCATAACCTCACCATTAATGGTCAGGGTTTTATTCTCGTAACGAATATGGTCACCAGGTAAACCAATCACACGCTTAATATAGTTGATACGCGGGTCCTGAGGATACTTGAACACCATCACATCACCACGTTGAGGGTCATTTAACGCAACTATCTTTGTACCCACTACAGGTAAACGCAGACCGTAGTGGTATTTATTGACCAGAATAAAATCACCAACCTGCAATGTTGGTAGCATCGATCCAGAAGGTATCTGAAAAGGCTCAACCAGAAACGACCGTAGCATCAGCACCAGGAACAGTACTGGGAAGAAAGACTTTGAATACTCGACCAATACCGGTTCACGGTCTAATGCCTCTTTCACATGGCCATCAACTTCAACTCCCGGTTGGGATTCGACCATTGCTACAGCTAACCGGCGCTTGGGCGCAAGGGCGAAAAAATCAAATATCCAGACCAAACCGGTAACCGCAACAGCAATTACCAAAACCAGAGAAAAATCAATATCCATCTATCAACTATCCATTTTCAATACGGCTAGAAAAGCATCCTGAGGCACTTCTACATGCCCCACCTGTTTCATGCGTTTTTTACCTGCTTTTTGCTTTTGCAGAAGCTTCTTCTTACGACTAATATCACCACCGTAGCACTTAGCGGTTACATTCTTACGCAGGGCCTTAACCGTGGTTCGAGAGATGATTTTTCCCCCGATTGCCGCTTGAATAGCAACATCAAACATCTGCCGAGGTATCAACTCTTTCATCTTTTCACACAGCGCTCTACCACGATACTGAGCGTTATCTCTATGCATGATCACGGCCAACGCGTCGACCCTTTCACTATTAATGAGGACATCAAGTCGCAACAAATTAGCGGCTTCAAAGCGGATAAAGTTGTAATCAAGAGATGCATAGCCGCGACTGACCGATTTCAGCCGATCAAAGAAATCCATCACCACTTCACTCATGGGTAGCTCATAAGTCACCGAAACTTGACTGGCTAGGTATTGCATGTCTTTCTGCACCCCTCGCTTGCCAATGCAGAGTGTAATGACGGGCCCTAAATATTCCTGTGGCACCAAAATACTGGCCTGTACAATCGGCTCACGCATTTCTCGAATAGAACCAAAATCTGGCAGCTTGGATGGACTATCAACATAGATGACCTCGCCAGTGTTCAGCTCGACTTCGTAGACAACCGTCGGAGCTGTCGTGATCAAATCAAGATCGTACTCACGCTCTAGCCGCTCCTGGACAATCTCCATATGCAGCATACCCAGGAAGCCACAACGGAACCCTAAACCAAGAGCATCGGAGGACTCAGGCTCAAAAAACAGCGAAGCATCGTTCAAAGTGAGCTTGGCGAGCGCATCCCGGAAGTCTTCATAATCATCAGAACTAATCGGGAACATGCCCGCATAGACCTGAGGTTTTACACGTTTGAATCCTGGCAATACCTCTACGTCCGGGGTTTTTGCCAACGTTAGGGTGTCCCCCACAGGCGCACCCAGAATTTCTTTGATGCCGGCTACCACATAACCCACTTCACCCGCTCGAAGGACACCTGTTTCCTGTCTTTTAGGAGTAAAGACGCCAACACCTTCAGCCAGATGACTTCGTCCCGTGGACTTAACCAGAATTTTGTCTTTTTTACGTAAAGTACCCTGCATGACCCGCACCAGGGAGACTACACCCAGATAATTATCAAACCAGGAATCGATTATCAACGCCTGTAATGGCGCATCAACACTGCCTTCAGGGGGCGGGATCAACTCAATCAGCTGCTCGATAAGATCTTCAACACCTAGGCCACTTTTGGCACTGACGTGCACGGCATCTTGAGCATCAATACCAATAACTTCTTCGATCTCTTGCGTAACTTTATCTGGATCCGCCTGCGGCAAATCCATCTTATTCAGTACAGGAACTACTTCTAGTCCTTGTTCAATGGCGGTATAGCAGTTGGCAACCGACTGAGCCTCTACCCCTTGAGCGGCATCCACTACCAACAAAGCACCTTCACAGGCCGCCAGCGAACGTGAAACCTCATAGGAGAAATCCACATGCCCAGGCGTATCAATAAAGTTAAGCTGGTATGTCTCGCCATTGCGAGCAGTATAGTTAAGGGTGACGCTCTGCGCCTTAATCGTGATTCCCCGCTCCCGCTCGATATCCATGGAATCAAGCACTTGCGATTCCATTTCACGAGCACTCAAGCCCCCGCAGGATTGAATAAAACGATCTGCCAAGGTGGATTTACCATGATCGATATGGGCGATAATGGAGAAGTTACGGATATGTTTCAGATCACTCACAGAATATTTACCAATACAAACGCAGGAACGCGAACCCCAGTAGGGAATAAACGCGCAAGTTTAGCCTATTTCTATAGACAGAACCATGATTGAAGCAGATGAACCTGGGAGCGAAGGGCCTCGTATCGAAGCCCCGTGAATCAGCTTAGCCTTTGATCTTAATGGGCAGGTACTGGGAATTCCCCCGGCGTACGATTCGCACCCGAATGAACTTGTCTTCAGGGAGTCTTTTGACCACCTCATTAAAGGCTTCAATACTATCGATATTCTGACCATGCAGACTGGTGATTACATCGCCAACCAATAATCCAGCCTCTGCACCGGGACCCGCTAAAACCTTACGAACGACCACGCCGCCATTCAGACTCCATTTGCTTTTACGCGCCTGCTCCAAAGCCAACACTTCAATAGCTAGAACGTTTTTCTCAGGAACCAACACTTTGGTTTTGATGACTTGTGCCTGGTCACGTTCAAGCTCACCGACTACAAGATCAATATTTTTCTTGTTGCCGTCACGGACAATAAACACGTTCACTTTAGTGCCAGGGGTCACCCTCCCTACCAAATGAGGTAATTCAGTAGAAAATTGAATATCTCCACCGTTAAAACTGACAATGATGTCTCCTTCCTTCAGGCCCGCCTTTTCCGCAGGACTATTTGGCGTCACTTTAGTGACCAGCGCTCCAGCTGGTTTCTCCAGACCAAAGGACTCAGCCAGATCTTTGTTCACTTCCTGGATATAAACCCCGAGCCAACCTCGCGCAACAAACCCTCTTTCTTTAAGCTGATCAACCACTTCCATTGCCATGCTGATTGGTATTGCAAAAGAAAGCCCCATAAAACCACCGGAACGGGTATAGATCTGAGAATTAATACCAACAACTTCTCCTTTCAGGTTAAATAGCGGCCCACCAGAATTTCCGGGATTAATAGCCACATCGGTCTGAATAAATGGCACGTAGTTCTCATTCGCGAGGCTACGACCAGTGGCACTAACGATGCCAGCGGTAACTGTATGATCAAAGCCGAACGGAGAGCCTATAGCAAGCACCCACTCCCCCACTTGCAGCCGATCAGAATTACCCAGCTGCACCATAGGCAGATCATCAGCATCCACTTTCAGTAACGCCAGATCAGAACGAGGGTCTGCACCCACCAGCTCTGCGACCAATTCACGTCGATCCGCCAATTTTACCAAAATCTCGTCGGCACCCTTAACCACATGGTTGTTGGTCAATATGTAGCCATCCTTGGAAATAATAAATCCAGAACCCAGTGACTTAGGATGACCGCCTTTCGGATGAGGGTTCTTAAATTGCTCACCAAAACGATCACCGAAGAAGTGCTTGAAAATCTCTGGCAACTGCTCTGGATCACGACCTTCAGGCAAGCGTTCAGGTCGTTTTTCACCGTTCTGAATCGAACTTATATTTACGATTGCAGGCGACGCCTGCTTAACTAGTTCTGTAAAATCAGGCAATTGCCCAGCTTGAGCAGCCTTAACCATAAAACAGAGGGCGACAAATACTCCGAACGACCTGTAAAGGTGACGTCTGTTCATGAAAAAATCCTCAATACACGTCAAGAATGGACTGCTGTATCGGACCCTTGAGCCCGCAGTATTTCAGGATGGAATTGGCAATGATCACTGCCAGCTTGAACGCCCCATCTAAGCGCCGCCAACCCTGAGGCAAGACCGCCAAAACCGGCAACTGCAACCATCAAGTCAGAGACCTTCAGAAGGTCCGCTATAAGCGCTGCAACAATCATAAAAATCAATGGAAGCAAGTAAGCGAGAGAGGAGGCCTTAAGAAATACCCCCTCATCCAACCCAAGCACTACGCCGTCACCGGCGTGCAGAATCAATTGCTGCGGATTATCTGCCAACACCTCAAAACGCTGTCCCTGACCAATAGATGCAATCACTTTCTGACCACAACCTTTGGCAGCTGAGCACCCACCGCAAGCGCTCTGTCGAACTGTTTCCACCAAAATACCTTTTGATGTTATTTCCACAACCCGACCGGATTCTTCAATCATTTTGTACTTCGTTTTATCTTAAAAACTATGGGTTAGCACTACGATCAACAGAGCTCGCTATACGATCTGCAATCATCAGCGGCAAATCTCCGACCACCGTAACGAACTGATTACCAACCTGCTTACCTAACGCCACAGTACCACCGGATTGAACGGCTCCCGGCGCTGACTTATGTCGACCATAGGGCTCAACAGAGACAGAGATGGCTGTCCGTCCGTCGGAGTACATCATCACTTCGGAATCCGGCATCACTTCATGACGAACCTCCGAATAACCTTCCGGCATCCAGTTAGCCGTCCAGCTTTTCTGCTTCGAACGCATCAACGCATGGTGCTGATTAATGTAATGTTCCATACCGTTAGAAAGCCTAATAACATCAGGTTCCTCTACACTACGAGGCATAGAAACCACGTCTGCACTACTACCATACTGAGCTGGCAGAATATTACGGTTTACAGGGGCCGGCCCTGGAAGAAATAGCTGTGGCTGAGCCGCTGCGAATTCAGCATCACCCACCAAAGAACTATCCTGATAATTCTGCGCCCCAAAAATAACCATCGCGGTGACTGATGCTGCGACCGCTACACTAGCGAGCGGCTTCCAAAAACCATCCTTAGCTTGCGACGCTTTTTCATAGGCTGGCTCAGAAGCTATAGCGGCCATAACACTGGAACTAAGGTCGATTTTAGCATCCAGTTTTTCGCCCTTCAGAACAGCACTGACAATCTGATACCGGGACCAAGTCGATGCACCCTTATCATCCAGCTGTTGCAGACAACGACGCACTTCAAACTCGTCAACCTCATCATCCATCAAAGCAGACAGCGATTGCCTTAGATTTTCACTCATCGATCACCTCGTTACGACTTTGATATCATTCACTTATCAGGGGCTGAATAACTTTATCAACAGCTTCCCTCGCTCGGAAGATACGGGATCTAACAGTACCCACCGGACAGCCCATTACATGGGCAATATCTTCATAACTCATGCCTTCAAATTCTCGCAGCGTCAGCGCCATACGAAGATCTTCCGGCAACTGTCTTAATGCTTGGTGCACCGCTTTTTCAAGCTCTGCCGTGTACAGCTGGTTTTCTGGATTTTCGATTTCCTTCAAACCATTACTGCCAGCATGATGCTGCGCATCCTCTACATCTACATCTACATCCGGCGGCCTTCTACCTTTGGCAACCAAATGATTCTTGGCAGTATTAATGGCAATCCTGTACAGCCAAGTATAAAACGCACTATCACCCCTAAAGTTCGGCAAAGCACGATAGGCCTTAATAAACGCCTCCTGAGACACATCGAATGCTTCGTGGTGGTCATAAACATAACGCCCCACCAAACCAACAATCTTATGCTGATATTTCTTTACCAACAGATCGAAAGCTCGCTTATCGCCATTCTGGACCTGTTTTACCAACTCACTATCTGTTAGCTCTTTTTTACCTGTAGACAATCCTTTCAGCCCCTGTTCAAAAGCCGTTCTGACAATGGAAACTCATGCTCTAACCTACAACCTCGCCCCAACTTATACAATAAATCTAAGCAAGAGTTCCGCACACCACAAATAAAAGCCAATCAACAGGATACTAGATAGGAACACAGGGTCATCCATAAGTTCCTAGAGCTTATTGAGAAGATATGGTTGTGCTATCATGCCGCTTCTAGTAAAACGCCTTGGATACCCTTTCCGCTGCCAACTCCAACAGCGCACGGGGCCCTTGTACAATTTACATTAAGGCGGCGCGAGCGGAACTAATGAGCAAAGAATACCACTACGATGTACTCGTCATAGGCAGCGGAGCCGCTGGCCTAACCCTAGCATTACAACTAGCCCCTTATGCCCGCGTCGCCGTCCTAAGCAAGGGTGGACTTACTGCAGGCTCAACTTACCGGGCTCAAGGCGGCATTGCCAGCGTACTGGACGATCAAGATTCCTGCCAGGATCACATCAATGACACCATCAACGCCGGTGGTAACCTTTGTCGCCAGGAAGCGGTTCGTTTCGCCGTCGAACATGGCGCCGCCAGCATCAACTGGCTGATCGAACAAGGCGTACCTTTTACTCGAGAAGATGATGGCCAACTACACTTAACCAAAGAGGGTGGACACAGCCACCGTCGCATCGTTCATGCTGCAGATGCCACCGGTAAGGCAGTCTCCGAATCACTCATTCAACAAGCCACAAAACATAGCAATATCGACCTTAAAAGCCACGCCATTGCCATTGATCTAATAACACGACGAAAACTGGGGCTCGCAGACAATCGCTGCATCGGCGCCTATGTGCTGGAACAAAAAACGGGGCACGTCAGAACTTATCTTGCTCCTTTTGTGGTGCTGGCAACAGGAGGCGCCAGTAAAGCTTACCTGTACACCAGCAATACCGATGGATCATCAGGAGATGGTATCGCCATGGCCTGGCGCTCCGGTTGCCGGGTGGCGAATATGGAATTCAACCAGTTTCACCCAACCTGCTTGTACCACCCCCAAGCAAAGTCATTCCTGGTTAGCGAAGCGGTTCGTGGCGAAGGAGGACGTTTACTGCTACCGGATGGCAGCCGCTTTATGCAAAATTTCGATAAGCGGGAAGAACTGGCACCAAGGGACATCGTTGCCCGAGCCATTGACCATGAAATGAAACGACTGGGGTGTGACTGCCTTTATCTGGACATTTCTCACAAACCCGCCGCATTTGTACGAAGCCACTTTCCGACCATTTACTCAAAATGCCTAGAGTTTGGTATCGATATTACTCAGGACCCCATTCCAGTGGTTCCTGCCGCCCATTACACATGCGGCGGGGTAATGACCGATACCGACGGAAGAACTGACATCCCAGGCCTCTACGCTGTAGGCGAAACAGCCTTTACCGGCCTTCATGGCGCTAACCGACTGGCCAGCAACTCATTACTCGAATGCATCGTTTTCGCCAGCGCAGCAGCAGCAGATATAACCGCACATCTCGATCAGCAGCAAGCACTGCCTAAAGCGCCTTTCTGGGATGAAAGCCAAGTAACAGACTCTGACGAGGATGTGGTTATATCCCACAACTGGGATGAGCTAAGACGCTTCATGTGGGACTACGTAGGCATTGTCCGCACAGATAAACGGCTACAACGAGCATTAAATCGAGTAACACTGCTGCAGCAGGAAATATCCGACTACTACAGCAATTACAAAATCAGCAAGGACCTACTTGAGTTACGTAACTTATCAGTAGTTTCAGAACTAATTATCCGCTCTGCCATGCTGCGCAAAGAAAGCCGAGGCTTACACCACACTCTAAACCACCCAGGGCAACTGCAGGAACAAACCGATACGATTCTAACGCCGATCAACTATCTCTGGACGCGCTAACAGAACTATCAGCTGCATTTAACCGACATTTTAGAAGCACCCGCAAACGCCGCAGAGCATCAGCGTTACAACAGTCTGAAAACAAGGGGACGCGCAGATAGCTGCGGCTGGATAACATCTTCAGCCGCAATAACACCGCACCGGCCATCACCACTGACTCTCCATCCACTGCAACTTCAAGCTGAACACCATTAGCAAACACCACTTCCATGCCCTGCGAGGTCCACAGCAACGCATGCACTGAATGATCTGAGAGCAAGAATACATATCGTCTGGCGATATAGTAGCCGTGAACAATAACCAGCAGAGTTAGCCCGGTAACAATCCATGGTTGAGAAAGCGCCACCATAATTGCCATCAGTGCCAGCAGATGGACCACCATCACTAATAGCAATAAGCGCCGGGACGGCTTGATATCCAGCCGGTTACTCTGGAAGACCATCTAAGATAATATTAACGATACGAACAATTTCAGGATCCTCAGGAATTGCATTGCGCATCACCCAACTAAAGATATCCTGATCCTCACATTCCAGCAGTTTTTCAAAAAGCTGCTGATCGTTGAATTCTAGCGCCCTGAAGCGCTGTTCAAGAAAAGGATTCAGCAACACATCCAATTCCAACATCCCGCGCCGGCAATGCCAACCCATACGTCTAATATCAGTTTCCGAATACATTGAAGAATGGTCCCACTTAAGTTTTCTGAAGCGGGCAATAATAGCACAAATCACAACAACCAACTGAGAATCAGTTTTTATCCAAAAATAGGAATTTTTCCTATTCCCGTATTACCCACGGATGCCTATAGTTGATTACAAGAAAGGACAACGAATGGAGTCGTTGGTTGTGAAGGAGGCACAGCTTAGTCCGTTAAAACATAGGGAAAAGTGTTACAGCATGGATCGCTGAAATGAGGGCCTGAAGCGGGAAGCATTCAGGCCCTTTTTAATGCCTACTCAGCCCTCACTAACAACCTCTACCCTGCTAAACACCGCCCTTCAGCGAGCGCGAATATCCAGCTCTACCCGCCTATTAGAACTACGACCATCCTCCGTTTTATTACTAGCTATAGGCTGTAGCTCCCCACGCCCCACTGTTTTGACACGCTCATTGGCGATGCCGGATTTTTTTAGATATATAGCCACCGCCTCGGCCCTGCTCTTGGCCAACTGTTCGTTGTAACTGGCCTTACCTATGCTATCCGTATGGCCCGTAACCACCATTTCCGTATTGTCAAAACGAGACAACACCCTAGCCACCGCATCAAGAACAGGCAGAAAACCTGTTTCCAATTTCACAGAATCAGTGGCAAAGGTAATATTCCCTGGCATGACTAGACGAATATCATCGCCCTTTCGCTCAACACTCACACCAGAATCATCCAGCTCTTCTTTAAGCGCTTTCTCCTGCTGCTTCATATAATGACCACTACCCTGCACACTCCCACCCATCGGACCGGTAAGCGGCTCTCGTGAGTCAGAAGAAGGCATCCCCATCACGGCGCGAGTCATCGCATTAGGCTGCGCAGCCGCCGTAGAGCCGCCTTTCTCAAAGGCATAGGGGTCCGACGCAGCACATCCAAACAGCAAAGCAACCGGCAATATAGCTATAACGAATTTCATACTATCTCCGCCCATCGACACGAAAGGCTGTAAATTACTTATATCAGCAACCAACTCACTCAAGCCGAACTTTACAGGTTTGCATCTACAAGGGTACTTCTGATGAGCTTTTTATCCAGCTTACCAACGCTGGTCTTAGGAATGGATGATACAAAGTCATAGCTACGAGGCACCGCCCATGAGCTGATCTCGCCAGTGTCGACAAATTGCTGCATGTGATTCATCAACTGCTCCGCTGTCAGCCCATCATCCAACGTCACGATCAATCCGTGGGGGCGCTCTTCCCAACGAGGGTCCGGGACTCCGACTACTGCCACCTCAGAAACCGCTGGGTGACGACTCAGGAAACTTTCTAACAGTAACGAGGAAATCCATTCGCCACCGGATTTAATCACATCCTTAATACGATCTCGGACCTGCACAAAACCACGCTCATCAACGCTAGCCACATCTCCGGTAAGCAACCAGCCATGCTCCCAAAGTTCTTCACTGCGCTCAGATTCGTACAGATAACCCTGAGTCAACCACGGCGCCCGAACAATAATCTCACCAACCTCTTCGTTATCTTTGGCCACTTCCTCGCCGGCGCTATTAACCACCTTCAACTCCACCATAGGCGCAGCAACGCCAGTTTTCAGAATATAGCCAAGACGCTCGTCGTCTGAAAGCTCGCGCAAATCCTTAGATAACCGGGTGGTTGTTAAGATGGGGCAGGTCTCCGACATACCATAGGCTGACAATATTCCAGCGCCCATGCCTATGGCCTGTTCAGCCAAGCCGCGGGGAAACGCCCCACCACCAATCAACACCGTCCAGCGACTCCAATCTATCTCTGCGGCCCGATCACAATTAAGCAACATCTGCAGAATGGTCGGAACACAATGAGAAAAAGTCACCTGTTCCGATTCAATCAAATCAACCAATTTATTCGGCTCATAACGACCCGGATAAACCTGCTTGACGCCCAACATGGTCGCCACATAAGGCACGCCCCAAGCATGGACATGAAACATCGGCGTAATGGGCATATAGACATCATCAGATCTTAAACAAGCCCCCCCTTCAAAAGCACCCACCGTCGCCATGGTTGCCAGAGTGTGCAGTACCAGCTGCCGATGAGTAAAATAAACCCCTTTAGGATTTCCGGTTGTCCCGGTAGTGTAAAACGTAGTCGCGACACTGTTTTCATCAAAATCGGGGAAATCAAACCGATCAGAGCTCTCCTCCATCAAGCTTTCGTAACTTCCTAGCGTCTCTAATTGATTGCCAGACGAGGCTGATGCAGCGCTTTCTTCAATCGTAATAAAACCGCTAACCGTACTTAGCCGCTCACCAAGCCCTTCTATGATGGGGACAAAATCCTCATGCACCAAAACAAAATCGTCTCGGGCATGATTCATGGTGTAAAGGATCTGCTCAGGAGCCAGACGAATATTGACCGTATGCAGAACAGCCCCAATCATTGGAATAGCGAAAAAACATTCCAGATAGCGGTGACTATCCCAATCCAACACGGCTACCGTATCTCCGGCCTTCACCCCAACATTAGTTAACAGGTTAGCCAACCTGCAGACTCGAGCCTGAAACTCCCGATAACTATATCTAAACTGCCCCCGGTAAACGATCTCCTGATCAGGAGCGGCTTCGACCCCGGACATCAGCACCCTCTTTATCAACAAAGGATAGGAATAGGCAGACGGCGTTGGCTCAATTATTTTGGTTTTCATCTGATCATCAATTCCTGATATAAATTGGGGTAATGACTGCTATTGGACTATTTTCAGATCCATATCGCTTAACTTTAAGTCCTGCCGTAAATATCCACAACCACCGAAAATCCGTAATTTTCAGAATAGACCTTTAAGCAACCAAAATAGCAGGAAGCAACGGGCTCATGTTCTCCTTCAGACCAAATTAGTGAAATCTAGCATTCAACCCTCCCGCCTAAGCCCCGACCGACCCTGAAGGCCACATAACACCATGGAATAACCGCAGTTAACTCTAGTATCCTTATGAAACAACTTATAGAATGAAACCAGTTTTATGGTCGTCCTACATGCTTTTTCTGAGGAGAATTCGTTGTCTCACTTACCTGTTATCATCGGATTTGGGGGAGTTAATCCCGCGGGCAGATCCTCTTTCCACCATGCTTACCGACGTATAATTTTAGATAAGATCGATACCAGCTCTGCCGAGCAAACCGTGCTCAGTCTCGCCACGTTAATGAACCTAGTACACAATAATAATGGTCAGCTGCAGGATCAAGATGGTACACATCTAAGCGTTAGCCAGATAAACACCCAGTTCAAACAAAAAATCCTCGATAACACCCTCATTCGTCGCATACACCCTGACTGGTTTGACGTGAACCATGTGGTATTCAACCAACCATCCCATATCACTCCAATTGGGGACCAATGCAAATTCACCCTGCGAAAACGCCACCTACCCAACCAAATTCCAGACAGCTGGCAAGTGGAAGATGTTGGCCTAGGCATGGTCGAGGTTAACGTCAGAGGCACTACCGACGTTATCTTCCACGATTACAAAGTCGCAGAGGTCCAGGCAGCAGGACAACTACCAACAGGCTTTAGACCCGGAAACCTTTACCAATCCAGAAGTCATCCAAGAAACTTGCAGATGACTGTCTACAGCGCCTCTGATGCGATCAGCTCCATGGGGATTTCCTGGGAGCAGATACGGTCAATGCTTCCTCCAGACCAGGTAGCAGTTTACGCAGGCAACTCCATTGGCCAGCTCGACGAGCATGGATTCGGCGGACTTCTTAAGAACCCATCCATTGGCAAACGCACTACATCCAAGAACATGCCGTTAGGTTACGGACAAATGCCAGCCGACTTTGTTAACGCGTACTTGCTAGGCAACCTCGGCGCTACCGGATCGTCCTTGGGAGCCTGCGCCACCTTCCTCTACAACCTGAGAACCGGCGTTAACGACATCAAGAGCGGCCGCCGCAAGCTGGTCGTAGTGGGCGGAAGCGATGCACCCATCACGCCGGAAATCATCGAAGGATTTAGAGCTATGGGCGCTCTGGCAGAAGATAAAGATCTGCTAGCCTTGGACAAATTACAACAACTGACCGGAAACGACTATCGCAAAGCCTCACGCCCCTTCGCCAACAATTGCGGCTTTACCATGGGTGAATCGTCACAATATATCGTGCTCTGTGACGACCAACTAGCCATAGATCTTGGCGCCCAGGTATTTGGCTCAGTTCCTGACGTTTACATCAACGCTGACGGCTACAAGAAATCGATTGCCGCCCCCGGTGTCGGCAATTACATCACCCTCGGCAAAACTGCAGCGCTGATTCGCAGCATGCTTGGAGAAGAATCTCTACGGCATCGCAGTTTCGTGCAAGCTCACGGAACCAGCACACCTCAGAACCGAGTTACCGAATCCCACGTCATCAACGAGACCGCCAAAGCCTTCGGCATCCCTAACTGGCCAGTTGCCGCCATTAAATGCTACCTAGGCCATTCTCAAGGTACCGCAGGCGGCGACCAACTGAGCCTCTCTTTAGGCACTTGGGCCTATGGCTATATCCCTGGCATCGCCAACCTGGAAGGGATTGCCGATGATGTCCATCAGAGCAACCTACGCTTGCAACAGCAGCATCTTGAAGTAGGCAAACAAGGCATGGACTCGGTATTACTCAACTCCAAAGGCTTTGGCGGCAACAATGCCAGCGCAGCAGTCCTCTCACCCCATGTCACAATGAAACTGCTAGAGCAGAAACATGGCAAGCAGCAGCTAAACAGCTACCGCAAAAAACTGGAAGAAGTCGTCGCTACAGCAAAAGAATACGACCAGGAAACAGCGCAAGGACTCACTTCCCCAACCTACCTGTTTGGTCACAACGTGCTTGATGGCGATTCATTGACTATAAATGATAAAGAGATTCGCGCCCCTGGCTATGAAATGCCCATCAGCCTGGAGATTGAAAACCCCTATAAGGATATGTGCGAATAATCGATTGGCATAACAGGAGAAGATCCACCTTGTTATCTGCAATCAGGATCAGAAGTTCACTACTGACGGCAGTTTGCGTAGCCTTTCTCGGCGGCTGCGCGGGCATGCCTGACGTTAAAGAGGGTGAAATCATTCTTGACAGCAAGCGACACCTGCTTTGCTACTCCACCTCTTACGACTGCTACGACCTCAGCCTAATTATTGCCAACTTCGAACGAGATCGAATCCTACGACTTCACGGACTCGACCCCTGGGATTGGAGCCAACTGGATTCGGTGACGGAATTTGTAGAGCTATTAATACGCCCTAAGGGTGGTGAGCAAGCCGAGAAGACCAGTAAATTCATCTATAGACTGCCGGCAAATGAACGCAACATGGAAGCCTGGTCGGTGCTCTATGATGAATACATCATGCGCAGCCACTCCCACTAACCATTGAAAATCTGGGTACTGTTACGCCACAGCTGCCGCTTTAAAACCCCTGCTTGCTCCTTTCGCAAGGATGCCAAAACAGCAAACACCAATGGCAGGTAATCAGGCCTATTGACCTTACCCTGACGGCCATGCAAGGGCATATCAGGCGCATCCGTTTCCAACACAATAGAATCCATCGGTAGATTCGCAACCAGCTTCCGCAAGCGCTGCGCTCGGGGATAAGTAATACTTCCGCCAACACCCAGCTTAAACCCCAACTGGATATACTGCCCAGCCTGCTGCTGACTACCAGAGAATGCATGAACAATCCCTGCCTTCTCCAGCCGATAACGACGCAATATCTTCAGCACATGATCATGAGCCTTACGAACATGCAACAGCACCGGCAGCTGACAGTCTTTAGCAACCGCCAGCTGCGCTTCGAAGAAGTATCGCTGCAGCTCCTCATCTTCGCCCCCATCCCAAAAATCCAAACCTATCTCACCAACAGCCACACAAGCACCCGATTCTGCTAAATTACGCAACTTCTCCAGGTCAGTGTCATGGTGATGCGTTAAGAAGCAGGGATGCAAGCCCAACGCACAACAAAGCCCCTGATGACGCGCACAGAGCGTCATCACCCTCGACCAATACTCAGCCCGCACACCTGGGATAGCTATAGCAGCAACTCCTTGCTGCTCGCACTCAGCAAGCAAACTGCTTATAGATTGATCGAAATCTGGAAAATCCAGATGACAATGTGTATCGAAAAAATGACAAGCCGTCATCAACCTCCTCTCCAGTTATTGATTGGCACCTGGGATGCTACAGCAACCATTAAAATCACCACCAATATTATCTTAGGTGGTTTTTCGTCCCCTAGCTCGCAGCCATTGTGCGGAAAACCATCCATTTAGAATTCAAACCCAGAGAATACGACCGCGTTCCGTAGACAGAAGAGAACAATCAACATGGCATAACTATTGCTATACAGAAGAGGATGGGATTTGTCGGAGCCTCAACTCCACGCCCATTTCCGTTGTGCTTGTGATATGAGCTAATATTCCGGGGCCTTCATGGCCCCGGCTTTTTAACCAAGATGGGTAAAAAGCCAGGTAAGAACTACTATAAGTAACTGTTAAACCATCACTTATAGGCAACTATTAAACTACCAACGTGATTGGAAATCATTTTTGACAATTAAGCGCCAGCTCCATAGTCAAGCTGACTTCGATAGATAGCCCGTATCATCCACACAAGCATACCCGCCATACAAAGAATTCCACCTGGAATATACGCCAGGTAAGTATCAAACATTACCACCAGCAAAATACCTGCGCCAATATAGATGAAAGGCAGAAACTCATAGACTTTTTCAGGAAAAAGAACCCGGCCTCTACGATTACTAACCTGCTTGTCAGTATTTTTTCGCCGATAGCCCGAGCGCATCACCCAGACCGCAGATCCTGCGGCATAAAAAAGCGCACCTGACAAAAAGGTTAACGGGGATTCCAGTGCAATCACTACAGCCACACCAATCACGATATAGACGTAAGGCAGGGATTCATATACTGGCTTTTGTATGACCAAGGTCTATTTCCTCAGAAAATTTGCGTTCACACCTATGCATGCATTTATAGTGCCACTTCACAAGCAGCTGATTTATAATAAAAATTTATTGAATCCCACAGCTTAATCATAACAACCGTAAAAAAAACTGACGATTACCAAGAATTAGTCTTAAACCAACAGACATATAGCCAAGGACAAGGAGGGGAAACCGATAACTCATTGGATTTAATCTTCAACGTGATGAGTTATCATCGGAAGCTGTAATTTAAGCGTAAATTTAGCTGACGAAAAAAATAAACGTTCGTTTAAATAATACGCTAGCTATCATCAATGCTCACGAGTCGTGAGGAAACGTATATCAGGCCAACGCTCTTCAGTGACGACAAGATTGACCCGGGTAGGCGCCAAATAAGTCAACAACCCACCGCCATCAAGCGCCAGGTTGTCATGCCCTTTACGCCTGAAGTCATCAAGCATTTTATCATCGTCACACTCTACCCAACGGGTGGTTTGAACACTGATAGGCTCATACATACAGTCAACTTTATATTCATCTTTAAGACGATAAACAACCACTTCAAATTGCAACTGACCCACTGCGCCGAGAATCAAGTCATTGTTTTTCATCGGTTGAAATAACTGCACAGCCCCCTCTTCAGACAGCTGCTGTAAGCCTTTTTGTAACTGCTTGGTTTTCATCGGATCTTTAGATCTGACTCGACGAAACATCTCAGGAGCAAAATGCGGAATACCGGTGAACTTAAGCATTTCACCTTCAGTAAAAGTATCCCCGATCTGAATAGTTCCATGATTGTGGAGACCGATAATATCTCCAGACCATGCCTGCTCTACATTTGCCCGGTCGCCGGCCAGAAAAGTAACCGCATCCGCTACTTTAACGTCTTTACCGATACGGTTATGCCGCATTTTCATGCCGCGAGTATAACTACCTGAACAGATACGCATAAAGGCAATGCGGTCACGGTGCTTAGGATCCATATTTGCTTGAATTTTGAAGATAAAGCCACTGAACTGCTCTTCGTTAGGCTCCACCATACGCTCCTTAGCGGCCCGAACCGAGGGAGCAGGGGCCCACTCAACAAAATCACCTAGCATTTCCCGCACACCAAAGTTAGCCAATGCGGTACCAAAGTAGACCGGCGTCAACTTACCTTCGATAAAAGCCTGCCGGTCAAATTCATTAGTGGCACCGCGAACCAGTTCGATTTCATCAACAAGGTCCTCATACAAGTCCCCTAGCAGCTCCTTGGCCTCGTCACTTTGCAGCCCTTCAATACGCTGATCCTCAGGAATGGTATGGCCCTGACCCGGCCTAAAAACATGAATGGTATCGGTATATAGGTTATAAACCCCTTTAAACTGCTTACCCATATCGATGGGCCAGTTAATTGGCGCAGCAGCAATTTTCAGGACATCTTCGATTTCATCCAGCAAATCGATCGGATCACGAATATCCCGATCCATTTTATTCACAAAGGAAAAAATCGGCGTATCGCGCAAACGACAGACTTCCATCAGCTTGATGGTTCTTGCTTCAACCCCTTTAGCTCCGTCTACCACCATCAAGGCAGAATCCACAGCCGTCAGAGTACGGTATGTATCTTCAGAAAAATCTTCGTGCCCCGGCGTATCCAACAGATTAACTGCGCAGCCGTTATAGGGAAATTGCATAACCGAAGAAGTAATGGATATACCACGCTCCTGCTCCATAGACATCCAGTCAGAGGTCGCATGGCGATCACTTTTTTTACCCTTCACTGTTCCTGCTTTTTGAATCAGGTTTCCAAACAACAACAACTTTTCGGTAATGGTGGTTTTACCGGCATCAGGGTGGGAAATGATAGCAAAAGTCCTGCGGGACTCTACTTCTATATCTAGTAGCGACTTACTCATTCTGGAAACCTAAAATATGTACTCAGCTATGTACACAAAAGTAAAAGTACCTAGCTATCAGGGCATGCGATGAAGCGCGGTATTTTACCTGATTGATGGGCTAGCTGAAATCTATCTTCATTTATTAGGAGACAAAAACGAAAAAGGGCCTGAGGGCCATTCTAAACGGACGCACTATTTCCCGCACTCCTGGCAAGCCCTCCGCTGAAGGCGACCTAACCTCTACTTTTGGCGTCCGTTAAAAAAGGGCGGACTACCCTAGAAACGAATGAAAAGACCATTTTCTAAAACGGGAGGCCTCAATAAATTTTACAAAAATCATTAAAAAGAACTGACAACCCCCTCCTTATAAAACTAACCATGTTCTGGTTGAATACACCGGACACCTTAATGAGAGACAATAATCGTCCATCAT
>JBALWH010000022.1:0-66810 GCA_036960175.1 Motiliproteus sp. | reverse complement strand
GTTTCGGCACGTTAGTGTTGATCCGCACATCTTCCAGAAAAACCGTTACCGTACCAATGCTGTCCTCGGCAAGACTGCCTTTGCCGTAGACCAAATCCCGCAGCGCATCGACAAACTGGAAGTTACTATTAACCAGTACGCCGCCCACCAGATAACCGCGAATCTGTCCGTAGCTGCTAAATACCGGATAGTAAACATGCAGCACCATGCCGCGATCTTCGGCGGTGCGGTCGGTAGGCACCGCCCGTTGCGTATTGATCAGCGGAAGATACACGCGCTCAGCCATTTCCGGATCGATATGTTCCAGCTCTTGGCGACTGAAGATTTCAACACCAGTGGCCGGTTCACCCAGGCTGGCCTGGTCTCGCAAAGGCGTGCTCTTGTAGCCACAGCTGCCGGGCTGCAGAAAATTACAGCCATTGAGATCCAGCAATTGCACAAAATCGAGACCCGCTTCGCGTTTCAGGCGGTTTATTTCTTTTTCGATGGATTCCCCTTCATTAAAGCCCAGCAAGATCGAACGTAGGGCTCTGCGAAAGGCATAGGATTCAGCGGTGCGGGATATCTGTGACAGATACTTTTGTTGCGAATTAAGAAAAGCTTCGTGGGCCACGGAAAGATCCGTATTAACCTTCATCAACAGTTGTCGATAGCTGACCTCGTTACTCCACAGATAAGCCATACCGATAACCGCTGGCATGACCAGCAGCACAGGAAACAACACCAAGGCCAGGAGTTTATAACGCAGACTGCTGGTGATGAGCGCCAGGATCGACCTCAAGAGGCTTCCTCTTCACTCCAGGCCTGTAGTTTGCGATCCAGCGTCTTGCGGGCAAAACCAAGCAGTTTCGCAGCCTGGGTTTTATTGCCGCTGGCGACATCCAGCACTTTCAAGATATGGTCCTTTTCCACCTGATCCAACGTCCAGCTGTCCGGGTAGCCGCAGTCATCAGAGCAGTCTTCGCTGCCGCGACTAAGCTCTTCCTTTGGCATCTGACCGAGCAAGAGACAACGCTCCACCATGTTTTTTAGCTCTCGCACATTACCGGGCCAGTCATAGTCCGTCATCTGCCGAATATCTTCATGACTAAAGGGCAAATCTGCCAGCCCCAAGTCCGATGACAGGCGGCTTGAAAAATGGTGCACTAGCAATGATATGTCTTCTTTACGTTCTCGTAACGGTGGCACCCGCATGCGTAGTACGTTAAGACGGTAGAATAAATCCTCGCGAAAATTACCATTCTTGACTTCATCTTCAAGGTTACGGTTGGTAGCAGCCACAACTCGCACGTTAATCGAAATCTCCCGCTCACTGCCCACTGGACGAATACGCCTATCTTCCAGAACCCGCAACAGTTTTGCCTGCATCAGCAGCGGCATCTCACCAATTTCATCAAGAAACAGCGTGCCACCATCGGCAAAGGAGAATAATCCCTCTCGGGCTTGCTGGGCGCCGGTAAAAGAGCCTTTAAGATGGCCGAATAGCTCCGATTCGATCAGCTCGGCGGCGATAGCACCACAGTTGACTGGCACAAAAGGTCCGGTGCGTCGGCTAAGCTGATGAATCGCATTGGCCACCAACTCCTTGCCGGTACCGGACTCTCCTTCAATCAGCACTACCGAGGGCGTAGGCGCTACCCTGGAGGTGAGCTGGCACAGATTCTTTACCGCCTGGCTGTTACCCACCATGCCCTCCATCGAATAGAGGGCATCGACCTGGCGCTTAAGAATAAAGTTTTCCCGCGCCAGCTGGCGACGTTTCATACAACGCTTAACCGCAGCGGTCATTTGTTCCAGTCGGAAAGGTTTGAGAATGAAGTCGGATGCGCCGACGCGCAACGCTTCAATCGCCTTATCCATATCAGCAAAGGCAGTCATAAAGATAATATCGGACTGACACCCCTGCTCCATCACCGATTTCAACCAGTCCACACCGGAATCACCCGGCAAACATATATCGACGATTAGCAGATCGAAATGACAACGACTGCGAAGCAATTCTGCTTCTTCTGCGCTGGCGGCAGTTTCCACCAGCCCATAGTCCTTGCTCAAGGCGCGCTTGAGAAAATCACTGATACCCGGTTCATCATCAACCACCAGAATAGATAGCGCCATCCGACCGGAATAATTATTGTCCGATTCGGCGGTAAAAGTACGACTACAACCAGGCGATACAGCCTGATCATTTGGCGACATCATAGCCACGTGGGTTACCCCTTATAATTATATTTCCAACTGACATTAAAATAACGTGCCTGCTCCTATCAGCAGCCCCGTCATCATTCCTCAACGCCATCCCTTACTCTGCCCGAGTTATCAATATAGTCTATTAGACTGACGTATAACCTGAACTCGAAGCTGACAAAGCTCATAACTGCGTCATTATGACCCTTCCGCCTCACTGAGCGGGTCATAATGCACTTTCACCCCTCCTACCCTAGACAGAGTTTTTTACCCCTAACTCACGAATAGAGCACCAAACCCTTCTATTTGCGAGCTTTTAAAGCTTGGCATCTTAATTGCTACCCCTAAAAGCAGCAGACAACAAAGGTCGTTGTAAATGTTGTGATAGCGCAACCCGGGGTATTTGCGAAATCCATGCCATAAACAGATCGACGGATCGGATCAACGCCCAAGACCCTGAAAGCGACATCAGGGCTATGGTTTTACTGGCAATAACAAAGACAAACTTAAACATTACTTGGAGTATTAAGATGCGTTTTCTAAAGGGATTATTAAGCACTCTGCTGATCCCAGCCCTATTAGTTTCCCTTAATGCTCACGCCGATGTGCTGCGACTGGCAACCACCACCAGCACTTATAATTCCGGCTTACTGGATTACCTGCTACCCGAATTTGAAAAATCTCAAGGTACTGAGATACAAGTGATTGCCGTGGGTACCGGAAAAGCGCTGCGTATGGGCCAGGATGGTGATGTCGATGTCGTTCTGGTACACGCACCAAAAGCTGAACAAACCTTTGTCGATAAGGGCTACGGCATTGAGCGCTCCAACATCATGTACAACGATTTCGTAATCCTCGGGCCTGAGGCTGATCCTGCCGGGATCAAAGGCATGAAAGACGCTGGCGCCGCTCTCAGCAAAATATCCAGCAGCCAATCCATTTTTGTGTCGCGCGGTGACGACTCGGGCACCCACAAAAAAGAACTGGGCATTTGGGCACAATCGGGTATCAAACCTGCCGGCAACTGGTACCGCGAAGCCGGACAAGGCATGGGCAAGGTATTACAAATCACCGACGAGTTGAAAGGCTACACCCTAGTCGATCGCGGCACTTGGCTGGCTTATCGCAACAAGCTTGAACTAAAACTGCTGGTGGAAGGCGATAAAGGTCTGCACAACCCTTATGCGGTCATCCGCGTTAATCCAAAGCGCTACCCTGATCTTAATCACCCTAAAGCTATTGCTTTCAGTCAGTGGTTAGCCTCGGCAACGACACAGCAGCGCATAGGCGAATTCAAGGTTGGTGGTGAACAGCTGTTTGTGCCCTCGGCTCACTAAAAGCACATTATAGAGTTGTATCTATGGGAGATCTGACACAGACCACGGTGGAAGCATTGGAATTGCTGGTTAGCGGCGATTCCGAGCTGTGGTCTATTATCCAGATCTCTTTCAGCACCACGCTAAAAGCGATCCTAATGGCCACTCCGGTGGCTTTTCTGATCGGTTTCCTGCTCAGTGTCGGGCGCTTTCCCGGACGCTGGTTGCTAATCTCTGCATTCAATGCGCTATTGAGCGTGCCTACCGTCGTAGTTGGCCTGATGCTCTACCTGCTGCTTTCTCGTAACGGACCGCTGGGGGATTTCCACCTGCTGTTCAGCCAATGGGCAATGGTCATCGGCCAGACGATGCTGGCCTTTCCATTACTGGTTGCCATGAGTCTGTCAGCCTTTAAGGCCGCCGATCGCAATGCCTGGGAAACCGCACGCACCCTGGGCGCTGGTCCATTACAAGCACTGGCGACACTGATGTATGAGGTTAGATTTGGCTTGGCTGCAGCCGGTATAGCGGCCTATGGTCGCATCATCTCTGAGGTGGGCTGCTCGATGATGGTGGGCGGCAACATTTTGAATCACACCCGCAATATTCCTACCGCCATTGCCCTTGAAACTAGCAAAGGCGAATTTGCCCAGGGTATCGCTTTGGGCATGGTGCTGTTACTGATGGCTCTCGGACTGAATTTCTTTGTCAGTCTGATGCAGCGAAGAGGAGAAATCACCACATGAAAAATTCGGATCCTCGTCCCATTATGGGAGTCCGCCAATTACGAAAATCCTTCGGTTCGGAGCTGATTCTCGATATCGCGGAACTCGATCTTTATGCCGCTGAAGCGGTGCTACTCAAGGGTCGTAACGGCGCGGGCAAAAGCACGCTGATGCGTATCCTCGCAGGTCTGGAACGCTATGACGAAGCGTCCTTTATGATTGACGGACTACCGGTGTCAAAACAACACAAAGCAGCGTTGCAGAATCATCGCGTCATCTACCTGCATCAGAACCCTTTCTTATTCGATACCAGCGTCGAAGAAAACCTCGGCTACGGCCTTAAATGTCGAAAAATGGATAAACAGCGTCGCCATCGTAAAATAGCCGAAGCCCTGCGCTGGTCCGGGCTGGAACATCTGGCACAACGCAATGCCAAGACCTTATCCGGCGGCGAAAAACAACGCATCGCCTTGGCCCGCGCCTGGGTACTGGAACCAGAACTGCTGTTACTGGATGAACCTACTGCCAATATGGATGCTGAGTCCCGGGAACAGACCTCATTCCTGATCCGCCGCCTGATCAATGAAGGCATGGGGATTGTCATCTGCTCCCATGAAATCAAAAGCGATAACAGCCTGATCGATCGCACCCTGCATTTGGAACACGGCAGTCTGTTTGACAGTTACAAACTCAGCACTGCCAGCGCCCTAGCAGCACCGCACGCTATAATCGCCAAGGAGATGTAATCGATGAACGCGCCAAGCTTTAACAACAACGACATCAGCGCCATGATTCTGGCGGGTGGCCGCTCTTCGCGAATGGAAGGTATGGATAAGGGCCTGATAGAACTTAATGGCCTGCCAATGATTGAGCATGTGCTGCAAAGACTGAAAAATCAGCTTAACTTAATACGGATCAATGCCAACCGTAATCAACCCACCTACGCTGATCTCGGCTTTACGGTGATCGAAGATAGATTGGACGATTACCAGGGACCTCTGGCAGGTATGGCCCGGGGACTGGAACACTGCCCCAGTGAATGGCTGTTGGTGGTACCCTGCGACACCCCTTACCTGCCGACCGATCTGGTACAACGACTATATCAACAGGCGCATGAGCAACAGGCAGAGATAGCGGTCGCTCATGATGGTAAACGCATGCAGCCGGTAGTTGCATTGCTTAGAAGGGATCTCTACCCCAGTCTGATGGCATTTTTAGAGTCAGGTGACCGTAAAATTGATCGCTGGTACAACAAACATCAGACCGTAACCGTTGATTTCAGCGATTACCCTGAAGGCTTTATCAATATCAATTCCATGAACGAGAAGCTCGATCTCGAAAAACAAGCAGGTTAACGGCAGCCTCGCGCAAACAAAGCACAGAAGATGGCATTGGCCTCTTTACTTTTAAAGCAGATGAGCAACCATGAATACGATTGAACCCATAACAGCGCCAGTCCCAATGATCGGTTTTGCCGCCTACAGTGGCACCGGCAAGACCACCTTACTGAAACAGCTGATTCCCTTATTAAACCAGCAGGGAATTCGCGTCGGTATGATCAAACATGCCCACCACCGCTTTGACGTCGACACCCCCGGTAAAGACAGTTACGAATTACGCAAAGCTGGCGCAGAGCAGATGCTGATCGCCTCTGGAAACCGTTGGGCATTGATGACCGAGACACCCGAACTGCAACAAGACCCGAGCCTGGAATACCTGGTCAGCCGTCTGGATCTGAGCAGCATCGACCTGATTCTGGTGGAAGGTTTTAAACAAGTACCCTTCGCCAAAATAGAACTTCACCGCCCTGCCACCGGCAATCCACTGCTGTTCCTTAACGACCCCAATATTCTGGCACTGGCTACCGATAAGCCCGAGGTTATTGACTGCACGCTACCGATGCTGGACATCAATAAGCCCGCACAAATTTGTGATTTTATTATTGAGCAATTTGCTCTGCAGCAGGATATAAAACAGGCTTTATGAGCACAGACAACAGCGCCGACCAGGAACTCCATCAATGCTGCGGCGGGCCCAGCGCCGGCCTACTGCCCGTTGCTGAAGGTCAACGTCAGATACTGCAGCAGGTGCAGCCATTATCCTGCTGGGAACAGGTCGATGTGCGCCAAGCACTGGGACGCATTCTGGCCGCCGATGTTATCTCTCCGATCAATGTCCCTGCCTATAACAACTCTGCCATGGACGGCTATGCCGTGCGCGGTACTGAACTACCCACCACAGGCGAGGCGCGTTTAAAGGTCGTCGGCAATGTACTGGCCGGACATCCCTATAGCGGTCCCTTGGCAGCCGGAGAATGTGTCAAGATCATGACCGGCGCCCAAGTTCCTGAGGGCCTGGATACAGTCATTATCAAAGAGGTCTGTCACTGTGATGACGGCCCTGATGGACACTTCGTTGGCTTTCCAAGCGGCGCCCTGATCGGTCAAAACCGCCGCATGGCCGGTGAAGATCTAGCACAAGGTTCGGTCGCTGTTGCTGCTGGAATCCGCCTTGGTGCCGCGGAGTTGGGACTGATCGCCTCCCTCGGCCAGGCCGAGGTTAAGGTCAGACGCAAACCTCGGGTGGCGTACTTTTCCACCGGTGATGAAATCAACAGTCTGGGTGAACCTTTACAGGCCGGACAAATTTATGACAGCAACCGCTACACCGTCACCGCACTGTTACAGCAGATGGGTATCGAGGTGCTGGATCTGGGCGTGATTCGGGATAAACCAGAGGCTATCGAAGAAGCCTTTCTACTGGCCAGCAGTCAGGCGGATATGGTGATCAGCTCCGGCGGTGTTTCACTCGGCGAAGCCGATTTCGTCAAAGACACCCTGGATAAACTGGGCCAGGTTAGTTTCTGGCGCATGGCTATAAAGCCGGGGCGGCCACTAGCCTTCGGCCATGTGCAGGGCGCTCTGTTCTTTGGCCTGCCTGGCAATCCAGTGGCGGTCATGATCACCTTCTTACAGTTCGTAAAACCGGCGCTGAGAAAGCTAGCCGGTGAATCACAACTGCTGGCCAGTGCCTTTCAGGTTAGATGTGCCCAGCGGTTGAAGAAAAAGCCCGGACGCACCGAGTATATCCGCGCGATCTGCAGCACCAATAGCGATGGCGAGCTGCTGGTAGTCACCACCGGCCAACAGGGGTCCGGCATTCTAACCTCCATGAGCCGTGCTAATTGCCTGATCGTTCTGGAACAAGAGCGCGGAACTGTTGAGACCGGCGACTCAGTCTGGGTGCAACCATTCGATGGTCTGCTGTAAAACGTTTATCAACACGGGGTCCACTATGGATCCCAGTCCCATAACCCACCCACGCCTGTCAGTAACTCCCGCGGTATCACCTTCAGAAAACCAGCTGCCACAATACCTTAAAGAGACTATGAGAACCCTCTTCGTTAAGTAGTCTTAGCTGAAATTGAAGCAGGCTAGCAGTTCCCATCAACATGCCAACAGACTTGATCAGGGTATATCCGTTTTGCAGCCGTTTGCCGGCCCTCACATCATCGATAAAGTCCTGCAGCAGGGTATAAACAAAACGCACCGATATCGCCAACAAAGTAACAAAAGCAACTGTCAGCCATTCCCCCTGTCCGCCAAGCCAACGCTGTGCCAGCTGATCAACTTCAGCGTAGCAGGCAGCACATAGGATCACAAAGACACCGAGGCTGCCAATCATCCGCGCGAATTGCCGGAACAGCAGCACCCCATAAAACAACGATTCATCCTGATCAGAAAGGGTTTCGACCTGATCAGGACGAGAGGAGAAATTAGGTTGTTGCTTAGACATGATGACTCTCCGTTGCTGTTACAGATGCTGCTACAACAGTGAGTCACTAGCCCATAAGGAGAGGTTCAAAGGATACAAAAAGCGTGAACAATAAGAGCTGGAAAGAGGTTTTAGCAAGCCAGCACTAAGATTTATACAGCCGACAATTTTCGCCTTCCAGATGATTAATCTCCTTGATCATATCCAGTTCATTCTTGATCTTATCCATTTCCATACGGTGCCCGCGTTTCACGTCGCGCCGAATCTTACCTTCGATAAAACGGCGAATTTCTGCTTCGGTCTCCAGTATCAGGCCCGGAATAGCTTTAGGCTTACGGGTTTCCTCATCAAGAGAAACCATGGTGAAGTACGAGGTATTGGTGTGTTTGACAATATCGTTCTTAAAATCCTCTGAAACCACCTTAATGCCAATTTCCATGGAAGACTTGCCAACGTAGTTAATGGATGAATAGAGCGTCAGCAACTCTCCCACTTCGACCGGGCTGAGGAAGTCCACCGAATCCACTGAGGCGGTGACACAATAGCCCTTGGAATGAGAAGCGGCACAGGTATAGGCAATCTTATCCAATAACGACAGGATTATGCCTCCGTGAACCTTACCGCCAAAATTTGCATAGGAAGGAACCATCAACTCTTTAAGGACCGTCTGTGATTCTTTTACCTTTTTAAAGCTGTCACTACTCATGTCATCACCCTGAGAGGTCATTGTTGTTATTCTGATATGTCTCACTAATGCTCGCACTATAGACGAAAGACTAATTCGACAACACTGCAAAAGTGTAATGCTATCGGCTAAACGACGTAATCCGCTCAGACCTAGGGCTATTTTATACATTCTTTGCTTTACCGGCCTACCGAATCACCGGGATATTTCTCCTCCAAGTCGACAAATTAACGGCCGCCGTGTAACACTCAGGCAGACACTAGTAAGGAGCCCCTATGACAAGCCGCCAGCTGGATTTTTATTTCGACTACTTATCACCCTACGCCTACTTTAGCTGGCGTCAGGTCCAACCTTTGTGCCAGCATCACAGCATAACGCTGCGGCCTCGTCCAATAGTATTCGGCAAGCTACTTGACCACTGGGGCCAACTCGGCCCCGCCGAAATAGCACCTAAAAAGACTGCGCTGTATAAGTATTGTTTTCGCTATGCGCGGCTGCATGAATTCGAGTTTAATCCGCCGCACTGCCACCCTTTTAACCCCTTGCCCGCTCTGCGACTATCGCTACCAGAAGTCTGTGGTGATCAGCAGTTACAGGTGATCAACGCACTATTCAGCGCAGGCTGGTCCCAGGGCGCAGACCTCTCTGCGCCGACAGATCTGCGTAACATACTTGATGGTATCGGTCTTAACGGCAGCACCCTTTTAGCCGCCACTGAAACAACCGAACCAAAAGCACAGCTGCGCAAGGAAACCGAAGAAGCAATCGCGCGTGGAGTTTTTGGAGTTCCAACTTTTATCATCGACGACGAATTATTCTGGGGCAACGATCAGTTGGAGCATCTGGAGATTTATCTGCAAGGTAAAGATCCGCTCGACGCTGAACAAGTTAGCAACATGCTAGCCCGCCATCGAGGCATCGATCGTAAAAGAACCAGGGATAGCCTTTCTTAAGCAAAAAGAGCGCCGAGGAAATTGTGATCAGGATAGAGCCTCGCTAGTGCCTATCCTTCCTCTAGTTAATCCCAATTATCTGAAACCCCGAGACCCAGACCACCCATATTACGCCCCTCATAATGGCAGTCCTGCATTTACGTTAGTAATCATCTGCTTTTCAATAGACGATTCAAACACTCGTTTACTATCATGCGTAATATTGTGTTATATACTTATCTCTGCTGAAGCAATGGAAAGCGGCATCACCAAATCAAAGAAACAGTCGACGATGAAAAACAAAAGAGATTATCAACTAGACAGCCTCTGTGCACAGATAGATCAGCATCACCGAGAGCAGCTGGACTTCCATGTGGCCGAGATACTGAATGAAGGCCGAACTGCGGCAAGCTGGTGTTACGATATGCTGGCTTTCAATTGCATTCCCCTGGAGGAAAGCACCGCCTATCTACGGGATATCCATGATATCAGAGTCGAGCCCCACCCCGATCCCGATGGCCTCAATATCTGTGGAGTGATGGTTAATGCTATTTTAGGCACCGACAATGCCGCAAAGACTGACAATGTGCCCCCAGTCACTTCCGAGTATCACAGCAACCAGGCGCAAATACCGGCGTACAGAGCCGATGCTCGTGGGGTTTATCCCTCTTTTATTGCAAAGATTTTTATCGGAATCGAAAAAGATGAGTTGCAGAGACGCCGAGACGCCGCCTTTACAGTAATGAGTATGTATTGTGAGAAACACCATCCGATATTGAAAATGAATCCCATTCGCGTTGCTATTTTCAGAAGTTCAGAGATCAGTGGAGAATATCTTCAGCACCTAAAGCGCAAAGCGACACCTTGGGAACGGCGGGTCGTTCAGACCTTCTGTCTAGAGCAAGAAACGCATTCCCCTCACCATTTCCGTGAATATGTCATGCCCCAAGGCGGTGGCCGTTGTCGGTCTATTTGCCTCACTACTGATGACTGCAAAGATCTAAATCTATAATTGCGGGATTCCACCTGAGATATCAAACGGCCTTAAACCACCATGCCGAACGGCCGATCGGAGCAATCTGCCTCACTCATTCCGCCACAAGCAGACAATTATTAGCTGGAAGGTAGCTGTGCTGCAGCGCCTGCACCTGACTAAAAGCGGGCCGCTGGGCCAACTGCTGGATATTCGTGTCGATGATTGAAAACCGGCTTAAACAATCTTTTCCTTCAGGAGTTTGCTGCACCTGCATGATGATCGGTGCCACAAACAAATCCGCTAGACTGATGTTATCCCCGGCAAGGTAAAAACCGTCTTCGTAGCCTGCTGCTAATTGATCCATCGCTATGTTAATTTCAGGCATGGCTGCATCAATAGACTCTTGATCCGGCAAGCCCTTTGGCCCCCTAGGGAAAACATACTGACTGACCAGCTGGCTTATGCAAGGTCGATGAAAATAACTGTTGATGGTGCTGATCCATTGCTCCATGCGAGCCGCTATCAAAGGTTCTTCCGGGACTAAAGACTTGCCTGCAAATACCAAGTCAATATAGCGACAAATCGCAGAAGTTTCGTAGAGAATCATCCCCCCATGTTCAATTGCCGGTATTTTGGCAAAGGGATGCCAGTGCCGATGTTCAACGCTGCGCAGTACCTCAGGGGTGTCATGACCTTCAACGACTAACCGGTAAGGCACGCCCTTCTCCTCACAGGTGAGAATCACCGTTTGCACGTAGTGACTGATCGGGGTGCCGATAATGGTGATTGCAGAAGAGTCCATAGTGGAGCCGCTTTTATTAGGGATCTGTTTTAAGTGAAAATCCACTTATCCTGTCGTTAAACGAGCTAATAGTATAACGAGGGGCATCCTCTAACGACTACAAGATATGGGTTGGTTAGCGTTAGATTTCCCTAACTTATTTTCCAGCCTCATGATTTTCATCGCAAGCGGCGCCTCCCTCTGCGTCTTCATCGGCCAACGTCCAGCCTTTTTCCCACTCATAGTGTTTCCAGTTGTTAATGGCGTAAGGGTTGGCATTCAGCCGCTTACCTTCAAGCCGATCATCCCAGCCGGCATCCAGCGGACTATAGTTTTCTTCAGGGGTCGTATCCCGGCGTAGCTTAGCCATATCCAAATCCTTTCACTATTTATAGAACCCGATACCAACAACCTGTGACTTATAGCAATACCATTTCAATAGTAGTGCCAACAGAGAATGAATTCATGAAGATAGCAAAGTTTAAAACAACGAGGAAAGCAATGATGGGGATTGCTATGGCCATTACCTGTAGCCTCCCCTGGTCAAGCGCACAGGCGGATATGCGCAAATATGAACAATGTCGTAAAGAGGCTTTCGTCAACGTGCTCCTGTCCAAGAGTGCGCCCTTTCTCTTTTTTAGTTTGGCCGTAGAGATGAACCAGTGTTTACAACATTTAACGCCTGAAGAACTAAGCAAGGTAGAAAAAGAACGCGCCATAGATAACATTTCTTAGCTCGCTTTTGCTACCGCTGTTGCCCCGAAAAAATTATTGCTATTTTTTTGACCTAATGCGAATCTCTGCCAATACTTAACTTTCATCTTTGAAGATTGATCAGTATTTATCGTCGCAAGGAGGCCTTATGTCCCACCCTGTCCGTTGTACCAACTGCTCCCTCCAGGGTATGTTTATCGATGAACTGAAACGCCTATCTGCCCGCGGCTTAACCCCCTCTCGTCACGCTGATATCCAACGGCTCGATCGCGGTGAATTCCTGATTCATAGACCGCTTCGGACTAACAAAAAAGGCACTGTTAGCGTTTATTATCGCGAGTAACGACCGCCACCGTTTGGGCCTAGATAGAATTATTCAAATTTTGTTACCAGCCTTGTTGTGGGCATCAGAATATCACCACCAAATTGATCAACTTACTATAGAGGCTCTACGGCTAGTTTAAGTCGAAGCTAGTCACTCCGCTCCGAAACAGGTTGTTACTATAACCCTGAATCCGAATTTAAACGCCGATGATATCCCCGCCAATGTCTCAATGCCGTAGCAACTGAGACAGAATGTACTATTAATTAACTATGTGAATATAAGAATTGGTGTAGACGTTGTTCATTTCTGACTATTTTTTTGGGGGAGATAAAGGTGGCATCAGGATGGTATATGGGGAAAAAACTAAGCATGGCTGCTCTAGTGTCGCTGTGTTTGTTAGCACAAGGCTGTGATCCCATTACACTTACTGCCGCTTCAATTGGTACCGGCACGGGTGTTAATCACACACTTAGCGGCATGATTTATAAGACCTTTACGGCCCCAATAAAGACAGTAGAAAAAGCCAGCGTACGAGCCATGAGCGACATGGGAATAAAGATTGTATCCCGCGAACCTGATGAGCAAGGTAATCGCATCATCACGGCTACGGCAAGGAACAGGAAGATAGTGGTCCGCCTTGAACCACTGACCAAACGCACGACACAGATGCGCGCTGTCGCCGGTGACGGCATATTAAAAGACAGCGCTACTGCAACCGAGATCGTTCTCCAAACGGAAAGAGTTCTTTCCGGGGGATAAAGAGGATGTTTACTATGAAACATAGTAATTTCATACTAACAATTTTTCGCCTTTTACCGGCACTACTGTTAACCACATCTATAAGCGTAAATGCACAAGAGCCTCCCTCCGAAGAACCCGTCCCAACATCCCTCATCGGTAGCTCAGAAAATGTGGAAGGAAAATTAAGTAATGAATTCGCTGAGTTTTTGAGCGGCTCAGAACAAGCCGGGGAAGTGGTAGACGGATTACGCCAAGGCACCAGTTTCAGCCTGGAGACCACGCCTGAAGAGCCCGTCGATACCGGGGCTACTTCCACGATAGACCCGCCCACAGGAAGCATGGGTTACGGAAATGTACGAATGACATTAAGGCTGGCAGAGGCAAAGCTGGCCGAATATGACATTACCCAACCCACATCAGAACAGTTATCTGCGGTGTTGCTGGGAGGGGAGATCAATGGCTCTCAGGTGGAGGGTATTCTTAGCATGCGAGCAGAGGGCATGGGATGGGGTGACATTGCTCACCAATACGACATGAAAGTCGGCCAAATAATGGGCAACGGTAAGGGACTGACTACAACTACCTCCACCTCGTCTACGACAGCGATTACAAACGCGGCAGGAAAGACTATTCCAGCATCAGCAAACTCCAGCAACGGCTACATTGCCAGTGGCAAATCAAAAGCCTTGGGGCAAGGTATTGTGTCTGGTAACGGAAATCAGGTCAGCACCCTAAGTTCCAACAACGGGAGCAAGGGTGTTAGCAATGCAGCAGGGGGAGGAAAAGGCAAAGTACATACGCCAGCTGGCAAGGCTCATGGGGCAGGTATCGTTTCGGCGAATGGAAACGCCGTGGCTGCCACTGGGATTAGTGCCGCTGGTGGCAAAGGACTAGCCAAGGGGCATAGTAAGAAAAGCAAGTAATCCCGAATGCAACGTTATCCGACGCAATCGGGGGAGGGATTCGGTATTTTTTATATTTTTTCAATCACAAAAATTCAATGCTGAAGTAGGTCTAGCGATAGTTCGTCTGACTTGTCACGATAGGAACCTGATTCAACCCTACCCTTTAAAACAGACTTGTTAATGATCAGCAGGCATAAGTAACTTCATGCCTGATGATATTTACCATAAAAACCTGGAAGACCAAAAAAGAATAGCAGCATAGGGCGATACACTTAAGAACCGGGATCTGGTGCCCAGAGGGTGGGGTCCACCTTAAATCGATATAGATATAATCTCTGGGCTTGTGTACATATGACAAAAGCAACGCTGCATCCACCAGCTTAATCCAGATCCATGCAATCACAGCTATCGATTATTACTGCGTGGGAGGCGCTTGATACACGGGCTCAGGGCTGAGATTCTTATAGGGAAAGAGCTTGATCAAATTTCGGGAAGAGGCTTCAACCACCGTGGTAAAGTTAATTACCTTCTCGCTGCTGGTATCCTCGGCAAGAATCAGCTCCTCAACCCCTTCCCATACGATTGAGCCTGTGTGCGAATCCCAGATCTGAATAAAAATGCGTATCTCTGCATGCTTGGTTTGAAAGAGACGCAAACCCAGCAGACTAAAACGACCGTGACTACCCTGATTGAAGTTGGCGAGATTTAGTTGTAGTAGATAACGGATGTTGATCGCATCGCCAATCTTAACTAGGGTATTCTGCTCGAAGATGCCTGTCGTTCGATAGTTCTGGAGCATGGTCTTATATTCAGTGGCTAGCCCTGCTTGGTTAATCGCAGCCAATGTATGGGGCAATGACATTTGACGAATATTCGGCCGTTCTTTGCTTAGGACTTTTGCAAAAATAAACGCTATTGCCTGTTTGTCCTCCTCCCTACCGGTCACTGTTGAGGGGCTGATGAATGCCAACCCATGTGTTTCCAGATCTGATGACGTTAAGTTAATGGAAACATGTTCGGCGGTGGAGTGATTCTGCTGCGAAGAGCATGCGGCAATGACACCGATAAACAAAAACACCGTACCAAGGCGCATGAGCTGATCGCATAATCTAGAGATTGCCAGTTTGTGCAGGCCCACAAATTCCATCGCCTTGCTCCGTTAGCATGAGTGTTGACGTCTGCTTGTTCAGTCGACTCTAAAACGCTAAGTAATAGTTTAGATCTTTTCTCCTCTATTCGAGTAAAGAAAGGTGGCTGGCTATCCAATGACAGTATTTAGTCGATAGCAGTTTTCACCGAACATAAAAAAACCGCAGCGAAAGCTACGGTTTTTTTCTAACTCTAAGGGTTATTCTTCCAAGGCTTCTTCCGGAATTTCCCCATTGTGGTAAATATTCTGAACATCATCCAGATCTTCTAACACATCGATCAATCTTATCAATTTCCGAGCCGCATCGACTTCCAGTTCATTACTGGTTGATGGAATCATAGAAACTTCAGCATGGACTGATGTCAGCCCCGCTTCTTCCAGCGCTGCTTTGACCGCCAGAAAATCAGACTGAGAGGTGAATACGTCAACAGAACCATCTTCGTTGGAGACCACATCATCGGCACCGGATTCCAGCGCCACGTCCATGATGGCATCTTCATCGACACCTCCTTCGAAGCTGATCTGTCCTTTTTTGTCGAACAGGTAAGCAACTGATCCGGAAGTACCCAAGTTACCGCCTGCCTTGGAGAAGGCAGCACGAACCTGAGACACAGTACGATTGACGTTATCCGTCATGGTTTCTACCAGAATCGCAGTTCCGCCTGGTGCGTATCCTTCATAGGTCAGCTCGTCATAGTTTTCACCATCTGCGCCACCGGCACCGCGGGCAATGGCCTTTTCTACGGTGTCCTTTTTCATGTTAGCGCCGAGGGCTTTATCAACTGCTAGACGTAGACGAGGGTTATCATTTACCTCTCCCCCACCACCTTTAGCAGCAACAACCAGTTCACGAATCAGCTTAGTAAAGATCTTACCTCGCTTGGCATCTTGAGCGGCCTTACGGTGCTTAATGTTGGCCCATTTACTATGACCTGCCATGAATCATTCCTCCAGTTGCTCCGAAAGCGGCCCTCTGGGAGCCGACTTTCTCTGACTTACTCTGACCTGTTACAACCAAGTCCCTGTGATAGTTAAATCGTCCGATATAACTAGCTAGAGTTACTCGGCCTCGGTAACTTGAGGCTTGCGTATCTGGATATTCAACTCGCGCAACTGAACATTACTGACGTCGCCCGGTGCTGCTGTCATCACACAAGCGGCACTCTGCGTTTTCGGGAAGGCGATCACTTCACGAATAGACTTAGCGCCGGTCATGAGCATAACCAAACGATCCAGACCGAAAGCCAATCCACCATGAGGTGGCGCACCGAACTTCAGAGCGTCCAGCAGGAAGCCAAACTTCTCGCGCTGTTCTTCTTCACTAATATTGAGCACATTAAATACAGTTTGCTGCATGCTCTGATCATGAATACGAATAGAACCACCACCCAGTTCACAACCGTTCAGCACCATATCATAGGCACGAGACAGTGCCGTGTGGGGGTTCGCTTGCAACTCTTCGGCACTGCACGAAGGCGCAGTAAAGGGATGATGGATAGCCGTCAATGCACCTTCACCGGTCTCTTCAAACATGGGGAAGTCGACCACCCAAAGAGGGGCCCATTCCCGTTCGATCAAGTTGAGATCTTCACCAACCTTACAACGCAAAGCGCCAAGGGCTTCGGAAACGATCTTGCCTTTATCAGCACCAAAGAAAACGATATCGCCATTCTTAGCACCGACGCGTTCCATCAACTGCAGGGAAACCACATCACCTAAGAACTTGACGATAGGAGATTGCAGGCCTTCAACGCCCTTTTCCAGTTCGTTGACTTTAATCCAAGCCAGTCCGCGAGCTCCGTAGATGCTAACGTACTTGGTGTATTCATCGATCTGCTTACGGGTCAGTACGGCACCGCCAGGTACTTTCAAAGCCGTTACACGACCTTTCGGATCTTTAGCAGGCGCGGCAAAAACCTTGAAGTCGACGCTCTGCATCAAATCTTTTACTTCGATCAATTCCAGCGGGATGCGCAGATCGGGCTTATCACTGCCGTAACGCTCCATCGCTTCGGCGTAAGGCATACGAGGAAACTCGCCCAGATCGACATTCATCTGATCTTTAAACAGACCACGAATCATGGTCTCGGTGATGCCCATGATCTGCTCTTCGCTCATAAAGCTGGTTTCGATATCGATCTGGGTAAATTCTGGCTGACGGTCAGCACGCAGATCTTCATCACGGAAACACTTAGCAATCTGGTAATAGCGGTCCATGCCGGCAACCATCAACAGTTGCTTAAACAGCTGAGGTGACTGTGGCAACGCAAAGAAGCTACCCTCGTGAGTACGGCTAGGCACCAAATAGTCACGGGCTCCTTCAGGAGTGGCACGAGTCAGAATCGGAGTTTCGATATCCAGAAAGCCGTTGTCATCCAGGTAGTTACGGATATAGTTGGTAATCTTAGAGCGGAACCGCAGCTTGTTCAGCATTTCCGGACGACGCAAATCGACATAACGATATTTGAGACGTACATCTTCACCCACAGTCTGGTGATCGTCGAGCTGGAATGGAGGGGTATCAGCCTTGTTAAGGATGACCAACTCTCTACCCAAAACTTCGATCTGACCCGTAATCATATCGGCATTTTCAGTACCTGCAGGACGGGCGCGTACCAGGCCAGTGATTTGAATCACGTACTCGTTACGAACACTATTCGCCAACGCGAAACACTCTTCCGTATCTGGGTCTACAACCACCTGAGCGATGCCGTCCCGGTCTCTTAGATCCAAGAAAATAACACCACCGTGATCACGGCGACGGTGAATCCATCCACACAGAGTTACGGTTTCACCAATCTGTTCTTCGTTCAAAACGCCGCAATAGTGGCTGCGCATAATCTGTTCCTGTTTCCGAATAAAAGCGTAAGCTGGGCCCAAAATGGGGAAATTCAATTACTGATGATCAGGAAGATGCCGATGCTGTACTAGCAGTTTTACTAGCACTAGCCGCAGTTTTACTATCAGCAGTTTTACTATTAGCAGTTTTACTATCAGCAGTTTTACTATCAGCAGCTTTTGCTTTGGGCTGATCACCCGCAAGATTTTTCTTGTTGCCGGTTTTGAAATCAGTTTCATACCAGCCAGTGCCTGATAGGCGAAAGCTTGGCGCAGAAACCAACTTGGTCAATGCGGGCTTTTCGCAGGCAGGACAATCTTTCAAAGCATCATCACTGATCTTTTGCAGAGCTTCCATTTGGTGTCCGCAATCATTGCATTGGTATTCATAGATGGGCATAAGGTCAACCGGTCGTTTAACTATCGATACAAAACCGGCGATTATACCTCTATTTGGCATGCCCCGACAGTCCGTTTACGACCTCAGGGCAAGATTTTCCAGGACGGATAAGGGTGAATATAACGGCAACTGGATGCTCATACTGGATCGTAATCATCTTCGTCTTTCAACAGCCCATTAACACGACTACGGACCTCGCCAACCTGTTCAGCGCTATAAGGGAGTGTAGGAACTTTTCCCCAAACCGGCTCTGGCCATGCAGGATCATTGGAAAAGCGCACCACGTGATGAATATGCAACTGCCTTACTTTGTTACCCAAAGCAGCCACATTCATTTTTTCTGCGGTGTAAGTATCATTAAGGCCGGTAGACAGAATACTCGATTCTTTAATCAGCTGAGACTGGTCTTGCTCCGACAGGTGATAGATTTCGCCTACATCAGAACGCCGGGGAACCATAATAAACCAGGGATAAGTGGCATCATTCATCAGCAACAAATCACACAAAATAAAATGCCCCAATAAGATCGTATCTTGCTGCAATTGTGGATGCAGCTCGAAGGGGTGTAAGTCCGGATCCAGCTCATGGTCTTGCAGGTAAACAAGTTCCCTATCATTCATAATGATGTCCTCTGAAAGTACACATTTCAATATTCAGTATATACCGAGCAAGTAAGTTGTTCGGGGTAATTTCCTGCTGAAAACTAATAAGGTGGCAATAACCGCCTGAAGCCGTGAAGAAGAACCAGCAGCAATAAAAACAGATTACGCAGCGGCAACAACGGCCATAGATACGACGGCACCGACTGACGTTTACCGGTGCTTTTTGCCCGCGCCAGTTGAATACCCAGGCGTTCAATCCAGACAACCCCCCTAGGCCAATCGACAATGCCTGCCAACCAGGATTTTGGGATCGCGTTTTTGCCAACCCCCGCCCCCATAATGCCACCCAGAATAGCAGCGGTGGTATCAGTATCCCCGCCTGCTGAAATAATTTCCTGCAATGCTTTTTCAAAGTCACCGGGGTAGCGCAACCACACCTGTATAACGCAAGGAACGGTGTGCTCCACATAACCACTGATACCACGGTGACAGCCCAAGCGCAGCGCCAAATTAGAAACCCGCTCTTTGGTTTTGGCGGAATCCACCGCTTCCTCTATCAGGCTGATGAAATGATAAGAGTCTTTACCATCTAGCACATGACGTAAGCGACTAAGTAACAGGTGACCACTTATCTGATTTTCGGTCGCACTGATGTGAGCTGCAACAGCTACGACTAGCGCCCCTTGATAGGCACGATCATTGCGATGAGTGATGTAAGTACTGCGACGAACATAATCTCGTAATTGATCACGGTCATCACCCCAGACCACCCCCAAAATGGCACTGCGCATGGCTGCCCCATTACCGGCAGAATCAACCCCGCTGTGTTTGGATGAAAAGCCGAGACAGAGTTTCAGGCAAGCTATCAAGGTTGCCATTCCCAACGTAGGCGTCAGAGATAACAGCCAATAGCGCAGACTGCGCGCCAAATAACGCTCAAACTGCTGAGGATCCCCATCAGAACGAATCAATGCAGCAGCGACAAAGCAGGCATGTTCGGTATCGTCCGAGATCATACCCTTGCCCGGCAATAATCGATGCCGATCAGGATTTCCGAAAAACTTCCTAGCCCGGGCTGGAGATAACCCCTCTCTCGGCAACCCCATTGCATCCCCTGCGGCACCACCTAGCAGGCAACCGACAATAGCGCTCTTCAACAGTCGATCGTCAGCCATCATTTTCCCTCTGCTGCTTAACAAAAATCACTCAAAGGCACCCATTAGATCTCAAATGAGCATAGTTCAAAAGCCATCCAAAGAGCTGCACATACTATTGAAGGCTCTCGCAGTGGAACTAACGCATCAAATAAATACCTTGTTTTATATAAGGTTTCAGTGACATTCGTCGACTTTGTGATATCCAGCTCACTACCAACGAATGATTTTCTCATGTTCAGGAATCCCCTGCGGTCGAACTTGACCTACATCAAAGGCCAACGACTAACCGAGCGTATACTCAATCGGAAGGCAGCCAGGAAGTAGCCTTTTTTTGCATTGCCGCAATGGCGCCTGGATCAGAGTACCCTTGAATGACCCGATTTTTAAAATACTGCTTGTGCGTAATTACACTTTTACTAACAACTAACAGCTGGGCCGTTGTAAATGTCAGCGAAGCCAAAGCAGCTCTACCGATCATACAAGCGACCTTCAAAGGTGCCGATATCAGCGCAAAGCAGGCCGTTACCGAAGACGGGGCTGAGATATGGACCATCAGCAAAAATGCGGAAATCATCGGCTACGCCTTCGAAACCCAGGACGTGGTCGATATTCCAGCCTACTCTGGCGCTCCCGTTAATATACTGGTGATGATGACGCCTTCCGGAGAATTCATTCATAGCGCCGTATTAGAACATCACGAACCCATTCTTTTAGTCGGAATTCCAGAACATAAACTGTTCGATTTTGTCGATCAGTACGATCATATGAAAGTCACCGATCGGGTGCGTGTCGGGGCATCAAATAAGACCGAAGGCGTTATTAGTGTCGACGCCATCTCCGGTGCTACCGTTACCGTCATGGTGGTCAACGAAACCATCATGCGCGCTAGTAGGAAGGTCGGCATAGCACTTGGCCTACCGGGACTCAAAGCCGCTGATATCATCCCCCTTTCTACGATAAAAGCCGATGTGTACAAGAAAGCAGATTGGGCGTCACTCGAAGGCGACGGCTCCATCCGCAAACTGATTCTGAATCGCGGTCAGATCGATACAGCCTTTCTAGGTACCGAGGCCGAAGATATCGATGTCGCATCACCAGAGAAGAAAGACGATCTGTTTATAGAGCTCTACTACGCCCCTCTCAATATCCCCACCATCGGCCGTAACTTGCTTGGCGAAGAACAATACGCCTGGCTACAAAGCGAACTGAACGAAGGTGACCATGCCATCGCCGTATTCGGCAACGGCCGTTATTCCTTTAAAGGCAATGGTTTTGTGCGCGGCGGAATTTTTGACCGCATGCAGCTACAACAAAATGACAAGACCATCAGTTTCCACGATACCGACTATTATCGATTCCAGGATTTCATGATCGAGGGCTATCCCCGCTTTTCTGAAACCGCCATATTTATTATCCGTAGCCAGTATGAATTTGACCATGGATCGCCCTGGCAGCTGGAACTATTGGTGCGTCGTCAATTCGGCGCTTTGGATAGCGTATTCACCAGTTTCTACGGTGACTATCTGACTTTGGATGAATATATCGACCGCCCTGTTATTCCGGTGATGGAAGAGGAAGAGATGGAGCCGCTATGGGTATCTGTCTGGAAGCACAAGAGCTTCCAGATTACCGTCCTCAGCATCAGCCTGCTATTACTGACCGCCATTGTCTTTATGCAGGACTATCTGGTTCGCTTCCCCCGCTTCCTCAACAATCTGCGCCATGCATTCCTGATCTATACCGTTGTATTTATCGGCTGGTACACGCTAGGACAGTTATCGGTGGTTAATGTATTCACCTTTGTCCATGCCTTGATGGGGGATTTCCACTGGGGTTTATTCCTGCTGGACCCGGTTATTTTTATCCTCTGGGGCTATGTCGCCATGTCGATATTGCTATGGGGCCGGGGAGTTTTCTGCGGCTGGCTCTGTCCTTTCGGTGCCCTGCAAGAGCTGATTAACGTTGTCGCACGCAAGCTTAATATCAAACAATATGAGCCCCCTTTCGGTCTTCATGAACGTTTATGGGCGGTGAAATATATCATTTTGCTCGCGCTATTCGCGGTGTCTCTAGAATCCATCGGCGACGCCGAACGCTATGCCGAGGTCGAGCCTTTCAAAACAGCCATCATGCTGAAGTTCCAGCGCGAATGGGGCTATGTGTTCTATGCCAGTATCTTGCTACTTATTTCAGTGGTGAACCGTAAATTCTACTGCCGCTATTTTTGTCCTCTCGGGGCAGCACTGGCTATACCGTCCAAGGCACGCTTATTCGACTGGCTTAAACGCCGCAAAGAATGCGGCCAGCCTTGCAAAATTTGCGCAAACGAATGTGAAATTCAGGCGATACATCCGAACGGCGAAATTAACGCCAACGAATGCCATTACTGCCTAGACTGTCAGATGAGCTATTACAACGACAATAAGTGCCCTCCGCTGGTACAGAAAAAACGCAAGCAAGCCAAGATGGCTAAAAATCAAATACCTGCGGTGCAGCTTAGCAACGCCTAGATAGCGGAAAATTCACCTGGAGGCTGCTACTCGATAGCAACTTCCTAAGATTGTTTTATATTTTAAGGACGGAGGAATACTAAATTCAATCGTCAGGAAAATTGCAGTAAACAAAAAGAAGTGTTCTTCCCAAATAATGGAGAAATAAATAATGATTGATCCAAAGGATAAAAACCTGCCTGCTATCAATGCCGAAGACGAACAGGCAAGTGAGCATGTGAAGCTTAGCCGTCGCTTGTTCCTGGGTGGTTCTGCTGCGCTCGTCGGCGCTGCTGGTACCGGCATGGGTGCATCACTGCTTTCTAGTACGGCCGCTGCATCCGAGGGAGCGAAAGGCTCCGTTGGGCCGGGCGAACTAGATGAATATTACGGTTTCTGGAGTGGCGGCCATTCCGGTGAGGTTCGCATCCTCGGCGTTCCTTCCATGCGCGAATTGATGCGTATTCCAGTATTTAACCTCGATTGTGCAACTGGCTGGGGTCTGACCAACGAATCTAAAGAAATTCTCGGCGGCGGTGATAACCCAATGCTGGTTGGTGACGCTCACCATCCGCACATGAGTATGACCGACGGCCACTACGACGGTAAATACGTCTTCATTAACGATAAAGGTAACTCCCGTGTTGCCCGTATCCGTTGCGACATCATGAAGACTGACAAGATAGTTACCGTTCCGAACGTACAGGCCGTTCATGGTCTGCGTGTTCAGAAAGTACCGCACACCAAGTACGTGTTCTGCAACGCTGAATTCCGTATTCCGCACCCTAACGACGGCAGCTTGGCCAGCATGAACGACGTTGAAGGCTACTACACCATGTTCAACGCGATCGATGCGGAAACCATGACTGTAGCCTGGCAGGTCATCGTTGACGGCAACCTGGATAACACCGACGCAGATTACACCGGCAAGTATGCCTTCTCTACCTGCTACAACTCAGAGAATGCTACCGACCTCGCGGGCACCATGCGTAACGAGCGTGACCACGTTGTTATCTTTAACATCGAGCGTATCGAAGCGGCCATCAAGGCTGGTGATTTCATCACCCTGCCTGGTGCCGACGATGTGCCTGTACTTAATGGTCGCAAAGGCACCAAGCTGACTCGCTATGTACCTGTACCAAAGAGCCCACACGGCATGAACACAGCGCCTGACGGTCGTTATTGTATTGCCAACGGTAAACTATCCCCCACCGTTACTGTTCTTGATATGCACCGTTTCGACGAACTGTTCGATGACAAGATCAAGCCTCGTGACGTAGTTGCAGCAGAGCCTGAACTGGGACTTGGACCTTTGCACACCGCCTTCGATGGCCGCGGCAACTGTTTCACCACCGTGTTCATCGACAGTCAGTTAGTTAAGTGGAATCTGGCCGATGCAATCGCAGCCTATCAGGGTAAGAAAGTTAACTACATCAGACAGAAGCTGGACGTTCAATACCAGCCGGGTCACAACCATACCACCATGGGTGAAACCCGTGATGCCGATGGTAAGTGGCTGATCTCTTTGTGTAAGTTCTCTAAAGATAGATTCCTTCCTGTTGGCCCTCTGCATCCAGAAAACGATCAGTTGATCGATATTTCCGGCGACGAGATGAAACTGGTCCATGACGGCCCAACCTATGCTGAGCCTCATGACTGCATCATGGTTCACCGCAGCAAAGTTAAGCCTGCAAAAATCTGGACCCGTGACGACCCCTTCTTTGCCACCACCGTTGCTATGGCTAAGAAAGACGGCGTGACTCTGGAAACCGACAATAAGGTTATCCGTGAAGGCAAAAAGGTTCGTGTTTACATGACCTCTGTAGCGCCTAACTACGGTATGAACGAATTTAATGTCAAGCTAGGTGACGAGGTGACCATGGTCATCACCAACCTAGATAGGATTGAAGACGTAACCCACGGTTTCTGTATGACCAACCATGGCGTACAGATGGAAATTGGTCCACAGGCGACAGCCTCCATAACCTTCATAGCCGATAAGCCAGGTGTGCAGTGGTACTACTGTAACTGGTTCTGCCACGCACTCCACATGGAAATGCGCGGTCGTATGCTAGTTGAGGCATAAGCCTTAATTTGCTTTATCAGGGCGCCCTTGACTTAGGCTAAGGGCGCCTTTTTTTAGTCCTGTTAAAATCTGCGATAAATCAACCTATGACCGAAGCAACTAGAGTAATATCCTAATTGTGTTTAGTTATGGCACCTGCTTTTAAACCCTTTCCTCGGAAAACCAGGTATGAAACGGCAAGCAATCATTGTCAGTCTGATATTGTGCTGGATAGCTTCAAGCTATAGCCAGCTAATCTATGCAGAACAAATTGTTGCCAACCCTCAGCAATCGTTACAGGAAATACTTGATCAAGCCCAGGAAGGCGACCATATCATTCTCAAATCTGGTGTTTATCAGGGTAATTTCAGCATCGACAAGGCCTTAACGATCAGTGGCGAAAACGGCGTTATTATTGATGCCAACGGCGTTGACAATGCGCTGATACTTAAAGCAAAAAACATCACCGTACGTGATATAAGAATTCAAAATTGGGGCGATGACCTCACTGATCTGGACGCTGGAATTTTTGTGGGCAGAGATGCCGAAAATGCGAGAATAGAAAACAACCGTTTTCAGGGAACTGCGTCAGGCATATGGGTCGATGCCACACAAAACATTAAAATCCTTAACAATAAAATCGAAGGGGATCTGAACACTCGTTCCCAAGACCGAGGCAACGGTATTCACCTGTTTAATGTCGGTGGTGCCTTGGTCAAAAACAACGAGGTCTGGCACACCCGAGACGGCATCTATATCGATACCAGCAACGGCAATGAGCTCAACGGAAATCACCTGCATGATCTGCGTTACGGCGTACATTACATGTATTCCTACCATAACAAAGTGATCAACAACCACACTGAAAATACTCGTACCGGTTATGCGTTGATGCAATCCAAATACTTGACCGTAAAGAACAATCGCTCGGTCAACGATCAGAACTACGGCCTGTTGATGAACTACATCACCTACTCCACCATCCAGGGCAACCGAATAGAAGGTGTCCAGACCGGGCGCAATCCGCATCTGCTAGAAAATTCCCGGGCTATTGCCGGCGCCGAAGGCAAAGCCCTGTTTATGTACAACTCGGTATTTAACAACATCACTGACAACTCCTTCAGTGACAGTGACCTTGGCATCCATATCACTGCTGGATCGGAACAAAACGTCATTGCCGGCAATGCCTTTAGCCGCAACAAAGAACAGGTTAAATACGTTTCCAATCGCCAACAGGACTGGTCCAAAGATGGTCGTGGTAATTACTGGAGCGACTATCTAGGCTGGGATATGAACGACGATGGCATCGGTGATACCCAATACGAACCTAATGACGGCGTCGACAAACTGCTGTGGAAATACCCGGCGGTGAAGGTGTTGTTAAACAGCCCTGCAATTGAAACCCTGCGCTGGGTGCAGCGTCAGTTTCCGGTGTTCAAATCGCCCGGGATCGTTGATTCTTCGCCGCTGATGATTTCACCATTCGCTGAGAGTCCCGGTGCCCATATCTCAGGTCAATACCAATCCGAGGAAGTGTCCAAACGATGAATATTGTTGAGCTCGAAGGTGCGGAAAAACACTACCAGAATGTTCACGCCCTGAAGGGACTAAACCTGGCCCTCAAACCCGGTGAAATTCTGGGTTTGTTCGGTCATAACGGCGCCGGAAAAACCACCACGATCAAGCTGATTCTGGGTCTGGTGGAAGCCTCCAAAGGCAAGGTACGAGTATTCGGCGAAGACCCGACCCTGTCAGAAGCACGCACGCTCAGAAAAAAACTGGGTTTCCTGCAGGAGAACGTTAGTTTTTACGACCAACTGACTGGGCTCGAAGTTGTAAACTACTTTGCCCGACTCAAAGGCGTTTCCAAAAAACAAAGCCTTGAGCTGCTGGACCAGGTGGGCCTAGGTCATGCCGTCAAACGCCGAGTGAAAACCTACTCCAAGGGCATGCGGCAACGACTTGGGCTGGCCCAGGCTTTGCTCGGCGACCCTAAGCTACTGTTACTGGATGAGCCCACCGTCGGGCTCGACCCTATTGCCACCCAGGATTTTTACCAGCGCCTGGAGATTCTCAAACAACAAGGCTGCACCATTATTCTTTGTTCCCACGTATTGCCCGGAGTAGAAAAGTATATCGACCGCGCCGTCATTATGGGTCAGGGTAATGTGCTGGCCGAAGGCAATCTGCATGATCTTCGCCATAAGGCCGATCTGCCACTAACGCTGCAACTGACAGGGGACGTGGAGCTGCCGGAGTCATTGCAGAGCTGTTGCACCAGGAACGACGGAAAAATCCAGCTGGACGTACCTCTACAGGACAAAATGCAGGTAATGAGAACCGTGATGGCATTACCGCAACTGGAAAATTTTGATATGCACCTGCCCACGCTAGAAGATCTTTACACCCACTTCACTGGAACCATGCAACTGGAGGCAGAAATCTGATGAATGCCATCCTGACAGTCGCCGCAAAAGAGTTCCGTGACGGACTGCGCAATCGCTGGATCGTTGCCATCACCATCATCTTCGCAGTACTGGCCATCGGCCTGGCCTATTTCGGCGCGGCAGCCGCTGGTCGCGTTGGTTTTACCTCGCTGTCCACCACTATCGTCAGCCTAGCCAGTCTAGCGGTATTCATTATCCCTCTGATTGCTCTAATGCTCGCCTATGATAGCGTCGTCGGCGAAGATGAAAACGGCACGCTATTGCTGCTACTGACCTACCCGCTATCAAGGTGGCAATTATTGCTCGGCAAAATGACCGGTCACGCCGCTATCATGGCCTTTTCTACCTTGGTCGGGTTTGGCTCAGCAGCCCTCATCATGGGACTGTTTGCCGACAATACCAGCTGGTCAGAACTAATCTCTGCGTTCTCACTGTTTATCCTTTCAGCCATTTTATTAGGCTGGGTATTTATCGCTTTTGCCTACATTATCAGCGCCTTAGTCACTGAAAAATCTAAAGCTGCCGGCCTGGCTCTGGTTGTCTGGTTCCTGTTTGTGCTGGTTTTTGATCTGGGTTTATTAGGAATGCTGGTAGGCACTCAAGGTAACGTCAACGCCGAACTCTTCCCCTACCTGTTATTGCTTAATCCAACCGATATTTTTCGCCTAGTGAACATCAGCTACTTTGCCAGTGAAAACATAACCGGGCTGATGGCTATTGCTCAGCACGTGCAGTTCACCACCACCACCTTGTTATTGGGAATGGTTGCCTGGTTGTCCTTATCTGTCGCTACCGCATTGCTTATTTTCAACCGGAGAACCCTGTGAGTATTAAACCGTTGCTCATTCTGTTTAGCCGCTTGTGCCTGTTAATAGCTAGCACTCTATTCATTTATGGATGCAGTGAAGACACAGCGGAAAAATTAGCCGCACAGACCGCGGTAGTGATCGAAAGTGGTGATGAATGCCATCTGTGCGGCATGATCATCAGCAACTTCCCTGGCCCTAAGGGGCAGCTCTATGAACGGGGACAGAACAGCACCATGAAATTTTGCTCAACCAGGGATATGTTTGCCTACCTGTTGGACCCGGAACACCAGCACAACATCCAAACTGCTTATGTCCATGATATGGCAATCACCCCTTGGGACCACCCCGATCAGGAAACCTATATCGATGCTAAAAAAGCCTGGTACGTTATTGGCAGCAACAAACCGGGGGCCATGGGGCCAACACTGGGAAGTTTTTCTACCGAAGCCAACGCCAAAGCCTTTGCCGACCTCAATGGCGGCAAGCTGTATAAATTTGATGACTTAACCCTAGAAATGATCTCGGCCATGAGCTTTTAGAAAACTTGACCAGTCATCATGATGATTCATCACAAAATTCAACCTAAAAATCATTAACGGATAGCAAAACGGAAGCAGAGTATGAAGCAGTCTTTAAACCGTATCGGACTTACCTTGTTACTGGCAGCCACCCTGCAGACGCCATCAATAGCTGTTGCACACGAGCAGCAGCATGATCATATGAAAGCAATGCCGGCAATGGTGATGGAAAATAATTCCGTCGTTGCCGAAGGCGTTATTAATCAGATCGTTGCTGCCGAGAATAAACTAAAAATTTCCCATGAGCCGATCAAGGCCTGGAATATGGGCGCGATGCGGATGAGCTTCCATCTGGCTCCTGGTGTGGATATTTCCGGTTTGAAAGAGGGACAGCGGATAAAATTTGTGCTCGAAAACCCCAAAATTGGAACCTACCTTATTACCAAAATCATGGCGCAGTAAAAACAAAAAGGGCTGGTGCAGATACCAGCCCTTTGTTCTTTTAGCTTATGAGCAGTAGCCTATAACCAGCGCTTCAACGTCGATTACAGCAATAACACAGGGCTATATCGCCTGCTGGCTTTCAAGCTCTTTCTGATCCAACCCCCAAATCTCATAGATTTCACCTAACAGAGCCCGTATTAAGGGATCGTTTGCACGACTCTTTTGATACACAAACTGCAGGCTCACCGGCGTTAGTTCCAACGGCACCTCAAAGGCATAGCCCTCTTTTACAGCCTGTTCTAGCTCATCTGCTCGCATAATACCCAACCCTACGCCAGCCTTTATCAATGTACGTAAGGCTTCCTCATGGTCAGAAACCACCGTTTTCACTGGCTCGCAACAGTGCTCCTCAAATAGCTGGCGCATAACGCCAAAATAAGCACAATCCGGCGCGGTGTATATCCAGGGAAGATCGGCAATGGCGGCGATGGACGCATCAGCAACTCTGTCTTTCATGGAGATCGGTGCTGCTATTTTCAGCAAGATATCCCCAAGGTAAAGCACCTCTAAACGAGAATCTTTTAGTTCGCCGGAGATAAAGGCCGCATCCAACTTACCGACCCTTGTGGCGGGAATATTGGTACCGGTTTGCCCAGCCATAAACTGTAATTCCAAGAGCGGATGCTTGCCGCTCAGCCTGGCCAGCATTTGTGGTAATCGCAAAAACTCAGCATCCGAATTAAGACCGATACTGACAGAGCCCACCAGCTCATCCTGCAAACCCTTGGCATGCTGAACAAAATCTCCAGCCGCCGCTAGCGTCTGCTGGGCGCGAGGTAAAAGCTGCTCCCCCTCAGCAGTCAGCAGCATCCCTTTCGGGGTACGATGAAACAGGGTTACTCTCAACTCTTCTTCCAACGCTTTTATGTGGGCGCTAATAGCGGGCTGGCTGGTATACAGCCGTTCCGCCGCCCGAGTCAGATGCTCTTCTTCAGCAACCGTCACAAATGTTTTGAGGTGATAAAGCTCCATACTCTCTACCCTTATAAACCCAGTCCTTTAAATACAGTCCTTTAAACGCGTCCTTATAAAACCTGCCCTTTAAATACGGCCTAACAGCATACCTATTTCGGGACTATAACGTCTCGATTACCCATTGATTGGGACAATTTATTAAACGCCTTTTTAGTCAAATTTTCGCCCCCTCGATTGGTCTGGTTATTACCTCTTCAGGGCTGCCCCACCCCCTAACAGCCCTAATCTGAAGCATTTGCGAGCCCTGGAATTTCATAAGCTACACTTATTTTAGCGTTAATCATCGCTTCAGAGTGAACATATTCGGCGTTAACCATACTGACGATCTTACAGCTGCAATAGCAAAGGATGACTGGATTCATGAACAAAATAGCCGTTGTATTAGTGACCCGAAAACTCCCTCAGGCCGTGGAGTCACGGCTAAAGCGTGACTACGATGCGCGCTTCAACAGCGACGACAAAGTTTATTCGAGCGATGAGCTTATCGAACTTGCAGCCGGTGCCGATGCCATTATTCCCTGTCACACAGAAAAACTCAGCGCAGTGGTCATTAAGCGCTTGCCCGATAGCATTAAAGCGATCTGCAGCTTTTCTGTGGGCTACGATCATATAGATCTTGATGCCGCAAAAGCGCGCGGCATCATCGTCACTAACACACCCGACGTGCTCAGCGATGCCACGGCAGAAATAGCCCTGCTATTGATGCTTGGCGCCGCAAGACGCGCTTACGAAAATGAACAACAAATTCGAACCGAAACCTGGGCTGACTGGAGCGCCTGCTATCAACTGGGTATGCAAATGACCGGCAAACGTCTGGGAATCCTGGGCATGGGCCGAGTCGGACAGATCCTGGCCAAGCGCGCCCGTGGCTTCGATATGGAGGTCCACTACTACAACCGCAGCAGACTTCCCCCAGACCAGGAAGTTGGCGCCATCTATCACCACAGCGTAGAAGAACTGCTACCCCTGTGTAATTTCCTCTCGATCCATTGCCCCGCCAACCCGCAAACACATCATCTGATTAACGCAGAACGTATCGCCCTGCTTCCAGATGAAGCCATCCTGGTGAATACCTCTCGTGGCGCGGTGGTGGATGATGATGCCCTTATCGATGCCTTGCAGTCTGGCAAACTATTTGCTGCCGGACTCGATGTATTCAACAACGAGCCCGATATCGACCACCGCTATAAACAGTTAAAGAATGCCTTCCTGTTACCTCATATCGGCAGTGCCACACGCGAGACACGTGATGCCATGGGATTCAGAGCGCTGGATAATCTCGATGCGATTATCTCGGGCGCGCTGCCTCATGACCGGCTGGCCTGAACAGAGGCATTTGGCTTATTTTAGGCTCGGGATAGACGTTAGTTTCTATCAATACTCCTTCGAATTCAGGTAGTCGCAGTTAGCTGAGAAATCTGGTTATTTTTTCACCAATCGAAATATGTCGACTAGGATATAGGTACTGCTGATATAGATTCTACTAATGGAGGATAGATCTATGGACACTCTAGACAAAAAAAATAACAAGTCATACAAGCCAGAGGAGGCTGAGAAACCAAGCAGCAGACGTAAATTCCTGAAAGGCGGTATTGCTGTCGCAGGCGGTTCAGTTATTGCTGGCTTCCCTATGGTCTCCGTGGCGGCAAAACCGACGGTACTCAAGCTTCAGGGAGCTTGGGGCGGAGGTATCTTTAAGGAATACGCTGTTGATTATGTAACGCGCGTCAATGAGATGTCCGGCGGCTCGTTAAAAATCGATTACCTCGACGTCGGTGCTGTAGTGAAAACGGCTGAGCTCCAGACGGCCGTGCACAAAGGCGTTATCGATGGATCCCATCTGGTAACCGCCTACTGGTACAGCAAAAACGCCGCGGCCTCGCTGTTCGGCACCGGTCCCTGCTGGGGCTGGACCGCAAACCAACTGCTCGGCTGGATTCATTATGGTGGCGGTAAGGAACTGTATGAGGAGCTAATGCGAGATATTCTTAAACTGGATATTGTCGGATTCTTCTCAGGTCCGATGCCAGCACAACCATTGGGATGGTTCCGTAAAGAAGTTAATTCAGCCGCTGACATGAAGGGCCTGAAGTACCGTACCGTCGGCCTAGCAGCCAATGTTATGCAAGAGATGGGGATGTCCGTGGTGCAGCTTCCCGGTGGCGAAATCCAACCGGCAATGGACCGTGGACTGATTGATGCGGCCGAGTTTAATAATCCGACTTCGGACAAAGACTTCGGCATGCAGGACGTGGCCAAGAATTACTATCTGGCTAGCTTCCATCAATCCCAGGAGTGCTTTGAGATCATCTTCAATAGGAAGACCTTCGATGCCTTGGCTCCAGAGCATAAAAAAATATTGCAATACGCATCTGAGGCGGCGTCATCAGACATGTCCTGGAAAGCCCAGCATCGCTATTCCAATGATTTGGAAGTGCTGAAGAAAGAGCATGGCGTCATCGTCCGCCGTACTCCTCAGTCCATTATGGATGAGCAGCTCAAAGCCTGGGATAAGGTTCTTCCAAAGTTTATGGAAGACCCCTACTTTGCCAAGGTTGTAGCATCGCAAAAAGCCTGGATGAAGCGTGTGGGCGCCTTTGAGCTCACTAATGCACCAGACTATGGGGGTGCCTACAAGCACTATTTTGGTGACCTCACATAACCACGTAATTAGTTCGGTATCGCTTACTTACCGGACCTGAGAAGGGCGGCACATAATAGTGCCGCCCCCTTCTATCGGTAGTATTTTCCTTGCGGCCGTTATCTGGAAGCTGATATGAGCCCCTTTATCCATTTTATTGACAGTTTGAGCGCTTGGGTAGGAAAGGCCTTCGGCTGGTGCATCATGGTGCTGACCTTTGCCACCTGTTACGAAGTATTTGTTCGCTATGTGCTTAATTCCCCCACGGCATGGGCGTTCGATATGGCGGTGCAGATGTATGGAGCACTCTTTATGATGGCGGGTGCTTATACCTTGTCCCGTAACGGTCATGTGCGCGGAGACGTGATTCATCGCCTACTTCCGCCCCGCGGTCAAGCCGCTATCGACCTGACTCTCTATATCCTGTTTCTTTTACCCGGTGTCTTTGCCCTGATCTGGTACGGCTATGATTTTGCAGCCGATTCTTGGCGTTACAAAGAGGTCAGTTGGAGCAGCCCTGCCCGGGTTCAAATCTATTTTTTCAAAACCCTGATTCCTCTAGCAGGTTTTTTTGTCTTTCTGCAAGGGATAGCAGAAGCCACTCGCTGCGTCATGTGTCTGCAAACAGGCCAGTGGCCGCCACGATTACATGATGTCGAAGAAACAGAAACGATGGCATCTCATCAACAGCAAGGTGGGAAAGATAACATTGGGGGCGTGAAATGACAGATCCTCAGATTGCCATCACGATGTTAGTGCTGTTTATCGGCGTCGTTTTGCTGGGCTTCCCGATCGCATTTACGTTGATTGCCATGGGACTTGGATTCGGTTATTACGCCTATGCTCGACCCGACCAGATCGAACATATCTTTGATAATAGGATTTTCGATCTGTTTGTTCAGAACACTTTCTCAGTCATGTCCAATGATGTGCTGGTAGCGGTGCCGCTGTTCCTCTTTATGGGCTACGTGGTTGAACGCGCCAACATCGTCGACCGGCTATTTTTCAGTATGCAGCTGGCAACCAGGCATGTGCCAGGCTCCATGGCCGTCGCCGCGCTTGCTACCTGTGCGATCTTCGCCACTGCCACGGGCATCGTCGGTGCAGTGGTTACCCTGATGGGATTGTTGGCTCTGCCCGCCATGCTCAAGGCTGGTTATGACGAGAAACTTGCCTCTGGTGTTATCTGTGCCGGCGGCACGCTGGGGATATTGATTCCGCCTAGTATCATGCTTATCGTCTATGCCGCAATCGCCCAGGTATCTCCGGTGCGTCTATACGCAGCCGCCCTATTTCCAGGCATCCTTCTGGCAACAATGTACATGCTCTATGTGATAATCCGCGCCTCCTTAAATCCGAAACTGGCACCTAAGCCAGTAGAAGAGGATGTGCCACCACTGGCTATAATTGCCTGGCAGTTGCTAACCTCCTTTGTACCCCTATTTATATTGATCATGGGGGTACTTGGGTCCATTTTGGCAGGCATCGCAACCCCAGCAGAAGCCGCCGGGGTCGGGTCTTTCGGCGGTTTAGTGCTGGCCGCTGTATATCGATCCCTTAGCTGGCAACGCCTCAAGGAAGCGGTTTATCTCACTGCCCGAACTTCGGCCATGGTGTGCTGGCTGTTTGTCGGTTCCTGGACTTTTGCGTCGGTATTTTCCTATCTGGGTGGCCACGGCCTGATCGAAGAGTGGGTGTTAGGCATGGCTCTAGGCACCGTCGGTTTCCTGATTATGGCTCAGCTGATCATTTTCTTTTTGGGGTGGCCTCTGGAATGGAGCGAGATCATCATTATCTTCGTGCCCATCTTCCTACCGATGCTTGCGACGTTTGATGTTAACCCCCTGTTCTTCGGGGTACTGGTAGCCCTCAACCTCCAGACTTCATTCCTGACACCGCCCATGGCAATGTCAGCCTATTACCTCAAGGGGGTAGCGCCAAAACATGTGGAACTTATGTCTATTTTCAAGGGAATTATGCCCTATCTAGCCATTGTTATTTTTGCCATGGTGCTGATGTACCAATTCCCACAAATCATTCTGTGGCTTCCGGTATATCTTTTCGGCTAACGCAAATAACAACACCGCTCCAGCTGAACGGTGTAATTAACCTCATACTGATAACGCCGATGTTGATACATAAAGAGTTGATATATAAGGCGTTGATACATAAGGTGTGGAAACAAAAAGTTTTGAAAAAAGGTGTGGACATAATTGATGAACTTGTTTGAGATGAGTGCAACCCAAGCAGCAGCGGCAATCCGCTCAGGCGAAATAACATCGGAAGAGCTGGTGAAATCCTGTTCGAATCGCATACAGGAGCTGGAGGGTACAGTGCAGGCTTGGCAGCATTTCGATCCCGAATACAGCTTACAGCAAGCCCTTGATGCCGATATTTACCGACGTTCGGGGAAGTCGACAGGTCCCCTTCACGGTGTTCCTGTCGGCATCAAAGATATCTTCGACACCAAGGACATGCCCACCGAAGATGGAACAGTTCTCCATGCCGGACGCACTCCTGGCTGTGATGCCACTGCCGTTGCCCTGCTACGAGAAGCCGGAGCCATCATTATGGGCAAGACGGTTACCACGGAACTCGCTGTCTATGGGCCAGGAAAAACCCGCAACCCCCATGACCCAGCGCGCACCCCTGGAGGTTCATCCAGCGGATCTGCTGCAGCGGTGGCGGCTCGAATGGTACCACTGGCGATTGGTACCCAGAGCAATGGGTCGATCATTAGGCCCGCCTCTTATTGCGGTGTCTATGGCTATAAACCGAGTCATGGATTGATTTCCCGTTATCGAGTACTGCAACTGTCCAGGGTTCTTGATCAGGTCGGTGTCTTCGGAAATTCCGTCAATGATGTCGCACTGATCGCTGAACAACTGATGGCATTCGATACTCAGGATGTGGATATGCGCTCACGTGCACGACCGAACCTCATCACAACTGCAGCGGAAGAACCACAGATGACGCCGCGCCTGGCCTTGGTCAAAACACCCTGCTGGAATCAGGCTGATGAGGACGTACAGGGGGCATTTGGCGAGCTTGCATCGGTTCTAGGCAGCCAAGTAGAAGAGGTCGACCTTACAGAGCTGCTAGAAAGCGCCGTGGCTTGGCACCAGACCATTATGGAAGCAGACCTGGCCCGGAGTTTCCGCCGCGAGTACGAACGGGGAAAGCAGCGTTTAAGCCCGACACTCATCGATATGATTGAACGCGGTCAGCAATGCTTGGCCGTTGATTACAACCATGCTGTAGCGCAGATACCGACGTTGAATAAAGCCCTTGATGAAATCATGCTGGAGTACGATGCAATTCTTACCCCTGCAGCCACCGGTGAAGCACCGCAAGGCCTTGAATCAACAGGCAACCCCGTGTTCTGCACCCCTTGGTCACTTTTCGGAGTACCGAGTATTAGTCTGCCTATTCTACAGGGTTCCAGCGGTCTACCCATTGCGGTGCAATTGACTGCAGCAAAAGGAGACGATGCCCGTTTACTGCGTACGGCTAACTGGCTTACAGGCTATATTGAAGAATGATCACTGCAATGGAGTGTGTGATCCATAATAAAACAATGAAAGCGGAGGTATTTGCGCTTTATGACCAACTTCATTAGTGGCCTGGTGGCAATGATTATGCTCTCCTTGTTCATCGGCGGCCTGGCCTATTCAATCTGGGACAATACGGGATCGCTCGCATTTCCGGTCATTGTGGTTGCGGTTTGGACAATGGCCTTTGTGGGCTTTATCGAAGAAGTTAAATCCGGTGCTGATCACACCTAGCCAGTGACAATCTATGCTTAGGCTAAGTGCCTACTAGACTGAAGGTACCCGCGAATTCAACGCCCAATAAGCCATCGTCCTGCCGTCTTAGAGAGTCCGGTAGCCGTAATTTTCAACACTTAAAATTACGGCTACCGGACTCATATAAAACTGTTTTCCAGCACTACTCTATGGGTGTAAATCATCACTGCTGAGTTCCTCATCACAAATCCTGAACGCCCTGATCTGATAAAACGATTAGCTAGTTAACTCGAGTCAGAACATTATTTGCTCAAGCTTTAATCAACGCGGAGAGACGAATAATGATGACTTTAAATTTAATCGAAAGGCTGGATTTCAGAAATAAAAAAGCTCCGTATGCCACTGCTCAATACTCGGCTTTAGGCCTGCTAAGAACACTAAAATCATGGCACGAACGGGCAAAACAACGCCAAGCACTGGCGGAACTTGACGATGAGCTCTTAGGAGATATTGGCATATCCAAGACCGAGGCCATGCGGGAAGCGAACAAGCCGTTCTGGAAGCGTTAGTCCAGATCTTAGGGGGTGACCATAAAGCCTGGCGTGCCCTAATCACAGAAGAAGCACAAAGAAAGACACGATAGAGGGACTTAAAGCTCGACTCAGCAACACAAGAAACCGAGCCCAGTATTTTGACCGGGCTCGGTTTCTTTAAATATTCTTAGCGATTGAGAGATTTGACTAAAGACCAGGTCTCTCAATGGTGGCGCTAACTACTGACCGCCACAGCTACCGCAGCAACCAGTGGACTTTTTCTTAGCGGCATCTTTGTCAGACTGTTTGCTCTTCAATTCCACGAACTGGTCGTCTTGCTTAGCGGCTTCAGTGGCTTGGCTCTGCTCTTTGTTCTTACCCTTTTTAAAGATAGAAAGCATTTTTATCTCCTGTTAAATGTAAATTCTGCGGCAAACTATGCTACAACCTTCAGCAATGTCCGACTAATAATGTCGAGTAATATATATCACTAGGTAACTATTCGGCATGACATAGGACAATTCCAGAAGCTGCGAATAACTTAATGGCAAAAATACAAATACACACATCCCTAACAAATATTGGCGAACAGCACTGGCAAACGTCATGTGCGGGAGAAGATCCCTTTCTCTCCTATACCTATCTGTCAGCCCTAGAACAAAACCAATGTCTGGGGAAGCAAAATGGTTGGATCCCCCAGCACCTGACAATAAACGACGCTAACGGTATCCAAGCGGCCATGCCGGTGTATCTTAAAAGCCATTCCCATGGAGAATTTGTATTTGATTGGGCCTGGGCTAGAGCTGCACTTTCAGCAGGGATTGAGTATTACCCAAAACTAGTAACCGCCATCCCTTACACCCCGGTCACCGGCCCCCGTTATGGCAACCATGAAGCAACTCTAACTCGCGAACTGCTGCAAGGCGTTAGGCATTTAGCCAACGAAACAGGCGCCTCATCCTGGCACCTGCTATTTCCGGATGCTGATACCTGTCAACAACTGCTGTCATCGTCTGAAGATATGCAGCTATTGGAAAGACACAATTGTCACTTCGCTTGGTTTAACCGCGACTACAAAAGCTTCGATGATTTCCTACAACGATTCAGCTCTAGAAAACGGAAAAACCTCAACCGTGAGCGACGAAAACTAGATCAGCAGAAGGTGACTGTTGAAAGGGTCAATGGTGCAAATATCTCTCCGCAGTTGCTGCAAGAGTTCTATCAATTCTACCAGTCAACCTATCACCGTCGCGGTCAAACACCCTACCTGAATTTTGGTTTCTTCCAGCAGTTACTGGCACAGATGGCAGAACGTTTACTGCTAGTAACGGCGCAACAACATGAAAAACTGGTCGGCGCAGCACTCTTTATTCGCAGTGAAGATACCCTTTATGGTCGCTGGTGGGGGGGGCTTCCTTCGGTGGACTGCCTCCACTTTGAAGTCTGCTACTACCAAGGCATCGAGTATGCTATCGAGCAGGGATTAGCCAAGTTCGACCCCGGCATTCAAGGCGAACACAAACTATTGCGCGGCTTCGAGCCGGAACTGACACGCTCTCTACACTGGATCAAAGAACCCGCACTGTCCCATGCAGTAGACCGTTGGCTCCAAGATGAACGTTTGCATATACAGCAGTATCAAGAACAGGCACGGGCACACCTACCCTTCAAGGACGGTTAGCTGCGGCTAATCTGCAACAAAGCCATGTTGAACACGCGCCCGCCCCTATTGGGTGCCTGTACATTCAAAATCTTACTGACCAAATACACATTTTTCACGATTATCTAACCATAATGGATATTTAATCATAGCTTTGGAAAATAATCGGCTTTGCAAATGATGGTTCAACCAGCGCTGTAAATGAGTGTACGGACCCTGCAAATACAATTGTCGGTTAACTTTGGAGAACTGCCGAACAAAAGGTAGTAGCGCATAATCGACCAAGCTTGGTGTTGAGCCCATTATAAATTCATGTTGTGCTAAGCGACCCTCTAACTGTTGAATGAAAGGTTCGCACTGGAGACGATAATATTCTTCAGAGCTTTCGTGGAAGCGTTTCGCGTGTTTGTATTTTTCCAAACTAGGTTTAAATTGTTTATCATTATTTTCGATTATTTTTAGCATTTCTGGTAGCGCATTAACTTGTTGAGAACAGAGTAAATTATCTGGGTCGTTGCGGTTTAGCGCCCACAGCATAATATCCAAACTTTCATCAATGACCTGTGGCTTACTCTCGACTGTGGAGATCGCTTCAGAACTCTCTTCGTTCTTGGTTTCACTTTTTGTTTCACTTCCGATCTCAACCAATTTCTCGAGTATTAAAACCGGCACTGTACCTTTAGGGGATATGAGTAACATCTCGGCAGGTTTGTTTTTCATACTAATGGCACGTATATATACAGCCTGTTGAGATAATAATATTGCCAGCCTTGCGCGCATAGCGTAAGGGCAGTTTTGCAGGGAGTACAGTATTGGCAATGACATAAGATTTGTACTTTCAATAAACAGCTTATCTCTGATGTTATCTTGTCTAATGCTACTTGACCTAACTTCAACCGTCACCCCGACAGTGTGTTAGCCCACGGTGACCAAGCCGGCGACCGTTTTACAAACCTTGGCTGTATTGAGCGTTAGTCGATACGCTAATCATATTATGCAATTGCTGTTGCGCTTGATCATCGCCGTTTAAGAAGCTTTCAAATAGGCCAATCAGCTGCTCTTTGTCTTGTTCCGCTTTAGAGCCCGCACCAATATTAGTCAGATCAATAAAGAACTCATCAAACAGGTCGGTTAGATCATTCACGATGTCGAAGTTTAAGAACTGCTCATCGTTATAGATGCTTGGGTAACCACCTTTTTGTTTATCAATGGCAAAAGAAACACCCTTAATATTAGTAATCGTGGTGGCTTTTTCACACTTAAGCATACAGCCATCTTCGATACTTGGCTTTTTACAACCAACGGTTTGCTGGAAGAAACACTGGCGACTGGTCATCATTAGAATGGGGTGATAAATACTGTATAGCATTTTGAAGTTATCCGGCCGTGCAATGTTTTTTATTTGCATACGATTAATTTCGTTAGAAATAAAGGCGCCGGCACAATTCAACTGTTCTTTTAACGTTAATAGTGCGTACGAATTGGTAGTATTTAAGAACGGGCCTGCAATCCACTCGATGCCCATTTCAAATGCTTTGTAGGCAACACCAGTATTGTTACTGACGATGCGCGCAGGCCGAACCTGTTCGAGTATACGTACCGCTTCGATATAGTCTTTACCAATTAACACCGCAGGAAACCATGGGATCAACCGTGGATTACCTAATAAAATATCGATATATCTGTTGCAGCCTTTTTTGAAACTTTCTGGCAATTTGAAATACACATCAGCATCAGTAAAATCACACAAGTGGATATCTTTTTCGTCGGCAATCAATATCGACAAAGTGGGATTTATGGTGGTTTTTTTATGCTTAACTAACGGTGCCACTTCAACTAATGGAATAATATCTACTGAATTATTTAACAGAAATGTCGCTTGATTTTTCAATGCTGTCAGTTCTTTAAACGGAAGACTTAAGCCATCATCCAAACCACTACATTCAAAACACTCGACGGTATAATCTTTGTTAGCGAAGTTTTTAAAGCGTTTTTCTAAAGCTTCTTGGTTTATAGTCAATTGATTGGCAGCGCGGAGCAGTGATTCAGTTTGCAGGGTATGGACTTTGTCGTTATTACCAATGGTCATGGTTAAACACAAAGGCTCATTCAGTTTGCCCGAAAAAGCCACTACCAAAGGTTGTTTAGCAATGCTCAGGTATTTAATTTTTTCAGCGAGCTCTACTCCTAGATCATTTCTCTGAGCGTGAAGTTCTTGTCTCACTTCTTGGAGTTGCACCACAGAAATAGCATTGTTTTTTTCAACGGCGTGTTGAACGCTGTGATCACGAGGATTGTCGATAAACATATCCTTGGTGAGGTCGCCTTGTAGAAATGAGTTGGTAAAATCGCGGTTAAAAACTCGGTGCAAGTTAGAATCGTCGGCCAACAGTTTTCCTGTTTCAACAAACTTGTCGACCTGCTTACGCCAAGTGTCGACCACGGTATAAACGTAGTGTGCGCCTTTGATACGACCTTCAATTTTCAATGAGTCAACTTGGGCATCGACTAACTGCGGCAGATCAAAATAAGCAGAATTGTCTTTCAAGTTGAGTGGAAAGCGATTCCCCGCCTCAGTGATTTCATATTCATCACGACATGCTTGGCTGCAACGACCACGGTTGCCTGAGTTCCCCACGCTAACCGAACTGGAATAACACTGACCAGAAAACGCAACACACAATGAACCATGAACAAAGACTTCTGTTAGTACGTTATGCTCGTGCGCTAGTGCAGTCAGTGATTTAATTTCGTCAATATTTAACTCGCGCGATAAGTTAACGCGTGATGCGCCGATTTTTGCCAAGAATAGAATCTGGCCTTCGTTATGGGTAGTCACCTGAGTTGAGGCGTGAATATCGAGAGTAGGGAAATATTTCTTAACTAAGTTAAAAACTCCCAGGTCCTGCACAATGATTCCGTCTAAGCCGGTGTTAACCAACTTATTCAGCAGTTTGATCATGCCAGGGACTTCATGCTCAAGGATGACCACATTTAAGGTCAAAAACACTTCACAATCGTATTTGTGCGCTAAACGTAAGATGCCAGTTAAGTCTTCAAAAGAAAGATTAGTGGCTCGGTTTCGTGCATTGAAGGTATCTAAGCCGCAATAAACTGCATTGGCACCGGCTATAACGGCAGCTTTAATGGCTTCAACACCTCCACCGGGTGCCAATAATTCGATCTTTCTACTCATGTTGCGAACTCACATAATTCTGGGTACATACGTGGCGGGCTTGATCAACGCGGAATTTTAACGGGAACCAATGAGTAATACTATGGATATTCAATTCATGATAAATGGCACTCTTATAGTATGGTTAAGCGGGTTTGATTTTGCTCTGAGTGTACCCATTTCCCAAGCTTATCCAGCTATCGGAGTGCAAACATCCGATTCTTGCTCCCTTATTACGCAATGACGAATGCAACATAGTAGGCGGGGCTGAATCGTTATCATTTAACTACGATGAAAATTACCCAGCAAGAAACGGATGGAAACCCCAATAGAAGCTAGCCATATTAGTGGCGTATCACTTTCGGATCAGGACCATGACATGACGATGCCATTAGAGCTGGAAATGCACAGAGCGATAGCGACACGGGATAAGAACCTGGATGGCCAATTTTATTATGGCGTCATCACCACAGGAGTATTCTGCCAGCCATCCTGTTCTTCGCGCGCTGCCAAACCTGAGAATTTAAGATTTTTCCCAAGCATTGATGCCGCCATGCTAGCAGGGTTTAGGCCCTGTAAACGCTGCCAGCCTTGCGAAGGAATACCGCGTGTTGACCGACTAGTCGAGATAGCTCGGTATATTGAAGAGCATGCTGAGGAAAAACTGACGCTTGCGCGCCTGGCAGGTACCGCAGGTCTATCTCCCTCCAGACTGCAGCGAATATTCAAAGAAGCCTTTGGTATTTCACCCAAAGCCTATCAAGATGCCGTTCGAATGCGGCTTTTCAAGCAATCACTGAAAGAGGGCGACAGCGTCACTGATGCGATTTTTTCATCAGGATTTGGCTCCATTAGCCGCGTCTACGGCGAAGCTACCCGCAATATAGGCATGACACCCAAGGCCTATAGAACGGGAGGTGCTGGCGAAATCGTCACCTACGCTTACCGAAGCACAGCACTCGGCTTAATGGCTATGGCGGCGACAGATAAAGGCGTTTGTTTCGTTCAGTTTGGTGATGATGAAGAGTCTCTGATTTCCAAGCTGAGGGCGGAATTCCCTAAAGCCGAGCTGCGCGCCTCACCCGCACAAGATACGCCTGAACTTGACGCTTGGATCGAAGCTCTGGATCAACATATAAGCACAGGCGCTCCCAGACCTGATTTGCCACTCGATATTCGGGGTACGGCATTTCAAATGAAAGTGTGGCAGTTTCTGCTAAGCATTCGAGAAGGGGATGCTCTCAGTTACAGCGAACTCGCCGCACAGATAGACAAGCCCAAAGCCGTTCGGGCAGCAGCATCAGCCTGTGCAAAAAACCGTATTGGCGTGCTGATTCCCTGCCACCGGGTGTTAAGGGGAGACGGAAGCCTTGGCGGATACCGCTGGGGGTTGGAGCGCAAACAGACATTACTTGATGGAGAAAGAGCAAGACGGGCTAAGTAGCAACAAAATTATTTCAAAAACGCTGGTCTATAATTAACCAACGGGGCTGATAAGCGGTTTGATTGACACGGACTAATGCCCACAATTTACTCTGGTGACAAATCAATTAAGTCGTCATCAATGAATACCGAGTTAGTAAAACGTGACTATTTCAAGGATCGGCCGGTCAGGCAAGCGCACAACGATGTTAAGGCTGTTTATTCTATTTTTCAGCATGCTTATGCTGCTGTCAGCCTTCCCCTCATGGGCCGAAAACAAATACGATACTCTAATTCTCTACCCACCAGTAAAACCTCTTAAATACAACATCATGATCAATATTTTAAAACATCTGGATGCCAATGGAGACTATGGATTTCGTTTCGATCAGATGCCCTGGAAACGAGTCTACAGTAAAGGACTGATCGGTCAGGGAGCGGTGCTTGGCTTGTCCAAAAACCAACAGCGAATGGCCTTATTCGACTATTCAGATGAACTCTATGTAGATGAAATTCTCTTGGTTACGCTAAAGGGCAAAGAATTCGAATTCAGTAGCATCCAGGACCTGCAAGGTAAAGTGGTTGGTGGCAATGCCGGATCCAGTTATGGCGATACGTTTGAAAAAGGCAAAGAAGAAGTTTTCCAATACGTAGGAGACTACCGGGGCGCCAGCTCCCGCCTGAAGAAATTGTTAAAGGGCCGCATCGACCTGGCTTTGATCAGTCCAGGAAGGCAAGGACTTGAACAGGCTATCACAGCGGATCCGGAACTATCCGCCAAGCGCCACCTTCTTGTGCCTCTAAATAACCCACTGGTGCGGGACGCTAACTTTTTAGGGTTTGCCAAGGATATGAAGGCAGGACCATTGCTACAACGATTAAATAGGGATTTAGCTAAGGCACGAAATTCAGGCGCTATCGATCAAATCATACAAAAGCAACTGTCCAAGTCCCGTCAGTAAATATCGTCTCAATCCATCAACACATGCACCTGCACTATATAGAGGTCGGAATATGTTCCAGCTGCTTTAACCGTTTACCGGCCTCTCCCAGTTCTATATTCTGAAATTCATAAATGAATACCATGGAGTTTCTAATGATCAAATCCAAAGCCGCCATAGCCTGGGGTCCGGGACAGCCACTAAGCATCGAAGAAGTCGATGTGATGCCACCTCAAGCCGGTGAAGTACGGATTCGAATTGTCGCCAGCGGTGTCTGCCATACCGATGCCTTTACCCTATCGGGTGAAGATCCTGAGGGTATTTTTCCCTGTATCCTCGGCCATGAAGGAGGCGGCATCGTAGAGTCGATAGGTGAAGGGGTTACCAGCGTTGTTGTGGGGGACCACGTGATTCCGCTCTACACCCCGGAATGCCGGGAATGTAAATTCTGCAAATCGGGAAAAACCAATCTCTGTCAGAAAATCCGTGAAACTCAGGGCAAAGGATTAATGCCTGATGGCACCACCCGTTTTTCCAAGAACGGCGAGCCTATTTACCATTATATGGGCTGCTCCACCTTCTCCGAATATACCGTATTACCTGAGATATCCCTGGCAAAAATCAACCCGAATGCGCCTCTGGAAGAGGTCTGCCTGCTAGGTTGCGGCGTCACTACAGGGATGGGTGCGGTGATCAATACCGCCAAGGTTGAAGAAGGCGCTAGCGTCGCGATCTTTGGTATTGGCGGCATCGGTTTATCTGCGGTCATTGGTGCGACCATGGCTAAAGCTAGCCGCATCATTGTTGTCGATATCAATGACAGCAAATTCGACTTGGCTCGTAAGCTAGGAGCCACTGATTGCATCAATCCTAAAGAGTATGACAAGCCGATCCAGGACGTCATTGTCGAGCTGACCGATGGCGGGGTCGATTACTCCTTCGAATGTATCGGCAATGTGGACGTGATGCGCTCAGCATTGGAGTGCTGCCATAAAGGCTGGGGAGAATCAGTCATTATCGGTGTCGCCGGAGCGGGCCAAGAAATCAGTACCCGGCCCTTCCAACTGGTCACCGGTCGAGTCTGGCGTGGCACCGCATTTGGAGGCGTAAAAGGACGTTCTGAACTGCCATCCATCGTTGAGCGCTATATGGAAGGGGAATTCAAACTCAGTGATTTTATTACCCACACCATGAAATTAGAGCAGGTCAATGAGGCCTTCGATCTGATGCATGAAGGTAAAAGCATTCGCAGTGTTATCCATTTCGACGACTAGTCCTCCCACCCCGCTACGGTAATCTGTGGCGGGGCTCGCAACCGAAGGTATTAACCCGGCGGGTTAATAGGTAATTCTTTGCAAAGCGGCAGTCACGCTCATCACAATTTTTGCGCGCTGCTCGCTCAAATTTGAGAACGTGACACATTGTCGGCAAGGCTAAGGCCACAAATAACGACTACGCTAATTAGGCAGAAGGTGGTGAATATAAGGAACGATCCCCATGGGCGAAATTTTTGACTACGTAGATGAGCTAGGGCCTACCAAGGTCATCCACGTGCATGAACCCAACCACGGTCTGAGGGCGGTACTGGTCGTCGATAATATAGCGGCAGGACCCGCCATCGGTGGCTTGAGAATGGCCCCGGACGTCAGTACCCAGGAGTGTGCCCGGCTTGCTAGGTCGATGACCCTGAAAAATGCGGCTGCAGGCCTCCCCCACGGCGGTGGAAAATCGGTTCTGTTTGGTGATCCGCGCATGCCAGAGGCGGAAAAGTCGCAGTTAATTCGGGGCCTAGCCTGTGCCCTGAAAAACTTTCCCGAGTATATCTTCGGCCCCGACATGGGTACCGACGAGACCTGTATGGCCTGGATTCACGACGAGATCGGCCGCGCAGTCGGGTTGCCAAAGGCGCGAGGGGGGATTCCTCTGAATGAGATCGGCGCCACCGCCTGGGGGCTTAGCCACGCAGTGGAAGTCGCCCTTACCCATCGCGACTTTGAACTTGAGGGTGCCCGCCTGGTGGTACAGGGTTTCGGTGCCGTCGGTAAACACCTTGCCCGTTTCCTCTGTGCCAAAGGTGTATCACTGGTAGCGGTATCCGACTCCCACGGAACCATATACAACGCCCGGGGGCTTAATCTGGAGCAACTGCTGGACCTGAAGGAGGAAGGCCGCAGTGTCATCGAATATCGGGGTGGAAAAAAACTTAAAAGGGAAGCAGTGGTTGGTATCGAATGCGACATTTGGGTACCTGCGGCGCGGCCTGATGTCGTGCATGAAGGTAACGTCGATCAACTCAACACCAAGCTGGTGGTCCAAGGCGCCAATATCCCTCTGACTCAAGGCGCGGAGAAGGTGCTGCACGAGCGCGGCATTCTGAATATCCCCGATTTCATCGCCAATGCCGGCGGCGTTATCTGCGGCGCGATGGAATACCAGAACCAGAGCCAGGAAAGCGCCCTAAAAGTGATCGAGGAGACGCTACGAACCAATACCGCCCTCGTCATCGAAACCGCCATCGAGAAACAGATTTCTCCCCGCAGGGCTGCGTTGGATCTGGCAACGGCACGCGTCAAACAGGCAATGAAAACCCGCCGCTGGTCACTTTTCTAGCCCTACCGGAGCACCGCAAAAAGTCTTCGTTCAAGCAGCGATGAACGCTTCAGCACTAGGAGTGCTGTCCGAGAATAGCGACCGTAGCGAGAAAGACACATTTTGAGTCAGATTTTTCGGTCATTTACGAAGAATAGTGGTTCTATTTGACAAAAATGAGCGGTAATTCTGGCCGAAATAAGGCTTTCGCAGTAGGTTGGCCTGTTCTCGGACAGGCTCCTAGCCGCCAGATTAATAGATCAGTTCCAACCAGCGCTTGTTCGCCTTAAGTTCTGAACTTAGCTGCTGCCACGCGTCCGGCGACCCCATCAAGTGGCTGAAAACCTTGTCTAGCGTTTCCAGAATATCGGCACGCCCGGCGACATAGATATGGCTCTTGCCGCTGGTCAGAATCTCCAGGATTTCCTCGGCCCGTTGCTCCAGAACATCATCCATGGCGATGGGATCCCCCCAATGGGGTCTGGGGCTCAGCGCCTTTATGGCCTCGAAGGTTTCCTCGTCGTAATACTGCGCCAGGTCGTCGTTTTCTTGGTTCATGTACAGCAACTCGAGCCCGGTGCGGGCGCCATAAAACAACCGGACCTTGCCGCGCCACCCGCCCACATCTCGGTAAAGGTGTTTGATGAAGGCACGGAAAGGGGCGATACCGGTTCCCATGCCGATCAACAGCAGGTCGGTGTCCTTGTCCTCAGGCACCTCAAAAGGCAGGCCGAAGGGGCCGTTGATGGTCAAGGTATCACCGGGCTGCAGGTCACAGAGGTGATTGGAGGCGATGCCTCGGTACTCTTCGCCGCTGTATTCGTCGACATAGCTACAGCGTTTCACACAGATGCTGACTTCCGGTTTGCCGCTGGCATTGCGGCGGACGGTATCGGCCACGCTGTAGAGGCGGAAATGATGGGGATGGCCGATCTGCTGCGGACCGGCAACGATCACCCCGATGCTATGGCCGATCTGGTATTCGAACGCTGGTTGTTCCACCTGCAGCACGATCTCCCGGACCTCTTCGGTCGATGCCGCGGGGGTTATCCGTGTACTCGCCAACACCGTCGCCTGGTAAGTCACTCCCGCCTCATAAGCCTGCAAACGCATGTTGATACTCCTTCGGCAGTGCTATTAACCTGGTGCATCCGTGCGCCAACCTATTAACCCACCGGTTTAATAAAACTACTCTGCTAACCCAAGCCTGCAAATCCCATAAAAGACAACGATAGGATACCTGCGATCATCAGACTGATCGCCGTCCCCTCTACCGTATCGGGTAAGCGGGCAAAGGCCAACTTCTCCCGGATTCCAGCCATGAGTATCAGGGCAAGGGTGAAACCCAGCCCCGCCCCAAAGGCATAGACGATCGACTGAATAAAATTGTAATCCTTGTTGGTTTGAAACAGAGCCACCCCCAGTATTGCGCAGTTGGTGGTGATCAGCGGTAAGAATATGCCCAGCGCCCGATACAGGGTGGGACTCACCTTCTTGATAAACATTTCCACCAGCTGCACCGTCGAGGCAATCACCACGATGTAGGCGATCAACTGCAAATAGGGCGCATCCATCAGCGTCAGAGCCTGATGAATCCAGTAGGCGCTAGCGGAACTCACCAGCATTACAAAACAGACCGCGCCGCCCATGCGGGTGGCTGTATCCAATTTTGCCGAAACCCCCAGAAACGGACAGATCCCCAGGAAGTAAGCGAGCACGAAGTTGTTCACCAAGCAGGCGTTGATAAAGATGCCCCCCAAGGATTCATCGCTCATTTGTCACCTCCTGCGCTTGCGCCTGGAGGCGCAACAGTTTCTGCTGCTGGCGTTGTTTAAGTCGGTTAAATAGCAGCAGCCAGGCTCCCAGAGTAAAGAAACCACCACTGGGCAGGATCATCACCACCCAGGGTTGATAGCTGTCGGCAAACAAGGAAAAGCCGAACAGCGTACCGCTGCCAAGTATTTCCCGAACCACCCCCATGCACAGCAGGGCGAAGGTAAAACCTACCCCCATGCCCAGGCCATCCAGCACCGATCGAGCAACCCCGTTTTTGGACGCGAACGCTTCTGCGCGGCCCAGAATCAGGCAATTGACGACGATCAGGGCGATAAACGCCCCCAAACTCTTGTGAACCTCCAGGCTCACGGCCTGGATCAGGTAATCGACCACGGTGACAAAGGTGGCGATGATCAGAATATAGGTGGCGATTCGCACCTGCCGGGGGATGTGGTGACGCAGGCAGGAAACCATGACATTGGACAGCACCATCACGAAGGTGGTGGCCAGCCCCATGGTCAGGCCATTGGCGGCTGAATTGGTGACGGCCAACACCGGACACATGCCAAGTACCTGCACGAACACGGGGTTTTCCTGCCAGAGCCCCTTGATAAAGTCCTCGGCGGCAGAGCGCTCTTTAAGGAGAGGCATGGGCGGCCCCCTCTAGGTCGAATTCCCGGAGTTGGCGCTGCACCAGGGGAACCCATCGCCCCGTGTCCGCCGCCAGTATCCTCGCCACGGCCTTGGACGACACCGTTGCGCCGGTAATCCCCTCCACCTGCCAGGGCTCGGTCTTGCTGCCCGATTTGACCGCCACGATAGGATTTTTTACTTGGCTTCCGGCGGCGTTCAGGCTGACATCGAGTTGCATAAAGTTGCGGCGAAACGCCGAATCCTTCTCGATTTTGTCACCAAGCCCCGGTGTCTCCCGGCTATCCAGCACCTGCATGCCGACGATGGCCTGGCGATCCGGGGCATAGCCGTAGAGCATCCGAATCCTATCCTGGTAACCCATACCCTGAGCCTCCATGGCCAGCCCGACCAGCCGATGATTGGCGTCGAAGCCGGCATAAATCACCTCCCCGCGGTAATCGTCCGGTACCGGGGTGACAAAATGGTCGTTTTCCATAAGCGCAAAAGCGCGCTTAATACGCGCCTCTGGCAACGCGTTGAAAATCGCTCGCTCCAATGCCTCGGCCCGATTCTGTTGGATGGCCGGCAGGGTCAACAAAAACGCCGACACGATCAGCAGCGCACACACGATGCCCACCCCCACCAACGCCTGATACATCGGCCAGGGGGAATCAGGCCCCGGTTTTCTGTCGCTGGCGATAATCTCCATCGTGGCCCCTACCCTTTCTGTTTCTGGGGAACGGATGTGCCGGGGCTGTCGCCTGCCCCCGGTTTTCCGGTCCGGCGCTTTGCAGTCCCACTCTTTCCGGTCCCAAAGACGCGAGGCTGTATCAGCCCGTCGATATGGGGAGAGAAGGCATTGCCCAGCAAAATCGCGTACATCACCCCCTCGGGCATGCCCCCCCAGAAGCGGATGACGACGATCAGCACACCGATCAGAATGCCGTAGATCACAACCCCCGCCGAGGTTAGGGGTGAGGCCACCATATCGGTGGCCATAAACACCGCCCCCAGCATCAAGCCACCGGAGAACAGGCTAAACAGGGGGCTTGGGTAAATCTCCGGATCGATGCCGTGAAACAGCGCGCTGAGGATCGCCACGGTAGCGAGAATCGCCGCCGGGATGCGCCAATTCATCATCCTACGGAAAACCAACCAGGCGCCCCCCAGAACAATCAACAAGGCGCAGGTCTCGCCACTGGAACCGCTGGTGAAGCCCATGATCAGATCGCCGGTGTCGGTGCTCAGCTGATCGAATTTCATCCGCGCCAGCGGGGTAGCCCCGGTGACCGTATCGTAGCTGGGCGCCATAAAGGGCAAGGTGAAGGAGGAAGATGGCAAACTCTGGAAACGCTCGGGGGCCATTATCGGGCTCCAGGTCGTCATGGCTGCGGGAAACGCCGCCTGCAAAAAAGCCCGGCCCACTAGGGCGGGATTAAAGGCATTGTAGCCCAGTCCGCCGAACAGATATTTCCCCATGGCAACGGCGATCACGCCGCCACAGATCACCATCCACAGCGGCAATCCCGGCGGTAGCGTCAGACCGTAAAGCAGCCCGGTGATGGTGGCCGACCAGTCGCCCACCGTGGAGCGCTGAGCGCCGCCGCGACACAGCAGATGTTCGGTCACCACACAGCTCAGGGTGGCGGTCAGCAACGTCAGCAGTGCACTGAGGCCGAAGGCGTAGATGGCAAAAGCCGTGGTCGGCAGCAACGCCCACACCACGTTGCGCATGATCTGTTCGACGCTACGTCCGCTGGCGAGATGCGGCGTGGTCTCGATCTCCAGCGTCCGCTTCAGAGGGCTCATGGGCGTGCCTGCGTGTTACTGGCCTGCTCTTTTCTAGCAAGCGTTTTGGCTGCGCGGAAATATTGCACCAGGGGAATATGAGAGGGACAGACGTAGGAGCAAGCTCCGCACTCGAAGCAGTCCATCAGGTGAAACTCCTCGACCATACGCTGGTACTGGGCGTTTCTAGCCAGAAGACCGAGTTGCGAAGGGTTGAGAAAAAGCGGACAGGCATCAACACAATAGGCGCAGTGAATACAGGGTAACTCCCGGTGCTTGACGCCCGTTTCGTTCTCGGTAAAGGCAATAAAGCCCGAGGTACCCTTGGTGATGGGGATATCCAGGCTGGGCAGGGCCGGCCCCATCATCGGGCCGCCCAAAAACACCTGACTCAGGTTATCTTCGACCCCCACGTACTCCAACGCGAAGCGCAGCGGCGTGCCGATGGGAATCCGATAGTTCCCGCGCTTTTTAATCGCCGGGCCGCCGATGGTGATCACCCGCTCTTGGATACCGCGCCCGTGGGGAAGCAAACGCCCGATCTCTGCAGTGGTGGCGACGTTAACCACCACCACCCCAACATCGGACGGCAGCCCGCCCGACGGCACCTCGCGCCCAAGCAAGGCGGCGATCAGCAGTTTCTCGGCACCCTGAGGATATTTGACCTGAAGCAGTTCCACCGCGATAGGTTCCTGTGCCGGCAGGGCCTTGCCCAGCGACTCGAACACATCCCGTTTATTGGCCTCAATCCCGATAACGGCCCGCTCGGCACCGGTGGCCTTAAGCAGATAGCGAATCCCGGTAACGATATCGCTCTGCTGCTCAAGCATCACCCGGTGATCGGTGGTCAGATAAGGTTCACACTCGACGCCGTTGATAATCAGCGTATCGATCTGCTTCCCTTGCGGGGGTTTCAGTTTGACGTGGGTGGGAAAGGCCGCGCCACCGAGACCGACGATGCCGGCGCGCTGGATGGCGGCGATGATCTCGTCGGCGGTGCTACTCTCGAGATCACAGGGGGTTCCCTCACAAACCTCCTGGGTGGAGCCGGGAAAAGGCACCAGATAGATGCCCTGTACCATTTTACCGGCGATACTGGGCATCAGACCGATACGCTGAACCACCCCGGAAGCGGGAGCATGCACCGCCACCGAGACAAAACCATCGGGTTCGGCCAGCAACTCGCCACGGATCACTTCCTGCCCTTCGCGAACCACCAGCACGGCGGGTTTGCCGATATGCTGGGACAGAGGAATGCTCATCACCGGGGCGAAAGGGAACTGTCGGATCGGCAGGTTCCGGGTGTCCTCTTTCGAGTCCGGCGGATGCACTCCGTGGGCGAAGGTTCGAATGATTGAGTGATCTGCCAGCATCGGTATTCCTATTAACTTGCTATGCAGGCCGGTGCCGGCGTATCAGGGCACCGCCTGCGCTCAATTGAATTTCTCCCCACGCTTGATCCACTTACCGATATCCTTATCGGTGTGGTCCTTGGGCAGCCCGGGGTGGATGATTCGCGCCGTGCATTTTTCCGCCGCCTTCACCATATCCTTGTAGGGCCCACCCAGAGGATTCTTGATGTAAGCCTTTTGCCGGTCGTTGTAGGCGAAAATACTGGAATTCAGGTTGGTGCACTCGTCACAGGCCGTGCACTCCTCGGTATCGATCCATGGCGCCATATAGGCGCCTGCCGTTTCGACCGCCGTCGCCGAATCCGACGCTGGGCCAGAAGCCTGGCCAGAGACGGGCGCGGGCCTATCGATCGCCGCAGATTCCACCAGCGCCGCCAAGTCAACCGCCGCACCGCCATCGCCGCTCGCCAGCTTTAACAAACCGCTGGCGATTTTCTGGATCACCTGCCGTCGAACCTTGCCTTCGACATCCTCTGGGGGCGACTCCGGCCCCCTGTCCTCGCCAGCCATCGCCCGGAGCATGATCCAGAAGTCGCGTCTCTCCTCGCAGGATTCCACCATCGCTTTGTCGACCAGCAGACGGCTCAGGTGCTGCCCCTTATCGAGAGTCCAGATAAAGGGATACTGCCCCTCCCTGTCGTCCTCCGACAGCTCCAGAAAGTCGGCCAGGGGAACCATGGCTTCATGCCAAGTATCAGGGGGGGCTGTGCGAAAATGCTTTCGAAAGCGTGCTTCAGTCATGGCGAAATCGGCGAAGGTCATGGGCACCTCCATGGACTTCTCCCGTCCTCCCTCCAGGTACCGCAGCGCGTAACGCGGCCAGAGTTGATCGATGGCCGGATTGCACTCCAGATCAAAACATTCCACCGCAGTTTTCCCATTGTCGGGGTTATAGCGGAACAGCGGATAGGCCCGTGACTCCACCGCCAGCTTGGCCTGGTGCCGCCCCATATCATCCCCGATGCCATGCTCCGGCTGGCAGGAGGTATACAGATTGAACAGCGCCGGACGCCGAGTCATCAGCCCCTGGATAAAGCCTTCTATAAGGTGACTGGCGTTGGCGATGGTGCTTTGCATAACGTAGGTGGTGCGGTGGGCCATCGCGATCAGCCCAAGCTCCTTGCGGACCTCGCGCTTACCCTTCATGACTTCGCCAAATTCGGCCATATCGGATATCTGCCCGAAAAATCCCGAGGTACAGGCCTGCCCGCCGGTGTTGGAATAGACCTGGGTATCCAGCACCACGATCTTGAGGGGCTTGCCCGACATCATGGCCCGAGAAAGATTCTGGAAGCCGATGTCGTACATAGCCCCATCGCCCCCCACCGCCACCACCGGAGGACAGAGCAGATACTCCTCATCGCTGAACTGTTTCCAGTCGAAATAGGTAAAAAAATCGTCGTGTTCTTCCGGGTTATAGCTGCCGGCAAGCTCCAGCTCCGCGCACCGAATCGCTTTGAAGCCCTCGGCCATTTTGATCATGTGCCCTTCGAACACTCCCATGGCCAGGGATGCGGCGTCCTGGAACAGATGATTGGCCCAGGGAAAGGGGTAAGGATTGAACGGATAGGTACTGCCCCACACCGAGCTGCACCCGGTGGCGTTGAGCATTCCCATGCTGGCGCGCCCCTGACCGCTAGTCCCCTCGCAGTAGCGCCACTTAAGGTCTTTCAGCTGGGCGATCAGTTGGGTCATTTTCTTCAACCAATCCGGGTCGATGGGGTCGGCGCCGATAAGGTTCTCCATGCGCGCGGCGAGATCGGACAGGGTCAGGTCAATCTGTGCCTCGCCACTCGGCCCCTTGGAGCTAAGCGCCTGGGTCATCGCCTCGGTATCATCGACATTGACGGCCTGTACCAGCTTCAGCTGGATGTGCTGTTCAAGCTTCTGGATCAGTTCACCGAGATACACCACCTGCTTGACGACTCTGGGTTGCATCAGTGCCTGCACCGTGGCGGTAAAAAGGTGCAGCGCGGTCTTTTCCGAACAGCCGAGGCAGGCTCCATCACCGCTGGTAAGCCCCAGATAGACCTGTTTATCCAGCAGGATGGTCTCCAGCGCCCCAATGCCCTCCTCCAGGTTGTCGACGCGAATGTATCTAGCAGGGGTATTGGGCAGGTCCTGCCAGAAATCCCAGCGCGCCTTGAGTTGCTTGACCGAGTCCTCCGTTTGCATAATAGGCCGCAGGGCATCGTCCTTGCAAACCTCCACGCACTCCATGCAGCCCTTGCAGGTGTAGGGGTTGATGGTCAGACTCAGCAGCCCTCCGGTGCCGGCTTGCTGCTTCTCGTGAAGGCTGTAATAAGGTCGACTGAGGATAAATTGGAAGCCATCGAGTGCCTGCTGGAAAAGGCTCAGTTCCTGACTCAGCTCCGCTTTCTGCGCATCGCTCAGGGCCGCGCCGTCAGCCAACCGATAGTCGACAAGGGTCTTATCGATCGCCGCTTCCAGCATCGGGCCCACAGCCTCGGTCTCAGCCGCCTGGTTGAACAGATCACGAAGGATGGGTTCGAGCTGGCGCACGGCACGGGGAAGGTGCTTGAGGGAATGCCCCTCCTTCTTCACCCGATTGACCGCGGTATCGAGCACCTGTGACACCTCGTTCACCAGACCGGGAATCGCGGTATCAGGACAGACGGTATAGCAATCACCACAGGCGGTGCAGTTTTCGCCGATCAGTTCCGGGTGCTCGAAACGAATGCCAGTCATATCCCTAAACAGCGCCGATGCCGCAGGCATCACCCCTAGGCCGATAAAGGGGTCGGCCAGATTGTCATTGCCCAGGCCACGGGCATAAAAGTTACCCGTCTGCTCCCAAAAACGATGAATATCGGCAACCGCCTCCTTGCTCTGCGGCAACCACTTGATCATCACCGGCAACGCCGGGCCAGCCGTCGCCTCAATCGGGTTTAATGCCTGAACCCCGACGGGCTTTTCGACGATCTCCCGCACGCCGTCAAAGCCGCGCTGAATCGCCCGGATATTCTCCTCGACCACCCGGGCCCCTTTGCCGCCGAACTGATGCTGCAGCTGGCGACGAATGGCACCGAGCAATTTTTCCTCGGTAAAGCCGCTCTGTTCCATCAGCGGCGACGCCGCGAAAAAGGCGCCCTGGAATACGGTGCCCTGCATGCGTAACTGCAGGTCCGGGTCGGTAGCCTCTTCGCGGGCGATGCTGAAAGCGTCGAGGTAATAAACCCGGATCCGCTTGTCGACGATAAGCTGCTGGTAACGCTCCGGGATGCTCGCCCAGACGCGCTCCGGGGATGGCTGGTCACTCTGGATAATGAAGATGCCGCCCTCCTTCAAACCGGCCAACGCATTGGTATGGTGGAAGACATTGGGGTCCGGTGACAACACCAGATCGACATAAAAATACTCGCAGTTGATCCGTATCGGCTCGGGGGCGGCGGAGAGGTAGTAGGTGGTCGGTTGGCCTTTCTTCTCAGAGCCGTATTTCGGGTTGGCCTTGATGTGATAACCCAGCAAATCGAACAGGGTCATCGCCAGGTTTTTTCCGGTGGTGATCGCCCCCCAGCCGCCGATGGAATGAAAGCGCACGGTGATGCTGTCCTTGGGCATCAGGTTGGGATTTTCGCTGCCGCGAACAGCCAACTCCCGAAGCTGGGGGTAGGCCTCCTCTAAGGTCTGCTGATAGAGTTCCTGCTTCGGTGTCAGCGCTTGCTCGCGTAGAAAATCGATCGACAGATAAACATGCTTTTTACGCTTGCCCTCCGGCAACATATTTTCCACCGCGGCGATCAAGCCTTCGGGTTGCAGGTCGCGGCTGCCCAAACCAAAAGAACAGGAATAGAGCTCCGGAACCTCGCTCAATTTAGCGTAGGCGGCTAGGTGCGGATGGGGCAACGGCGTGCCAGCCCTGCCGTTTTCAATGCTCTTACCATTCTCGAGGCTTTGGCTGATCGTGGCGCGAATCTCCCGCATCAACGGCAAATCCACCGCCAGAGGCTGATCGAGGCGCTCCAGTACCGCCACCCCCTTTCGGCCCTTCAACAGGTGACTGAGCAGATCGCTGGGAAAGGGCCTGAACATCAACAGATTAACCACGCCAACCTTGAGTTTATGGGTCTGTCTCAGATGGTCAGCCACCGCCTCGGCGTTGGGAATCAGACTGCCCTGGCCGAGAAGCAGATAGTCGGCGTCATCTACCCGGTAGCCCATCACACGTTCATAACGCCGCCCGGTCAGAGTAAAGAACGCCGCAAAAGCCCGATCCGTCAGCGCCTTGATGTGATCGAAAAAGAACGGTCGCTGGGCCGCCACGCTCTGCATATAGGCGTCCTGATTCTGCACCAACCCGGCCATAACCGGGTTGTCGACATCCCAGAGTTCGGGGATGCGACGGCGGGTTTCGCCATAGATGATCTGTTGGGCGGGTGTCGGCGTGGTAATGATGTCATCTGGGCGGCCGAGGAATTCGGCGATCAATTCCGGCTCGGGCAGCCGCAGGGATTCGATCAGGTGGGTGGTCAAGAAACCATCCTGGGCGACGATGCCAGGGGTCAGCGCCAGCTCGCCGATATGGTGGGCGATGATGTTCAGATCGGCGGCCTGTTGCGCGCTGGCAGCGAACAGCTGGAAAAAGCCGGTATCATCGACACAGTGATAGTCGTCATGGCCGGCGTGAACATTCAGCGTCGCCTTGGTCATCGCCCGGGCGCCGATATTCAGCACGTAGGTCAAGCGTTTGCCCACCGCCGCATACAAGGATTCATGCATATAGGCGATGCCTTGCCCCGAGGAAAAGTTGGTGGCGCGCAAACCGGTCATGGCCAGCCCGGCGGTCACCGCTGCTGCTGCGTGCTCGCCCTCCGGCTCGATAAAGATCAACGGCCTGCCGGATTGATTGATGTGCCCCTGGGCGGCGGCCAGCGCCCAGTATTCCCCCATCTGGGTCGAAGGTGTGATCGGAAACGCTCCGGCAGCGTCGCTGGATTCCCGCTCGCAGGCGATGACCGCGCTATTGCCATCCATGGCCGCGCGGACGCCTGGGTATTTAAACTCTGTCTTGCGCTTGCTCATATCATCTGAGCCTTGTCCGAGGTTAGTGTGCTGCGCCACACTGTTCAGCACTTATAAAAGCCCCTTTTTCCGCCATGCCGCGTTGCGCGTTGTCGCCATAGCACCACTATGACTCCGCCTCGCGCCTTAGTTGACGAAAAAACGAGCTCATTCTAATGTCCCTACATATGCAGCGCAGTACACTGGCGTTTAGGAAACTTTAACTCAGCGCCGCTGCCGTCCCATTGATCCAGACTGCTCAGGACGGCGTCTCAGGCAGTGCCGAATGACGGGCTATCTTTTTACTCGCCATCCCTTTGTTTATAGCCCCCTGGTCATCGATCCAGACAATGGCGCCGGTGGGGCAACGCTCGATGGCCACACGACTGCAATGATCGCCCTGGTCGTCATGGCCCCAAGTATTATAGTCAATCAGCGGCAAGCCATTGTGCATGGTGATCAGGCCCGCGGGGGCGTCCACCGCGCAACGCGCACAGGCGGTGCATGCCACCTCGCAATAATCGAGGATCGCATCGCCCTCTTCGAGATTGTTGCAGGGTACCCACAGGTGCTGGTTCACCGGCTGCAAGCTGAACAGGTCCTTGGGACAGGCGTCGATGCAGTCGCCGCAAGCAGTGCATTTGTCCTCATCCACCACCGGCAGGCCAAAGGGATCCATGGTTATCGCGTCGAAATCACAGATCCGCTCGCAGTCAGCCAACCCCAAACAGCCCCAGAAGCAGCCTTTGCCTCCACCGGCGACCTGGGCTGCGGCAGCGCACGTTTCGAGGCCCTGATAATGAGCACGTTTGCTGGCCACGTTGGAGCCGCCAGCACAGGCAAGGCGCGCCACCCGCTTGGTCTCCACCCCTTCATCGACGTTCAGATAGGCCGCGATCTCCGTGCGCTCCTGTTCCGAGCCCACGGTGCATTTTCCCGGCAGGACCTCGGTCGCCACCAGTGCTTCGGCAAACAGACGACAGCTTGGAAAACCGCAAGCGCCGCAGTTGTTATGGGGTAGCATCTCGTCGACTTGGTCCAGTCGTGGGTCCTCGTCGACGTGAAACCTGCGACTGGCGATAAATAACAAGGTGGCGAGCAGGAATGTCAGTATGCCGATGGCGCCGACAGCAGTCAGGACGGTCATCATGACCCGCTACCCCTCACCATGACGTTCACCGAGCAGCATCAGCGACTCCAACACCCGCTCTATGCGAAGCCGTTGCTCGTCTTCGGACAAGCCCCGCTGCTCTGTTTTTTCCGCAGCCGAACTGTCCGCAAACGACGAAGATTGAGAACAACAGTGTCCGACCACCGCCGTAACCGCCGCCCGGGCCTGTTCCAGGCTTTGCGCGATGCTGAACGGCCCGGCGGCACAGCCTGCAACGAAGATGCCGGGGCGGGAGGTCGATGTCGCGAGCGGGCACTCGTCGACGTCTTCCCCCCCCGCGCCCCCTGTCACGGCCTCGATATAACCACTGTCTGTCAAGTTGACCTCCAGGGTTGCCGCCAACTCGGCCAAACCGACCGCCGGGGCAACATCCGAAGACAGCACGACCATATCGAAATCCTGTTCGCTGGCTACCCCCGTCGCCAAATCCACGGTGCCGACACGCAAGCGCTTCTCATCGACTTCCCGCACCCCCACCCAGGATCCTCGACACAGCGGGATGTCTGCGTCTGCGGCCATCGCGTCCAGGGCTTGAAGATCGGCATCGGCACCGACACCCCGCTGTTCCAGCACCAGCAGGGAGATCTGTTCAATATCCTGCTCGGCAAGGCGCGCCATTTGTTGCGCTAGAATGTAGGTGGCAAAAGGCGCGTTGTCCTGCAACACAAACAACACCACTTCGGGGTATTCCTCGTTGGAGGGCTTGGCGACAAAACCACCGGTCGGCCCTGGCGACTGCAGCAGCCGTTGCAGCTCCACCGAGGTCACGACATCTGGATAAACTCCGTAGCCAAACTCCTTTAAGTTTGTGTTGTCGGCCTCCTCGAAGCCGGCGGCAATGATGACCGCCGCCACCCGCCGCTGATGCCAACGCACCAGGGGCATGCTGAAATCGATGGCGTTGTCATCGCAGACCTCGACACAGCGTTGGCAAGGCAGGTAGTTGGGCGGGGTATTTAGGCAGGTATCGATATCGACCACGAAGGCGCCGGGCAATGTCTGCTGCAACGGGGTATAGATCGCCTTACGATAAGTGAGTCCGGCATCGAATTCATTGCCGCTGACCTGCGGACACACCTGGGGACAGTTGTTGCAGCGGGTACAGGCGTCGGTGACAAAGCGCGCCCGTTGGCGAATGCTAACGGTGAAAACGCCCGGTTCACCCTCGAGGCTTTCGACATCGGCCAAGGTGAATATTTCGATCCCATTTGACCCTTTCTTATCAACCCCGGCCTGGTCAATAGCGGGTTCATCAAGGCCTGCATCATTGGCCAGCGCCCGGACCGCCTCCAGATCAAGCCCACTGCCCGCACTGCCGAGGTCCGCCACATCCAGTCCATCCACCAGAGGGGCGGCCAACTTGCCACCGACTATCGCACCTCGCTCGACGACGATAGCTCGCACCCCCAGCTTCGAACAGGCGACGGCCGCCGCCAGCCCGGATAGGCCGCCACCGATAATCAGCACTGCGTCGCTCACAGCCCAACCATCCTATGCACTCCTCGCCACTCAGGTCTCATGATCGCGCCGGACCCGGTCATCGCCGGCGTCATCGCAGCCACGCAGATCCAGGTCGATCACTCTTTCGTTAACGGTCACGCAGAGCCCGTTCGTAACCGGCGTCGAAGGCTCGCAGATCCAGATCGATCACCCTCTCCTTAACCGTTGTTCGTATCGCCTGCTTCACCGCCTCGCAGCTAGCCACGGCAGTGACACCAATGATGTAACCCAGCAACACCACATTGGTGACCAGCTTACTGCCCAGCTCTTCGGCCATCCGGGTTGCCGGCAGCCCAATACAGAGGCCATCGTCCGCATCCGGATGCACCAGATCCTGTTCGATGATCAGGACGCCTCCTGGGCTCAGCAGTGGCCTAAACCGCGCATAGGCCTCCTGGAACATCACCGCCAGGATGTCAGGGCGGCTCACATAGGGATAATCGACGGCATGATCCGAGATAATGACATCCGCATTTGAAGCCCCACCGCGGGCTTCAGGACCATACGCCTGGGTAAAAACAGCCTCCTTGCCGTCATACAGGCTGGCCGCTTTGCCCAGCAACATGCCAGCAACCACGATGCCCTGCCCCCCGTAGCCACCGATTCTGATCTGGATCAGGCCGTGAGTTCCCGCGCCACTATTGGCCATTTTTTTCCTCCACATCCTGGGTTTTGCGTACCGCCGCCCAGTGCGCGCTGCTGCGCGGCCGACGCACCGGTTCACCCGGCTCCGGCAGAAATGAACTGCGCTCGATATCAACAAAATTCCCGACCACAATCGGACTATCGTGGTCGGTAATATCAATATCCACCGCACCCAGGTCCTGAATGTCGTTTTCGATACAACAGCGCTCCCTATAGAGCTCCAGCTCATCGATCCCCTGGCTCAGGTCATTAGCCCGACCAAATCCCGTCGGACAGGGTGAGATTACCTCGACAAAACAAAACCCCTTTTTATGCATTGCACGCAACAACGTCTCTTTAAGCTGGCGAACGTGCAAAACCGTCCAGCGGGCAACAAACGAGGCCCCGGCGGCCTTGGCCAGGTGCGGCATGTTGAAGGGCCGATCCCTGCACCCGAGGGGCGCCGTCGAGGTGATGGCTCCCCGTGGAGTCGTCGGCCCCATCTGCCCTCCCGTCATGCCGTAGTTAAAGTTATTGATGCAGATAACGGTCAGATCGATGTTGCGGCGGGCCGCATGGATAAAGTGGTTGCCTCCAATCGCCGCCAGATCTCCATCGCCACTGATAACTGTCACTGTCAGCTCGGGCTTATGCACCGCGATTCCCAGGGCAAACGGTAAAGCCCGGCCGTGGGTCGTATGGTAGGAATCGACGTTGACATAACCAGCCGCCCGGCCGCTGCAGCCGATGCCAGACACGCAAACATGATCGCGCAGATCGATACCCGATTCGGCCATCGCCTGGACGTAGCAATGAATCACGGTGCCGATACCGCACCCGGCACATAAGATATGCGGCAGGCGGTCAGCCCGCAGCAGCTCATCCATGGGGTGCGAGGTCGCGATCATCTCTTTCGATCCTCTAGCGACCGTCATGGTCTGATCACCTCCAGAATTTCGTCGGGGGTGGCCATGGCGCCCCCGGCATGATTAATACGCTCGACCGGCAACTGCGTCAGGCGTTCTACTTCCCGACGCAGCTGCCCCAGATTAACCTCCGGGACAATAAAACGTTTGACCTGCCCCAGGTCGATCAAGCGGCGAATGCGCCACTCCGGAAACGGCCAGATGCTGATCAGCCGCAACAAGCCACAACGGATCCCTTCTGCGCGCGCCATACCGACAGCCTGGCGAGCGGAGCGGGCGCTGCAGCCAAAAGCCACCACGACGGTATCGGCATCATCGAGCTGCCACTCATCGTAGGCCTCGATGGCCCTGGCATTGAGACGGACCTTATTCACCAGCCGGTTGATCAGTGCATTGTGAGTCTCTGGGTTGAGTGCGGGATAGCCACGCTCATCGTGGGTCAGGCCAGTCATATGCACCCGGTACCCCTCTCCTGCATGGGCCATGGCCGGAACCAGGTCATCCCCGGCGGCGTAGGGAAGAAAACGCTCATCTTCCGGCGATTTTGCGGGGCGCTGGCGGGCAATCCGGGGAATCGTCTGGGCGGCAGGAATCACCACCCGCTCGGTCATATGGGCAATCACCTCATCCATCATCACAAAAACGGGGATGCGATAACGATCCGCCATATTGAAGGCGTGAATAGTCAGATCGAAACACTCCTGGGGCGAGGCGGGGCAAAAAGCCGCGATCCCGTAGTCGCCGTGAGAACCCCAGCGGGCCTGTAGGATATCCGACTGACCGACCATGGTAGGCAGGCCCGTGGAGGGTGAAGCCCGTTGCACATCGACCACCACACAAGGGATCTCCATCATCGCGGCCAGGCCGATGTTTTCCATCATCAGGCTGAAACCTGGACCCGATGTCGCCGTCAGGCTGCGTGCACCAGCGGCCGACGCCCCGATGATCGCGGCCATGCTGCCCAACTCATCCTCCATCTGTACGAAGCGACCACCCACCTCGGGCAAGCGGTCGGCCAAACGCTCGGCGATCTCCGTTGAGGGGGTGATGGGATAACCGGCAAAAAAGTCCAGGCCCGCCGCCAAGGCACCCTCGGCACAGGCGTGATCACCCAGCATAAAGTGCGTCCCGGTCAAGACCCGGGGTCTTGCGGGCTCGACAGCACTGCTGCTGTCAGCCTTCATGATCAACCCCACCGGCAGCGGCATGCACCGGCACTTCATCCCGAGCTACTTCGACGATGTAGATAGCCAGCTCCGGACACACGAGGTCGCAGAAACCGCAATGCACACAACCGTCTTCCTTGCCCTCGGAAACCACGGGATAGTGGTAGCCTTTTGCATTGATCTCCTCGGAAAAAGAGAGCACCTGCTCAGGACAAAAATCCACACAAAAACGACACTCTTTACAACGTCCAGGAATAACATATACCTGCCCGAGCGGGATCCGGGCCTGGTCGAGATCCATGGGCCGCCGAAGGCCTTCTTCACTCGGTTTCACCGTTGGCACTCCCCAACTAGCCTAGCGCCCATGATATGAGAATTGAGTAAAGAGCGCTGTTCGCTTAAAGCATAGTAAACTCGGCAATACTTTTCCTGCTCAGGCCCCCGCACCGGTCGTTACAGGTAATCATGGCACCGTGGCAATAGTCCTATATTGTTGAAGTTAGTGGTCTTTTCTCAGGACAAGCAGATGCGGTTTATTCATCAGCAAGACAGCGAATAACTGGGACTCTCCCGGGATGATGTTTTCTCGTGCCCGGGTATTTTGATGCACGCTCGCGGGCAACAACCTCGGGGTGTCGCATGAAAACGGTGTTGTTGAATGCGCTAACGGCTTCTTAAAGCGCCGCTTGTCACAACTGGAGGCAGTCAAAAACCTGATCACCCGAAGTCAGGTTCTGGACGCCCCCGATCAATCTGATTGGACAGGAGCGTCATCAGCTGGACACCTTCGTCAAGAGTTGGCCAGACGGATCGGGAAGCGCTCAGAGCGGACACTCACGGGACGGCGGCATGTGCGGCTCTAGTCGGCCCTAAGGATCCACTGAACCCACACCCATTTTGAGGTTCGCAGCTAACGCCTTGCACATAGGCGAGCAATGCGAGGTTTCCGGCCCGCGAAGCGGGCACTATGCTGCAACTTGTTATGCACTTTTACCTACCACGCTGTCCAAGAGCCCTTCTGTGGTGGTCAACCTAATTCCTGTTAATTAAGCCACTAGGCAACAGCTACCTGTAAATTGCCTACATTATAAGATTGAGCCATGACATTTTGTTTTATCGCGGTTGATGAAGTACGGGGGTTATAAAGTACTTGCTTGATCTGCTTCCCCGCCGACTTTAGATATGACTCCACCGCGAGATTGTGAGGATTTTTCCCCCAATCTTCACCAATCACGAAAATATCTGCATTCAGTTCTTTGCAACCAGACACATATTCAAGCTCATCGTAGGAGCGCACAATATCAACACAGCTCAAAGCTCTCAGCATTTCCATTCGTTGCTCAAGAGGAATAACCGGAACATTGGGCTTGTAAGAATTCACAACACGGTCTGAAGCAACACCAACGGCCAGAACACCACCTAATGATTTACAGTAAAGCAAGGTGTCCCACGTGCAACAAATCAAAAGTACCTACGGTATATACAATCATGTGTTATTTAATCCTTGGAAAAAAATAATTATCAGTGATTTTATTACCCACACCATGAAATTAGAGCAGGTCAATGAGGCCTTTGATCTGATGCATGAAGGTAAAAGCATTCGCAGTGTGATCCATTTCGACGACTAGCCCTCCCACCCCGCTACGGTAATCTGTGGCGGGACTCGAAACAGCTATAAGACTGATAGGAATATTGAATCCCTTAACAGCCAGAAAAACGTTGATGGCTGGCACCCGTAATACAATCATTTTTCTAAGATATTAGACTGTCCGATGCGCTTCGCCGTCTATCCACGAACCGCAAAGATGCAGCTACGATGAGCCACGAACAGGTCCGATGCTCTAGGCTCATCACTTCAATTGAGGACTTTCGCCTCAATCCATCAACACCTGCTCGGTATTACCCATCTGACTATTTAGCTGAATTATCTTTTGAGTACCTCGTACCCTTTAGACTATCTTTGATTTTTTTCAGATGACCGAGAAAATCGGGGCCGCGCCGCAACGTAACCCCTGTCGCCAACACATCAATGATAGCGAGATGAACAATGCGCGATGTCATCGGCATATAAACATCGGTGTCTTCGGGAGCCTTCACACCCAACATCACCGAACAGTGCTTAGCCAGGGGCGAGTCAGGATCGGCTATGCCAATAACCGTTGCCCCTGAGGCGCGGGCAATCTCTGCTATCTCGACGGTCTCTCTAGTTCTGCCGGTATAAGAGATCATCACAATGACATCACCTGTTCCGCAGGAGGCCGCAACCATACGTTGCATTAATACGTCGTCATAAGCGGTGACAGGAATATTGAAGCGAAAGAACTTATGCTGCGCATCCTGGGCTACGGGGCCCGAAGCACCCAGACCGTAAAAGAAAATCTGCTTGGCCTGAATTAACTGATCGACCGCCTGGTTTACTTTTGCTGGACTCACTTTCTCCTTGGCGTACACCAGCGCAGCGATGGTGGCATCAATGATTTTAGGGGTATAGTTTTCGGCCGTATCATCGGGCTCCACATGCCGGCTAACGTAAGGAACTCCGCCAGCCAATGCCTGCGCTAGGGTCAGCTTAAAGTCGGGAAATCCTGCCGTGTTAAAGCGTTTACAAAACCGATTTACGGTCGGTTCACTGACCTGGGCCGCTTTCGCCAATACCGCAATAGATGACCGCGTCGCTCCTTGGGGGTCTGCAAGAATTGCCTCTGCAACCTTACGCTCGGAACGGTTTAGATTTTCCAGCTCTTCATTAATGTTATTGAGCATATTGGTGTGCGTCATTGTCCCGAAAACCTCCTATCGACCGGCAACATACAAAACCGAGTCACAAATTGAATGATCGAACTATAGCAGACATGTAATTAGATTACTTAGACGTTGGATTACAACTCAAAGTTAATCTTCCACTCATATCTTCGCATCCAAGAAAGAATTACCGCCTGATCAATGTCTTAGCCACATTCCTTTAAAAAACGAATGACACCACACTCATCGCCATCCCATAAAATTACGTAATAATAACAAATTTTTATAGACAATCCCTCGCCACAAAGGTATTAATATACGTAATATTACAACCAAAACAATTAAAACGAGGTAAACCCATGGCCATTCGCGTTGCTATCAACGGTTACGGACGTATCGGACGTAATGTATTACGTGCTCTGTATGAGTCCGACAAGAAAGACTCCATTTCCATTGTTGCTATCAACGACCTCGGCGATGCAGAAATAAACGCTCATTTAACGCAGTTTGATTCGGTTCACGGCCGCTTTGCCGGAACCGTCGCGGTAGACGGTAACGATTTGATCGTCAACGGTGACCGCATCCATACTTATTCCGAGCGCAACCCTGCCAACCTGCCCTGGGCCGATCTGGCTATCGATGTTGTGTACGAGTGCACTGGCCTGTTCACTAGCCGTGACAAGGCCTCTGCCCATATTGAGGCTGGTGCTCGCAAAGTGATCATCTCCGCACCCGCCTCCGGTGCCGATGCCACCGTCGTCTATGGCATTAACCATGATGTCCTGACCGCTGAGCACCAGATCATCTCCAACGCGTCTTGCACCACCAATTGCCTGGCACCCATCGCTAAGCCACTTAACGATGCCCTGGGCATTGTTAACGGTCTAATGACAACCATTCACTCTTACACCAACGATCAAAACCTGAGCGACGTTTACCACAGCGATCTCTACCGTGCTCGTTCGGCCACGCAATCGATGATTCCTACCAAGACCGGTGCTGCCGTCGCTGTTGGCCTGGTGCTGCCGGAACTAAACGGTCGCCTGGATGGCTTAGCAGTACGAGTGCCCACCATCAACGTATCTTTGGTCGACCTAACCTTTATGGCCGAGCGCGATACCACGATAGCGGAGGTCAATGCCATCCTCGAAGAAGCGTCCAAGGGCTATCTAAAAGGCATTCTCGCCTATAACAAACAACCTCTGGTGTCGGTGGACTTCAACCACGATCCGGCGTCATCCACTTTCGACGCTAGCCAGACCCGCGTCAGTGGCCGCCTGGTTAAGGTAATGGCCTGGTACGACAACGAATGGGGATTTTCCAACCGGATG
>JBALWH010000090.1:0-5347 GCA_036960175.1 Motiliproteus sp. | reverse complement strand
CCACCGATATAGCGATCTTTACCGGCGGTGCCATTCGTCATACTGCGGTGATTCCTATTGCTGGCGATCAGGTCACCAATGACATCGCCATGGCGCTGAGGACACCCACTCAGCATGCCGAAGAGATCAAAATAAAACATGCCTGTGCACTGGCTCAGCTGGCCAGTGCTGATGACATTATTAAAGTGGCCAGTGTTGGTGATCGCCCACCTAGAGACCTGAGCTGCCAGGCTTTAGCTGAAGTGGTAGAGCCGCGCTATGACGAGCTGTTTACCCTAGTGCAAGCCGAACTACGCCGCAGTGGTTTCGAAGACCTAGTCGCCGCCGGTATCGTGCTCACTGGTGGCACCTCGAAGATGGAAGGGGCAGTGGACCTGGCGGAAGAGATCTTCCATATGCCGGTGCGCCTAGCCAAACCCTTCGGTGTTAGCGGGTTGACCGACATTATTGGCAACTCGATCTATTCCACCAGTGTGGGACTACTACTCTACGCTGAGAAAAACGCACGCCAACAGCAGTTGAGCCCGGAATTACAAGAAGTTCGGCCACGCATGGTGGATCGAATGAAATACTGGTTTCAGAACAACTTCTGAGATTGGGGACAGTAAATAAAGTAGTAAATGATTGACCGGTGAGAGCAACTCAGTCTTGCTCAGGCCACATAAAGGGGAGAAGACCAATGTATGAATTAGTCGATAACGTACCACAGAGTGCGGTGATTAAAGTGATCGGAGTCGGTGGTGGTGGTGGTAACGCTGTCCAGCATATGTTGACTTGCGATGTTGATGGTGTCGATTTTATCTGCGCCAATACCGATGCTCAAGCCTTGGAAATTGAAGGGCTGCATGGTGTATTGCAGATTGGTGGTGAGCTGACCAAGGGTCTGGGCGCCGGAGCCAATCCAGAGATCGGCCGCCAGGCAGCAATGGAAGATCGTGAGCGTATTGCTGATATGCTCAGTGGTGCCGATATGGTGTTTATCACCGCCGGTATGGGTGGTGGAACCGGCACTGGTGCCGCTCCAGTGGTTGCGCAAGTGGCTAAGGAGTTGGGTATATTGACCGTTGCTGTGGTCACCAAACCTTTCCCTTTCGAAGGTCGCCGTCGCACCAAAATAGCGGAAGAGGGCATTAAGGCGTTGTCAGAAAGTGTCGATTCATTGATCACTATCCCCAACGAAAAATTGCTGTCGGTACTGGGTAAAAATACCTCCCTTGTCGATGCGTTTAAAGAAGCCAACAACGTTCTGCAAGGGGCTGTGCAGGGTATTGCTGATCTGATTATTCGTCCAGGCATGATCAATGTCGATTTCGCTGACGTTAAAACCGTGATGTCGGAAATGGGCATGGCGATGATGGGCACCGGTGTAGCTAGCGGTGAAGACCGCGCCCGGGTTGCCGCTGAAGCAGCGATCCGTTGCCCACTGCTGGAAGATATTGATTTGCAGGGTGCCCGGGGCATTTTGGTCAATATCACCGCCGGATTAGATCTGAGCTTAGGTGAGTTTTCCGAAGTTGGTGACACCATTGAAGAGTTCGCCTCAGAAAACGCCACAGTGGTGGTGGGAACGGTAATTGATCCGGAAATGAGCGATGAACTAAAAGTCACTGTTGTTGCTACAGGGCTGGGAAATAGCGATATGCCCAGAGTTAAAGTGGTTAGCAGCAATAGGGAGGCTAGCCAGCGCAAGAAAGATGGCACTTTGGATTTCGGTCAGCTGGAATTACCCACTGTCCTACGTCAGCAATGCGAACCTTTCGGTAAACCGAAAGAAACAGCGACCTTTGAGATGGAGCAGGAGGCAATGCCTCTGGCCAGAACAGGTACCGATGACGAGATGGAGTTCCTCGATATTCCTGCATTTCTCAGGCGCCAAGCAGACTGATAGAAAACCTATCTGTTTTCAGCCTGGGGGCGATCTTCCCTGCCTCCGGGCTTTTTTACGCCTATAGAAAAGTACGCTGTTTCCCCCTCCTTTAGAACACTGTAAAAATACCACCAGCGGCACCAGTTTTCGTTTGCCATAACGGTTGTTTTGGTATAAATTACGCGCTCCTCAATTGGGGAGCAAGACGGTGAGGTGTCCGAGTGGCCGAAGGAGCACGCCTGGAAAGTGTGTATACCGCAAGGTATCGAGGGTTCGAATCCCTCCCTCACCGCCATCATTTAGTTTCATAACGTCTGAAACGATCCGAAAAGCCGCTACCTATCAAGGGTTAGCGGCTTTTTTGTGTCCGCAGTAGTCCAAAGTAAACTTGTAACATCCAGCGTTTTTAGCAACACTGATAGTAACACTAGCCAATGTTACTAAACTCGGTGTTACTACGATGGCCAGAAAAACAAATCCTTTGACCAATACTGAAGTGAAACAGGCCAAGCCTAAAGACAAGGAATATTCGCTTGTCGATGGAGCTGGTTTATCGCTTCGGATCAAACCCGCAGGATCTAAGCTTTGGTTGTTCAATTACTATCGCCCACACTCTAAAAAGCGCGCCAACATCAGTTTCGGTATTTATCCCGAAGTTAGTTTGGCTGATGCCCGTCGCAAGAAAGAGAAAGCCCGCGAACTACTGGCCCAAGATATCGATCCCAAGTTGCACCGCGAAGAGAGTCAGCGCCAGCAACAGGACGAAAACAGCAAGACGCTGGATCATGTAATCGAGCAGTGGTTTGCCATCAAACAACCCAAGATCACCCCCAGCTATGCCGACGATATCATCCGCTCACTACGTAACCATGTGTTGCCAAAGCTGGGAAAATGGCCGGTACACCAGATTAGTGCACCGGTGGTGATCGATGCGTTGCAGCCACTGGCTAAAAGCGGAAAGCTGGAAGCAGTTAAACGGGTCACGCAACGACTCAATGAGGTGATGGTCTACGCGGTCAATACCGGCATCATCCAGCACAACCCGTTAGCCGGTGTCCGTCATGCGTTCGAAACGCCAAAAGTCACCAACAACCCAACCTTGAAGCCTGAGCAGTTACCGGAGCTGATGCAGGCGCTCAGTACCGCTTCTGTCCGTATCGTTACTCGCTGTCTGATCGAGTGGCAGTTGCATACCCTAACGCGGCCTAGCGAGGCCGCCGGTGCCCGTTGGGATGAGATAGACCGTAAACAGGGGTTGTGGGTGATACCGCCGGAGCGGATGAAGAAACGCAAAGAACATAGCATTCCACTGACTCAGCAGGCGCTGGCATTACTGGATGCCATCGAGCCGATCAGTGGCCGTAGCAAATTTGTCTTTCCCAGCGATATCAATCCGCGCCAATGCACCAACAGCTCAACCGCTAACGTGGCGTTAAGGCGAATGGGCTTTAAGGGGCGTTTGACTGCCCACGGTATGCGAGCCTTAGCCAGCACCACCCTCAATGATCAGGGCTTCGATGCCGATGTGATTGAGGCGGCATTGGCGCATGTCGATAAAAATCAGGTAAGGGGGGCTTATAACCGCGCTCAGTACCTGCAACGCCGTCAAGTGATGATGACATGGTGGAGTGACCGAATAGAGCAGGCGGCTATGGGTAACTTGAGCTTCTCTGCAGGCCGTACGGCATTGAGGTTGATTAGTGACTGATGCCGAACTGGAAGAGTTGGAGCTTCTAGAGGATAAAATAAGTAACTCTAATGGAGATGTATCTAAAGAGTTGATCGATAGATACTTTGAATTGCTTAGATGGAAAATAGATGAAGACTTAGGCGAAGAGTCATGGAATATTTCCTTTTTGGTAGCAAACGATAGAGTTGAGCCAAATATTTTCAATTCTTATGAGTGGGTAAATAATTGTGTTGAGCAGATTAAATATCAGACCCACCCTGTATTATTTTCTGATGTATACCCTTCTCTGAATATCGATTGGAAACCGCCTCCAGAAGGTATTGGTGGTTTTAATCTTATTGACGACTATTGGAGAGGGCGAGAAACATTAGATAGTTATAAAAAGTATCTATCGGCAGAAGCATTGGAAGCAACAGAAGATGATCCTCTCTATATTAAGAATCCGATTTACCCTACTCCAGTTGAGCGGTTGATAGCTGACATTAGATGTGGATCGATTCCAGCACCTGAGTTGCTGCTTAGCTTGGCTAAGGCTTTTGATCTTTACTTTTCTAGCGGCGGTGAGCTGACATTAGAAGAGGTTTTTTTTGGCCGTCATAAAGCTAATGACATTAGAGCAAACCGGCGTAGATCATCCTATAAGGGCATTTCTCTTCAAGAGTTCGATTTTTGCGTAAGGCGTAGTAGCGAGAGTCTGGACGAGTTGGCGCTTTCGTTTATCAGGGGGCACATGAGTGAATTTCCAGAGGCAAAATTGATTCCTGAAAACGGCCCAGCTTTGTTAAAAAAATACCATCGTTGGAAGACGGCTGAAGGCTTAGCGAAGTCTAAAGACAAAGATTAGAGACAAAAAAGCATGGTTTTTTGGTCGTAGTCTCCTTAAGTGTTATGTGAATAATAGGGAGTCAGATATCCAATGAGAAACTGACATGCCCAACACCATCCACCACCAAACCCTCCCCGAAACTGGCTTCGTCCGCCTCCCCTCCATCCTGCATGTTGTCCCTGTCGGCAAAAGTAGCTGGTGGGCTGGAGTCAAATCCGGCAAATACCCAAAAGCCTACAAATTAGGCCCTAAAACTACGGCGTGGAAAGCTGAAGACATTCACCAATTGCTTGAAGATCTAAGCAATGGGGGTGAGGTATGAGCGCCATGCCCTGCGCTACAGCAATCCGCCTTCAAACCATCAAGCAAGAATCCTTTGTCGAGAGCCGCATCATTGCCGCACACCTGGGCAATCACTCAAGACACACGATGGAGCTTATTCGTAGCTACGATTTGCAGTTCAAAAGCCTAGGGGTAATGCGGTTTCAAACCGCAAAACCTACCAAGGGTAGTAAGGGCGGCAGGCCGGAAACCTTTGCGTTGCTGAATGAGGACCAATGTTATTTCCTGCTAACACTCTGCACCAACTCAGAGCAAGCGGTGGCGCTGAAACTCAAGCTAGTCAAAACGTTTAAAGAGATGCGCGAATCGCTGGCGGCTAAGGTGGATTATCTGCCCTGTTACCGTGAATGCCATGATGCGGTTAGTCAGCTGGTACGAGCGTCAGGCAGTACAACGCCAGAACATATCCACCACATGAACGTCGAGAAGATGATCAACAGGTCGCTGGGTATCCCATCGGGTGAGCGTAAGCATCTGCCGCCATATTGGCGTACTGCCGTTTCCATGGCTGAACGATTAGCGGGTAGTCACTATCAGCGAGCAATTAGCGCCGGTGGTGACCATAAACAAGCCTATCAAGACGCCAAGTCAGCCGTTGCGCTCTACGTCGATAGCGTCCGCG
>JBALWH010000089.1:0-5380 GCA_036960175.1 Motiliproteus sp. | reverse complement strand
GTCTGAGGACTCCTTCCGCGCTAGCGGCTAGGGTGGGGATGGTTCATTACATTAGCACCCTCGATCATCCGGTGGTTAAGGTTCGAAATACGTTGGATCAGTGGGTGATTGGTCCGTCAGTACCTCAAGAATGGAAAATTATCAGTGAGTGATATGAAGCGAGTACACATAATCGGGCCGCCTAGAAGCGGCACTACTTTGATGCTGGAGTTGATGACGACCTGCTTTCAGTTTTCGTGTTTTTCCAAGAAAGAGGTCAGCTTGCTGGAACCTCTTCAGGGCTTGCCTAGCCAAGGTTCTCTTTGCACGAAAAACCCACAAGATCATCGCTTAGTAAGCTCTATTCTGCCGGCGGATGAAAACCAGTGGTTTATCTCCATGGTCCGGGATCCTCGGGACATTGTGGTTAGTCGACACGGCCTGAAACCAGATGCGTATTGGGCGAATCTTAATCAATGGCGGTGCTGGCTAGAAAACACTCGCGGTTTTCACACTCACCCACGACTCGTTGAAGTACGATATGAGGAGCTGGTGGCTAGACCTGATAAGGTGCAGGAAACGCTGGCAGCACAGTTGGATTTTTTACCTGCTACCAAGAGATTTTCTAACTACGATCAATTCGCCAGCCCTTCTCAGCAATCGCTAGCCGCAATGAGAAGTATACGAAAAATCACTGGAGACAGTATCGGTAACTGGAAGAAGCACCTACCCCGTCTAGCCGGACAGATTGAGATTCACGGCAGTATCGCTGAAGAGTTAATAGGGCTCGGCTATGAAGACAACGACCTTTGGATGGCAGATATAAAGACCGTAGAACCGGATCTTAGTCCTGGGCATTGGCCAGAATTCCCTTCACCTACGCGCCTTGCAACGGTTGAACGCGAATTGCTAGAACAATTACCGCTCTACCTAAAAAGTCGTGGATTGCTTAACTAAGAAGTTCAGCTAGCCAGATTCCCCCTCGGCCTCGTGAGGAACATGTTTTTATGTGCTAAAAAAGGTTTTTCCTAAATAAATTATTTCGCTATTCGAGCAAGAATCTTGCAATTGTCTTTAGAAATCGATTCCGTATCTATCAAGTTATCTAGTAGCTCCTCAAGAGAGTCGACCACTTTAGTAACAGATGCAAGTAACGGAAAATTACCTGAACGATACAGAGCGAGAACTTTAGCAAATGAACCACCAAGATGGCCTCTGCACCCAATAATAGTGATTGATTGGGTAATCATATGATCAACATTATCTAATATTAAAGGCTCTCCGCTTCGGGCCAGTAGTACAACTCTTCCTTTGGGATTTATTTCCTGAAATATATGTGGAATGTTATCCACGTGGCCGGAAGCTTCAATTATCACATCTACTTTTCCAGGTGGCGATGCCATAAATTTTTCCGAATCGAATGTGACGTCACACCATTCTTCGGCTAATTTTCTTCTAAAAGGCTCTGGCTCAATGACGATGACCTTTGCAGCCCCAAAAACCTTTTTACTGATTATTGCACTGTAGAGCCCAATAGGACCAGCCCCGAAAACGACGACCGTATCACCGGGAAGAATTTGCGCCAAATCACAAGCATTCATCGCACAGGCTGCAGGCTCAAGACAGGCGAGCGCTTTTAGGTCTTCATCATTATGCACCAAGGAAGACACGTTGTGAGCCAGTGATGCAAGAATATTAACTTGTGTTCCGAATAGACCATCCGTTTCCATTCCTAACAATAAGGCGTTTTCGCATTGGTTAAAGTTTCCTCGCCGACAGGAATCACACCGCATACAATTGGTAATAGAAGCAAAAGAAACAATGTCATCTACCTGTAAGCCTGTGACATTTTCCCCCGCGGCTATAATTCGGCCGACACCTTCGTGGCCAATTATTCTACCTTGTACTGGAATATATGCCGGGGCAGATGTAAGCGTGTATTGAGTAAGAGGATCTGATTCAATAAGGTGTACATCAGTGCCACATATTCCTACATAAAGCATCTCAACCTGGATATGGCTGTCCAAAAGATCGGGATGCTCTCTTTCTTGGATGGATAGTTCGGGCTTGCGAAATCGTTGATTGGGTGTAGGTCTTTTGACACCGACAATGGGTTCATCAATTGCGTGAAGGACAATAGACCGCGATAAATTAGAATTCTTCATGCAGGTACGGCCTCAATTAAATGAAAGCCAGAACTCGTTACTGTGCTTTTGATAAAGTTAAAATTGGATTCAAGTAATAAGTATTTATATTCGTCCAGAGATCTTTCCTTGCCACCGGTAACCGCCATCATGTGCATATCAAGCAGTATTGTATTCTCGCATGCTTTGGCTTCCTGCTTTGTTAGTCTTTCAATAAGAATAAATCTTGAATGCTTAGGTATGGCTGAATAGCAATTCCGTAATATCGCAATTGACTCTACATCATCCCAGTCGTGGATAATGCTCTTCATAATATAAGTATCCGCTTTTACAGGCACGCTTTTAAAAAAGTCACCTTCTATATATTCCAGACGCTGCTGTATGTCTTGATTCCCTGCACCAATAGCATTCTTTGTCTGCTGTATAACGTGAGGCTGATCGAACAGCTTGCCTCTAATATGAGGGTGTTTTCTTAGAAGTGACCCTAACAAAATACCTGAGCCACCACCAATATCTGCAATTTCAGCTGTTCCTGTCAGATCAAGTACTTCCAGAATATCGCTGATATAGGCTTTAGTTTCTTTACTTAACCATAAATTAAATTTTTCATTTGCATCAGCATTTTCGCTTCTCCATTCGAAAACATTTTGGCCATGTAATCGCTCAAAAGCCGATTTACCCGTCCTAATAGCACCACTAAGATTGGTCCAGCTTTCCCAATACTGTTCTACTGCGATTTCAACCATCTCGCGATGAGGAGTAGAAGAGTTGGTTGCCAGCAGCCTTCCCGACTCTGTCAACTGATAGATTTTTGTCGTGGAGAGGTAGCATAGACCTATTAATTCCAGAGCGCTCAGAAGTCGCTTCAGTTTATCTTCTGCGCACTGAATTTTTTCAGCAAGCTGTTGTAAGTTATACTTTTCCTCCTGCAATAAATCAGGTAAGCCGAGCTTAACAGCAGTAAAGATCAGCGCCGTATTTTGGTAGCCACCTATCTGCTTGCGAAGAATTTTGTCTGGCTGATCTATATCCATAGTATTCATGCTATGGCAGGCTGCTCGTCAGCTCTATGAAAAACTACCGTTGGGCACTGATTGCCCATTTCATAACCAGGTATATCCAGCCTGGTTAATTCGAAGAGATGATTAGAGTCTTCGCTAAACAAAGCGATGACATCTTTGGTTGATAAAAAATGATATCGCGCTTGGGACTCTTTATAGGCGTCAATTGCAGAAAGATGCTCAAGCGACCATCCGAGCTTAGTCGCAAGTTCAGACCACTCTCCACAGTTATCGTGAAGAAACTGCCATACATGCTGTAAAGCCACACCAGTTTCGGGGCTTTCTTGCAAGGCCATGCCTAATCGTAGTTTAAGGCAATTGAGATTCGGAATTTTTCCGTTAAGCAGATGCTCAATGATAGCTAGAGGATCTTCTTTATGTTCCGGCAGCACAAACAAACGAAAAACGACCACGCCTGAAGGTGCTAAAATATGCGCCAATTTTTCAACCAACGCTTGTTGCCCAATCGGATAATCAAGCAAATGAAGGCCGCCATCACAGAGCACAAGATCAAAATTTGATTCCGGCCAATCCATATCAAGCCAAGTTGAATGCTGAACCTGTAAGGTATCTCCAGGCCATAGATTTTCAATCATTTCAATCGTTCTGTCCGCAGCATGCAGCACCGAGCCCTCTGGCCAATGCGCATGATAAAGCTCCGGGGTCACCCCCAATATTAATGCCTTAGGAGCAACAGCAGAAGTCTCGAACCAATTATCAATGGCCGCACTGATATAGAGATTATCTTCAATAACTGGACGCAATGGCGAACCTATTTGTTTCCAGTTTCGTGCGATTGTTGGCCACTGACCGGGGTCATTTACCTTAGTATCTTCGTTCATATTAACTATTTTTCTCGCTTAATAAAGCTTGCAAACCATCCGCTAGATTATTGATCGCCCGTTTTGTTTCGTCACCATTATAAGGTGGTAGCCCTGGTGTTTTATTACTATCAAAGAGAATTGGCTTCCCGTCATGAATAACAAAATCAAACTTACCAAAATCAAAACCAAGCTCTTCTCTTATCTTTCTTAACGCATCCGGAATTTCAGAACGTATCTTTTTAACTACATTGTTACCCTTAATCACTTTATTTTCGGATACGTATCGACTGCAATGTTCTTTTTCGCCACAAAAAACCCAATGTCGAATCGCGTAACAATTATCTTCTACCTCTGGTACAAATTTTTCTACAGTAAGATTTTGATTGCTAAAAACTGATGCTGGTATTTCGGAATAAGTTCTATAAATCGAATATTCTCTATTAATGCTCGCAGCAGGAAACGGGACAGATTTATTCGCCAATTTTGCGCGATCATTCATCAGCGATTCCGGAATTCCGTAATAATTCAGATTTGATTTAACGATACATGGCCCCGGCCAGCAGTCGTTATCAGTGATAGTAGCTCCACTGACTACTTTCTTGGTTATATCAGTAACGTTCCGATTTAGGCATAAAGGAAATTTCGATGCGTATTCAAGATAGTTATCAGGGATGATACTGGCGTCTATATGCAATATGGCAATGCTTGATTTCGGGGGCATACCTGGCTGAGTCAAATGAATTTTATTAATTTGCCCACGCTGATTCAAGACCGTCAACAGTGTAAACAACAGGTATTCGGAGGAGTACTTGTTATCATGCTGAGTAACAAAATCATCAAATTGATGTGTAATTATTGAGACATCTTGCATCTGATTGCTAGTGGGACGTTAATATCCATAAGGAGTAACAGGCCGAGATTCTAATATTATTGCCTTAGAAAGGCAATTTTAAAGAGGCTGGGGGTATAGAGTGACGAGCCCAAATTCCATCCTTGGGGATAAAGCTCCTATGTATAGGTGGTGGTGACCCTAAAACAGCCTGATCATAATGCATTAACCAGCACACGAATACGCGGAAGGATTGAGGTCCTCCATTTCTCTCAACCTACCAAAAGGTCCAGGTTACGGTCAATCAGCGAGCTATCATTAATGCATTGGCTATTAAAATATTGAGTAAAAACCAACTGTGCGCGAGGCTTTTCATGCTGCGCAGTTCCCCGCGGCGTAATGTCGTTGATGGAAGTTGCGGCGCCGCAATGAGATTGGGCCGCAGTACTTTTAGCCAACTTATTCCAGATCAGCCACAGGACCATAATTTGGGCGTAGGGAGTGTCTCCCCACATCACATAGGGGCCGCCAACTGTGGGGTCC
>JBALWH010000021.1:0-69303 GCA_036960175.1 Motiliproteus sp. | reverse complement strand
CGATTCAGTATGAGAAAGTAGCAAATTAAAGTGTCCGGAATTGTTGACCAGAACATTTAAATAATTATAAGAATTTTGGACATTCTGTAAAGGGGTTTGTTGATAACTATCTAGAAGACAACAGCGAAGCCAGCCAAGCTAAAATTGACGAAATGAAACTTGAATTTGAAAGAACAATGCTATTCATTGATAAAAATATATCCCAAGGTTTTAGAAAAACCCCGAATGCCAAAAGCACATCAAGAGTAAGGTTTGAAGCAATGGCTGTTGGAGCTGCGCTTGCTTTGCGAGAACAACCAGACCTAAAAATAAATAACGTAGAGTGGCTTGAATCTGAAGAGTTTATAACTTATACGACCAGCGATGCTTCAAACAGCCGACCTAGAGTTGTTACGCGAATTGAATATGCTAGAAATAAATTTCTGGAGGGATAAGTGGACTCTATTAAGGATGACCTTGAAATAAGGGTTAAGGAAATTGATGAGTATCTAGACCTTCTTGAATTCATTGATAATAGTGGAGGCTTTCTTTTAGATGACGAGGCAAATGATTTTTTGCCTTCCGTGCTTTTGAAAAACACAATGACAGGTGCTGTAAAACTTTTGCTCTACAGTTTGATTGAGTCAATCATGCGAGAGTCTATATCTGCAATTCACGATCAAATTAATGATGATGAGGTGAGCTATGATGACCTTCGATCAGAGATTAAAAAAGAAATTATAAGAAGAGCGAAGAATAATAGCGTTGGATTAGAACGCCTCATTGTTGACATTAGTCCTAGCATATCTGCGTCCATAGCTGCTGCAACTTTCAGGAGCAAGAACCTGTTCTCCGGTAACATAGACAGGGGTGAGATAAAAAAGATGTCAGAAATTTATGGTTTCAGTACTAATAGTACCTATAGTGAAACCAAGCATGGTTCCCAGCTTGAACCTATAAAAAACCATAGAAATGATCTGGCGCACGGCAATGTTTCGTTCTCCGAGGTTGGGAGAAATTACTCTGTACCTGAAATTCGGGAGTTGGCAAAAACAGTAATCGCATACCTTGAAACAATGATTGACAACATTGAAAGCTATATTGACGATCAAGGGTACCTTAAAATTGCTTGACGTGAGATATAAGGCTGCTGCCAATCGCTTCGGCCAATGCCACTGGAACTGCATTTCCAATCATTCTCCCAATAACATTTAGACGGACAGAGTCCTCTTGATGAGCAAAAGCATAATTATCGGGGAATGATTGAATGCAAGCGGCTTCGCGCAAGCTAATGGCGCGATCTTGGGCAGGGTGCCCAAATCGGCCGCTACCTAAATTGTAGCTTTGTGTAGTAATAGTAGGGCTGACATCATCCCAATCCATTCGGCCGTATACGCTTGGATACCCTTTTCCAGATTCCTTTTTGTGGCAATTAAGTCTCAATTCATCGGGCCATTGTTTCCACGACCCACCAGGCGTAGAGGCTCTTATTCTCTTTAGATTTATGGGTGTTAATCCTGCAGATTTGTGTAACGAATCTGCAGGATTAACACTTCCCGCATCAAGTTTAGGAAGGTGTTCGATAGAGTTTCTGACTGTCTGATAGTTGTTTTTTGTATGACTTTTCTTGATCATTGATATCGGGCCTAATTTCGAGGCCAACAATACCAGTCTGCTTCTGTTTTGAGGGACTCCATAGTCCGGGCAGTAAATTACTTTGCTGTATATGTAATAGTTTTTTGAATCAAGAATGTTTATAAAATCTGAATAGACATCGTGGCGTACTAAGTCAGGAACGTTTTCCATCGTTATTAGTTCTGGTGCTAGCTCAGCAGCAAGTCGGCCAAAATGGTATAGCAATCCCCAGCGATCATCACGAGGTCTACCTTGGGTATACTTTGAAAATGGTTGGCAAGGTGCGCAGCCTGCTAGCAGTCTTATATCGTTTTTTTGATAATAAGAACTTAGTTCTTGAGTGCTTAGATCTGCGATACTTTTTTCTATAAAACTTGATTGATTATTTATTTCATACGGGGCGCGACATTCTGGATCAATGTCGTAACCAGCGTAGATATTGATACCGGCACGCTGAAGGCCGCAAGTTAGCCCTCCAGCTCCGCAAAACAAATCGATACCAGAAATCATGAAGTTGCACACGTAAGATACATAAAGCGCACTATTGTAACTCACTTTGGGCTCAGCTAGGAGCTCAACGCTATCTTAGATGTTTGCTTTGCTAGTACTGTGCTGTGGCATCTCAGTCTTGAGCAAAGAGAAAAGGGCCCGGTCTTGCGTTTTTCTTGCTTGAGGGAGCTTTTTTCTGAGGGCTGGTGGAGCGTGCTAACAGCCCTTCTTGCCGCGCTTCTTCGTGCTAGGCATTGGCTGAGCGCTTGGTGTATGGCTGGGGGGGGACTTGGATTGCTGAAAAAGAAAGATTTTTCGGACTTAATATGGACTTAAGTTCGAACTAGCGATGTTGTTGAGAAAGTTGTTATCGTTATAACCATTTGATTTTATGGTCGGCGTGAAAGAATTTCAACCGTCGACCCCATCCTCCCGAAGCTCATTCCACAGAAAAACATCGTCAGTTCCCCATTTGTTAACTCAATATTTTTGTTTTTTCTTCGTTTTGATGGTTCTTTGACTGATCTAAAAATTTTTTACATTTAGTTGAGAGCGGGATATTTGTGCTTTTACTGCCTACACAGCGCCTACATGAGCGTGTGTGGTGTTGGAGTGTATATCGAAGATAGAGATTTTTTTGTTCTATCTTATTGATAACTAAGGTCGTGGATGGTGGGCCTTACTGGACTTGAACCAGTGACCGATCGATTATGAGTCGATTGCTCTAACCAGCTGAGCTAAAGGCCCCCACGGACCAACTTTTCTTCTGTACTACCTTGGCGACTCTAATTATGAGTCGAGTGCTCTAACCAGCTGAGCTATGGGCCCTCAGAAGAGAGCGGATTATAGCGAGGTCGAAGGAACAAGCCAATAGGTGCGAAAGCTTAAAGTTTGATGGCTTGCATTACTGCCAGTTTTTTACTAAAAAGCCCCGGTTAAGGGGCTTTTGTTGGGTTTATCGACAGCTTATTCCGCGGCGATCAGGCTGTCGCCTCTGAGTTTGTCCACATCCAGTCCCCATTTCGCCAGGTTGCTGCGGACATTGTGTTTCTCTTCCAGAACCTTGGAGTTGTAATGCCCCATCTGCGCGGCCGGGAACAGCGAGTTATTGAGGTTGAATGAAGGCCGTGGCTGGGCAGTGACATAGAGTGAGATATCCACGGCTTCCTGCTTAGTGAGATTGGCATTGCCCAGCGGCATGTTGTGCAGCAGGTAAGTGGGCAGCTTCTCGGGTTTGCTCAGGCCTGCGCCAGTATTGTAGGAGCGATCACCCCAGATAGGGGGGAAGTTGGCAGCGGCTAAGCCCTGTCCGTCGGCTTGATGGCAGGAGGCGCATTTTTCGACATAGAGCTTTTTGCCATTGTCGTAGTTTTCCGGTCCTGCGGCTTTCAGCATTGGGACCACCCATTTTTTACCCCACCAGGCATTGGTGTAGAAGGGGTTAACCGGCTTCTTCGGGTTCATGTTAATGGGCAAACCCGTGGATAGCCAAGTGACGTAGGCGGCCATGGCCACCGAAGGCTCGGTATCGATGATTGGACGTTTGCCGTTCATGCTGCGCATAAAGCAGTTGTTGATGCGATTTTGTAGGGTCTGAACTGTTTTTTCCCGTCCGGAGTAGGCCGGAAACGCAGTGGCTGTGCCGATAAAGGTTCCTAGCGTTTTAGCCTTGCCGCCATCCAGGTGGCAGTTGCTACATTTTAGATCATTGCCTACCAGCTCTTTAGTGAGCGGGTGAGTGTTGGTGTTATAGATGATGCTCTCCCCCAGTTTTACCATGCGGCCTAGTTCTCCCTGCGGGTATTCTGTGGGTGGATTGGGGATTTCTGTGACCTCGGCGGCCAGGGCGCTGGCGCAGAAGATATAGGGTAGCGATATCAGTACCACTCTTTTGATATTCATGATGTTTTCCCTTCCATATCAGTAACTGAATCTCTATTCTTTGGATCAAAGTGAAAGCGTTTTCAGCAAGGACGAAACGACTTTTATGCAGTACCGGCTGGGCTGGATGTGCTTTCTTGATTTCAGTCTATGGCTGGGACTTCTCTGGCGGTATTGTGGTAAACCACATATTTGATATGGATATTGTTTTGCTCTCGATCATGACGATCAAATTATTCAGAATATTGACTATTGCGCTGCTGTTGTTGGCGACGCTAGAGCCCGCTGTTGTGTCTTCGGCAGAGGCGCTGAAAGCCCCCGGGTTGAATGGCCTAAAGCTGCATGACCCCGAGTTAAAAGTCGCAGTGCTGGCTTATCGGGGTACCGAGCGGGCGCTGCAACGCTGGGATTCCACCATGACCTACCTGAGCAATCAGGTGCCGGGATACCGCTTTCGAGCGGTGCCGATGAATCTGACCGAGCTGGATCAGGCGGTGGAAAATGCCGCTATCGATTTTGCCATTACCAACTCCGGCCAGTATGTGCGGGTGGGTTCGAAGCACGGTATGAGCTGGTTGGCGACGCTTAAATCTGCCCGTCATCAGGGGCGGGAGCGGGTCATTGGTTCGGCATTGCTGGTGCGGGCTGATTCCAATTATGAATCTTTGGATGACCTTTATCAGGCCAAGCTGGGGGCGGTTGATCCCTTGGCTTTCGGCGGCTTTCAGATCTATTGGGGGGAGATGGTAAAACAGGGTCATCACCCTGAGGCTTTCTTCTCTGAGATTAAATTCTCCGGTTTCCCGGTGGGAGCGTTGGCGTTCTGGGTGCGGGACGGATTGGTGGATGCGGCGGTGCTGCCAGCTTGTCTGCTGGAGAAACTATCTGGGGAAGGCATCCTGCAGGCGGCGGATTACCGGGTGATAGAACCCCGCGCGGTGGCGAAGTTTGACTGTCTGACCAGTACCGACTTGTATCCTAACTGGTCGTTTTCGAAACTCAGGCCCACCTCTGCTGATATCGCCGAGCAGGTGGCGCGAGCGCTGCTGCAGTTACCGGCGGATTCGATAGCGGTGCGCGACGCCGGGGCGCTGGGCTGGACCGCACCGGTGAGCAGCTATGACATCCATCAGTTGTATCAACAACTTAAAATTCATCCTTGGCAGCAGCCCTGGTGGCAATCTGTGCATGGCTGGCTGTTACGTAACTGGCATTGGAGTCTGGCGATTCTGCTGCTGATGGTGGCGGGGCTGTGTCACCATTTGTGGGTGCAATGGCTGGTGCATAAACGCACCCGCGAGCTGCATCAGGTTAATCAGGATATGCAGCAACAGCAGCAGTTGCTGGAACATGCTCAGCGGGTGGCGATCTTGGGTGAGCTGTCTTCTGGTTTGGCTCATGAGCTGAATCAACCCTTGGCGGCGATTAACAGTTATGCAGAGGGCGGTATCGTGCGCATTGATCCGGCGAAAGATGATCAGGGCATAGCGGGGCTGTTGGGACGAATTAGCCGCGAGGCCCAGCGCGGCGCTAGTATTATCGAGCGAATTCGGGGTTTTGCCCGTCGCGACAGCATTAAACGAACGCCCACCGATCTGCGCGTGCTGGTACGTGAAACCTTGAGTCTGCTAGATTACGAGCTTAAAAAGTACCCATTGGATCTGCACCTGCAACTACCCGAAAAGCCAGTGGTTGTTGCCGTTGATGGCATACAGGTTCAGCAGCTGCTGGTTAACCTGATTCGCAATGCGATGGAGGCGATGACCGATGCTGGCAACGCATATCGGCTGCGGATAGCGGTCAGTGACGGGGCTGATAAGCGGGTTTTGATTGAGGTTGAGGACTCGGGAGCGGGTCTTGGTGATATCCCCCTGCAGACCCTGATGAAGCCTTTTTATTCTACTAAACCAGAGGGGCTGGGATTGGGTATGGCGATCTGTAAACGTATTGTTGAGGCCCACGGTGGTGATATCGCGATGCAGCCTGGGAGCCGGGGAGGCACCTGTGTGAGCTGTTGGATTGCAGGAGTTGAGAATGACGGATAGCCAGAGTCTGCCGGTGTATATTGTTGATGACGATGATTCCGTCCGCGAAGCCCTTAGTTACGTGCTGGAGGGCTATGGTTTTCAGGTGCAGGCTTTTGAGTGCGGTGAGCGCTTTTTGCAGGAGATTGATCTGCAGACCCCAGGTTGTCTGATCCTGGACAGTCGTATGCCTGGTATGAGCGGTCAGCAGGTGCATGAGCAATTGAATCTGCTAGATGCCTGTGTGGAAGTGATCTTCCTCACCAGTCACGGTGACCTGCCGATGGCGGTGAAGGCCTTTCGTGATGGGGCTTGTGATTTCTGTCAGAAGCCGGTCAATGCTGCAGAGCTGGTGCCGAGCCTGAACAAGGCCTTGCGTCGCAGTGTTTTACGGGAGCGTAAACATCGGTACCAGACTCAGATCGCGGCGTTAACTGCCCGTGAGCAGCAGTTGTTTGAGTTGGTGGTTAGCGGTCAGCTGAATAAGCAAATTGCGGATACTCTGTGTATCTCGTTACGCACGGTCGAGGTGCACCGGGCCAAGATGATGGAACGACTGGGGACCCACAGCATCACCGAACTGGTGAAAATAGCCGAAACGTTAAAAGCTTAGCTCGCTGCATTGGGTCTTCCTGTTGAGCGACGGTTTGCGCGGTTAGCAGAGCGCTTCCTGGTTGAGAATCAACGCTTCGATATCCTCTGGTGGCAGTGGCAAGCTGTAGTAAAAGCCTTGGATTTGGTCACAGTTTAAAGTTTTCAGATATTTCATCTGCTCTGCGTTTTCGACCCCTTCGGCAATGACTTTCAGTCTCAGATTATGGGCCATCAGAATAATGGTGGAGACCAGTTCGGCGTTGTCGCTATCATCGGGAATACCCTCCATAAAACTGCGATCAATCTTAAGGTAATCCAGCGGGAAGCGTTTTAGCAGACTCAAACTAGAGTAGCCGGTGCCGAAGTCATCCATGGAGATGGTCACGCCGTGATAGCGCAGTTCTGTGAGAGTGTCGGCAACGGAATCAGGATCTTTGATTAGACAGCTCTCGGTGATTTCCAGATCCAGTAAGTGTGCAGGCAGTCGTGATTCAGTCAGCGCCTCGCTGACCTCCTGAATTAAGGTGCCACGCAGAAACTGCTGGGCCGATACGTTAACCGATATCTGTAGCGGGGCTGCGCCGCTGTCGATCCAGCGGCGACATTGCTGGCAGGCCTGTTGTAATACCCATCTGCCAATATCATTAATCAGCCCCAGGTCTTCCGCTAGTTTGATGAACTCTGTTGGCGGCACAGTGCCGAGTTCCTCGTCCTGCCAGCGCAGCAGCGCTTCGACGCCGGCGATTTTGTTGCTGTGCAGATCTACCTTGGGTTGGTAGTGAATAAAGAACTCGTTCTTGGACAAAGCGGCGCGAAGCCGAGTTTCCATATTCAGGCGGCGCATGGACTTATCATTCATCTTGGCGCAGTAGTGATGGAAGACGTTGCGGCCGGATTGCTTGGCCCGGTACATGGCGGTATCCGCATTTTTCAGCAGGGTGTTCCGGCTGTTGCCGTCTTGAGGATAGGTGCTGCAGCCCATGCTGGTGCTGATATGGAGTTCATGGCCATCGACAATGATTGGTTGTTTCAGCGACTCTGTTATCCGTTGGGCGAGACGATAGGCGACGTCGATGCTGTCCATTTCTGTTAACAGCATTACGAATTCGTCGCCACCGATACGGGACAGCGTGTCTCCCTCCCGCACGCAGCTGCGCATGCGTTCGGCAACTTCGCGCAGTACCTGGTCACCGGCGGTGTGGCCGAGGGAGTCATTGATGCGCTTGAAATGGTCGAGGTCGGCAAAGATGACCGCCATGTTTGAGCCATCCCGATGGGCGGTGGCTAGGGCTACGTCCATGCGATCGAATAGCAGCTGGCGATTGGGCAATTTGGTCAGAGGGTCATAGTAGGCCAGGTTTTCGATAATGGCTTCGGACTTTTTGCGTTCGGTAATATCGCTGAAAATACCGGCGTACAGGGTGCGCTGGTTATGGTGATCTCTGACGGCGGTGATGGTTAGCCATTCTGGGAATATCTCGCCGCTTTTACGACGGTTCCATATCTCTCCTTGCCAGGAGCCGCTTTTATCAATCTGTTGCCACATGCTGGCATAGAATTCCGGGGGTTGTTTGCCGGAGCTGATCAGGCTGGCATTTTTACCCAGAGCCTCCTGTTCGGAATAGCCGGTAAGAATAGTAAATGCGGGGTTGATGGACTGGATGACACCTTTGGCGTCCGTCACCATAATGCCGTCCATGGAGGCATCGATAAGGGCATTGGCCATATTCAGGTTATGGGCACTTTGAGCCAGGTCGGCGGCTCTGCTCTCAAGGGCGTCTTTGAGTCGGTTAACGTAGGCGTATTCGATATTGGATAGAATATCGGAAAAGGAGATGAGCCCTTTCAGGTTATCAACGCGATCTTTAACCCCTAGATGGCGGATGCTGCGCCGGGCCATCAATGAGCGGGCCGATAGCAGCGTCATATTAGCCGGGACACAAATCAGCGGCTTGCTAATCACCTCAAGCAGCGGGCTGGCGGTTTTGTTTTCGGCAATCAAGCGGATCAGGTCGCGTTGGGTGAGAAGTCCCACGGGCTGGTCCCTGTTGGTGATCACGATGCAGTCAGTCTGATGGCCTCGCATCATGCTGATGGCCTTTTCAAGGCTGCTGCTATGGGGTATTTGCAGGGGCGGAGTATCCGCTAATATGCTTTCTACTTCATGCATATACAGGAAGTACTCGGCATCCTGGTGGCGTACGACGTCACTTTGGGAGAGTATTCCACACAGTGTTTTCTTATCGTTCAGGACCAGCAGGTGACGGATGCCCTGCTGTTTAAATGTATGTGCCGCTTCGTCAATAGTCAGTTGCTGATCGATAGTTTTGACGGGGGTGCTCATCACCGTTTGAATAGGGGCCTGAAGGGCGTCAGGATCACGGAAATCAAGCTGCAAAGCGTCGCTTTCAGTCCATATTCCGACGGGAATTTCGTTGTCGATAATCACCACTGAGCTGCAGTTATGCTGTCGCATCAGCCGGGAAACGTCCAGCAGAGACTGGCTTGGCGGGCAGCTGATGAGCTGGCTCTGCATGATGGCGGCAATGGCTTTTGATTGTCTAAAATTCATGGTCCCGTCATTTCCGATTCTTTGTAATTTATCTGATTCGTCAAATAGATATCGACTTTTTGTCGAGGCTGGTCCGTCATCGAGTGAGAGGTATTAGGTTATCGTATTCAGGTAGTGCTAAAACATTACAGAGATCAAGAACAGGCCATAATGCTTGAGATAAACACTAAGGTATAGGTGGCGAGAAAGGCTCCTTTATCTGGATACGAGGGGCCGTCATGGATCACCATCGTGGCAGTGCGATTCGATTACAGCGATCTTTGGATTAATTTTGTGCTTCTGCGAAGATGGCCCATCAAGTTCAACGTCTGAGTTGAGGCAAGTTATGAAATATGGAAGTCAGCTGATGAAATATGGAAGTCAGCTGATGAAAGAATTCTGTGCTCTAGTGATGATCGTGCTGCTGTTAGCCGCCTGCTCTGAACAACCGGATGTTTTCTATCAGAATGCGGAAACAGGTCGTTGGTATAGCAAAGATCAGCTGCTTGCAGGCCGTAAACTTTTTCGCGATAACTGCGCACAGTGCCATGGTAAGCGTGGCGAAGGGGCGGTACGTTGGAATAAACCGGATGCTCAGGGATTGTATCCACCGCCACCGTTGAACGGCTCAGCCCATTCCTGGCACCATCCTTATCAACAACTGTATAAGACCATCAGTGAAGGTTCTGGTGGCCGCATGCCGGCATGGAGCGAGCAGCTTAATGAGCAGCAGATTGCTGCAGTGATGGCTTATTTTCAGAGCCTGTGGCCAGAGCAGGCTTATGAGCGCTGGCTAAATCGCCACCGCCGTTAAGCGGTTTTGTGCGGTTATGGATGGTTTTAATGGGCCTTAGTGAGAGTCAGACGGCTTGGCATCGTCTTTCTTTTTTCGCGGAAATCTTTGTGGCAGGCCACGCAGACTTTACCCAGCTTAATGATCTGTCCCCGGGATTCTTTTACATTTTTCTGTTTGGCCAGTTGCTTAAGTACGTCAGCTTCGTTGGACAGTTCGACCGAGTAATCTTCAAAGCGCTGCCAGTGTTGCCAGATGGCGGGCAGGGCGTTGGTGGGTCGGTGCAGGCTGTCTTCCGGAAACTGCATGGCAATGTGTTGTGACAGTTCGTGTATTTTGGCAGCGGAACGTTGAATCTGAAGTGGGTCTAAGGGACGTTTTCCTTTTGCCATATCCGTTAACAGCTTGGTTTCTTCCTTCATGGACTCCATGCTGTCCATGCGCTTTTTAACGATACCTGTGGCGCCTTCGTGACTCAGAGCTGGCGCCATAAACAGGATTAATAGCCATGGCGCGGTATGTTTCAATGTTTGGATTATTCTGCGCATAGTTTCCTGTCTTATGTTGATTCTGGAGCAAACCAAAGTGTCCGGCCGTATAGTCATTCTACCGTCTTGGATTTGCTGAAGGGCATTAGTGCCTTTGAACGTTCATACTTAAACATCGCTACTTCATCGCTACTTCATGGCTACTTCATCGCTACTTCATGGCTGCTGTATCAGTAGTTCAAGTTTTTAGTGTGAACGCTGGTCGATGGTATATAGCGGTTGCTGTACAGCTCCTGAATCGGTACTGATTGAGCGGCCATGGAGGCTTGCCTGAAGCAGTTCTATGCTACAAAAAAGCCGCAAACTAAGTTGCGGCTTTTTGATAGCGAGGTTTAGGGATTATTCGTCCAGGAAACCACGCAGATGATCGGAGCGAGTAGGGTGGCGCAGCTTACGCAGAGCCTTGGCTTCGATTTGACGAATACGCTCGCGGGTAACGTCAAACTGCTTACCAACCTCTTCCAGAGTGTGGTCGGTATTCATTTCAATACCAAAACGCATTCTCAGAACTTTCGCTTCGCGTGCGGTTAACCCTGCCAGAACATCCTTGGTCGCTTCACGCAGACCTTCGGTGGTGGCTCGATCTACTGGCGAGTGAATAGCGGTGTCTTCGATGAAATCTCCGAGGCTGGAATCTTCGTCGTCACCAATCGGCGTTTCCATGGAAATTGGCTCTTTCGCAATTTTCAGTACCTTGCGGACTTTGTCCTCAGGCATTTCCATGCGTTCTGACAATTCTTCTGGCGTTGCTTCACGGCCCATTTCCTGCAGCATCTGACGGGAAATACGATTGAGTTTATTGATGGTCTCAATCATATGTACCGGGATACGAATGGTTCGTGCCTGGTCCGCAATAGAGCGGGTGATTGCTTGGCGAATCCACCAGGTTGCGTAAGTTGAGAACTTGTAACCGCGGCGGTATTCGAATTTGTCGACCGCTTTCATCAGGCCGATGTTGCCTTCTTGAATTAGATCCAGGAACTGCAAACCACGGTTGGTATATTTTTTCGCGATAGAGATAACTAGGCGCAGGTTGGCTTCTACCATCTCTTTCTTGGCTCGGCGAGCACGTGCTTCGCCGATGGTCATGTGGCGATTCACCTCTTTGATCTCTGCCAAAGTCAGTCCGCTGCTTGCTTCAAGCTCGATCAATTTGCGCTGAGCTCGCATTAATTCAATTTTTGAACCAGCCAGGCGCACTGCGTAAGGATTACCCTTGGCGCAAAGATTTGCGACCCAATCAGTGTTGAGCTCGTTGCCAGGGAATGACTTGATGAAATCTTTTCGTGGCATTCTGCCGCGCTGAGTACAGATGCGCATGATGGTGCGTTCTTGCTCTCGCAGGTGTTTCACGGCACCGCGAACATCATTGACTAGCTTGTCGAATAAGCGCGGTACTATCTTAATTGGAGCAAAGGGTGCAGCCATATCCTGCAGGGCTTTCGCGGCCTCTTTGCTGGAGCGTCCCTTTTCGTTGATGACGGCCAATGCTATTTCGTAATGGCTTTCTATTTCATTAAAGCGGCGGCGAACTTCTTCCGGATCGGGGCCTCGATCAACTTCTTCTTCATCTTCATCATCGGTGCTGCCGGCAGGTGGCTGCGGTTTTGGCGGTGTGATCTCGTCATTGGGATCGATAAAACCGCTAAGCAGGTCGGTCAATCGGCCTTCTTCTTCTTGAGAAGCCTCATAGACGGAGAGGATTTGCGGGATTGTAGTGGGGAAATGGGCCAATGCAGTCATCACATCTCGCAGGCCTTCCTCGATGCGCTTAGCGAGCAGAATTTCGCCTTCACGGGTGAGCAGTTCAACAGTGCCCATCTCGCGCATATACATGCGTACAGGATCAGTGGTCCGGCCAGCGTCTGATTCTACCGATGCCAGTGCGGCGGCGGCTTCTTCCATTGCTGACTCGTCGGTAGAGTTGTTTTCATCACCGGTAAGGAGCTCATCGGCATCGGGTGCGGTTTCCGCTACCTTGATACCCATATCGTTGATCATTCGAATGATGTCTTCAACCTGTTCCGGATCGGAGATATCTTCAGGCAGATGGTCGTTGACATCCGTGAATGTCAGGTAGCCTTGCTCCTTACCCTTGGCGATAAGGTCTTTCAAGCTAGACTGCGGCGAAGTATCAGACATAGAGTCCCTATAGGCTAGGTAGAGGAAAAACAGCCGCATATTATAGACGTGGTGCGGCCAAAATACCATCGAATCAGTTAATACTTCAGACCTTGGGTTTAAGCCGTTGGAATGGCGTGGTTGATCTAAGGTCGAGGTCTCTGGTTCTGGAGTAACAGCTTATTTAATAGTCGTTTCTCATCGTCCGTTAATGGAGGCGACTTTTTTCTTTTCAAGTAGTCTAGCTTGGCTTCTTCGGTCTTTCTCATTAATTGATGTAAACAGGCGATAAATTCTGCCTCCATGCTTTCATCATCGGCAATTAACAGCTCTTGTTCAGTTAGTTGGCAGAGAATGCTGTAGTTGGGGTCGTCTTGCCACTCCATCAATATGAGCGCTGTTGGTAGGGCTGGATTGGGGCGTAATTGTTCCACCAGGGCTCGCAGTAGGCTTAGCTCTGGGTCCATTAATGCTGACAGTGCTTCGGTGGTTTCGAAATCTACTTTCAATGCCAGCTTTGGGTGGTGTAGCAGCCAGCGCAGTGCCCGTGACCCCAGAGAAGAAGGTCTGAGCGCCTGTTGCGGGCGGTAGCTGTTTTGGCGTGGTTGAGGGCTGCTGGGTTGCTGTCTGCTGCTCTGGTGTCTGTTGTCCTGGTGCCAGTGATCGTCATCACTATAGTGATTGTCTGGATAAGAGGGCGCGCTGGTAGCCGGCGGCGGTGCTATTTGTTGAAAAAAGTCGCTGCTGACTCCTGTTATTTCTGACAGCTGTTGCTTCATTAGTTGCTGGAATACTTTTCCGGGGATCTGTTCGAGCATTGGCATGGCTAGTGCGCTGAGTCTGGCGCGTCCTTCGCCGCTCTCTAGATCTAGAGACTCCGAGAGGTTGTCGAAGAAAAAATCTGATAAGGGTTTGGCGTTTTTGATGCGCTGATTGAATTGTTCGGTGCCTTCCTGGCGCACTAGAGAATCTGGATCTTCCCCTTCTGGCAGAAACAGGAACCGTGCTTGGCGACCGTCTTCCATCAATGGCAGGGTTGTTTCCAGCGCCCGGTTGGCGGCTTTGCGACCGGCGTTGTCTCCGTCAAAGCAAAAGACTATTTCGTTCACCAGCTTATATAGTCGGGTTAGGTGGTGTTCGCTGGTGGCTGTGCCTAGTGTCGCGACTGCGTTGTTAATGCCGAATTGTGCTAGCGCGACCACATCCATATAGCCTTCCACGATCAGTACGCGATCGAGATTACGGTTGGCTTGACGTGCTTGGTAGAGGCCGTACAGCTCGCGATTTTTATGGAAAGTGTCGGTTTCAGGAGAATTCAGGTACTTGGGCTTTTCGTCAGTCAGCACCCGACCGCCAAAAGCGATAACACGGCCTCGCATATCAACAATAGGAAATATGATGCGGTCGCGAAAACGATCGTAGCAGCGATCATTCTCTTCTTTCAGGATCACTAAGCCAGCATCGTCCAGATCCTGGTTTTTGGATATGTCTTTCAGTTCCGGGAGCTGCTGTAGATGGCTGATAAGATTGTCCCAGCCCGGTGGCGCGTAACCTATCTGAAAACTTAGTGCGATCTGGCCGCTGAGGCCTCGATTCTTGAGATAATTAACCGCTTTTTCTCGTTCTGGGTGCTGTTTGAGCTGCTGTTGGTAGAAGCTGGCTGTCTGCTCCAGGAGCTGATAGCTGTGTTTTAGTTTCTGGCTTTGGGCGTGGTCGACGCTGTTGTCCTGAGGGATCTCTATGCCGGCGCGGCGTGCAAGTGCATCCACTGCCTGAGGGAAGTCGATGCGATCATGTTCCATGACGAAACCGATGGCGTTACCGCCCGCGCCGCAGCCAAAGCAGTAATAGAATTGTTTTTCTGGGTTGACGCTGAACGATGGAGACTTTTCTTTGTGGAACGGGCATAGGCCTGAGTAGTTGCGGCCGGTGCGTTTGAGGCTGATGCGCTCTTCGATCACATCGGCTATATCGGTGCGGTTCAGCAGATCATCGATAAAGTTTTGTGGTATGCGTCCAGCCATTAAGCTTCTGCCGTTAGGGTGATGTATTCCATAGCTTAGCAGGCGCGCTATAGGGCTGTAGATGAATAGCGCGTGCGAGATCTATTTACCGCCGACAGGAAGGCGGCTAAAGGTGTTTAGCTTAGGCGGGCTTTTATCTTTTTGCTAATAACAGCCATATCGGCACGACCCTGGACCTGGGGTTTGATTATTCCCATGACCTTGCCCATGGCTTGCATGGAGTCGGCGCCGCTGTCATTAATTGCTAGTTGGATCAGTGAATCAATTTCTTCATCAGTTAACTGGGTAGGAAGGAAGGTTTTAATCACCTCCAGTTCGTTCCTTTCCACCTCAGACAAGTCATCACGGCCAGCATCGTCAAATTGGCTGATGGAATCGCGGCGCTGTTTCTGCATTTTATCCAGAATAGCGAGAATCCGATTGTCATCCAGCTCGATGCGTTCATCGACCTCTACATTCTTGACCTCAGCCAGGATCAGGCGAATAGTGCCGAGGCGCTGCTTATCGCGGGCGCGCATGGCAACTTTTTGTGCTGCTTTAATGCTGTCTTTCAGAGAGCATTGTGTCGTTGGGGCAGCGTCGCTCATAATTAGTCCTGGCTAGGTAGATCAGGTTTGCCGTGGTTTAGTGTCGATTAGTACAGGCGTACTTGACGACGGTTCTCGCGGAGCAGTTTCTTAGCATGACGCTTAACCGCTGCAGCAGCCTTACGCTTACGCACGGAAGTCGGCTTCTCGTAAAACTCACGGCGACGGACTTCAGCCAGAACACCAGCTTTTTCACAAGAGCGCTTGAAACGGCGCAGAGCTATATCAAAGGGCTCGCTATCACGAACTTTAACACTTGGCATCAGATTTACCCTGGTTACCTAATTTAAGTTTTTAGTTGATATTCAGTGTTTGCCCTATTACGGATAAACACTGCCCAAGCTTCCCGAAGGAAACAGGGGCGCGTATTTTAATCATTGCGGGTTATAGTTGTAAACACTAATCAGCTAGTTAAGGTGAAGACTTTTATCGGTGCTGGTATGATTCGCCTTTTTTAGGGCCATTAAACAGCTATTAGTGGCCTGAATTTGGTAAGCGAACTAGTCGGAGTATTTGAAGATGCGGGTTTTGGGAATTGAAACCTCCTGTGATGAAACCGGTGTTGCTATCTATGACAGTGACCAGGGGTTGCTGGCGGATGCACTTTATAGTCAGGTGGAAGTGCATGCCGATTACGGCGGTGTCGTACCGGAGCTGGCGTCCAGAGACCATATCCGCAAGCTGGTGCCGTTGATCCGGGAAGTGATGGCCTCATCTCAGTCAGAGCAGCAGCATATTGATGCCATCGCCTATACAGCAGGCCCCGGTTTAATCGGTGCGCTGATGGTCGGGGCGTCTGTGGCGCGCTCTCTAGGCATGGCATGGCAGGTGCCGGTGCTTGGCGTTCATCATATGGAAGGTCATCTGCTGGCGCCGATGCTGGAAGATACTCCCCCGGAATTTCCCTTTGTGGCGCTGTTAGTGTCCGGCGGTCATACCCAGTTGATTCAGGTCGATGGTATTGGTCAGTACCAGCTGTTGGGCGAATCTCTGGATGATGCTGCAGGAGAAGCTTTTGATAAGGCCGCGAAAATGCTCGGTCTTGATTACCCTGGCGGGCCCAGAATAGCCGCTTTAGCGCTACAGGGTGAAGCGGGGCGCTTTCGGTTTCCGCGGCCGATGACTGATCGTCCGGGAGTTGATTTCAGTTTCAGTGGTTTAAAAACCTTTACCTTGAATACCACGGAAAAACTTCGCCAGCAGGGGCAACTGGATCAGCAGGCTAGGGCCGATATCGCCTTGGCGTTTCAGGAAGCGGTGGTGGACACCCTGACCATTAAGTGCAAACGAGCATTACAACAGACTGGTCTGCAACGACTGGTGATTGCTGGCGGTGTCAGTGCCAACCTCATGCTTAGAGAGCGGTTGGAAGTGATGATTCAGAAGCAGCGCGGAACACTTTTTTATGCCCGGCCGGAGTTTTGTACTGATAATGGCGCCATGATTGCCTACGCTGGCTGCCAGCGCTTGATGGCTGGTGAGCAGGATGACCTGCGCATTCAGGCGCGTCCGCGCTGGCCCATGAGTGAACTGCCAGAACTAAAGGTCTAATTCGCTGCATGAGTAACTGCTGTGGTAATGGCTATAAACGGTGTTCGTTACCTTTCAGCAGGTTTTGCAAATTGCTGCGGTGGCGGTAGAACATCAGCAGAGCAATCAGCAGGCAGGCGAGGCTGTATTGCGGAGCCAGAAAAAAGCCTAGTGCCGGGGTCACTAACGCGGTGGTCAGTGCGGCGATTGAAGAGGTTCGGGACAACCCGACAACGATAACCCAGCAGATCATCTGTGCCAATCCTAGGTAAAGGCTGAATCCCAGGCAGGCTCCTAAGGATGTAGCGACACCTTTGCCACCGCGAAATTGATAAAAAATGGGTAGCAGGTGACCGATGATTGCAGCTAACCCGACTAGGCCGATATTGATGGATTGAAGTTCAAGCTGGATGGCGACGTAGACGGGTAGGTAGCCCTTTGCCAAATCGCCGATCAGCGTCAATATGGCTGCGGTACGGTGACCGGTGCGTAGCATGTTGGTGGCCCCGGGGTTGCCAGACCCGTGTCTACGCGGATCCTGCAAATTGAATACTCGACTGACCACGATCGCACTGGGCACAGAGCCGAGCAGATAGGCAAATGCTATCAGGGCCAGGTCTGTTGACGTTAAGGTGCTGAACATGGGACGCTGCCTAAAATCGGTCGAATCCAAAAAAGTAATATGCTTATCGGTCACTGTAACAGATAGTGCTGTCGATAGTTTGTTAGCACTATCTGTCGGTTTTATCAGAACAAAACTAGTGAGTAAAGGGCTTAACGAGTCCGTGGCTTTAAGTTGTTAACTAGCAGGACAGAAACAGATGGATATCGTTTATATAAAGGGCCTTAAGGCTGAAACCGTTATTGGTATCTATGACTGGGAACGGGAAATCCGTCAGCAAGTCACTCTGGATTTAGAGCTGGGAACAGATATTCGCAACGCGGCTGCCACGGAAGAGGTTGCTAATACCCTGAACTACAAAAGCATTTCTGAGCGTTTGCTGGCGTTTATCGAAGCCAGCGAGTTTCAGCTAGTAGAAACTATGGCGGAACAGATCGCTGCTCTGATCCTCGAAGAATTTCCGGTGTCTGGATTGAAGTTGCGCCTTGGTAAGCCCGGAGCGGTGCCTGCCGCAGACGATGTCGGTGTGATTATTACGCGGGGAGAGCGGCTTTAATGGCAGTGGTTTATCTCAGTATCGGTAGTAATATTCGCCGCGAATATTACATTAGCCGCGGCCTTGATGCTCTGGCTGCCGAGTTTGGTCAGTTGAGAATATCCAGCATCTACGAGAGTGAGGCTGTTGGCTTCGAGGGAGACGATTTTTATAACCTGGTAGTGGGGCTAGAGACGGATCTGGCACTTAATGCGCTCTATCCTCGCTTACGCAAAATCGAACATGATAATGAGCGTAGCCGCAATGCGGTGAAGTTTAGTTCACGAACGTTAGATATTGATATTCTTACTTACGATGATTACGTCGGTGACTTCGACGGCGGCTGTCTGCCGCGCAATGAAATCACCCGCAACGCTTTTGTGCTGTGGCCGCTGGCCGAACTGGCTGATGACGAGTTACATCCGCAGCTGCGGCAGAGCTATGGGTCTCTATGGCAGCAGTTTGACCGACAAAAGCAAGTTCTTTGGCGAGTCGCCTTCTTGTGGCAGGGTCAGCAGCTATCTGAACTGGACTAGCAGCTGATTCGTTGTTGCTGGTTGTGAAAGCGGGCGTTAACAATCCCTTCTACGGATGTGATCCAGTGATCAAAACTGTTGAAAATCTCAGTCCAAGGCCATTTTGGGTCTGTTTCCTCTGACCAGGTTAAATGCACTGTGGCCAGCTTGTTGGAGCCATCTTCAAGTAGAAATAGAAATTGATCGCGACCATCGCGACGGCCAATGGCCTTTAGCGGCAGTCCTGTAAGTAAATGCCCTTGAGGTAGCTCGCTTTTCAGCTCTTGAACAAAGGAGTGGGCTTCACTGTCTGACAGTCTGGACCATTTTTCAGGCCAAGATTTGGAATCGATATTGTGCGCCGCAGCTTTTTTGTTAAGATCGTCCGTGTGCTGTTGAATTGACTCCATATCTCCCTTGTAGCCTCGTTTTGATTGTAGGGTAGCGACATGTTTGATCATGTAAATGTAGATCAAATTGCGCAATGCACAAATTTTATTTCGAGGATTCTACAGTTTTTTGTTTCGGGATGGGCTAAAAATTCAAAAGTGATTACTTTGTGTTCAGGATAAAACCAAATATGGCTTCTATGGTGGTGTGTAGATGCCCTTGTTGACTGTAACCCGAGCGTTTACGAGGCTTGAAACTATGGTCTCCATCTTCAAGTATTTGTAATTTAACCGCCTTTGAAAAAGAGAATTGAGCCAATTCTTCAGCTGTACCCATGTTATCCCTCTCCCCCTGCAGGATTAGAGTGGGTAGTGGGATTTCGGCCAGATGGGAACCTTTGAGCTTTTCCGGCTTAGCGGGGGGATGAAAGGGAAAGCCCAGGCATATAATGCCGCAGATGTCTGGATCAAGGTCTTCTTCCATGGCTAGAAGTGATGCCATGCGTCCTCCCATGGACTTACCGCCAATAAACAGCTTTCCATGATGAGGGACAGTGGCGATTTGTTGACGAAAAGCACAGAGCAGTTTATCTGCGCGGTCTGGAGGTCTGCGTTTGCCATCTTCGCGGCGTTTAAGCATATAGGGAAATTCGAAACGAAAAACCTGAACCCCTTTGTCTGCCAATCCCTCAGCAACCTGAGTCATAAACTCGTGATCCATGCCAGCGCCAGCACCATGGGCAAAGATAAAGCTGTGCTCTGCGTTTTTCGGTCCGTTAACCAGCATCTGCGTCGGTATCTCTTAAGGGTGGTTTAGGCATATCAAGATGATTAGCTGCGGTGATTAGCTGCGGTGATTAGCTATAGAGGGATTTTCCGCCGTCTACCGCTAATATCTGGCCGGTGATATAGGGTTGTTGCAATAAAAAACTGACCGCGTTGGCGATATCTTCAGGCTGGCCGGCGCGTTTTAAAGGCGTCTTGTCCAGGAGTATCTGTTTGTCGGCGGCAGATTGTTCTGCGCCACCTTCAGGCCATAGGATAAGACCGGGGGCTACCCCGTTGACGCGGATATTAGGAGCAAGCTCCTTCGCCAGCGCTTGAGTTAGCATACGCAGGCCCGCTTTGGCCGTGGAGTATACAGGGAACCCCTGCAGCGGTCGCAGGCTGTGGATATCAACTATGTTTACGATGGCACCCTGGTTAGCCGCTAAGGTGGTCGCCAGCGCCTGACTTAAAAAAAACGGTGCTTTAAGATTGGATGCCATCAGTTCATCCCACTGTTGTTCCTTGACCTCACCAATAGTCGTGGCAGAAAACCCCGAGGCATTGTTCACTAGCGCATTGATGCGGCCCCAGCTTTGCTCTGCGGCTACGGCGAGTTGTTCGACGGCCTCTACGCTATCTAGTTCAGCTTGCAGCAGGCGCGCCGAGTCAGGGCGAATCTGATTAAGTTGTAGGGCTAGTGACTGGGCTTCAGTCTTGGAATGGCGATAGTGAATCAAGACCCGATAGCCCTGGCCGTGCAGCGACCTGGCAATGCTGGCACCAATGCGGCGGGCGGCACCGGTAATCAATACCACCGGGCTGTCATCAATCATGCTTGTTCCTGTTGGCTTAATGCCTGTAAGCGTCTGCGCCGCAGCTCAGTACCCAAGGCTTTCCCCTTGAACCCCTGTGCCGCCAGCGCCGCTGGTTGTATCGAGTTAATAGTCTTGCAGAGCCGCTGTAGCTGTTGTTCTTGTGGGAAGGGTTCATCCATCGTGGCCAATCCTGCCAGTGCCCGGCAACTGGTTGTTATCTGAGGTATTCTTTCGGCGCGGCGTTGTAGGTCCAGACCCTCATATAGCGCCAGTTTTTGCTCGGCATTCAGTTGCTCTATATGCAACAGGGAGTCGGCGTGCTGACAGATCAATAGGCATAGATCTTTAAATTGTCGTGGTGCCTTCAGTCGTTCCAGCATAGGCTCGACGATACTGCGATCACTGGAGATAAAGCGACAGAGGGTGGCCAGAGTGGCGGCAGCGGAGGCGTTAAGGCTAGCGCAATGCTGTAGCGCCGTTATGGCCGTATCTGACTCTGGGCCTGATAGCAGCAGGTCCAGTTCCGGTATCAATACCTGCAACCCGTTACAGTCTTTAAGGACCTGAAAAAACCGTTGCGGTGAAGGCTCGGTTAATGACCGTTCCAACTCGGCCCAGACCCGTTCGCGCGTGAGGTGTTCAAGTTCGCCACTGGCGGCGATTGCGGCCATCAGCTGGCAGGTTTCTGGCGCTACCCTAAATCCGAGATGAGCCAGCTTTGAGCTGAAGCGGGCTACTCTGAGAACTCGTAGCGGGTCTTCAGCAAATGCCTCAGAGACATGGCGAATGCGCTGTTGTTGTAGATCTTGCTGGCCGCCAAAGGGATCGTAAATATTACCTTCGTCGTCTTCGGCAATGGCGTTGATAGTCAGGTCGCGACGCTGCAGGTCTTGTTCCAAGGTGACTTCGGGGCTGGCATAGAACTCAAAGCCTTTGTAGCCATGACCGGATTTTCGCTCGGTCCGGGCCAGGGCATATTCTTCTTTGGTCTTTGGATGCAGAAAAACGGGAAATTCGCGACCCACGGGTCGGTACCCCAAGGCGGCCATTTGTTCCACGCTAGCGCCGACAACGACCCAGTCACGATCGTAAACTGGTATCCCCAGCAATCGGTCCCGGACGGCACCACCCACCAAATAAGTCTTCATCGCGTTATTCGCTTTTTAGGGTCTCAGGGTAGAGTTGCTGCCAGACCTCGAAGCCCCCATCGAGGCTATAGACCTCGTCAAAGCCTTTTTCATATAGAAACTGCGCAGCGGGCTGGCTACTGTTGCCGTGGTAGCAGTAAACCAACAATGGCCGATCCAGGTCGCTCTGTTCGACAAATTCTTGCAGGCTGTGATTATCCAGATGCAGCGCCCCATCAATATGGCTGCGGGCGTAACTATCGGGATCACGAATATCGACTAGGGCAGCGCCCTGGTCGATTAGAGACTTGGCTTTATCGGCGGCTATGCGCTTGAAGTCTTCATCGGTCATTGGCGGATGCTTTACTTAATGTTGCGTGATGGGCTTGGAAGCGCTGGTTAGTGCCTGTGCTTGATACAGTTAAGCATAACCGTTGCAGGTGACGCTGAATAGTCGCAGGTCTTCCAGTCGTAAGGCAGTCAGTGTGCCACCCCAGACACAGCCGGTGTCGAGAGCATAGACATTCTTGGTATTGGCTTTGCCTTCCAGAGATGCCCAGTGACCAAAAAGAATGCGTTTTTTCTTCATGGCTCTCTTCTTATGGGCATACCAGGGCAGATACCCCGTAGGTGGCTCAAAGGGGCTGGATTTGGTTTTCAGCTCGAGTCTGCCCTCGGCGTCGCAAAAACGTATGCGGGTGAAATAGTTGGTGATACAGCGCAGACGGTCCCAGTCTTTAAGGTCAGGTGACCAGAGGTCGGGTTGATTGCCGTACATATGGGCGAAGTATTGAGTGAAATTGTCGCCCTGTAATACGCGTTCTACTTCACGGGCATATTTTTTCGCGTGCTTGAGCTTCCAGCCTGGAGGAATACCGGCGTGCACCATCGTGAACTTCAGTACAGAGTCGCTATACAGCAGTGGCTGATGTCTTAGCCAGTGCAGTAATTCATCCCTATCTGGTGCGTTGAGTATATCGTCCAGGGTGTCTTTGCTGCCTTTGCGGGAGCCGGTGTAAGCCATTGCCAGTAGGTGCAGGTCGTGGTTGCCGAGAATCACTTTTGCGCGCGGGCCTAGTTGTTGAATAAATCGCAGTGTGTCCAGGGAACGGGGACCTCGGTTGACTAGGTCTCCGGTGAGCCACAGTTGGTCCTGATCGCTGAACTGGACTTTATCCAGTAGCTTCAGTAGCTCATCCAGGCAGCCTTGTATATCCCCGATAGCATAGGTGGCCATAGCGTTCCCTGGGATTAATGTAGTGCGTTGGGTGTGGCGAGGGTGAATGCAGGAATGGGCGCTTGAAAATCCTCTCCGGAAGCTAGGCGCATAGTATAATGCCCCGCCATGCTTCCTACTTCTGTAGCGATGACTGTGCCACTGGTATAGCGGTAGCTCTTGCCGGGCTCAATCACTGGTTGCGCACCAATAACCCCTTCACCTTCTATTTCCTGTACCTGTTGGTCTCCGTCAGTAATCTTCCAGTAACGGCTTAACAGCTGCACATTTTCGGCATCGTCGTTAGATATGGTGATGGTGTAGGCGAATACATAACGCTTATTTTCTGGGTCTGATTGCTCGTCCAGATACTCGGTATCAACGGCGATGGTAATGGGGTGTTGAATCAGGCTCATGAGTCCTGCTTCTCCTCACTCTGTTGGGTATGCTTTAACTGGCTGTAGGAGTCCGAAAGTTTAACAAAATCGCTGAGCGCGATGCGCTCTGGACGAAGGGTCGGATCGATACCAAGAGCCTCTATTTGTTCGCACGGTATCATTTTTTTCAGGTTGTTGCGCAGGGTTTTACGTCGCTGACTGAAGGATGTGCGTACCACGCTGGCGAAATCTTTGTGGCACTGAGCCTTGTACGGCAGGGCCTGAAATGGAGCCAGGCGGACGATTGCCGAATCGACCTTGGGTTGTGGGTCAAAGGCCTCAGGAGGAACCAGAAATAGGTTGTCTACCTTGCAGCGGTACTGCGCCATGACGCTGAGGCGGCCGTAATTATTGTCACCGGGATGCGCGGCCAGTCGTTGCACCACTTCTTTTTGTAGCATGAAGTGCATGTCTTCGATGATGCCGCTGTGGTCGAGTAGGTGGAAGATTAGCGGTGTGGAGATGTTATAAGGCAGATTTCCTACGACTCTCAGCTTCGGGTTATCGGTAGTGACCAGAGAGTTAAAATCAAACTTCAGCGCATCCCCTTCATGGATACGGAATTTATCACCATAGTTAAAAAACTTGGTGCGTAGAATGGGTATTAGGTCGCGATCCAGTTCAACCACGTCTAATTCACCTAGCTCAGCCAAAAGCTCTTCGGTGATCGCTCCTAGGCCGGGCCCAATTTCCACCAGCTTTTGATCTGCTTTGGGGGCAATGCAGCGAATGATTTGGTTAATGACGTTGCCGTCCTGGAGGAAATTCTGTCCGAAACGTTTACGGGCCTGATGTCCTGGGTGCTTCTTTTTCATTGTTTAGCCTTTGGCCCGTTTGGAGGTCGCCATCTCGACGGCGGTGTTGATGGCGCTGATCAGACTTCCGCAATTGCCTTTGCCAGTAGCTGCTAGATCTAGAGCAGTGCCATGGTCGACAGAGGTGCGGATAATGGGAAGTCCAAGGGTGACGTTGACGGACTGGCCAAAGCCTTTGTATTTAAGAACCGGTAATCCCTGATCATGATACATCGCTAGAACCGCATCAGCATCTTTTAACAGGTGGTTGGTAAACAAGGTGTCTGCTGGCAGTGGGCCAACGACATTAATGCCCTCTGCTCTGAGTTGTTGCAGCGCCGGTTCAATAACCTCGATCTCTTCGCGGCCCAGATGTCCACCTTCGCCAGCATGAGGGTTAAGTCCGCAAACCAGTATACGAGGGGCAGAAATGGCAAAATATTGCTGCAAGTCTTGATGCAGAATGTGAGCAATGGCGTTGATCTTGTCTGCCGTAATGGCAGCCGGTACCTGGCTTAGCGGCAAGTGAGTGGTGACCAGCGCCACTCGGAGACCCTCGGTGGCGAGCATCATCACCACTTCATCGGTATCGGTCTGTTGTTGCAGAAATTCAGTGTGGCCGCTGAATACGACACCCGCCTCATTGATATTGCCTTTGTGCACCGGAGCGGTAACTAAGGCTGAAAATTTTCCGGACTGACAGCCTTGGATCGCTAGAGACAATGTTTCCAGTACATAACGAGCATTGTCAGGGTCCAGTTGGCCTGGGACGGTTTTGCTGCCGGCGGTGACCGCTTGTATGCGCAGTTCGCTAGCCTTGCTAGCACTGGCTGGCCGGTGGAAATCGACGGGTTGAAGAGACAGCGGCAGGCCCAGCTGTGCTGCTCTTTCCATCAGCATCGAGGGGTCGGCAATGACAACTAGCTCGTGCGCATGGGCTTGTTGTGCCAGCTTAATACAAAGATCTGGCCCGATGCCTGCCGGTTCTCCGGGGGTGATCGCTATGCGTATGGCAGGCGTCAGTATTGAGGTCAAAGCTTGAGCTCAATATAGGCTTCGGAGCGGATTTCCCGCAGCCAATTGATTAGCTCCTCATTAAACCTGCGCTGGCGGATGGCTTGGCGGGCTTCATTGGCTAGGATTCGTTCGCCCATATCTTCGGACTTGCGGTCAGTGACTTGAAGAATATGCCAGCCGAAACGACTTTCAAACGCCGGGCTGAGATTGCCCGTTGCAGTTTCGGTCATCACTTTCTCAAAGTTTGGCACCATCTGGCCGGGGAAGGTCCAGCCTAGGTCTCCGCCTAGGCTGCCGCTACCAGTATCATCGCTGTGCTCTTTTGCCAATGCTGCAAAGTCTTCACCAGCGACGATTCTGGCTCTGAGCTTACGGATGAATTGCTCACTTTCGTCTTCATTTCTAATTTCGTTGGCTTTGATCAGAATATGGCGAACTTGGATCTGATCGATCATGCGCACCGCGCCACCACGTGTTTGCAATAATTTTACTATCTGAAAGCCTCCACCCATGCGAAAAGGCTTGCTGAGCTGTCCAGGCTTAACGCCTTTCAGCGCAGTGGAAATAGCAGAGGGAAGCTCTGACTGTTTGCGCCAGCCCAGATCGCCTCCTTCTAAAGCCTTAGGGCTTTTTGATACCGCCGCAGAGGTATCCGCGAAGTTGGCGCCGCCTAGTAGCTGTTGATAGATTTTTTCAGTAGCGCTGCGGGCCTCGGCAAGCTGTTCGGAGCTGGGCTTGTTGGGGATAGGGATCATAATATGGGCAATATGAAGATCCATCTGTGCTGATTTTTGGCCTTGTTCAGAAGCAAGAAAGTTTTTAATTTCCTGATCGGAAATTTTAATTCGACGATTAACAGCCTTCTGTCGGGTTTGGGCGATCACCATCTCCTCACGAATCTGCTCACGAACTTCGCGAAAGATCTGACCTTCCAACTCCAGTTGTTGTTTGAATTCGACGAGGCTCAGATTGTTGCGCTGAGCGATGGTTTCCATCGCGCGATCTAGAGCCTGGTCGGTAATCTTGATGCCGTTTTGTTGCGCTCTGGCCATTTGCAGGCGCTCGTTGACCATTTTGTCTAGCACCTGTTTGACCAAGGTTTTGTCATCAGGGACAAGAGTTTTGCGCGCTTTTAGTTGCTGTGTGATTACTTCGGTGCGACGTATTAGCTCTGACTGCATAATGATGTCTTTATCCACCACTGCCACGACGCGATCCAGAAAGGTCTCTTCAGCCTGTGCCAGGCTGGTCAGTAGTAGCGTTGTGACAGCCGTTCTGGTGAGGTATTTAGCGGCGGAGCTATAACTATTCAATATTTTCACGGGTATTAAATCCGGTAATGTCATCCAGGAAGTTTTTAGCCTGAGGACCTGAGTCCCCGACTGCTTTGGTGCCAAAAGTACCTAGTCCTTTCATGGTGAACTGCAGGAAAATGCCGCTGTTCTCACGGTCATCAGTATCGTCGTCGATCCACTGGCGGTAAAGGGTGCGGATCTTCCAGCAGCAGTTTTCGTATTCCAGTCCCAGCACTTGATCCAGTGCCTCACTATTTTCAATATCGTTGAGCCAGCGGGCCAGCAGGCTCCATTGTGCATTTATTGGCCAGATAAAGGAAAGGTCCGTCTGTTCCAGGTCGTTGCGGGTAAAGCGGTAGCTGAAGTTGACCTGGTGATCGAGATCAGACAGGTAGCTGAGCTTCAGGTTCCGTTTGGTATTGCTGAAATCGTGGTTGTCCCACTGGCCGTCGGCAGTAAGACGCATCTCTTTGGTGATTCTCCAGGTCGTTTCGGCAGCGAAATCCGAGGTGCTGTCGGTCAGTATGGAGCTGCTGCTCTGCAGGCGTACTTCTCTATCTTGGAGGTAGAATATCTGACCGACGCTGGCGTGCAGCAGCTCCTGGCCATTGTCCTGCAATAAGCGTGTGGTCAGGCCTAGAGTGACCTGATTAGTATCGCCGATGCGATCGCTGCCGCTGAAACGGTTATCACGGAATAGCTGGCTATAACTGAAGGTTAGTTCTGAAGAGTCGAAATCAGGTAGCTCGGTTTGATCTTCTTCTGGCACATAGAGGTAGAACAGGCGTGGTTCCAGAGTATGGATATAAGCTTTACCGGCGAACTCGGTATCGCGATCCAGGTACAGACCGCTGTCGATACTGAATAGTGGCAAGGTGCGATTAGGATTTTCGTCTGCGCCTGCAGTCTGGTCACTGAGGTCGTAGGAGGTGTGGGTCAGGCGCAGCTTGGGGCGCAGGTAAGCCCAGGGCCAGGAATATTCGGTGGCGAGAGTGGAGTCCAGGTGGATGCGGTTGCCGGTAATACGGTTGATGCCGGTAAAGCCGCTGCTGTCGCGATCAAATGCAGTGTATTCCGCGGAGTAGCTGAGATCCAGGGCGTCATCGGCGGCCAGGTACTGGCGACCGCTGAAACGGATTTGCGGCAGTTTCTGATAGGGTGCGGAGGCGTCGGTGATGGTCTGGTAACTTTGGACGGTGGTTTCCAGGCGCCAGTCGTTTGCGCTATAGGCTAGCGAGGCGCGCTGATCCAGGTGTGTCTCCTGAGATATATTCAGGCTGGTGTCGAGATCATCAAAATAGTCATTATCACTGACCCGGGTAAAGTCAATATTGCTGGACCAGCCTGGGGCCGGTTGACCGTTATGTTTGATACCCAGTACCCAGCGGTCTTCGCTATTGCGCAGATCGTCTCCGGGTAATGCTGCCATGCTGAAGTCGTATTGGCCGAACTCATGTAAATAGCGGAATTCGCTTTCGAGCATCAGGCCGCGTTTCCTGATAAAACGCGGTGCTAGCGTCAGGTCGTAATGAGGCGCCAGATTAAAGTAATAGGGTGCCGTGATGTCGACGCCGCTATCTTCGGAAATAGAGAAACTGGGGGTCAAGAACCCAGATTTGCGACGGTCATCAATAGGAAAGCTGAATACGGGCAAATAGAAGACCGGCACGCCGGCAATTTCTAAAGTGGCATGCTTGGCGACACCTTCCCCTTCTTCATTATTGAGCACGATGTCTCGGCTGTTGATTGACCAGCCATCATAGCCAGGCTCGCAGGTGGTATAGGAGCCATCAGTAATATAGGTGTTGCCATTGTCATAGTGAGAGATGGTTGACGCTGAGCCATGGGCATGGCGTTGGTGAAAGACAAATTCTGCATTGTTAACCCTGGTGACTCCACGGGCTTGATCAAATACGGCGCTATCACCCAGCAGTAGGGTGCCGGGCTCGCGGAACAGTACCTGTCCCTGGAATTCAGCCCGTTCATTGTCGTGGTCCAGTTGTGCCACTTGGCTGCGCAGCTGCTGATTGCCTTTTTGTAGATGGACGTTACCCTCGAGCAAAGTGGTGCTGCCTCCGCGAGTACGGGTCTTGTTGGCTCTGACGTAGAGGGGGTGTTCCTCAGCGGCTAATTGTTTTGCGTTATAGCGGGCTGGCGGCTCTATATACTGGCCTGGGCAGTGTGTTAACGGATCAGGACCGTCAGCAAACTCATACCAATCCAAAAACGCATAAGGGTAGGGTGCCTGATTGGGCGTGACTGATGATGTATATGTAGAGGAAGCTTGGGAGACAGCCCGAGAGCTGTTTGCTATTGGCTGGCAATCCCAATTGTTATTGTCGCTGCTGGGTTGGCAATCCCATTGCTGTTGGCTTGATGTTGACGCAGGTTGTTCGTTTCTAACGGGAGCAGGTTTTGATTGGGCATAGCTCTGCGGTTGTGCATGTAGGGGCTGAATTGTTGGAGAGAGATCTTTTAGTGGCTGGCAATCCCAGTTGTCATCGTTGCGGCTAGGTTGGCAATCCCATTGTTGCTGGCTCGCTCCTTGGACGGGTTTTTTGATATCGGTCGATGCTTGTTCGATATCTTTATCGCTGACGGATTGCGGCTCGATTTTTTTGCGACTGAGCGGCGCCTGTTTAGGGACGGCATAGGCATCTGGATAGGATGCCAGATAATTTTTATCGGAAGCAATTGCCTGCAGTGGTGCTTCACTGCCTTGGCAGTCCCAGCTATCACCATCGGGTTGGCACTCGTATTGGGATTGGGTTCGGGTATAGCGGGGCTGCTGCCAACTGTTATCTTTTACTTTTATTGGCGGTGCGACACTGGGTTGTAAAGTCAGCGGCTCTGATAATGGGCCATAGGATTCATCCTCACCCGCAATATCTTCTGCCGGCTGAGGCGCTATAGGCTGTGAAGTCGCCTCAGGGCTTTTCTCAATGTCGCGGGAAGGCTGGCTATTGTCGGCGGCAACGGCAGGGGGTATATCAGTTTTCTCCGGCGATTGGTTGACGGCATCTTCATTAACCGTGCATTCCCACTCTTTGCCGTCATCAACAGAAGAACAACTCCAAAGCAGGGCTTCAGCAGCCGGTTGTTCAGCTTGAACGTTATGACATAAAAGCAGAATCAGCAGGCACAGTGGCGCCTTCCAGATTCCGGATCTACGGGGGTTGCTAAGGGGGGCTAATAACCTAGCTGCCATTTACCCTGTTTTCGCTCCTGGAGCAGAATCGGCAAAGGCTGGCGGGGCCATCTCTGTCCGTTGAATCATAAAAAGGAATGGTGCATCAGTAGCAGCAAAGGCTTAGCGGAAATGACTGCAATGTTTGGCCCTTCGTTGGCTGGCCTAGCAGATTTCGGTTAAGTCCTGTTGCTACCTGGAGTAAGATGCCTCTCTGGTCGCGAATGATAAAGCAAAGGGCGCTGTTACGGCTAGCCCGAAAAGGGGTCAAGGCGAATATTCCATGGCTTCAGCATAAAAATAAGTGAATTTGATTGATGGATAAACGCCAACTTGAGCTTAAACAGTGGATTCCGCAAAGTTTCCAGCAACTGGGATGGGGATTGGACAGTTGCTGGCGGTTATTGCCAGTTTCCGGAGACGCCAGCTTTCGCCGTTATTTTCGAGTAATCACCGACGGCGGAAGTTGGATTGCTGTCGATGCTCCTCCCGACAAAGAAGACAGTCATCCCTTCGTTGCTATTGCCCGAGCTTGGGAATCCTTGGCGATTCATTCGCCGCATGTTCATAGCGTCGACTTTGAACAAGGATTTATGTTGCTTTCAGATCTTGGCGATGAGCTGTATCTGGATCACCTTGATGAAGGCACTGCAGACGGTCTTTATGGCTTGGCGCTGGATGCCTTACTGCATATTCAGCAATGCCAATCTATCAATGGACAGCCTTTTCCTCCTTACGATCGGTCGCTGCTGCAGCGAGAGATGGAGCTGTTCCGGGATTGGTTTATTGAACAGCTATTGAGCATAAAACTGTCCTTGGCAGAACAGACTGTTGTCGATGAGGCGTTTGAGCAGCTGATTCAATCGGCCCTGGCGCAGCCACAGGTTTGTGTGCATCGAGATTTCCATTCCCGTAACTTGATGGTGACCGGGAAAAATAGCCCAGGAGTGATCGATTTTCAGGATGCCGTTTGGGGGCCTGTCAGTTATGACTTAGTGTCATTACTCCGTGATTGCTATATCGATTGGCCAAAATCGCGGGTTCAGGCTTGGGCGCTGAGGTATTTTGAGCGTGCCACTGAAGCGGGCATTTTTGAGCAACAGAGCCAAGACTGCTTGCTGCGCTGGTTTGATTTGATGGGTATGCAGCGTCATTTGAAAGCCGTGGGCATCTTTGCGCGTTTGAATATTCGAGATGATAAGCCGGATTATCTGGATGATATTCCCCGTACGCTGAGCTACCTAGTCGATATCAGCGGGGATTATCCCGAATTTGCTGAATTTAATGGCTTGCTGTGCCAGAAGCTGCTTCCAGCTATGGCCGCTAGTGAATACTTTCCGGCTGCAGTGCTGGAGTCGCTAGCTTGAAGGCGATGATCTTGGCGGCAGGCCTGGGCACTCGCATGCGACCGCTGACTGATCATTGTCCCAAGCCGTTGTTAGAAGTGGCGGGAAAGCCGCTAATCCAACATCACGTAGAGCGGTTGGTTGGCTGCGGTATTACCGAATTGGTGATTAATCTGGCGTATCTTGGTGAGCAAATTGAAGCTTATCTGGGTGATGGCAGTCGTTGGGGGGCTAAAATTCAGTATTCCAATGAGCCTGAGCCGCTGGAAACCGGCGGCGGTATTTTTAAGGCTCTGCCATTGTTGAGTGACGGCGAGCAGTCTTTTCTGCTGGTTAACGGTGATATTTGGTGTGATATGAATTACCGTCAGCTGCTGGAGGACCCGCTTTTAGGGGATGCACACCTGGTGATGGTGGATAATCCTGAGCATCATCCTTCAGGAGATTTCCGGCTGAACAATGGTCGAGTCAGTGAGGATCTGGCGCTTGAGGGTCTGGGGGATGAAGGTCAAGAGCCTTCGCAAAGGTTGACCTACAGCGGTGTCAGTATCATTAGTCCAAGGCTGTTTGATAATCAACAAGGGGGCAAGTTTGCGCTAGCGCCCTTATTGCGAGCAGCGATGAAAAGATCGCGGGTCTGTGGCAGTTATTACCCGGGTTATTGGCTAGACGTAGGTACCCCGGAGCGACTACAGCAGCTGGAACTGCATCTGAGGCAGCTGCAATCTAGCGGCAATTGAGCGAAAAAGTTCAACTAAGAAAGGTGAATAATGTGAGTGGCGGTTTGAAAGGGCAGGCGCTGGGGCAAGAAATTTATAAAAACCGTACCGGTATCGTGCTGGGGGCCTTGCTGGGTCTTTGGACGGGTGCGCTACCCGGTCTGTTTTTCGGAAGTGTGATTGGCTTTATGGTGCAGCGCACGCTGGCCGGCAAGGTGATGGCCGCTATCAATCCGCAGAAATTGTTTTTCGAAGCGACCTTTGCGGTGATGGGTAAGGTTGCTAAGGCCGATGGTCGCGTCACCGAGCAGGAAATATCTTATGCGTCTCAGGTGATGGGGCGGATGAACCTGCCAGAAGAAAAGCGCAAGGAAGCAATCCGTCTGTTTAATCAGGGCAAAGATCCTGATTTTGATATCACTACGGTGATGGCGTCGTTATCTCGTGTGATTCGCTTTCGTGCGGATGTAAAACAGATGTTTGTAGAGATTCAGCTGCAGGCGGCTTTTGCCGATGGCCAGGTGAGTCAAGCGGAACTGCTGGTGATTCAGGAAGTCTGTTCGTCGCTGCAGATTAGTTATGGCGATCTGGAGCAAATATTACGACGCTGTCGTGCTGAGCAAGCCTTTAATCAGCAGTCTTTTTACGGCCATGAGCATGGGCAGGTCAATGAAGCCCAGCTGTTGAAAGAAGCTTACGGTGTGTTGGGGGTGGAAGAGTCTGTTGTTGAGGCCGATTTAAAACGCAGTTATCGGCGCTTGATGAGCCAGCACCATCCAGACAAGTTGATTGCCAAGGGTTTGCCTGAAGAGATGATGCAGTTGGCTAAGGAAAAAACCCAGGAAATACACGCCGCCTATGATCGTATTCGGGAATTTAGGAAACGTCAGCGTTAGGCTGTGGTCTGTGGTCTGTGGTCTGTGGTCTGTGGTCTGTGGTTGTCAGGGTGACTTTTATCTGAGCTATTTGGCAGTATTAGCACCACAGGGGTTTTTAGCAGCGTCTGCAGAAGGTTGTAGTTGTTTCAGGTGCTTTTCAAATAAGCCTTTGAAAGTGCTTAGTAATCGTTGGTCTGAAACGCCTGAAATGGGCGCTGCGATAGGCAGTCTGCGCTGCAAATAATTCTGTCGTTGTTGGCGCCGGGCTTCATCCATACGTTGACTGGCAGCCGTCTCAATGCTGCTGCGCAGAGTGGGTGATTTTTTCAGGCCACTGCCATGATAAAGATCCAGGGTGGGGGTTTTTAGCGAGGCAACCAGGGTTGCAAAGGTTGGCTCCACTTTGATCGAGGGTGATAGGGCATCCACCAAGGTCAGGTTCAATGGGCGCTGTGCTCCAGCCTCCGCCGCATAACGGCTGGCCCAGTAACCGCTAGTGCCGACACCCAATACGACAAAGCGCTTAGCGTCGAGGCTTTGTAGTTTATTCAGTCCCGCCTCTATGCGCTCAAATATTTTCTCAGCAAAGGCTTTGGTGGCGGCTTCGTTGTCGCTGGCCTGGGCTGTTGATGCGGTCTCTTCGCCGCGTTTAGGAAACGCTGGTTTCGGCATTTCTGGGGTGGCAATGGATAGCGTGTGCCAGCCTTGGCGTGGTAGCCCTGCGCGCAAACCGTGGATCAGCTCCGGCCAATCGGGGCTGGTGCGATCGTGGTGGAGAATAAGTACGCCACCCAAGGGTTCGCCGCTGATGGCCGGGTGCAAGAGTCCAAGAAAAGATTCATGTTGGGTTTCCAGCCAGAGTATCTCGGTGTTAGGTAGCTTCTCTTTGGCTAGTTGTGCCAGTTGTTGTTGCTCCGGCTTGGGCAATACCCGGCCTCCGGGTTTGTTCTGGGTCGGCGTTGGTGTTCCAGTAGGAGTCTCTGTGGCTTTGTTCTCCGGGTCAGCAGCGAGGGCTGGCTGGCCTGCTGTTAGTGTCAATAGAATTGCAGCTGCGATCAGCAGCTGGCGGCCTAGTTGATGAAAAGGAATCTTTAACAGGTCTTTAGCGTTGTTCATCGCTGCACTATACTCGGCGGATTAATTGCCCCGCATGACAGAGTGACGGTCTGCAGCATAGCGTGCTAGCGGGCTAAATTGTGATGACAGATATTAAGCCTCAGGCACAGGAGTTATAGCAAGGATGTTGTTGAAATCCCTTCATTCATGGTGGATCTTGCCGCTGTTGATGGTGTTCCCCTGCGCCCACGGGCAGACTCTGGATCAACCCCAGGCAAGCGACGGTAGCGATCAAGGTACGCTCAGCCTTTATTTTGAAAATGATCTGTTTACCGAAACCGATCAGAACTATACCAATGGCATTCGGCTGTCTCTGGTGTCGCCGGACCTGGATAGTTTTCAGCAACGATTTATAGATAATGATGCTCTGCAAGTGGTCTTTGATCAGTTAAATCCTCGTTTGAATGCCTTTCATGACTGGTTGTTCGATCTGCAGGATTACGGAGAAACCCGCAGTCGACGGATAGTTCTTTCCTTCGGGCAAATGATTTACACCCCTGAAACCATTGACGCCCGACAGTTGCTGGCGGATGAACGGCCTTATGCGGGCTGGCTTTACATGGGGGTGGCTTATCATCTAAGGACCAAGGATTCACATGCGCTGGACCAATTGGAAACACTGGGCGTTAATCTTGGCATCGTCGGTCCTTGGGCGCTGGGTCAGGAAGCTCAGGATCTGATACACGATGTTAGAGGTTTTGATAAGTTTCAGGGGTGGGGTAATCAGCTGAAAAACGAACCCGGTTTTCAGCTGATTTACGAAAATAAGCGTAAGTTGTTAAAGCAACATAACGGTAATGGCTTCGAATATGACGTGATCGGTCACTATGGCGCCAGTCTAGGTAATATCGCTGTTTATGCTAATGGCGGGGCCGAGTTCCGTGCCGGTTGGAATATTCCCGATGACTTTGGTACCTCTGCGGTTCGTCCCGGTGGTGATAATAGTGCCCCAGACACTCCTGGTATTCCTGACTGGGGTTTTCATCTATTTGTTTCTACCGATGCGCGGTTAGTGGCTCACGATATTTTTCTGGATGGTAATACCTTCAGCAACAGTCACAGCGTCAGTAAAGAATATCTGGTAGCCGATGCTGCTATCGGTTTTAGCCTCTCCTTTGATGAGTTAAAGCTGTCCTTTGCGCGCATTCATCGCACCAAAGAATTCAAAAAACAGCAGGGTGCCCATAATTACGGTTCTTTGTCTCTGTCCTGGAATTTCAATCTCTGATCGCTATTTATTCACCAAGTTCATAACGCCGAAAATTCCCCTGTCGCAGCTGATGGTTTAGAATAGCGCGCCTTCGATTTTTAATTTCAAGCAGCCATTGCTAGCACCGGAAAATGTCATGAGTGAGTACCTGATTTCACCGTCTATATTGTCAGCAGATTTTGCCCGTCTTGGAGAAGAAGTTGAGCAGGTGCTCGCGGCCGGGGCGGATCTTGTTCACTTCGATGTGATGGATAACCATTATGTGCCCAATCTGACTATCGGTCCGATGGTGTGTAAAGCACTGAGAAAACACGGAATTAAAGCCCCCATTGATGTGCATCTGATGGTGAAGCCCGTGGACCGCATGATTGGTGATTTTGTCGATGCCGGTGCCAGCTATATCACTTTTCATCCGGAAGCCAGCGAACATATTGACCGCAGTTTGCAGCTGATCCGTGAGGGCGGTTGCAAGTCCGGTTTGGTCTTTAATCCGGGCACGCCGTTGCATTGCCTGGAGCATGTGCTGGATAAGGTGGATATGATTCTGCTGATGTCGGTGAATCCCGGCTTCGGTGGCCAGAAATTTATTCCTCATACCCTGGAGAAGCTTAAGCAGGTTCGCCAGTTGATCGATGCCAGTGGTCGCGATATCCGTTTAGAAGTGGATGGGGGTGTGGGCGTGGCTAATATCGCTGAAATCGCCCGTGCCGGTGCTGATACCTTTGTCGCCGGTTCGGCGATTTTTAATACCGAAGACTACGCCGCCACTATTGCCGCTATGCGTGCTGAGCTGGCGAAGGTTTAAAATTTTGAATTTACACCTCAGGGGTTTCGTTAATGACTAATCCTTCACCTTTTCAACAGGGTAAAGAACCTGCGCTGGTGTTGTTTGATCTTGACGGCACCCTCATCGACAGCGTGCCGAGCTTGGCGTTGGCGATAGATCGTATGCTGGAGTCTCTGGGCCGCGCGCCGGTTGGAGAATTACAGGTCAGGCAATGGGTAGGCAATGGCGCTGCTGTTTTGGTCAAGCGTGCGCTGAGTGACTCCATTGTCGTGGATGAAAGTCTTGATGGGGCTTTGGTTGAGCGGGCGCTGGAGGGTTTTTTGGCGGCTTATAGTCAATGTTCCAGTCAAGGTACGCTGGTTTATGCCGGAGTGAAGCCGTTTCTTGAGGCCTTATCTCAGCGCCGTATTCCAATGGCGGTGGTGACGAATAAGCCGCTGCAGTTTGTACCGAGTATTCTTCGCGAGTTACAGCTAGATGGGTATTTTCAATTACTGGTGGGTGGCGACTGCCTGACCCATAAAAAACCTCACCCAGAGCCTCTTCTTCATGCAGCGAAGCATTTTCAGGTGGACCCGCAGCGAGCATTGATGGTGGGTGATTCTTGCAACGATGTGAAAGCGGCTCGTCGTGCATTGTTTCCGGTGGCTTGCGTTAATTATGGCTATAACCATGGCGCGCCGATCGCCGACAGCAAGCCGGATTGGGTGGTTGATTCGCTTATGGAGCTGCTATAAGGTTTGGGCAGATATTTTGGCTCTTGGGGGTAAAGCTCCCGTATAGAAAATGCTCTTTATTTTTATTTAGATCCCTCTATTAAGGCGGAGACCATGTTACGACAAATCCGGTCAAACGAGCAGTACGCTTCCAATGAGCAGAGTTGGCGATGGTGGCGTTGCTAATACTCGCTCGATGACATCTTTGACGACCGTTAGGGTCGTTTCCAGTATTGCCAGAACTCGATAACCGGATTTAAACCATGACCCCCGAACTATTTTCACAGCTGGCCCAGCAGGACTACAACCGAATCCCCGTAATGCGGGAAGTGCTGGCTGATCTTGATACCCCTCTTAGTACCTATCTGAAGCTCGCCGACGGGCCATACTCCTATCTATTGGAGTCAGTCCAGGGCGGCGAAAAATGGGGGCGTTATTCCATTATTGGCCTGCCTTGTCGTACCGTGCTTAAAGTACTCGGCAATGAGGTCGTCGTTGAAACCGATGGTCTGCAGGTGGAGCGCCATCAGGAAGCTGATCCGCTGGCTTTTGTGGAGGCTTTTCATCAACGCTATCGCGTACCCGTTCTAGAAGGTCTGCCGCGATTTAATGGTGGCCTGGTGGGCTATTTCGGCTACGACACGGTGCGTTATATCGAGCCCAAGTTGGCTGCGGGTGCACCTGAGGACAAGCTCGGGACTCCCGATATTCTGCTGATGGTTTCAGATGAAGTCGTCGTATTCGATAACCTTAGCGGCAAGTTGGTGCTGATTAGTCATGTCGACCCCCAGCAGCCCAATGCCTATCAGCTGGCGCAGCGGCGACTGGATGAGCTGGTTTCGCGATTACGGTTTGCGGTTCCTGGTGAGGTTGAGCCAAGCACTAGAGGGGTGGATGTCTCGGAAGACGATTTTATATCGGGGTTCGATCAGCCCTCGTTTGAAGCAGCTGTTGATAAAATCAAAGAATACATCCTTGCCGGTGACGTCATGCAGACGGTCATCTCGCAACGCATGTCGATACCTTTTAATGCTCGGCCGCTGGATCTTTATCGCGCCTTGCGTTGTCTGAATCCATCTCCTTATATGTATGCTCTCAATCTTGGTGATTTCCACGTGGTGGGGTCCTCGCCAGAAATTCTGGCCCGGGTTGAGGATGGTGAAGTAACCGTCAGGCCGATAGCCGGAACTCGTAAGCGTGGAGATACTCTGGAGAAGGATCTGGCCTTGGAGCAGGAGCTGCTAAACGATCCCAAAGAAATCGCGGAACATCTGATGTTGATCGACCTGGGTCGCAATGATGTTGGCCGTGTGGCAGAGATTGGTAGCGTGGAATTGACCGACAAAATGGTGGTAGAACGTTACTCCCATGTGATGCATATAGTGTCAAACGTCACCGGTAAATTGAAGGCTGGCAAAAGTGCTATCGATGTCCTGCGTGCAACTCATCCTGCCGGAACCCTGAGTGGCGCGCCAAAAATTCGCGCCATGGAGATTATCGACGAGCTGGAGCCGGTAAAGCGGGGTGTTTATGGCGGTGCTGTGGGATATCTGTCCTGGAGCGGCAACATGGATACCGCCATCGCTATTCGCACAGCGGTGATTAAAGACAATATGCTGCATATCCAGGCCGGTGCCGGTGTGGTTGCTGATTCGGTGCCGCGACTCGAATGGAAGGAAACTATGAATAAGGGCAGGGCGGTGTTCCGTGCCGTAGCAATGGCAGAAAAAGGGTTGGATAATATCTGACTTCCCTGTGAATGAAGGCTGCTCAAGGAGTACCGTTGATGCGTTCGCTAGCAAAATCATCCCTGTTAATCAGTCTGTTGTGGTTATTAGCGGGATGTAGCGATTCAGGTGGGGATGTCTCTAAGGGTGAGGGCTGGGTAGAGCATGGTCCTGACCTTTCCCAGCTGCAGCTGACTGACTTGCAGGGCAATCATGTTGTACTTAGTGATTATGCTGGAAAGTCCCTTGTGATCAATTTTTGGGCGACCTGGTGCGCGCCTTGTCGGCACGAAATGCCGGCGCTGCAATCCCTGAGTGATCAGCTCGATCCTGAACGCTACGCGGTACTGGGGATTACGGTGGATGAAGATCAGAATCTGGCGGAAGAGTTCCTGCGTGAGCAAGGTATTAGCTTTAAGCAATTTATTGATCCGCAGATGGTTTTGGCGCTGTCGGAGTTGAAAGTTCGAGCATTTCCGGAGACGTTTATAGTTTCCAGTGATGGACAGTTATTGCGCCGGATTGTCGGTGCCAGAGAGTGGGATAAGCAAAGCTATTATCAGTCGATCCTGCCATAAAATGCGTTTGAATCCAGTGTCCCTTTTGGTGATCTATATCTGTTCAGGAGTGGTTCAGGTTGAATGAGTGAAAATCAGTATAGAAACTAAGGTACATACCTAAATGCTACTAAATCATGAGTGTTTTTAGTCAGCGTTCTGGTATAGTCCCTCGCTGCTCTTAACGGGCTTATCATTGTTAAAATGTTATAGGGTTGGAACTATGAAAAAAGTACTTGCATTTGCTACTGCTGCTCTGCTGAGCACTGGTGTATTCGCCGGTGAAGGCGAAACTGTCTTCAATAAGGCTTGTGTAACTTGTCACGCTCCTGCTGCTGCTAGTGCAATGGGCGCTCCTGCTGCTCATGACGCTGCTGCTTGGGCTCCTCGTCTCGCTGACGGTATCGATGCTGCCGTTGCAAGTGCTAAGGCCGGTAAGGGCGGAATGCCTCCTAAAGGTCTGTGCATGGATTGTTCCGATGACCAGCTGAAAGCTGCTATCGAGTTCATGTCCAAGTAAGGCCCCTTGGGTCGCGGTTCAAGCAACCGTGACCCTGCTTTTTCCTCTCTGTTTCTCCTGCTTTTGTTTTTCTGTCGCTTAATCTAGATCATTTCTACACTCTCAGAATTTGCCTACAATGAGCGCAATAAATATCAGTAGTTGCTAAAAATCACTGTATTGATAAATTGCAATTAAGGATATGATTCTTAATTCCATAACTGTTGCAGAAATTCTACGCGATCCACTTTCTACGCTGCAGTAAAAAAGTATAATGCCGTGGAGATAAAACTTTCTTCGGGGGCGGATGTCACAGTGCGCAGACCCGTTAGTTCGGGTTGTAATTCTGGATTTAATTTAGGCGATTTATGATTACCTTCTGGTTGTTAACTGCAGTTCTTATTGTCATAGCACTCGTGTTTTTCTGGGTTCCATTTCTCAAGCGTCCAGGCTCTGTTGAAACTGAGTTGGATCGAAATGCCCTGAACGTGGAGATTTTTAAAAGTCGTCAGGCTGAGCTTCAGCAAGAATTGGAAGACGGCAACCTTGATAAGGACGCTTTCCAGGAACTCAAAATTGAGTTGGAAAAGGGGCTGCTGGTCGAAGTAGACGATACTCAGCAGCATATAGATCATCAGCGCCCTAGTATTTTGATTCCGTTATCTCTGACTCTGTTGATGCCGATTGTATCTGTGTTGCTTTATATGCAATGGGGGGCATTGGACGATCTCGGCAAGGAGCCGGACGTCGTCGCCGAAGAAACGGCTCCTCATCAGATGGAGGATATGAATAAGCAGCTCGAAACGTTGCGAGCGGAGCTTGAGGCTTCTCCTGACAATCCAGAAGGCTGGTTTATGCTGGGACGCAGCTATATGACGGTGGAGCGCTATCAGGATAGTGTTGATGCCTTCCAGCGATTGATAGGATTAGTGGGAGAGCATGCAGAAATATTGAGTCAGCAGGCGAATGCGCTTTATATGGCAAACAATCGTCGTCTGACTCCAGAAACTCAGGCGATTATCGATAAAGCCTTGCAGCTGGATCCTAAAGATTCCGGCACTTTGGGGCTGTTAGCTATGTCTTCCTATGAAGCAGGCCAATACCCAGAAGCGCTGAACTATTGGGAGCAAGTGCTTGCTAGCGGCAAGCCTAACGTTAATCGTGAGGGCCTACTGGCCGCTATCGAACAGGTTAAAGGGGTTATGGACGAGCAGGGTATTAGTTACCAGCAGACCCTAGCCAAAGCTGATCCCGCTGCTTCAGGCGCTAATCTACAAGTGCTGGTTGAGCTGGATCCGGGCATGTCCGATAAGGTTTCACCGGATACCGTGGTGTTTGTGCTGGCACAGGCGCTGCAAGGACCGCGTATGCCTCTGGCTGCGGTAAAATTGAAGATCAAAGACTTGCCGAAGTTAGTGACTCTGGATGATTCTCAAGCGATGGGTCCCATGGCAAAGCTTTCCAGTGTTGAAAAGGTGCAGATACGGGCATTGGTGAGCCAGGCCGGTACTGCTGCTGCCAAACCTGGCGATCTGGTGGGTGTGTCGGAACCTGTCACTGTTAAAGGCAGTCAGGGCGTAATTAAACTGAATATTAATCAGGTGGTCGAATAAGTCATGCTGATCTTCATTTCATTTATACAGGGGTAAAGTACAGATGACTCCGAAACGTAAAAAACGTTTAGCTTTCGTGCTATCGATTGTTGTAGGTGTGAGTGTCGCTGTGGGGCTGTCACTCTACGGTCTTAGTCAGAATATCAATTTGTTTTTCTCTCCCACTCAGATTGCTGGGGGTGAGGCGCCGTTTAATCAGCGTATGAGAGCGGGTGGCATGGTAGTCGATGGCAGTGTTGTTCGTGACTCCCAAAGTCTGCTGGTAACCTTTGGTATGACCGATTTTAACGAGTCTGTGACTGTGCAGTTCTCTGGTATTTTGCCGGATCTGTTCCGTGAAGGGCAGGGGATTGTCGCTCAAGGTGAATTGAATGAGCAGGGTGTCTTTGTCGCCACCGAAGTGTTGGCCAAGCACGATGAAAACTATATGCCGCCGGAAGTGCAGGATGCTCTTGATAAGGCCGGTAAATCCGCAGACGGTAGTGATGCCGTCAAAGCAGCCGCAAAAACTGCCGTTGGTTATTGAAATTCGAGGTTGATGTATGATTCCCGAGTTAGGTCATTTTGCGCTGATTTTAGCGTTCTGTTTCTTTGCTATTCTGGCAGTGGTTCCTTTAGTTGGTACAGCGACCAATAATGAAGTACTGATGAACTACTCCCGGCCATTGAGCTGGGGTATGTTCTTTTTTCTTAGCCTCAGTTTCGGCGCGTTATTTTATGCCTTTTTGGTTGATGATTTCTCGGTTACCTATGTAGCTAATCATTCTAATACCATGTTGCCGACGCCCTACAAAGCCAGTGCAGTCTGGGGTGGCCACGAAGGCTCGTTGCTGCTGTGGGTCTGGATTCTCGGCGCCTGGACCTTTGCCGTCAGTGTATTAAGCAAGAATATGCCTATCGAAGTGCTGGCGCGTGTACTGGCAGTGATGGGTATTATCGGTGTTGGTTTCTCTCTGTTTATCCTGATGACCTCGAATCCTTTCGCTCGCTATCTGCCTAACTTTCCGGCAGAAGGTTCTGATCTTAATCCGCTGCTGCAGGATTTCGGATTGATTGTTCATCCGCCGATGCTATACATGGGCTATGTAGGATTCTCTGTGGTTTTTGCTTTTGCGATTGCTGCTCTGCTTAGTGGTCGTCTTGATTCGGCTTGGGCGCGCTGGTCACGTCCCTGGACTACGGTTGCCTGGGTGTTTCTGACTCTGGGTATTTCTCTGGGTAGTTGGTGGGCCTACTATGAACTTGGTTGGGGCGGCTGGTGGTTCTGGGATCCAGTGGAAAATGCTTCCTTTATGCCGTGGTTGGTGGGTACCGCGCTGGTTCATTCTCTGGCAGTGACGGAAAAACGCGGTGTCTTCAAGAGCTGGACCCTGCTGTTGGCTATCTTTGCTTTCTCTCTGAGTTTGTTGGGTACTTTCCTGGTTCGTTCCGGCGTACTGACATCGGTTCATGCCTTTGCCACTGACCCTGCTCGGGGTTACTTCGTCTTAATTTTGTTGGCGATTACGGTGGGTGGCTCGCTGCTTCTTTATGCGATCAAGGCGCCAAGTGTACGCAGTGAATCTAATTTTAATTTAGTCTCAAGAGAGAGCTTCTTGCTGGCCAACAATGTGATTTTGGTGGTTGTCTGTTTGACGGTGTTATTGGGAACCATCTTCCCGCTGATCGCAGATGCCCTTAATATGGGTAAAATTTCCGTAGGCCCTCCTTACTTTAACGCGTTCTTCATACCCTTTATGAGTATTTTGTCAGTGTTACTGGGCTTTGGCATGGTGTCCCGTTGGAAGAACACCACGGGTGGTCATTTAGGACGCAACCTGGGGCTGATAGCAGTGGTCGCCATCATTGCTGGTTTTGCTGCTCCTTTTGTTTATCGCGATGAACTGGAATGGGGAAGTGTTCTCGGTGCGGGTCTGATGGCTTGGATATTGTTGGTAAGTCTGAAAGATTTATCTAACAAGGTGGCTCACAAGAAGGACAAAGTCGCAGGTTTGCTGGGCTTGTCTCGCAGCTATTACGGCATGATGCTGGCCCATATTGGTGTTGGTGTGATGGTGGTCGGGATCTCCATGGTGTCTATCTATAACGATGCTCGTGATTTGCGTATGGACGTCAATGATCAGGTGACTGTAGGCAAGTACACTTTCGTCTTTAAGGGAACTGAGCGTGTCAAAGGACCTAACTATGTTGCTGATCAAGGCTTGTTCGAGATCTTGGAAAACGGTGAAGTCTTTAACCAGTTGTCGCCTCAGAAACGGATTTACAATGCTCAGCGCAATATGATGACGGAAGCGGCTATTGATCCTGGCTTGTTCCGCGATATCTATATTGCCCTTGGCGAGCCATTAGATAATGGCGCCTGGGCGGTTAGAATTCAGATCAAACCTTTTGTGCGTTGGATCTGGTTGGGTAGCATATTTATGGGTCTTGGCGGATTGCTGTCGGTTGCCGATAAACGTTACCGTAAGAAAAGCCCGGATGCCCAGCTTGCTGCAGCCTAAGAGCTGCATAAGGAACTGTTAGATGAATACACGCCGTGTTTTGCTGTTTGTGCCACTGCTGCTCGCCATCGGTCTTGGGCTTTTTCTGTGGAAGGGGCTGTCTCTTGATCCTAAGGCATTGCCTTCGGCGCTAATCGATAAGCCTTTTCCAGAGTTTGAAATTGAATCATTGATGGATCCTGAACGTAAACTCAATCGTGCAGACCTTATCGGCGAGCCGGTCTTGGTTAATGTCTGGGCGACCTGGTGTCCATCGTGCAAAATTGAGCATCCGCAATTAATGGAAATCGCTCGTCAGGGCTACAAAATCTATGGCCTCAACTACAAAGATGAGCGTCAGGCAGCGAAAATCTGGTTGCAGCAATACCGTAACCCTTACACGGCCAATATCTTTGATAAGGAAGGCCGGCTTGGATTTAATCTAGGCGTTTACGGGGCTCCTGAAACCTACGTGCTTGATGCTCAAGGCGTTATTCGCTATCGCTATGCAGGTCCAGTGAGTATCGATGTCTGGAATCAGCTAAAAGCGCTGCTTGACGATCTGCGTAAACAAAGCTGATTAGTTATTATTAATCCTATGGCTATTGCCCTGTCTTTTCATCTGCTTGCTGCCGTCCTCTGGGTTGGTGGCATGTTAATGATGTTGCTCGCAGTGCGTCCGGTAGCCATCGAATTGCTGGAGCCCCCGCTACGGATTCGCTTTCTGCAGCACACCATGAGCCGCTTTTTTAAACTAGTCTGGGGGGCGATTGCCATCCTGCTGCTGACGGGTCTATGGATGTTGTTTGAAGTATTCGGAGGCTTTGCCTCTGCGGCTTGGCATATCCACCTGATGTTTGCCCTTGGCAGCCTGATGGTGTTGGTTTTTTTGGTGATCTGCTTAGTCCCTTTTCGCAAGCTTCAAACCTTGGTGTTGGCTGAGCAGTGGCCTGCCGCCGGGGCGCAGCTGGAGCGCATACGTAAACTGGTCAGCATTAATGCATTGCTGGGTGTGATTGTGGTGCTGGCCAGCTCTGGAGGGCGCTACCTTTAGCTCTTTGTTATCATTTCAGCAGTGCAATGATTTTTTCCAATCTCGGACGCTCGCTATCCATCTCTATGCTGTATGTCTGTTCCACCTCGCTTAAGGCCTCAGCCGAACTTAGCTGTTGCTCCATAACCTCTAGAGTAGCGTCTGAAAAATCGGTATTTTCGGCATTTCTTTGACTAATACGCTGTTTTGCCATCGCATCGCTGACCCGGCAGTTCAGAATGGTTAGTGGAACCTGTTGCCGTAGCGATAGATCGATAAAGGGCTGGCGCTGGTCTCGTTTCAGAAAGGTGGCATCGACGATTACAGATAATCCGGCTGCCAGCAGTTGCTGGCTTAGATCCCTTAAGTAGTGATAGGTCTGTTGGGTTATTTCAGCTTGATAGATATCTTCAGCCGCCTGAAATTGCTGTTTACGAATGACATCGGAGCGCAAGCGAATGAGGGGCAGTTGTTCTAAAAGATGGGTTGATAACCAGCTTTTCCCACTGCCTGAAATACCATGCATTAGCGTCAGGCTGGGGGTGTTTGAGAGGCTGTAATGTTCGGCAAGATCTGCATAGCGGTGATAGGTTTTTATTGTGTCCTCAGTGAGTTCGGGGTCGCTAAGCAGGGTTACTTTGGCCCGCACCAGTGCTCGATAGCTTTTAAAGAACTGCAGCAGTGGCAGGCCCTGATAATCTCCGTTGATCTGCAGGTACTGATCCAGCAGTAGGCGGGACAATTCATTCCTGCCGCGAACCTCTAAATCCATTAGCAGAAAGGCCAGATCATTAAGGGTATCGACCCAACGGTACTTGGCGTTGAATTCGATGCAATCGAACGGACAGATCTGTTGTTGATAGATGGCAATGTTGCCAAGATGCAGATCACTGTGGCATTCCTTTATCTGTCCTGCAGTTTTGCGCTCTGCGATCAGCGGGCGCAGGCGCTTAAACTGGGCTTTAGCCCAATTCTCCAGTTTTTGTAGTTGCTGTAGATCTTTCTGGTTGCTCAGTCGCGGGCGAATCTGGATGAAGTTCTGTTCAATGACGGACCAGAGTGTTTCCGGGCTGCCGTAGAGGCTGTCGCTGGCCGCAGGCGGGATCTGTTGGTGGAACTCGGCAATCAGACTGGCGAGTTCGTTGATATGATTGCTGGTTAAAGACTGATTTTGGTCCATCGCAGATAGCAGTGAGCCTTGTGAAAACTGCCGCATCTTAACGGCGTACTCAAAGGCTGGCTCAGAGTTGTTTAGCTGTTCTAGCGAAGGTAAATCCGGGGTACCGTAAATAGGCGTCAGGCCAGTATAAAGTTGTGGTGAAAGGCGCTGGTTGAGCCGAAGTTCTTCCTCGCAGTCAAAGAGTCGCTGGGCCAGGGTGGTGAAGTTTAGGAAGCCGAAATCCACGGGCTTGCGTATTTTGTAGGCAAAAGGACCGGTTAGTAGTACCCAGGATATATGGGTCTCAATGACTTCAAAGTGATCAATAGGGTGATCATAGAGTGCTGGGTTTTGTAGTGCAGATAGCAAGTTTTGCTTCATTGGATGCTCCCAATCCGTTGATAGAGTGATTATACTCGCGCCATGGTTAAAAAGAGATCTCCCGCCCGTTCCCGCCGTCAGAAAAAATCGCCATCCCGGTCAGTTGGATTCAGTCGCTGGGGGCTGCTATTTAAGCTGATGCTGGTGGGCTTCGTTATTGCCGCTGTTGTCTTAATCTATCTGGATGCCTCTATCCGCGATAAATTTGAAGGCAAGCGTTGGGCCTTGCCTGCTAAAGTTTACGCCCGCCCGCTGGAACTCTATACGGGGCAGTCTTTGTCTGTCTCTGATCTGAAGCTTGAACTGAAGAGCTTAGGTTACCAGTTCGTTCGCCAGGCAACGGGCGCCGGACAGGCAGAATTCAATGGTAACCGGGTACGTTTACAGACTCGAGGTTTTAGTTTTGCCGACGGTGCAGAACCCTCCCGAACTCTGAATCTAGATTTTAGTGCGGCTGGCCTGGAGGCGATGACCGATCAGAGAGGCTCGTCCTTGCCCCTGGCGCGCTTGGAACCGGTGCTGATCGGTGGTATCTATCCAGCTGACAATGAAGATCGGGACCTGGTTAAGCTGGATCAGGTGCCTGAAGGCTTGATTCGTGCGCTGATCAGCGTCGAAGATCGCAGTTTCTATGAGCATCACGGTATTTCCTTTAAGGGTATAGCCCGTGCGATGTGGCGTAATATCACCGCCGGTCGGCTGGTGCAGGGTGGCAGCACCCTGACCCAGCAGCTGGTTAAAAACTTCTTTCTGACCCAGGAACGCAGCCTTGCCCGTAAGCTGGTGGAAGCGCCTATGGCCGTGTTGCTGGAGCTTCATTATGACAAGGATGAGATCCTCGAAGCTTATCTCAACGAAGTCTATCTGGGGCAAGCTGGCGCCAGAGCGATTCATGGTTTCGGCTTGGCCAGTCATTATTACTTCGGACGGCCCTTGGATAGCCTTTCTCTCGATCAGCTCAGCCTGTTGGCCGGATTGGTCAAAGGGCCGTCCTACTATGACCCTCGTCGTCATCCTGAGCGTGCCAAAAAACGCCGTGACTTAGTGATCAATTTGCTGGAACAACAGGGGCATATCAGCGCAGCTTCTGCCGCTAAGGCTAGTTCGCGCCCGCTGGGAGTTGTCTCCAAGAAGAGTTTGGTTAAGGGCGCATTTCCGGCCTATTTGGATTTGGTGAAGCGACAGCTACGTGAAGACTACCGCCAGGAAGATCTGTCCTCAGAGGGGTTGCAAGTATTCACTAACCTTGATCCTATCGTGCAACAAAAGGCCGAAACAAGCCTAGCTAGAGTCATGACTAAATTACAGAAACGCCATGGATCCAAGCTCAAGGGGCTGGAAGGTGCCATGGTGGTGGGTAACAGTCAGACGGGTGATGTCGTTGCGGTGGTAGGGGGTCGAGATCCGCGTTTTCAGGGTTTCAATCGTGCCTTGGATGCCATTCGTCCCATTGGCTCTCTGGTCAAACCAGCGGTGTATCTGACCGCATTGGAACAGAGCAATAGCTATACCCTGGTGTCCCGTATCGATGATGAACCACTCAGTGTGAAAAATCCCGATGGCAGCTACTGGAAGCCTAGAAATTTTGATAAAAAGAATCATGGTCCAGTGCCTTTGCATCAGGCGTTATCTCGTTCTTATAACCTGGCAACAGCGCGATTAGGGATTGAACTCGGTATGGATCGAGTGATTGATACGCTGCAGAAGCTGGGAGTTGATCGAGAGATTCAGCCCTATCCCTCCACCTTATTGGGTGCCTTGAGTCTGAGTCCGCTGGAGGTGATGCAGCTTTATCAGACCATCGCTTCAAATGGCTTCGAGACACCGCTGCGATCAATCCGCTCAGTACTCACTGCTGAAGGGGAGTTGTTATCGAGTTATTCCTTTGAATTGCAACAGCAATTTGATCCCGCCACCATGCACCTGCTGCAGTACGCCCTGCAAGAGACAGTGCGCGAAGGCACGGCTCGATCGGTTTACAGTCGCTTCCCAGCCTCGCTAAATCTGGCTGGCAAGACGGGCACCACCAATGATCAGCGCGATAGCTGGTTTGCTGGCTTTACTGGCAACTATATGGCCGTCAGTTGGCTCGGCTTTGATAACAATCAGCCGACGCCCTTGACTGGTAGCAGCGGCGCATTGCAGGTGTGGTCAGAACTGATGCTGGGGCTCAATCCCCAGTCCTATCAGGCGCTAATGCCAGACGATATCAGTTACCATTGGGTTGATGGCAGTACTGGTTGGCTTACCGATGAAGCCTGCCCCGGCTCTCGTCTGGTGCCGTTTGTATCCGGTAGTGTGCCGGACCAAAGCAGAAGCTGCCCTGAGTCCTCAAAGATTGGCAAAGTAAAGAGCTGGTTCACCCGTCTGTTTGGCGGATAAAAAGAGAGAAGGTAACGAATTCAAATGCGTAAAGTTTTAGTCGCCCTTTGGCTTGTTCCGTTAATATTGAGCGGTTGTGCCACTCATGACCCCAATCAGGTCAGAATTGAAGATCGTTCGCTGGAAGGAGCGGCTCCTGTGCCTGCCAGTACTCGTCAAATTCCGGCGAAAATCTCCATTCAGAATAGCGATGAGTCTAAGGTCGAGGACTTGAATCGTCGGCAACCAGCTGTTGGCAATAATGCACCAGCAGCAGTTATAGAACCCTCTCGCCCAGCCTATCAACCGCCAGCGTCTACCGTTGCGCCTTCGGAACCCAGCGGCGCTTTATTAGCTTTACTGGAACAGGCTGAACAGCAGCATCAAGCCGGTCGTAATCAACAGGCACTATCATCGCTGGAACGAGCGCAACGCATTGCGCCACGTGACCCGCTGGTGTATCTGCAATTGGCCCGGCTACGGCTGGATATGAACGATCATCCTCGCGCCGAACAACTGGCTCGTAAGGGCTTGAACCTGTCTTCAGGCAACCCGCAGATGCAAAAGGCCTTTAAGGCTCTGTTGCAGCGGATTAAGTAGGTAATTCAAACGTGTTGCTGGCCAAATTTCTCTACCAGCACCTTCTTCAGGGCTTCTGCCGCCACCGATAATGGATATCTGCGGCGGCTGATTATACCCACCTTGCGGGCGATATGGGGTTGGGCTAATGGGCGGCATTGTGCCCCCAGTTCTTCCATCTGTTGGATGCATAACGAGGGTACGATACTAACGCCGAGGCCGGTGGCGACCATGCGGCCGATGGTGGCGAGTTGGTGGGCTTCAAAGGCGATGCTGATATTCAGTTCTGCCGCCTGCATCGATTCTTCGATCAGTTGCCGTATGCTGGATGGCCGTTGTAGTAGCACGAATTCATAGTTGGCCAGTTCTGTCCAAGCAATCTCTTTATTCGCCAATAACGGATGATCTTTGCTGAATACCGCCACAAAACGGTCTTCAAATAACGGCGTAAACAACAGATCTTCTAAATCACCCGGATCAAAGGTGACCCCCAGTTCCATTCTCCCCTCTTGCACGGTTTCAACCACTTTTTCGGCGATGATGTCGTTGACTGCAATATTGATAGCCGGATGCTGTTGTCGAAACTGTTTGATCGCCATGGGCAGCAGGTTACAGGCGAAAGAGGGCATGGCAGCAATGCTGACTTTGCCACGGCGCAGGGCAAAGCGATTATGGATATCCTCCAGCGCTCCTTCCCAATCGGCCAGTAGTTGTTGCGCCACCGGATAGAAGGCTTCGCCTTCGGGAGTTAATGCCAGGGTGCGCGTGGTCCGAGCCAGTAGGCGGCCGCCCAAGGTCTCTTCGAGGTTTTTGATGCTAATGCTGAGGGCTGGTTGAGATAGATGTATCAGACCACAGGCTTCGGCAAAACTTTTGGTTCGAGCGACGGCGACAAAGGCGCGTAACTGTTTATGGCTGATGTTCATGAGGGGGCTCACAAGTTTTATTTAAAAAACAAATCAATTCGTAAAATATATGCATTGGATAAATATAAGCAACTATAGCAGACTCTGTGGGCATTGATAGGAGGCTTGGCCACTGCCAGGAAATTCCTCCGCCAGTTTAGTTAAACGGGAGTAGATCTATGTCCGGATTTGATAAAGTCGTTCACAGCTATGCAGAGGCGCTGGCTGGCCTGGAAAATGACATGATAGTTGTCGCCGGAGGATTTGGTCTCTGCGGTATCCCTGAAAACCTGATCAAGCAGATCCGTGAGATGGGGACTAACGGCCTGACTATTGTCTCCAATAACTGCGGGGTTGACGGTTTTGGCCTTGGCATACTGTTGGAAGATAAGCAGATCCGCAAAATGGTGTCTTCCTACGTGGGTGAGAATGCATTATTTGAGCAGCAACTACTGGCCGGAGAGCTGGAGGTGGAGTTGACGCCTCAGGGTACGCTGGCAGAAAAAATGCGTGCAGGCGGTGCTGGTATTCCGGCTTTCTATACCGCCACCGGCTATGGCACTCCCGTCGCGGACGGCAAAGAGGTGCGCGAATTCAACGGCCGCAACTACATCCTAGAGTCTGCCATTATCGGTGATTTTGCCATCGTTAAAGGCTGGAAGGCCGATCGCTACGGCAATGTCGTTTACCGTGATACCGCTCAGAACTTTAACCCCATGGCGGCAACGGCTGGCAAGATCACGGTGGTTGAGGTGGAAGAAATCGTCGAACCAGGAGAACTGGATCCGACCCAGATCCATACCCCAGGTATCTACGTTGATCGTGTGATTCAAGGCACTTTCGAGAAACGTATCGAGCAGCGAACGGTGCGTCAGAGCTAAGGGGCATCTGCCCTAGCCACCCCTGAAATAATCGCGTCTTACCCGATAATTTGCAGACCTGAAACTGTCTGCAGACGGCCTCGGTCGGCATTCTGTTGCCCGCCCGATGGCGGTAACTATAGAGGATACATCATGGCACTTTCCCGCGAACAGATTGCAATGCGCATCGCCCGTGAATTGAAAGATGGTTACTACGTCAATCTGGGTATTGGTATTCCTACCCTGGTGGCCAACTACGTACCCGAAGGCATCGAAGTGATGCTGCAGTCAGAAAATGGTTTGTTGGGCATGGGTCCCTTTCCCACAGAAGACAATGTCGATGCCGATATGATCAATGCCGGAAAGCAAACGGTGACAGCGGTTACCGGAGCTTCCATTTTCTCCTCCGCTGAGTCTTTCGCCATGATTCGTGGTGGTCATGTGGACTTGACGGTGCTGGGTGCTTTTGAGGTGGATGTGCAGGGCAATATCGCCTCCTGGATGATCCCCGGCAAGCTGATTAAGGGGATGGGAGGGGCCATGGATTTGGTGGCGGGTGCTGACAATATTATCGTCACCATGACCCATGCCTCGAAACACGGCGAGTCAAAACTGTTGTCCAAATGTAGCTTGCCGCTGACCGGTGCTGGCTGCATCAAAAAAGTGCTGACTGATCTGGCGTACCTGGAAATCCATAACGGTGCGTTCTGGCTGATGGAGAGAGCCCCCGGTGTCAGCGTTGAAGAGATCAAGGCGAAAACTGCCGGTGAGCTGGTGATCCCGAATATGGTTCCAGAAATGCAGTTCTGATACAGCGCTCTGGGTTTTAGAAGAGAAGCGATTTGGTTAATGACTATAAGGAGGCTGTGTTAGCAGATGAATGATTCCTATAACAAGGGCTTAGCAACCCGCCGTGAAGTCATGGGCGATGAATTCGTCGATCAGGCAATGACCCAGGCTGACGAATTCAGTCAGCCGATGCAGGACTATATAAATGAACATGGCTGGGGTTCCACCTGGCAGCGAGAGGGCTTGCCTAGAGACACTCGCAGCTTAGTGACCATCGCCATGTTGGCCGCCTTGAGAGCTCCCCGAGAGCTTAAAGGTCATGTTCGTGGGGCGTTGCGTAATGGCTGTAGCAAAGAACAGATTCGCGAGGTGATTCTCCACAGCGCCGTGTACTGCGGAGCACCGGCGGCCCAAGAAGCTTTGCGGGCGGCGCAGGAGGTGGTTGATGAATAGCCGAATTGGCTGGCTGCTGCCAGGACCGGTGCTTTTACCCCCGCTAAGGCTGCAACCTTAACCCAGTGACGCGGAGATTCAATCCGGCCATTCGTTTCCATAATTCCAGGAAACTGTCAGTAAAGGCGGGCGATTAGGATTAATTTGTGTCTGTTTATTCAGACGGATGTTTCGTTTTTCGAAAGGGGTGTTCGTCTAATTGTTTGATTTAAAATTGATTTGTACGTCTGGCACGTAATTCGCAATATATAGCTATGGCTGTTGAAAAACTTCAAGCCAGGCTCGGGCTCAGTCAGATAACCGCTGACCACAAAAATAAATCCCAGGAGATTGACTATGACCCCACAACGAAATGCGATTGTTACCGGCTCTACCAGCGGTATTGGTCTGGGGATTGCTACTGCCTTTGCCAAAGGGGGCATGAATGTGATGCTGAATGGTTTCGGTGAGTCTCAGGAGATTGAAAATATTCGTAGCGGGCTAGCGCAAAAGTACGGGGTTAAAGTGCTTTACTCGGATGCTGATATGAGCGATCCACAACAGATTGCTGCAATGGTGCAGCAGGCTAAGGATGCCTTTGGGCAAGTTGATGTACTGGTTAATAACGCCGGTATTCAGCACGTGCAATCGGTGGAAGATTTCCCCAGTGAAAAATGGGATGCCATCCTGGCGATTAATCTTTCCAGCGCTTTTCATACCATTAAACATACGCTGGCGGGTATGAAGGTCCAAGGCTGGGGGCGAATTATTAACCTGGCATCGGCCCATGGGCTGGTGGCTTCACCCTATAAATCTGCCTATGTGGCGGCTAAGCATGGCATCGTCGGTTTAACTAAATCGGTGGCTCTGGAGGCCGCAGAGCATGGGGTCACCGTCAATGCTATCTGCCCCGGCTATGTGCTTACGCCCCTGGTGGAAAAGCAGATTCCTGATACCGCTAAAGCACGAGGGATCAGCGAAGAAGAGGTAAAGCGTGATGTGCTGCTGAAGGCGCAGCCGACGAAAAAGTTCGTCACCGTCGAGCAGCTGGGCGCGCTGGCTTTAACCTTATGCAGTGACGCTTCGGCATCCATCACCGGCACCGCTTTGCCGGTGGATGGTGGCTGGACCGCGCAATGAAAAGATCCATAAATCATGGCCATCATCGGTTATCCATTAGGTTCTAATTGACTCATCAAATCAGCACAGGGATGTCATTTGTAGCGAGGTTCTCGCGATGCATTCTTCCAATACTAATATCCGTTCATTCGGTTTTCTTAGCGCAATTATCTGTTTGCTGCTGGCAGTATTCTGGATGACCCCCTCCTTTGCCAGAAGCACGGACAGTCTGAAGATTATGGTGGTGGATTCATCTCAGGGAGAGCCCTACCGTACTGTAAGGGAAGCTATGCTCGCAGAATTACAGCGGCGGGGCTTTACGCTGGGTTCCCGGCTGCAGATCAAGCATCTGTCCTTGGGCAATTTTGGTGGTCCGGCCCGACATATCTGGAACGAGGCGCTGACGCAGCGCTATGACCTGATTTTTGTTAACGGCACCGCCGCCGCATTGGCATTCAGGGATTTGGCATTGGGCGCGGAGATGCCCTTTATATTTGCGGCGGTCACTGATCCGGTGGGCATCGGCATTATCGAGGGTTTTAATAGTCCCCCTGTCTCGAATTTTACGGGGGTCAGTTACCCTGTTGATGTCGAAACCCGATTAAGATTTATTCGTCGAGTCATGCCTGATGCGGCCACCATTGGACTTGTCTATGCCGATATGCCGCAATCAAAAAGCTATAGACGCTGGTTGGAGCAGGCACTAGAAAAGCCGGAATTTGACAGCCTGAAAGTGATTTATCGCTCGGTTCCTTATATTAAAAGTGAAGGGGGGCATGTGCGTATGACCCGGCTCGCACAGCGCCATATCCTCGAGTTGGATTCTCAGGTTGATGTTTTTATCAGTCCCAATGACCAGATGGGAGTGCAGGCGCCTTTTGCTCAGATGGTCTATAAAACCGCCACTAAGCCATTGATTGGTTTGGGTAAGAAGGATGTGGATGAACAATGGGGGGCAACCATGTCGGTATACCCGTCTTTAGAGGGGATGGGGACGTGCGCCGCAGCAATGATTGCGCACTGGCATGAGAGTGGCTCTATCAGTGAAATTGAGGCGCGGTGGCCGCAGATTGGGGTCGCGTTCGATACACCGAAGTTGAAGCAATTTAATCTTCGCGTTGACTTAAGTATTGATAATGTAGTGGTCGGCATCGGCGGTCAGCAAGGGGGCTGCGGGGCGGGGCCTTAGCCCAAGGTGGTTGCTAACGATTCTGGGGCAGAGGTGTTTAACAGCAGCAGCCCTTAATCGCCAATATTACTCCGGCTGCATGTCCAGCTCTCTGGTAACATCTTGCAGCTGCAGCCCCAGGTTCATAAACAGCTGGCGTATATTGACGGCTTCACCCTCCTCAATCCGTTTCGAAATTAATGTCAGCGGATATAGCAGCAAATCGGTTTCACGATAGCGAAGGCAGGCTGCGCGACCGATTTCATCGTCCACCATCCACCAGTCGAAGCCGGGGTTGTTGTTGATAAACAGCTGCCCAAAGGGGACGCCCAACGATTGCAGGTCAACCGTATCTTCGGCCGAGATCTGACCTGAATCCAGCGCTTGCTGCAGTAGGTCGAGATCGTTAAGAGAGCCGTCAAAGGCCGCATCTTGAACAATCAGCCCAATCCGCATCTCAATAAACTTCAGCTGTTTACTCAGCTGTTCGATATCTTCCTGAGAAGGGACGGAGATCATTTGTTGCATAGCTATTCCAATATCCATCGGTGTTTGACTGAAATTTGAATGGGTACGCTGGAATACTATCCCATGCTGCTGAAAAGACCCAGTTTTTAAAGGGATCTAAGGATTTAGGGAGGTACCATGAAGGTTGCTAGGACCGGAAGGCGGCGATTTAAATCCGGCGCCGGTTAGTCACTATAGTCGCATAGGCAGCAGCATTAATTTGGTTCAGAATTATTACAATAATTTATAAAAATTTGCCTGTTCTCATGCCAGTCTCTGTTGACACTTTCAGCAGTAGATTTAGTTATCTGTTTTGATAACTGCGTCGATTGGTCTGTACTCAGTGAGGCGCAGGAACCGCAAAGGAACTAGGGGTCAGGTTAATGAGCGATAAGATTAGCGTCAACAAGCCAATGGTAATTCTCCATGGCGATGAAATGGCGCAGATAGCATTTGATAGGATTCTGGAACAGTTTGTCACCAAACGACTAGATATTGATCTGATCGAAATCGATCTGTCTGCTGAGAACCGCTTTGTCACTAACGGTCAGGCTGTGCATGATTCTATATCCGCACTGAAGACTCATGGTGTGGGTATTAAAAACGCGGGTATCACGGTTAACCGTGCCCAGCTGGATGAGCTGCTGGAAAAATATCCGCATATAAAAGAACAAGATCTGGATAAGCTGGCGACCAAGTCACCGAACGGAGCCATCCGCAAAGGCATCGGCGGCAATATTACCCGCGAAGATATCCACTTTCGCAATCTTCAGAACCCTCCTCCGCAATGGATCGGCCGTGATATCGACGTCGATACCATGGAACGTGGTGGCAACAAACACAGTTATAACGAACTCTCCAAGGCGACCGGTATCGTCAAGCTGATGTTTGTCGGAAAAAGCGGCGACCCTGTCGAATTACACCGTCGTAAAATCAAGAAGGGTGATCCCTGGCTGCTGGCTACCAACGACATTGATGATGTGCGCGACTGGGCTCATAAGTTTTTTCAGCGCGCCCTACGGGAAAATCGCGATGCCTATCTGGGACTGAAAGATACCGTCATTCCCGGCTATGACGGGGTGATGAAAGAGGCGATCGAAGAGGTCTATCACAGCGAATATGAGCAAAAATTTGAGGCCCAGGGGCTGAACTATCATTACGAGCTAATCGATGCTCAGGCTGCACGTATTATTTCCAACCCTCCCGAGCGTGCGCTTTGGGGCGTGCCGGACAACACCTCCGGGCGTAAGTTATTCAAACTGGTTAGAACCATTAAGAAATACGGTATTCCCAGTCGCGACTCCAATGTTTCTATCTCTCGCATGAGTGCCGGTGGTGGTGACCAGTACGGCAGCTTCAATATGCCGGTACCGGAAGACGGCATCATTAAGGTGATCGTCGATGGTGACGAAAAGCACGCCCGGGAAGTGAAAGCGGGCGATCCTTTATTGCTCATGTCTAACGACAAAGAGGCGATCAAAGACTGGGTAACTCAGGTATTTCGCGATGCATCCCGTAATGACAAAGAAGTGTACTTCGGTCTCAAACGGGAATACATGGAATACGATGATGTCTTCAGTACCGTTATTGTTGAAGCTAGGAAAAAGCTGGCTGAGGATAACACCTCACCACCGTCTTTTATGATCATGCGTCCTTCCAGTCAGCTGAAGAAAATGATCTCCGATCCGCCCCGTCGTGCCCTGTATCCGGCGCAGAATCTCGATGGTGATATATTCTCCGATATCTCCGCAGCTCTTGGCGGCAGTCTCGCCACTGCTAGTTCTATTATCGAGAGTAAAGACGGAACTATGTTGTTTGAAGCGCCCCACGGTACTGCTCATGATCTCTATGTGCGCTATCAGGAAACCGATGGCAGAGAAGCGCATTTTAACTCGGCAGCTCTACTTTGGGCCGTTGCCGACGCGTTGGAGGTATTGGGTAAAGGTGAGGACAATCGGCCGCTGATTGAGTATTCCGATCAGCTCAAAGAAGCACTGATCGAGACGGTGGACCAAGGCATTATTACCGGTGACCTGAAAGGCAAGACTACAGATCCCGCCAACGAAAAACTCGTCGATATGTGCGGCTTCCTGGATGCGATTGAAAGTAATTTGCCCGGTTACCTGCCTGGATGAAGGTCGTAGGGGTTTATAAATAATCGGGCTTGTATGGTCGGATCGTTTATTGAGTTCGGATTTTAAAAGGCGGCCGGTTTATCACCGGGTGCCTTTTTGTTTTGTGCGTTATTGAAAAGAGTTTGTGCTGCTGGTTAAGCGAACATAGGGTTTTATCTGCCGCGCTATATGATGGCGGCAACTTCATAGTTGATACTGTCCGCACTCGATAGTTGGTTGGTATTGAGCGGGTATGTATTTCCAAGGTGGTGATGATCGAGCTGAAAATTGACGGCAATCATTAATCTAGGTTTTGGACGGCGTTTATGGAGGCTGTTGGCTACTTCGGGCAGCTAGTCTATGTTATACAGTTGCTGAAACGACTATAAACCTACGCATACAAGGAATGATCATGGAAATCGGGACTATTGTTTTTCTGGTGATTGTGGCCGCTATTATTTTTTATATTGTTAGCATCTATAACAATCTGGTGACCTTTAAAAATCGTTATCAGAATGCTTTCAGCCAGATCGAAGTGCAGTTAAAGCGTCGTTATGACCTCATTCCCAACTTGGTGGAAACCGCCAAGGGCTATATGAAGCATGAGCGGGAAACTCTGGAGGCGGTAATCAGTGCTCGTAATGAAGCATCAGCCATGTTAAAAGGCGCTGCTGCGAATCCGGCCAGTGCTTCGGCTATGGGTAACCTGGCAGGCGCAGAAGGAGTGCTGCAGGGGGCTTTAGGTCGCTTAAGTGTGGTGATGGAAGATTATCCGGACTTAAAGGCTAATGAGAATATGATGCAGCTCAGTGAAGAATTGACCACCACTGAAAATCGTGTTGCCTTTGCCCGTCAGGCTTTTAATGATGCCGTGACCGCCTATAACACGTTTAGACAAACCTTCCCGCCGGTATTTTTTGCCGCTAACTTTGGTCATCCCAGCGATGCTTCGCTGCTGGAATTTGAGGACAGAGTCGAAATTCAGGCAGCCCCCAAAGTTTCTTTCTGAGTTCTGACAAATGGACTTCTTCTCGCAACAGGATAAGGCGCGCCGTAATACCGGCGTGCTGGTGCTGCTTTTTGTTATTGCCGTACTGCTGCTGATAACGGTGACTAATCTGTTGGTGCTGCTGACCCTCTGGAGTTTCGATGGCAGTGCCGACGGTGGTCTTCGCGGCGGCGTTGCTGCGCTGGTCTATCAGGACACTGGAGTGCTGTTGTCACAGATGGATTGGGAGCGCTTTTTTCTGATCGGAATGGCGGTGGCGGGGGTGGTGTTTTGCGCCATTATCTACAAATGGTTGCAATTGGCGGAAGGCGGTAAGCGCATTGCCGAATCGTTGGGTGGCAGCCGTATTCATCCTAATACCGATGACGTCGATAAAAAACGGGTGCTGAACGTAGTGGAAGAGATGGCGATCGCCTCAGGCATGCCTGTTCCTTCCGTGTATTTGATGGAGGCTGAATACGGTATCAATGCTTTTGCCGCCGGTAATACTCCTGCGGATGCGGTGGTTGGTGTCACTCTGGGCTGTATTCAGAAACTCAATAGAGAACAGTTGCAGGGGGTTATCGCCCACGAATTTAGTCATATTCTTAATGGCGATATGCGTCTTAATTTACGCTTAATCGCAATTCTCCATGGCATTGTTTTTATTGGTTCTGTCGGAGAGCTGTTATTGCGCTTTCGCCCTAGATCCGGCTCCAGTTCGAAACGCGGCGGCGGTGCTCAGCTGTTTATGTTGGGCTTTGCACTGGTGGTGGTGGGGTGGCTGGGGACCTTTTTTGGCAACTTGATTCGTTCCTCTGTCAGTCGTCAGCGAGAGTATCTGGCCGATGCCTCGGCAGTGCAATTTACGCGTAATCCTCAGGGGATATCCGATGCATTGAAAATTATCGGTGGGCATAGCTATGGGGCAGAACTGACTAGCCCTAATACTGGAGAGGTCAGTCATCTATTCTTTGGGCGCTCCTTAAAGAGTCTAACCGGACTCTTCTCCACCCATCCGCCGCTATTAGAAAGAATCGCCCGCATCGAGCCAGATTGGGATGGCAGTTATATCTATGCCAAACCCAGTGAATTGAAGAAACAAAAGTCCCGCGAGGATGCCGCCGAAGCAGAACGTCGGGAGCGTCAGCAGAAGCTAATCAATGCAGCGGTTTTAGGTGCAGCGATTGCCGGTGAAAAATTGGACCCAGCCGAACTAATGCTGACCAGCGACGTCAATGCCGTGCACCAGGGGCTGAAACAGATTCCTGATAGATTGCAGCAACAGGCCAGAGAACCCTTGGGGGCTATGGCGCTGATATTTGGATTGCTGCAGAGTGACGCTGCCAAGGTGAGAGATAAGCAAAGCGCTTATCTGCAGCAGCAAGCCACGCCGGGGCTGATTGAATTGATTGCTGAGCTGAAAGAGGAGCTGCAGACCTTATCCCGAGAGATGCATTTCCCGTTGCTGGAATTAACCCTGCCTGCTTTGAAGTGCATGTCTCGGGAGCAATATCAGCTGTTTAAACATCGGTTACTGTTGCTGATGCGAGCTGACGACAATATCGATCTCTATGAATGGTGTCTGTATCAACTGCTGCGTCATTATCTGGATCCCGAATTCGGGCGGGTAAAAGCCAGCAGGCCTAAGTTTAAGGTGGCTCAGCAGATCAGTGAGGAGTATCGGTTGGTGTTGTCGATGCTGGTTCATCGTGGTCACCATGAACCTAAGGATGCAGAAAAAGCGTTTAATCGCGGCATCGGCAGTGCCGGTCTTTACAATCTGACGCTGTTGCCGGAATCCGCCTGTGACCTTGAGGTCTTTAAAAAAGCGGTGACCAAACTGGGATGTTGCTATCCCACTCTTAAGCCTAAATTGATCAAGGGCTTTGAGAATTGCGTTAAGCAGGATGGCAAGATCACACTCATCGAGCGGGAAATGCTCACCAGCATTGCTGCGGTGATGGATAGCCCGATCCCAAATCTGGAAGTATAGAAATTTAGCGCATAAAAAAGGCGGCTGAGAGGCCGCCTTTTTTGTATGTCTGCTGTTGCGTTACAGCGTTGCAAACACCTTTTCTGCAGCGTCCAGGGTGAACTGGATATCGCTGTCAGTATGGGCGGCAGACATAAACCCCGCTTCATAGCTGGCTGGTGCCAGGTAGACACCTGCATCAAGCATACCGTGGAAGAACTTACTGAAGCGTTCATTATCACAGGCCATTACCTGGCTATAGCTGGTGACCTTCTTCTCATCGGTAAAGAAGCCGCCGAACATGGTTCCAACATGATTGGTGGTGAAAGGAATGCCTGCTTTATCGGCAATCTGCTGTAAGCCTTCAACCAGTTGTGTGGTTTTAGCGAACAGTGCTTCGTAGAAGCCGGGCTTGCTTATTTCAGCCAGCATCGCCAGACCGGCGGCCATGGCGACAGGGTTCCCCGATAAGGTTCCGGCCTGATAAACCGGGCCGAGTGGAGCGATCTGTTCCATCACCTCGCGGCGTCCACCAAAGGCACCGACAGGCATGCCGCCACCGATAACTTTACCCAAAGTGGTGATATCGCCACTGACGCCGTAATAACCTTGAGCGCCTTGCAAACCCAGCCGGAATCCGCTCATGACTTCATCCATGATCAGCAGGGCTCCGGATTGGTCACAGACTTCACGTAAGGTTTCAAGGAATCCAGGGATCGGCGGGATACAGTTCATGTTGCCAGCAACGGGCTCAACGATGATGCAGGCGACCTGATCACCGATCTCGGCAAAGGCTTTCTTGACCCCCTCGATATCGTTATAGGTCAGAGTAATGGTGTGTTCTGCCAGGCTGGCAGGTACACCGGGAGAGCTAGGTACGCCCAGTGTCAGTGCGCCAGAACCGGCTTTGATCAGCAGTGAGTCGGAATGGCCATGATAACAGCCTTCAAACTTAACAATCTTATCTCGCTTAGTGTATCCACGGGCCAGGCGAATGGCGCTCATGGTGGCTTCGGTGCCCGAGCTGACCATACGGATCATGTCCACGTGGGGCAGCGTGTTGCAGATGGTTTCTGCCAGTTGGGTCTCGATTTCGGTGGGGGCACCGAAACTCAAGCCCTTCTGCATCTTTTCAATGACCGCTGCGGTGATGCTGGGGTGAGCGTGGCCCAATAACATTGGTCCCCAGGACAGCACGTAATCGACATAACGTTTGTCGTCAGCGTCGTAGAAATAGGCACCCTTTGCACGATCCACGAATACCGGTGTACCACCCACGGCTTTGAAGGCGCGGACCGGTGAATTAACACCGCCGGGGATAACTTTTTGGGCTTCATTAAATAGTGTTTCAGATCTGTTCATTTGGCGCTCTCTTTCCGTTCCACCAGTCCATCAGGATTTGTCACTAATTGGCGGCGTTGAATACTATGGATTATTGCTGACATTGCTCTATGGGTTGTCTGCAGGAGCAAACAGCCTGCTGAACTGCAGTGCTCTAGTTTCAATATCATCACAGGCAAATAGACTATGGATGACGGCGACCATGGATGCACCGGGTTCTATAACTTGAAGGGCATTATCCACAGTAATACCGCCAATGGCTACAATGGGAATCCGCAATAGTTGATGGGCATCATGAAGCAATTGGATCGGTGCGGCTTTAGCGTCGGGTTTAGTGCTGGAGGCGAAAAATGCACCGAAGGCGGCGTAGTCTGCCCCTTGCTTCTGGGCATCCAGTGCAAGCTGCAGGGAATCGTGACAAGTCACACCGATGATCGCCTGTTCGCCTAGTTGCTTCCTGGCTTCGGCAATGCTGCCATCTTTCTGGCCAAGATGAACGCCATGGGCATTCGCTTGTTTGGCTAAGGCTATATCATCGTTGATTAACAATGGTCGCTGAAATTGGTTACACAATGCTACCAGTGCTTTTGCCTGTTGTAGTCGCTGTGACTGGTTGTCGGATTTATCGCGATACTGGATAACCTGGGCGCCGCCTGAGAGAGCGGCTGTTACCTTTTGTTCCAGTAACGATCCGGGCATTAATCCCGCATCGGTAATGGCGTAGAGTCCGGATAGTGTCGGTTTAGGCTTGTTGTTCATTTTTCTACAGTTCGTGTCGTTCGGTAAAGAAGCGGACTATATCATCACGCTGAATAATCCCCATCAAGGCTTTTCTATCATCCTGTACGTAGAGGATATCAATGTTCTGGTTATCAAGTTCTCGCAGCGCCTCTTTGAGGGTGGCGTTTTGGTGAATGGCGTATAGATCTTTACGTAGCCCGGGAATGGCTAGCAGGTCAATTTTGTCGTTATCTGGTTCTGGCTGATAATGGTCCAGATAAAGTTGAAGGTCAGCGGCAGAGAGTAGTTTGTCTAGCACCCCTCGATGGCTGATCAGTATCCACTCGTGGTTGTGGCTTAAGGCGGAATGCGCTTCGTCGGCACTGATCACTCGGGACTGTAAGCTGTAGTTTTTGTGCATTTCACTAGTGACACTGGCGCGTTCCAAAATCTGATCCATGGGGGTGCGGCGCCAATCCAGTCCTCTTGCCACCAATACCGCCTGAAATACTGAGCCGTCGGGGAAAAAGTGTCGGCAGGTGAGGCTGGCGGTGACAATCGCCACCATGGCCGGGAATATAACATTGGGATTGTGAGTTAACTCCAACACTGCCATCAGCGCCGCTAGTGGCGCCTGCAGTACCGCAGCCATCATCGCGCCCATGCCGAGCATGGCATAAAAACCGATATCGGATACCGGGATATCAGCGAGCATCGCACCAATGATGCCGAGGCTGGCACCTGCCCCGGCGCCAATAAATAGGCAGGGGCCAATGAGCCCCATAGGCATGCCGAGGCCAACGGCCATGGCCGTCACCAGTAGCTTCGCAACGGTAAGCCCAAGCAATAATTGCAGGGCATAGTTACCTTGCAGTATATCGGTCACCGAGTCATAGCCGAGGCCCATTATTTGGGGGTAGATCAGGGCTATAGTGCCGGTAAGGAGGCCTGCCAGCAGTAGTCGGGCAAACAGAGGGATACGAATGTGTTTAACGGCGATTAAGACGGTTTTGTTAAACAGCAGAGATAGCAGTCCCAGAATGATGCCCAGAAAAATCACATAGGGAATTTCGGTCAGGGTAAGCAGTTCCAGCGTAGGCACGTGGAAAGCCGTTTCATCGCCAAGCATCAGTTGCATTAAGAGTGCGGCGGTAACCGATGCGATAGTGACAGGGATAAAGCCAATGACCGAGTATTCCATCATCACCACTTCCATGGCAAAGATAACTCCGGCCATAGGCGTGTTGAAAGAGGCAGAAATTGCTGCTGCTGTGCCACAGCCAACTAGCATGCGGATGCTGTTATTTGGCAGGCGTAGCCATTGTCCGAGCAGGCTTCCGCCTGCGGCTCCAAGGTGCACCGCCGGACCTTCTCGGCCAGCGGAGTGGCCGGAAATAATAGTGATAGCCCCGACCACGAATTGCACCAACGCGTTGGCCAGCGGTAGCTGGCCCTGGTGGTAACCCAGGCGCTCGAGTACATGAGGGATTCCCACCCGGGCGCGTTCATAACTGACCAGACTAAGTATGATCGCAATGATTAGGCTACCGACGATAGGCAGGGAAAAGCGCCAGAGGTCTGACAAACCTTCAAAATTTTCGGCATCGCTACCTGGTAATCCCTGTTCCAGCGGCCAGGAAATAGCGAAGCGAAAGGCGACGATGATCAGTCCCGTAAATAATCCGCACACCAATCCGAGAACTACCAGCTGCGGCAGTGCTTCCACATGGGCTAGACGATTACGAAAATGACTAAGAGATAAGGAATCCATCCACATAAATTTAAGCTAACCGTTAGGACCTATTGTTTGTTATTTTGCTACACAGAGTACAATAGAAACGTCAATTGGTGCAGGTTCCTTTCGCTTTTGCTTAAGGGGCCTTATTATAAGCACTTTTCACAGCTATGGGATGTACGCATACATAGTGCATTGTTATCAGAGGTTATCGTGATCAAGGTAGGTATTGTCGGCGGCACCGGTTACACCGGTGTGGAACTGCTCAGGTTGTTAGCGTTACACCCACAGGTTGAATTGGCGGTCATTACTTCTCGTTCAGAAGAAGGCATGCGTGTTGACGAAATGTATCCTAATCTGCGTGGCTATGTTGATCTGCAATTCAGCGTCCCGGATTTGGATCAGCTGTCCAGCTGCGATGTGGTTTTCTTTGCTACACCTCATGGTGTAGCTATGGATATGGCACCTAAGCTGATAGACAGTGGCACTCGGGTGATCGACCTTGGTGCGGATTTTCGAATCAAGGATCTGGAAGTGTGGTCCCGTTGGTACAATATGGAACACACAGCACCGAATGCTGCTGCTGAAGCCGTTTATGGTCTACCGGAAGTTAATCGGGAGCAGATTCGAACTGCCCGTTTGGTTGCCAATCCTGGCTGCTACCCCACTGCAACCCAGTTAGGCTATCTGCCACTGCTGGAGCAAGGGTTGATTGAAACTAAAGGGCTGATTGCTGACTGCAAGTCTGGAGTCAGTGGTGCTGGTCGTGGCGCTTCTATCGGAACCTTGCTTTGTGAAACTAGCGAAAGCTTTAAGGCATACGGGGTTCAAGGTCATCGTCATCTGCCGGAAATTAAGCAAGGTTTGGCGCAAGTAGTGGGAACAGAGGTTGGTTTGACCTTTGTGCCTCATTTAGTGCCGATGATCCGTGGTATTCATTCCACGCTCTATAGTGTGCTAAAAAATACCAATGTGGACCTGCAGGCGCTGTTTGAAGAGCGTTATGTAAATGAGCCCTTCGTGGATGTGATGCCAGCCGGTAGTTTGCCAGAGACTCGCTCGGTGAAAGGTGCTAATACATGCCGTATTGCTGTTCATCGTCCTCAAGGCGAAGATACTGTGGTGGTTTTGTCGGTGATCGATAATCTTGTCAAAGGTGCTGCTGGGCAAGCCGTGCAAAATATGAATATTATGTTTGATCTGGATGAAACTTCGGGTCTGCGTATTGTTGGTCTGATGCCGTGATTCAAATCTAGAGACGCATACTTAATACTTGACTGTTTTGCTTGGTTAATAGCATAATGCGGTCTAGCGACGGCTAATTTTGTAAGTGTTTTTTTGGAGGTGCCATGAGCGCTGTTGAAGAGTTTACCCCGACGGCATTGGTTTTTACCGATTCTGCGGCTGCCAAGGTGAAGAGCCTGATAGTAGAGGAAGAGAACGATAACCTCAAATTACGGGTATTTGTGACTGGTGGTGGGTGCTCCGGATTCTCCTACGGTTTTACGTTTGATGAAAGCGATAACGAAGATGATACTGCGGTGGTTAATCAGGGTGTAACTCTGGTGGTTGATCCTATGAGTTATCAATACCTAGCTGGTGCACAGGTAGATTACAAAGAGGGCCTGCAGGGTTCTCAATTTGTTATCAAAAACCCTAATGCTAAAACCACTTGTGGTTGTGGATCGTCCTTCTCGATCTAATTGCTTGTGCAGGTGATTTTTCAAAAACCGCGGCTATACAGTCGCGGTTTTTTTATGTCGGAATCGTGCTGATTGTCCCCCGGGGATAGGGTGGCTTTTGACGACTACCCGGTTAACGCAGATCGATTGTTTTCGTTTTTCTAGGGGAGGTGGGCTTAACGGCTAGCAGTCTAAGCCTGGTAGATGGCGCCGAGCACGCGAGGGCCACGAGCGCCGGTAACGCTGGGAAGGTTCCCCGTTTCTCCTTGCAGACAGGCTCTGGCCAGCCAGGCAAAGGCAGAGGCTTCCAGCCATTCGCAGCTGATGCCCAGGGCGTCGGTTGTCATTACTTGATGAGGGGCTAGCAGCTGCTGTAGCCGTTGGCTCAGCGCTATGTTTCTGGCGCCGCCGCCGCAGAGGTATATTTCTAGAGTTGGGTAGTTATGGCTTAAAACGGATTCGCAGATGCTGCGGGCAGTGAACTCCAGAAGAGTAGCCTGGATGTCCTCGGCGGGCAGGGCTCGCGCGCTGTCGCTCAGTTGTTGGTCTAGCCAGTCAATATGAAATAACTCCCTACCGGTGCTTTTTGGCGGTAATTGCTGCAGATAGGGCGTCGTTAGTAGTTGCTTCAGCAGTGGCTGGTAGATGCAGCCGCTGGCCGCCCAGTCTCCGTTTGCGTCATGGCTAAGCTGTTGATGGCGATTGATCCAGCTATCCATCAATACATTACCAGGCCCCGTATCATAGCCGATGACTTCGCACGCATCGTTTTTGTCCAGGACAGTGACATTGGCAATGCCACCAATATTAATAACCATTCGGTGTTGTGATGAGCTTTTCAGAAAGCGTGCATGAAACGCTGGAACTAGAGGGGCTCCTTCTCCGCCAGCAGCCATATCTCGACGCCGAATATCGGCTACTACGGTTATTCCGGTTTGCTCCGCGATACGATTGGGGTCTCCTATCTGCAGAGTAAAGGGGTAATCAAAATCAGGACGGTGGCGGATGGTTTGGCCGTGGCTGCCGATTGCCCGAACGGTTGTCGGGTCGATAGAAATTTGAGCCAATAGTTTGTTGATGGCGTGAGCTTGCAGGTCGGCGAAGCGAACATCGGCAATCCCCATGCGATCAATCTCGTCCGCCCCGGGTTGGGTTAAAGCCAGTAACTCAGCTTTTAGATCGGGAGGGATTTCTTCTAAATTAGAGGCGACTAATTTTGGGAGCTGTTCTGAAAAGTCGACTAGCGCTACATCTATACCGTCGAGGCTGGTGCCTGACATTAAGCCGATATAAAGCTCTTGGTTCATTTTAATGCGAGCTGAGTCTGAGATAGAGTTTCTAGTTGCGCTACCATTTCCTGGGCTAGAAGTGCGAAATTGGCGCGCTCTTTCTTCGGCAATGGGGCTGCATGAGGTAAGGGCACTGTCAGTGGGTTGCGGTGTACGCCGTTGACCCTGAATTCATAGTGCAGGTGGGGCCCTGTTGCATATCCGGTGCTGCCAACATAACCGATAGTCTGACCTTGTTTTACTCGCTTGCCACGCTTCATGCCAGGTTTAATGCGATTCATATGAGCATAAAGGGTGGTGTAGCTTTGGCCATGCTGGACGATGACGGCCTTGCCGTATCCGCCTTTCCTGCCCGCGAAGATGACCTTTCCGTCGCCGGAGCTTTTAATAGGGGTGCCGGTTGGAGCGGCATAATCAACGCCGCGATGGGGGCGTTTGGTTTTAAAAATCGGGTGTTTTCGGTTTGGGTTGAAGCGCGAGCTGATGCGGGCAAAATCCACAGGGGTGCGCAAAAAGGCTTTGCGCATGCTTTTTCCATCAGGGGTGAAATAATTACTATCGCCTTTGCTGTCCGTATAACGAATGGCTTGAAAGCTCTTGTCTTGGTTGGTGAATTCCGCTGCGACAATGTTACCGTTTTTGATAATCTCTCCGTCCAGTAGCAGTTCTTCATAGATAAGCCGGAAGCTGTCGCCTTTGCGGATGTCCAAGGCGAAATCGACGTCCCAGCCGAATATGCCAGCCAGTTCCATGATTTTGGTTTGGCTTAACTCTGCGTTTTGACCGGCAAGAAAGAGTGATTGTTCTATGGTGCCTTGTTTATACGCATGTCTTACATCGGGGGTGCGTTGAAGTTTTTCTACGCCGTAACCGGACTCGGTTTTGGTGATTAATGTGCTCAGTAACGCTGACTCTTCATGGCGTATCTTTGTCAGTGAACCATCAATAATCAGAAACTCCAAATGTTCACCGGGCATCAGCCTGTTCAGAGGCTTTCTCGGCTTTAAAGCGTTCAGTAGTGGGTACATTTCGTTGGCACCCAAGCCCGCCTTCTTAAATAACGTCGTAAGATTATCCCCAGAGCGTACTTTTATCCGCAGCCAGTTTTCTACAGGAGCAGGTGGTTTGATTGCGATGGGTTGTGCTGCTGGTTGTTTGGCGACCACTGCGCCAGCGGTTAGAGTTTGGGGGGGAGAGTTATCTTTACTGATGATCGTTGTCACGATTGTGGGCTGTTGCTGTGTGATATCAGCTGTTGGCGTTTGCTGGGGGGATTTAAGAGCAACGGTTGTACGTTGAATGGAGCGTTCCGCAGCAACGTCCTTGCTGGGAACCAGAACTAAGGCGGTTGCTAGAATTAGTGCACAACCGCAGATAGCAACTAGATGGGTTTTGGGGAACTGCTTTGTAGAAGTTGAAAAATTCAAAGGAACGCCCCTAGCACACGGTTATTTCTAGTTTCGGCCATTATAAGGAAAGTATGAGAAATCATCCATTGATCCACGCCGTATTTGTGGTAGTTAATTGTTTAAAGGCCGCTGTATCGTTAAAATACGCCGTTCTTTGAGGCGGGTTGCTATGTTTGGTTCCTCTCAGCTTCAAAATTTAAGTTAAAGTCCAGTAGTCCAGTTGTCAGGTAAAAGCTAAATGACCGTCGAAAATGCATTACTAAAGGATCTTCACTCGCGTGGCCTAGTGGCTCAGATGACCGGGGACGATGAGCTTAATGAGCACTTATCAGAAGGTTCGCGGACGCTTTATTGCGGGTTCGATCCTACGGCGGATAGCCTGCATATTGGTAGTTTGGTGCCATTGTTGGCGTTGAAGCGTTTTCAGATGGCTGGTCATAGGCCGTTGGTTTTGGTTGGGGGGGCGACGGGTCTGATAGGAGACCCCAGTTTTAAAGCCGAAGAGCGCAAGTTAAATACTCCGGATATCGTTAATGGCTGGGTCGACAAAATAAAGAAACAGGTCAGTGCTTTTGTTGATTTCGATTCCGGAGAGAATTCAGCCCAAGTGGTGAATAATCTGGATTGGACTCAAAGCCTGGATGTGCTGACGTTCTTACGAGATGTGGGTAAGCATTTTGCTGTTAATCAGATGATTCATAAAGAGTCGGTAAAGCAGCGGCTTGATCGTGAAGGTGAAGGGATTTCCTACACCGAATTTACGTATATGATTCTGCAGTCTTATGATTTCCAGGTGTTGAATAAGCAGCATGATTGTTCGTTGCAGATTGGCGGCTCGGATCAGTGGGGTAATATTACCGGCGGGATCGAGTTAACGCGGCGGATGAATCGCCAGCATGTGTTTGGATTGACCTTGCCGCTTATTACCAAGGCAGATGGGACTAAGTTCGGTAAAACAGAAGCTGGAACCATCTGGCTTGATCCGGCTAGAACTTCTCCCTATGCCTTTTATCAATTCTGGATTAATAGTGCGGATGCGGACGTCCATAACTTCCTTAGATACTTTACTTTCCTTTCGGTCGATGAGATTGCAGAAATTGAGCGTGTGGATCTCGAAGCGCAAGGGCGCCCGCAAGCCCAATCTATTCTTGCTAGAGAAGTAACTCGATTGGTGCATGGTGAAGGTGGATTGCAGGCTGCCGAGCGAATTACTCAGGCATTGTTCAGTGGTGACACCTCTGGCCTAAGCGAAGGGGATTATCAACAGTTGTCTTTGGATGGTCTGCCTAGTTCAAGTTTGTCGGGGGTGGATTTGACTGAATCGCCATTAACGTCTTTGCTGTCATCTGAGATGGGTGTGGCCGGAAAGCAGGTTAAAGATGCATTGCAACGTAATGCTGTTGTGGTCAATGGGGCGTCTATTGGTTTGGATGACAATATGAATGCTGCCAAAGTCTTTGCTGCTGAGAATGCCGTCTGTGATCGCTATTACTTAGCGAAGCTGGGTAAGAAGAAACATCATCTTTTTGTAATCTAGTTTGATGACGGGTCGTATGGCTAATAGTTAAGCTGTTTGGTTGGAAAAGGCGCCTGTAGGCGCCTTTTTTAGGTCTAAATATAGGCCAGTGAAATTAAT
>JBALWH010000020.1:0-72140 GCA_036960175.1 Motiliproteus sp. | reverse complement strand
AAGGTCGTGCCGGTGAGAACTGTGGTGTTCTTCTGCGTGGTACTAAGCGTGAAGACGTTGAGCGTGGTCAGGTTCTGGCTGCTCCAGGTTCTATCACTCCTCACACCACGTTCGAAGCTGAAGTTTATGTGCTGGGCAAAGATGAAGGCGGACGTCACACTCCTTTCTTCAAAGGCTACCGTCCTCAGTTCTATTTCCGTACTACTGACGTAACCGGTGCTTGTGAGCTGCCTGAAGGCGTTGAAATGGTTATGCCTGGTGATAACATCCAGATGACCGTTGAGTTGATCAACCCTATCGCCATGGATGAAGGCCTGCGTTTCGCGATTCGCGAAGGTGGTCGTACTGTTGGTGCTGGTGTTGTAGCTAAGGTTATCGCTTAATCTTTGATACAGTGTCCTGGCTAATTTAGTTAGCCAGCGAACATATTAAAGGCCGTCCCTGCTGGGGCGGCCTTTTTTTATGGAAAAACCAGAAGTTGTGCGGAATAAACGCTCTCAGCGCGATTGCACTATGGGCAGTTAAACTGCCGTCCTGGATGAGGAAAGAAAGGCTAGTTGGCGAAGGGTCAGGGGCGTTTGTGCGCTAGAAAAAGAAGCCGAAGCCTCTTGGTTTAGTGGAAAAAGTCGTAGTCCATGCAGTCCCTGGGTGCCTGCAGATAAAATCCCTGAATGTAGTGAGTTCCAGACTTCCAGAGTTTGCTCATTACATTGGTGCCCTCAACCAAAGGGGCAACGATATGTTTTCCATTGAGGCGTAAAGGTTCGATCAGTTTATCGAAGGCCTCGTGTTTTTCTGGGTCTGAAAGCTCCTGAACGAAGGAACCGTCCAGTTTGACGTATTCTGCCGGGACGTGTCGCAGCACGTTTTCAGAATCAATGGAGCTACCGTAGTGCTTGATGCACGCGCTAGCATGAAGTTGCACGAGTCCTTGGGCGAAGATATTCGCATATTTGATATAGCTGGATGCGTCGGATTCGCTGAACTGGAATATCAGGCTGTTGCCGGGCACGTCGTACTCTTGCAGCCGACCGGAGATCCATTGCAAGAGTGATGTGTCTTCCAAAGAGCGACCGGTGATGTTGATAAAGAGGCGGTTGTTATTGCCCTTCTCGCGTTCTTCGGCAAGCTGCCTGATGCTGTCTGCTATTACCCACCGGTCTAGCTCAATACTTACTTCCGCATGATCGAGCATGGTCAGAAACATGTTCGGAGAGACTTCCTTTTCGTTCTTGTCTATCAGGCGCAGCAGTACCTCATAAATGCTGTCGTGCTCTCCCTTGAGGCTGACCACAGGCTGAAATAGTAGCTTCAGGCTGCTCTCTTGAATGGCTTGACGCAGCTTTTTGATGGACAGGCCTTCTTCCTCCTCTTGTTCTTCTGGGATTAGAAGGTTGACGCCATTGCCTCTTTGGTTCTTGCTGCGTACTGCTTCTGCTGCTATTTGGGACAGCTTTAATATATCGTCAGGGCCGACAGAATCTGCCGTAATCGGAGTGATACCGATGCTGCAGGTGGTCTGGATATTCATGCCGGAGGCTTTAGTTAGATTCGCTTCTACGGCTTTACAGATCGTTTCGGCTAATGTCACTGCTTTGTTAGTGTCAGCGTCGGAGAAAATTATAGTGAAGGCGTCTAGATTGTAGCGGGTCAATACGTGAACGCGGTTGACAATAGTTTTTAATATTTCAGCTATATCACGAACGACTGCATCAGCGCCGTTGACGCCTGCCTCGGCCTTGATTGACGTGAAGTTGTCCAAATTGATAAACAGTAGGTTGGACGCGGAGCTGCCTCGGACGGCGGCTTGGGTGGCCCGCTCCAAGCGCTTAGCTAGATATACTTGATTCTTTAAGCCGGTGAGGAGGTCTTTTTCGGCAATAGCGTCGATGTCGGTGCTGTCAGGCGTGGATAGTGTAACCTCGGTACAAGGAGTGCGTTCAAAGCGAGAGCACTTGAACGTTATGTTACCGGTAAATTGACTTGCGTCTTTGCGCGTGACCTGTAACTCGCCTTCCTGTTCTATGCCGGTATCTCTTTGATAGTTCGCGAGTATTTGCTCTAGCTTTGGTCTTTCGTTGGCTTCTGTCAGTTCTGTTACAGAGGCGCCGAGAAGATCGTTGCCGTTTTCAAAACCGGTTAATTCAAGGAATGTGGGGTTTAGAAAGATAAACTGATTTTCTTTATTAAGAAATCCAATGGCTTCGTTGGATGACTGCAGTAGGTCTCGGCATCGCTTCTCCGCTTCAAGCAAGTGAAACTCGGATTGTCTGCGGCGCCTGCGATTTTCCAGGTGATAGAGTTCTCTTCTGATGGTTAGTACTAACAGTTCTTTTTCATCGAGAGGAACCACGGCGCTGGCTTTTTCTTTAAGGCCGGAAATCGCGTGTTCGGATGAATGATCTGGGGCCAGTATAATAACGGGAATATCTTTGTTTAATGCTTTGAGCAGTTTGCTGAGATGGGTAAAGCTTATGTCAGTGGTTTGGGCGTAGATAATAATGTCCCACTGACGTGTCTTGAGTAGCTGTTCCAGAGACTTTTCAGAGTCAGCAAGCTCAGCCCTTGGGGCCAGTCGGGCAGAACGCAGCAGAGAAATAAAGGGCTCCGAGTCTGTGGTCGAAACGCCGATAAAAACAATATTTAAATTCTGTCTCAGTTTCTGCATATGCTCAGGCTATATGAAAAGTTAATCTGGCCATAATTAGGCACAACTAAGGTACCACTTTATAGGTGATTTGGCACGGTGGCTCAAGTGCTTGCCTGGGTAATTATGCAAATAGGCAGTAATAGTTTTTTCCGTTCTATGTTCTAAGGGGGGGCTGGAATGTCGTTTTGGATTAGCAGGTTGCTGAAGCCTGGATTTGAAGCTCTGTTGTCATAGCGCTTGGCGATACCAGGGCAATTCAGTATTTCGCAGATGGGTGCTGCAAGGCTGGAATAGGATTGTAGTGACTGGGTTTAGAAAGGTTGCTTCGTCGGCGATGAAGGGCAGGTGGCGTGTTTGTAGTATGTATGGGAAGGAGCAGAAGTGTGGAAAATATGGCTGGGGTAGCAGGATTCGAACCTGCGCATGACGAGATCAAAACCCGTTGCCTTACCGCTTGGCGATACCCCAGTAATATTATTCGCTATGGTGGCTATCACTAGGCTGTAGCTAGTGAACCCCCAAATCAATAAGAGCGAGTGATTTGCCCCTACTGATATTTTCAATATGGTGGCTATGACTAGATTCGAACTAGTGACCCCATCATTATGAGTGATGTGCTCTAACCAACTGAGCTACATAGCCTCCGTATTGAGGCGCGAATTATTCTACGTTTCCTTGGGGCTGTCAACACCAAAGCCGCAAATTAAACGTTAAATCTGAAGTGGATTACGTCCCCGTCCTGAACCTTGTATTCTTTGCCTTCCAGGCGCCATTTTCCGGCTTCTTTCGCGCCCTGTTCACCCTTATTTTTAATGAAATCGTCGTAACCAATAATCTCTGCCCGAATGAAGCCTTTTTCGAAGTCGGTGTGGATGGCTCCAGCCGCCTGAGGTGCTGTTGCTTGCTGCTTGACGGTCCAGGCGCGGACTTCTTTTACGCCAGCGGTAAAGTAGGTTTGCAGGCCAAGTAGTTTGTAGCCAGCGCGGATGACTCGATCTAGTCCTGGTTCTTCCATGCCTAGATCGGTTAGGAACTCGTTGCGTTCGTCGTCGTCCAGTTCAGAAATTTCTGCTTCCAGTTTGTTGCAGATTGCCACCACCTCGGCACCTTCTTCAGCCGCCAGGGCGACTACCTGGTCGAGATGGGGGTTGTCTTCAAAACCGTCCTCATCCACGTTAGCGATGTAGAGCGTGGGTTTGATTGTCAGTAGGTTAAACTGGCGGACCATGATTTTTTCTGCGTCATTCAGCTCCAATGAGCGCGCTGGTAAGCCCTGGTTTAGGTGGGGTTGGAGTTTGTCCAGAAGCGCTTTCATCTTGATGGCGTCTTTGTCGCCACTTTTGGCGGTACGGATAACTTTCTGTAGCTGTTTATCAATGGACTCTAGATCTGCCAGTGCTAGTTCGGTGTTGATGATTTCGATATCGGATAGTGGGTCAATTTTGTTGGAAACATGAATTACGTTTTCATCTTCGAAGCAGCGGACTACGTGGGCGATGGCGTCGGTTTCGCGGATGTTTGCCAGGAATTTGTTGCCCAGTCCTTCTCCTTTTGACGCGCCTGCGACCAATCCTGCGATATCGACAAATTCCATAGTCGTCGCGAGTACACGCTGCGGTTTTACGATCGCGGCCAGCTCGTCCAGTCGCGGGTCTGGCATGGCAACGACTCCGGCGTTGGGCTCAATGGTGCAGAAAGGGAAGTTTTCGGCACCGATGCCCGCTTTGGTCAAAGCGTTGAAAAGAGTGGACTTGCCTACGTTTGGCAGACCGACGATGCCGCAATTAAAACCCATGGGGATAATCCTGTGCTGGAGTGGTTACGCTTTAAAGCTGTGGAGGTCATTCATCGCCTTTTGCAGGTTCCCAGAAACTAGATCTGGAATTGACTGCAAGGCGGTATCGATGGCTGCCAGTGTTAGCTCTCTCTCGTTTTGAGGAGCCTTTTTAAGTACAAAGCTGGCAACTTGTTTGGCGTTACCTGGATGGCCGATGCCCAGGCGCAAACGGTAGAACATCTTATTACCGCCAAATTTGGCAATAATATCTCTTAAGCCGTTGTGGCCACCATGGCCGCCTCCTTGTTTGAATCTTGCGTTGCCAGGATCGATATCAAGCTCGTCGTGGGCTACCAGTATGTGCTCGACGGGAATTTTAAAATAGCTGGCAAGGGTCTGTACGGACTGACCGCTGAGATTCATAAAGGTGGTTGGTATAAGTAGGTGGATATCCTGGCTGCCAATATGTGCCTTGGCGTAGAGTCCCTGATATCGCTTTTCAGGTTGGAGGTTTGCGTGGAGCTGCTGTGCAAGCAGCTCCACGCATTCGGCCCCGGCATTGTGACGGGTTTGATGGTACTGGTTGCCTGGGTTTCCCAGGCCGACAATCATCTGAACCGGCGTATTCAATGCGGGACCTATCTGGTCTGCGAGACTTTAGTGCTTAGCAGTAACGTTGCCTACTGCTTGGTCGTGATCGGCGCCCAGACGCAGCGCTTCAATTTCAACGCCTTCAGGAACGATAACGTCTGACAGATGGACGATCTGGCCTGGTTCAACGTTCTGCATATCAACAGCCAGGTATTCAGGCAGGGTTTCTGGAGTAGCTATAACCCGTACCTGGTTCGTGGTATGGGAAGCTACCGCGCCCAGTTTGATCGCTGGATTCGTGTCTTCGTTGATGAAGTGTAGAGGGATGGTGATCTTAACGTTCTCGCCAGGTAGTACGCGCTGAAAGTCTGCATGCAGAACAGCGATCTTGGCAGGATGGCGCTGCAGGTCCTTGAGGATCACTTTTTCTTCAGAGCCATCAATGCTGATAGTCAGAATGCTGGAGTAGAAAGACTCGCTTTCCAGTTGCTTGAGCAGATCTTTGTGGATCAGAGTCAGAGGCTGTGGCTCTTGGTTGCCACCGAAAATAATGGCAGGGATGTTGCCCTCTAAGCGACGCAGGCGGCGGCTCGCACCTTTCCCCTGGAGTGTGCGCTTTTCGGCATTAATGATGAAATCAGACATTGTAGTCTTCCTTTAAACAAAAGCTGCAGATTTCTTGCGACCAGAAATTTGCAGCGTTAATGAAACCCAAATGGGCTAAATAATAAGGGCGTTGCCTATTGTTACAGAAACATCTGTTACAGAAACATCGCGCTGATGGATTCTTCATTGCAAACGCGACGAATCGATTCGGCCAGCAGATCTGATAACGTCAGCTGACGAACGTTTTTGCATTTGCTCATTTCCGGGCTTAATGGAATGGTGTCAGTAACGACCAGTTCATCAAGGCTGGAAGCTTTTAAATTCTCGAGCGCGCGGCCGGACAATACCGGATGGGTTGCATAAGCAATAACCTTTGAAGCGCCGTGTTCTTTCAGTGCCTCAGCAGCCTTGCATAAGGTGCCCGCAGTATCGCACATGTCGTCAACCAGGATGCAGGTGCGATCAGTGACATCACCGATGATGTGCATGACCTGGGCTACGTTAGCTTTTTCGCGACGCTTATCGATGATGGCCAGTTCGGTATTAAGCTGTTTGGCTACAGCGCGGGCGCGAACTACGCCGCCGACATCAGGAGATACGATGATGGGGTTGTCGTAGTTCTGATTCAGGATGTCTTCCAGTAGTACTGGAGAGCCGTAGACGTTATCTACAGGGATGTCGAAGAAGCCTTGAATCTGGTCGGCGTGTAGATCAACCGTTAGTACGCGGTCAATGCCGACAGCGTCCATCATGCCTGCTGCTACTTTAGCGCTGATTGGTACTCGTGCAGAACGGGGGCGACGGTCCTGGCGGGCGTACCCGAAGTAAGGCACAACGGCGGTGATGCGGGTGGCGGAAGCGCGACGCAAGGCATCCGCCATCAGAATCAGTTCCATCAGATGGTCGTTGGTGGGTGCCGAGGTGGACTGGATGATAAAAACATCCTTGCCTCGAACATTTTCGTTAAGCTCGATTGCGATCTCGCCATCACTGAAGCGACCGACAGTCGCATTTCCGAGAGAGATGCCTAGCTTTTCAACGACCTTTTCAGCCAGTGCCGGGTTAGCGTTACCGCTGAATACCATTAACTTGGACACGCTGGATACCTTTAGGTAAGGGGGTGATTTGCCGTTGGCAAATTCAGTTTAATCGATGGCTGGGGTAGCAGGATTCGAACCTGCGCATGACGAGATCAAAACCCGTTGCCTTACCGCTTGGCGATACCCCAACAATTAAGGATTCGTCTATAAACGAGCCCGAATTTTCGAGGCGGTATTTTCGTTGAACGGAGGCAGGAAGTCAAACAAAGTACGGGTAATATTTAACCAGCAGGAGGGTTTAAATTCCATTCCTTGATAATTAGCGTTACGCGTATTTTTTTGCCTTGGCGCAGAACGATTTTACCTGGCAGGTTTCCATCCTCGACGGTTCGATAGCTGTGGTAACGGATTTGCCAGTTGTTCTGCTCTAATGTTTCCAATCGGTTGTGCTGGTCCAGGCTTTTCTGGTGGGCAGTTCCGGGTGCCGGTAATCCTTTGATCCAATAAAGTAAATTGCCAATGGGTAGAGACCACCCTAGGCGCTGTTCAAGTAACTCTTCGGGGCTGGACGCAAAGTAGATTCCCTCGCCACTGATCTGCATAGTGACGTTTTGGTGGGAGCCTTTTATGTCTATAGCGCCCTGTCCCATCGGGCCGCTCATAAATATATGGTAACGGTCTGACTGCTGAGTCCAGCTCATCGCCGCAGCGGTGAGTTCCTGGCCTTGTCGAATGCCTATCTTGCCATTGATCTGCCAATGTTGCTGACCTTCGAGCCACTGTTGCTGTTGCATCCAGCTGTGGCTGGGCGCTGATGTTTGTGGTTCAGATGGTGTGCTACTACAGCCTGGCAGCAGAAATAATAACGCTAGGCTAATGGGGATCGATAAACGTCTAATCACCTCAGATTCCCTTCTCTGCCGCCTCCATGGCGTCGATGATATAGCGGTTATCCGGTTGCTGTTCTAAGGCTTCTTGCCAGATTTTAAGCGCTTCTGCTTTGTTGCCCAGAGCCCAGTTAACGCTTCCTAAATGAGCGGCGATCTCCGGATCGGGGAAGTTATTAAAGGCTTGTTGCAGATACTGTAATGATAGTTGTAGCTCACCAAGGTGATAATAGGCCCAGCCCATGCTGTCGAGAATGGCAGGGTCGTCTGGCTTTAGTGCCAGGGCTTTTTTGATCAGTTCCAAAGCCTCGGAGTGGCGACCTGTGTTGTCCGTTAGGCTGTAGCCCAGTGCATTCATAGCGGTGGCGTTATCTGGCTCCAGTTTAAGCAGGAAGCGCAGGTCGCTCTCCATCAGCGTCATGTTGCCAAGTTTTTCCCCTAGCATGGCGCGGCTGTATCTGAGCCTTGTGTTTTCCGGATGCTCGCCCAGGCCTTGGTCAAGTAGCTCCATTGCTTTCAGGTCGAAGCTGTGGTCGACCAGCCAGGCGGCTTCCAGGGCGTAAAACATGGCGCTGGATTCAGAGTGATTCTGTTTGGCTTGGGCGAAAATCTGAGAAAGTTTTGCTTGATCCTCGGCGCTTGTCAGGAGTTTGATGATCTCTGTGTAGGCTGCCAGCAAGTAGGGCGCATCAGATACCTGGCGATAATGGACCAGCGCCTGTTCGCTTTGGTTTTTTATTTGAGCAATGCGGCCTTGGTAATAACTGAGGGCGCTATTGTGGCCAGATTCTTCTGCTAGTTTGCTGAAGTAGTGCTCGCTAAGGTCAAGACGGTTGTGTTCCAGCAGTAAAACGCCGAGATAAAATTGCAGGCTGTGGTCATCCGGGGATTTGTTGATTAGCATTTCTGCTTGCTGTTCTGCCTGGGGGTATTGTTTCTTTTCCAGTAGCAGGCGCGTGTAGAGAGTTCGCATCTGTTTGCTATCGAGATCTCTGAGTTCTTCTCGTAAGTGTCCCAGCGCGGTGTCGAGATGGCCTGTGCGATTTTGTAAATCCGCTTCAAGTAAAATGGCGCGTTCGAAGTCCGGGGTTAGGCTGAGGGCTTGTTGTGTTAATGTCAGGGCTTGGTCTAGGTCATCCTGAGCGGCGACTAAAGCCGCTTTGCCATAAATCAGTTGTGCGTTATCGGGATCGGTTAACAGCATTTTGTTGATCAGCGCCAGATAGCTTTGGCGTTCTTCAGTGTCCATTCGCTGAACTCTGCTGGTGAGGGCGTCGATCACTTCTAGGCTGCCTAGTTGCAGTGCTTTCTCTAGCAGCGGTAATGCTTTATCGACTTCGCCGCGGCTAATTAGTTCTTTGGTGGCGATGCGAAAAGGTGTGGGGTTGTCTGGCTCTGCTTTGGCCCAGAGTGTAGTAGCCTTAAGCATGGCGTCACTGTCTCGTAAGTGGTTAGACAGTTCTACCGAGCGTTGAATAATGCCGAGATCGCCGGTTTTTTCCGCTTCTTGCAGGTAGTTGTGCAGGGTGACTCTGGGTAGGCCTCGATGGGCGGCCATTTCTGCAACCATCAATGCATAAAGCGTCGATGGAAGGAAGCTTGATTTGGGTAATGATGGCTGCTCTTGCGCGGAGCTGCTGCGCTGTTCGGTAGAAGTTTCTGCTGCTGGCTCGATCGTTTGTTGACGGTTAGCACACCCAGAAATAGAAATGGCTGCAATGGCTAGCAGCGAGAACAGCATACCGGTACGGTTATTTATTGGCAGCACATCAAATCCTGTAGGTTGAATGTCTGTATGGAGATCCGCTGTCGGCGGGGCTTCCTAACTATAAGCATGATCGATATTAATGTCAGCGACTATCTCACAGAGATTTTCAGGATGAAAATGTCCTGTATCAAGGCGTCATTGCTACCGGGCACTGAAAATAGACAGCCTTTTTTCCAAATAGCTCAATTAAATGTATCATTACGCGCTGACCTGCTTTGGAGATGTATAAAAGCCTATGGCGCTGCTGGCATTAGGTATTAATCACAAGACCGCATCGGTCGACGTCCGTGAGAAAGTTGCGTTTGCTCCTGAACAGATGGAGGACGCTCTGGCACAAGCGTGTCAGTTCGCAGAAGTAGATGAGATTGCCATTCTTTCGACCTGTAACAGGACTGAACTTTATTGTTCCGGTCAGCACGAGGGTGCCCAGGCGTTGCTGCGCTGGATGAGTCAATATCATCAAGTAGAGCTAAGCGACCTCGAGGCCTGCAGTTATTTGTATCGGGATAGTGACGCCGTCAAACATATGATGCGCGTTGCTTGTGGCCTGGATTCGCTAGTACTGGGTGAGCCTCAAATCCTCGGTCAACTGAAGTCCTCTTATGCTGTGGCACAGTCGGCTAATGCTATTCGCTCCGAGTTGGGGCGGCTGTTTCAGCAAACTTTCACAATTGCCAAGCAAGTTCGCACCCAAACCACCATTGGTGAAAATCCGGTATCGGTGGCTTATGCTGCCGTCAGTCTGGCTCAGCACATCTTTGCCGACCTGAGGCAGAGTCATGCGTTATTGATCGGTGCTGGGGAAACCATTGATCTGGTGGCTCGTCATCTGGTGCAAAATGGCATCAAGAAGATCGTAGTGGCTAACCGGACGTTGGCGCGAGCTCAGGCCCTTGCCAACCAATTTGGAGCAGAGGCCGTGCTGCTATCAGATATTCCAGATGTGCTCGGCGATGCGGATATCGTAATATCTTCCACTGCCAGCCAGTTACCCATCCTCGGTAAAGGTGCGGTAGAGCGAGCGTTGAAGCGCCGTAAACACCGGCCCATATTCATGGTGGATATCGCGGTTCCTCGTGATATCGAGGCAGAAGTTGCAGAACTTTCCGATGTTTACCTGTATACCGTAGATGACCTGAAAGAAGTCATTGATGAAAACTTAAAATCTCGGGAAACTGCAGCCTTAGAAGCAGAAAGCCTGATCGATAAAGGCACCCACGGCTTTATGCAGCAGGTGCGCTCGCTGGACGCAGTATCAACCTTGCGGGCATTGCGGGCGCATGCTGAAGGTATCAGAGATCAAGAAGTTGATCGGGCGTTGAAAATGCTTGCCAAGGGTAAATCTGCAGAGGACGTGCTGCAGCAACTAGCCCGCGGCTTAACAAATAAGTTGATACATTCACCCAGCATACAGATGAAAAAGGCCTCCTCTTTGGGCCGTAATGATCTACTTGAGCTGACACAGGAGCTGTTTGAACTGGCTCCCAACACTACTGAAGACAACTGATGAAACCATCTATTCTTAACAAACTCGAAATCCTCAAGGATCGTTTTGAGGAGCTTTCCGCATTGCTTGGTGATGGTGAAGTCATCAGTGATCAGGACCGTTTTCGCAGCTATTCCAAAGAATATGCGGAGCTAGAACCGGTGGTTGAGCATTTTAACCAGTATATGAAGGTGCTGGAGGATATCGCCGAAGCCAAGGAAATGTTGAAAGATGGCGATGCTGATATGCGTGCAATGGCACAAGAAGAGCTGCTAGAAGCGGAATCTTCTCGTGAAGCGCAGGAGCTGGAGCTACAAAGGTTATTACTGCCAAAAGATCCCAACGACTCCCATAACACCTTTTTGGAAGTTCGTGCCGGGACCGGTGGTGATGAAGCGGCTATTTTTGCTGGTGATCTGTTTCGGATGTATTCCAAGTATGCCGAAAAACAGGGCTGGCGCATCGAAGTGATCAGCGAGAATCAAGGCGAACATGGTGGCTATAAAGAGATCATCACCCGTATCGTTGGCCAAGATGTATATTCCAAGCTGAAATTTGAATCCGGTGCCCATCGCGTACAGAGAGTCCCGGAAACTGAATCCCAGGGACGTATCCATACTTCCGCCTGCACCGTGGCGGTGATGCCGGAAGTGGAGTCGACCGAAGCGGTCGATATTAAGAAGGCGGATTTACGGGTTGATACCTTCAGAGCCTCTGGTGCTGGTGGCCAGCATGTTAACAAAACTGACTCTGCCATCCGTCTGACCCATATCCCTACGGGAATCGTGGTGGAGTGTCAGGAAGAGCGCTCTCAGCATAAAAATCGGGCCAAGGCTATGTCGCTGCTGGCGTCGCGAATGCTTGCTGGCGTGCAGGAAAAAGAAGCCTCCGAACGCGCCGATGCGCGTAAGAGTCTCATCGGTAGCGGCGACCGTTCTGAGCGTATTCGTACCTATAATTATCCACAGGGGCGAGTTACCGACCACCGTATCAATCTCACTCTCTATAAGCTGGCTGAAGTGATGGAAGGGGATGTGCACGTGGTGATTGGTCCGCTGATTCAGGAGCACCAGGCCGAAATGCTGGCGGCCATGGCAGACTAATCATGGCGCTGCTGACTATTGCCCAGGCCTTGGCTCATAGCGCCAGTCTGGGAGCCCTATCCGACAGTCCCGATCTAGACCTGCAACTATTGCTGGAGCAGGTGCTCAGTAAGCCCCGAAGCTATCTGTATACTTGGCCTGAGAAACTCCTTACGGAGCCTCAGCAATTACACTTTGAACAGCTACTTGCTAGGCGTCAGCAGGGTGAGCCCATCGCTCATATCCTTGGCCGGCGGGATTTCTGGACCTTGAGTCTGGAGGTCAACAGCAGCACCCTGATTCCTCGTCCTGACACCGAACGTTTGGTTGAACTGGCTTTGCAGCTGTTAGCAAACGGGCCTTTTAAGGTTGCTGATCTGGGCACAGGTACTGGCGCCATCGCTTTGTCGCTGGCCAGTGAGCGTCCAGGCTGGGAGGTATTGGCAGTGGATCGGGTGGAAGAGGCGGTGGTGTTGGCAGAACGTAATCGTCAACAGTTGTCCCTCAATAATGTTCGGGTGTTGCAGGGTAGCTGGTGTGCACCATTGCTGGATGAGTATCGCCAGAATTTGGATATGATCGTTAGCAATCCGCCCTATATTGATCCGCAAGACCCTCACCTTGACCAGGGTGATGTACGATTCGAACCTCGCTCAGCACTGGTGGCTGATAATGCCGGTATGTCCGATATTGAAACTATTGCCCGGCAGGCGCTAGAGTGTCTGAAACCGGGTGCCTGGTTGCTGTTTGAACATGGCTATGATCAAGGTTTGAAAGTACGCCAATGTTTGCTTGAACTGGATTACCTGCAAGTCGAGACTTTTACTGATCTCGATGATCGGGACCGTGTCACTGCTGGGTGTCGACCCCAGCAGACAGGAGAGTAATGATGAAAGATGAGCAGCTGCTACGTTACAGCCGGCAGATTATGTTGCCGGATGTCGATATCGATGGGCAGGAGAAACTACTGGCTTCCCGGGTGCTGATTATGGGGCTGGGCGGTCTGGGATCGCCGGTTTCCATTTATCTGGCAGCGGCTGGAGTAGGGCACCTGGTCCTGGCTGATTTTGACAGGGTTGAGCTGACTAATTTGCAGCGCCAGATTGTCCACGGCACTGATGATATAGGCCGCACTAAGGTAGAATCGGCACGGGACAGCCTGCTGGCCAATAACCCTGACATAGAAGTGACTTGTGTTTCGGCGGTGATGGATGATGAAGAATTGGAGCGGCAGGTACGCTTGGCCGATGCGGTAGTCGACTGTACTGATAATTTTTCCGTCCGTTTTGCCATCAATGCAGCTTGTGTAAAGCAGAAGACCCCGTTGATTTCCGGAGCGGCTATACGTCTTGATGGGCAGCTTGCCGTGTATGATAGCCGCGATCCAGAGAGCCCCTGTTATCGCTGTCTCTATCCAGAGGGAGATGATGCGCAGCTGACCTGTTCGGAGAGTGGCGTGATTGCGCCGCTGGTGGGGATGATTGGGACTGCTCAAGCGATGGAAACGCTAAAAGTGTTGATTGGTTTTGGCAAACCCTTGGTCGGGCGTTTATTATTGTTGGATGCGAAGAATTTGGAATGGCGCAGTTTGAAACTTAAGCGTGATCCTCAATGTCCCACCTGTGGTGATCGTTAACCCTAACTATTGATCGCGGCAAGGGAGATCTACTAGATGCACCTGCAATATGATGATGAGTATATCAGCGATATTCTGACCGAGACCCGCACTATCGCACTGGTCGGAGCCAGTCCGAAACCCCATCGTGATAGCCATCGAATCATGGCCTATCTGCAAGCCAGGGGTTATAAAGTGATCCCGGTGAATCCTTGTATTGCCGGTGAGCTGCTGCTGGGACAGCATGTTTACAGCAAGCTTGAGGATATTCGGGTGCCTGTGGATATGGTCGATATATTCCGTAATTCTCAGTCTGCAGGGGAAGTCTGCGATGCGGCTATCCGCATCAAGGCCAAGAGTATCTGGATGCAGATCGGTGTGATTAATGGGGAAGCGGCGCGACGGGCCAGTAATTATGGTCTAAAAGTTGTGATGGATCGTTGCCCGAAAATGGAAATTCCACGGTTAGGATTGGATTAATCCTGATCGTCTTTGAACAGAACACTAGAGGACAAACCCATGCCTTTGTTAGATAGTTTTACCGTCGACCACACCCGCATGAATGCACCGGCGGTACGCGTGGCAAAAACTATGACGACACCGACTGGTGACACCATTACGGTATTTGATCTGCGTTTCTGCGCCCCCAATGAGGGCATCCTCAGCGAAAAGGGTATTCACACCCTAGAGCACCTGTTTGCCGGTTTTATCCGTAACCACCTCAATGGTAACGGCGTCGAAATTATCGACGTCTCTCCCATGGGTTGCCGTACCGGCTTTTACATGAGTCTGATCGGAGCTCCTGACGAGCAACGCGTCGCTGATGCCTGGCTGGCAGCCATGGCGGACGTGATGGCGGTTCAGGACCAGAAAGATATTCCAGAACTGAACGTTTACCAGTGTGGTACTTACCATATGCACTCTTTGCAGGAAGCGCAGGATATCGCCGCTGATATCAAACGCCAGGGCGTAGGCGTTAATAGTAATGCTGAGCTGAAGCTGGATCCTAAATTCCTTGAAGAACACTCCTGAGATAGAAAATTAAATTATGAGCATTGAACAAACCCTGCAGCAACGTAGCGGCTCTAAATGTGAGCTTTGCGCTCAGTCCGAGAACCTGTCTGTGTTTGAGGTCGCACCGGTTGTTGCCGGTGGCGCGGACCAAAGTGTCTTGCTGTGCAATACCTGTAAGGGGCAGATCGACAACCTGGATACAATCGACCTGCACCATTGGCATTGTTTGAATGACAGCATGTGGTCTCAAGTCCCTGCCGTGCAGGTGATGGCGTGGCGTATGCTGAAGCGTCTGAGTGCTGAGGGTTGGGCGCAGGATGCGCTGGATATGCTCTATCTGGATGATGAGACCATGGCGTGGGCTCAGGCGGGTGCGCCTGCACAGGAGGATGAATCTGCAGTTAAACATCTCGACTGTAATGGTGCTCAGCTTGCGGCTGGAGATACCGTTACCTTGACCAAAGATCTGAATGTTAAAGGTGCCAATTTTACTGCCAAGCGTGGAACCGCTGTACGTGGTATCTCCCTGGTGCCTGATAATGCTGAACAGATTGAAGGGCGGGTGAGTGGTCAGCGCATTGTGATATTGACCCAGTATGTGAAGAAATCTAGTTAGCCCCGCTCTCCGGCGCTCGACGGTGGCGGCTTGAAACACAGAGTCATCGTTGATTGGCCGTGCTGTATTTCGGACAGTTTAGTTGTCCAATAGCTCCCCCAGTCTTCTCACCGCGGCTTTGCGGTCGTCAGTCCAGGGGTGGGCAAAACTGAGGCGCAAGGCGTTGCGATAATGTTCCTGGGCGCTAAACAGCCGCCCTGGAGTGAGGATTATTTCCTGTGCTAATGCGCTGCGGTACAAATTAAGTGTATCCACCGACGCAGGTAGCTCCAGCCATAGTGACAGCCCCCCTTGGGGTCGACTGCAGCTTTCCGCCATGGGTAAATACACACGAATAAGCTCAAGTAACTGCTGATACTGTTGTTTGAGTTGCTGTCGCCTGAGTCTCAGGTGGCGGTCAAAACTGCCTTCTTCGAGAAAATGAGCCAACCCCCATTGCTGTGACTGACCGCTTGCCAGGCTGGTGACCAGCTTCAGTTGCTTGATCTTGTTTTTGTATTTTCCCGGTGTGATCCAGCCGATGCGCAAGTCTCTGGATAGACTCTTGGAAAAGGAGGAGCAGAGCAGTACCGAACCGCTATCGTCATAGGAGTGCAGTGTCCTAGGTCGGTGGTCACTGAAACAGAGTTCCCCATAGATATCGTCTTCGATGACGGGGATGTCGCGGGTTTGAGTCAGCTCCAAAATTTTCTGTTTATGGCTGTCGGGCATGCTGGCGCCAGTCGGTGTGCCATAACAGGGAGATACCACTAGCGCCTTTATATCCCAGTGCTGCAGAGCCAGCTCCAGCGCCTCTGGACTGAGGCCCTGCTCCGGCGAGCTGGGCAGTTCCAAGGCTTTTAGCCCCAGCGCTTCGATGAGTTGAAAAACCCCGTAGAACCCCGGTGATTCTACCGCGACCACATCCCCGCGAGTGGTAGTCGCCATCAGTGCCAGCAGCAGCGCATTCTGACAGCCGGAGGTGATAACCAAGTCCTCGGCGCCGATTTTACTGCCGCCGGACCATAGTCTTTGCGCCAGTAACTCTCGTAATGGCAACAGCCCAGCGGGCTCATCGTAGTTCAGTTGTTCGCGGTTGGTTTGCTGGCGTTGCGCGCGGGACAGGCAGCGGCGCAGAGACTCGTTTGCCAGGGTTTTGTCCTGACAGGAGAGCAGATCGAATGCGGCCCCTCGTTCCATGATATCGATCAGCACCTGGCCTGCGGTGACAGGCAGCGGCATCGCTTCGGGACGGCTGGTGGACGGAGTTTTTACCAGCAGCGGATCATTCGATTGCAGGGCGTTAACGTAATAGCCAGAACGGGGGCGGGCAGAGATAAGTCCGTCGGCTTCGAGCCGGTCGTAAGCCGCTAGTACTGTCGATTTGGATACCTCTCTGTCTTGGCTCAGGCCGCGTACCGAAGGCATGCGCTCGCCAGCGGCGCGGCGCCCGGATCGGATCTCTTCAGCTAAATCCTGAATCAGCTGCTTATATAGATAATCGCTCATGGGTACAGATGCCTGAAAAGTAATGGGTGCAGTTACAGAACCGTATAATCTGACCCTGTAAATATAGCAAATTCTGAATCTGTACTCCAATTACCCGAATGAATTACTCTACTTAACAAGCGCCGTTAGCCAATTGGAAACCCTGGTTACCGATTCACTGTGATGGTTTTAGCCGCTGAAATCGGCCGTGCAGTTATAGAGAGTGTGAAGTCAAATGTATCAATACGATGATTATGATCGTCAAATTGTGAGCGATCGCGTTGCCCAGTTTAAAGATCAGATGGGGCGCCGCCTGCGGGATGAAATCAGTGAAGAGGCGTTCTTACCTCTACGCCTTCAGAATGGATTATATATCCAAAAACATGCACCTATGCTGCGGGTGGCTATTCCCTATGGAGTGATTTCATCAAGGCAGTTGCGACAACTGGCGCATATTGCGCGACGTTATGATCAGGGTTATTGCCATGTCACCACGCGTCAAAATGTGCAATTCAACTGGATTGCTATGGAGCAGGTAACTGAGGTTCAGGAGCAGCTACTGGAAGTCGATATGCATGCGATTCAAACCAGTGGCAACTGCATTCGTAATACTACTTGTGATCCCTTTGCCGGCATCGCCGCAGATGAAGTAGTTGACCCTCGGCCCTACTGTGAAATTATTCGTCAGTGGTCTACGGTGCATCCTGAATTCGCTTTTCTTCCGCGTAAATTCAAGATTGCCGCAGTGGGGGCTGCTGAGGATCGAGCAGCCATTCAATTGCACGATATCGGACTGCGTTTGCTGAAAAATGCGGCGGGAAAAATTGGTGCCCAGGTCTGGGTGGGTGGCGGCTTGGGTCGCACTCCTGTGCTGGGGAAAGTGATTCGAGAGTTTCTTCCGCAAGAAGAATTACTGGCCTATATAAAGTCGATTCTACGTGTCTATAACCGTCATGGCCGGCGTGATAACAAGTACAAAGCACGGATAAAAATCCTGGTGAATGCGCTGGGTATTGAATCCTTTAAAGAACAGGTGGAAGAAGAGTTTAACCAGACACGTAGTGCGTCCTACTTGCTGGACCCTGCGGAGCTAGCCCATGCGCAGCAATTCTTCGCGATGCCGAACTATGAACACATTAACGGCCTCCAGGCAGAGGCTGATCTAAATGCCCAGCGGCGCTTGCATCCGCTGTTCGCACGCTGGCTTGAGCACAACGTCCATCCTCATCGTGTCTCTGGCTATGCTGCTGTTACCTTGAGTCTTAAGGCCCTGGGTAAGGCTCCTGGCGATATTCAACAGGCTCAACTGGATGCCGTTGCTGACTTTGCCGAGCGCTTTTCTTTTGCGGAGGTCCGTACCTCGCAGCAGCAGAATATGATTCTGCCCCATGTAAAACTCTCTGATCTGTATCTACTGTGGCTGGAATCTGCAAATCAGGATCTGGCAACCCCAACTGTGGGTTCAGCGGCGGACATTGTGTGTTGCCCCGGCGCTGATTTTTGCAACCTGGCCAGTACCCGCTCACTTCCTATTAGTGCCGCCATACAAAAGCGCTTTGAAGATTTCGAGCACCTGCATTTCCTCGGTCAGATTAGTCTTCGGATATCCGGCTGTATTAACGCCTGCGCCCATCACCATATCGCCAATATTGGAATTTTAGGCGTGGATAAGAACGGCGAGGAGTTCTTTCAGATCACCCTCGGGGGGCAGTCTGGAGTGGATTCACGGATAGGCAAAGTGCTGGGGCCGTCGTTGCCAGCTGATGCCGTGCCAGATGCCATTGATAGTCTTTTACAGGTCTATGTTCAGCAGCGACTGGACCCAAGTGAAACTTTTCCAGACTGCTTTTTACGTATCGGAAAGCAGCCATTTAAGGAGCAGGTCTATGGCCAAAATAATTAAAGATGGCGGTATTGTTGATGATATCTGGACCCTTTTGGATAGTGATTCTGAGCCGGTATTTGATCCACAGTCTGAGCATCCGAGTATTTTGCCGTTGTCGCTGTGGCTGCAGCAGCCTAGGCAGTTGAGGGCGTCAGACCGTTGCCCCGGCCTATGGATTGAAGCGGAGCAGGATCTCGCCGCGATATCCGCTGATATTGGTCGTGTACCCGTGATTGCGATTCGTTTTTCCAGTTTTGCCGATGGCACCGCTTTTTCCACGGGGGCGACGTTGCGAGAGGTGCTGGGCTTTGAAGGAGAATTACGGGCTTTTGGTGGTTTGATTGCCGATCAGGTGCCGCTGTTAAGGCGCTGTGGATTCAATGTCTTCGCGCTGGCTGAAGAGAAGGATCTGGAGCTGGCATTGCAGCTGTTAATCAATAGTCAGCTGTCCTATCAGGGCTCTATCTACAGCCCCCGCACCCCCTTTAAATTCCGCTATCTGAATGGAGATAAACAGCATGCTTAATATTGATGCGGTGGCCATTGCTGCGGTAGTTGCTGTGTTGGGTTCGGTCATTGTGTTGGTGTTGCTGTGGTTTAAAGCAAAGCAGGTGATTTATCACGAAAATACTAACGACGGTGACGGTAGGAGTGATAGCGATGAGTAACTCTGAATCTCTGATTGCCACCCAGACCATCGATGATGTTTATGCCGATGTGGGTCAGTGGCATATCAATGTTGGCGAAGAGAAAATCTATCCCAAACGGATGCCCGGACGCTGGAGAACACTTAAGTGGTGGGCGAGTTCTGTATGGCTGGTGTTTTTTCTCGGACCTTATCTGCAATGGGGCGATCGACAAGCGGTACTGTTCGACCTGCCAAGCCAGAAGTTTCATCTATTTGGACTAACCATCTTGCCTCAGGATTTGTGGATCCTGGCGCTGATTTTATTGTTCTTCGCCATTCTTCTAGCCGTGGTTACGGCTGTTGCCGGGCGGGTGTTCTGTGGTTATTTCTGTTTTCAGACGGTATGGACGGATGTTTATGTCTGGATCGAAGAGTGGCTGGAGGGATCGCCACGGCAGCGACAAAAGCTCGATCAAGCACCTTGGTCTTTTAAAAAAATACAGCTTAAGGCAATCAAGCATAGCCTGTGGTTGCTGATCGGCTTGTTAACCGGTGTCAGTTTTGTTGCCTGGTTTATGGATGCGGGTGAATTGTGGCGAGGATTGCTTAATCTCTCCATTCCTTTTGAGGCGTTGGTTACGATCGGTGCTTTCGTCTTTGGAACATACACGCTGGCGGGGTTTATGCGCGAGCAGACCTGCTTGTGGTTGTGCCCCTACTCCAGGATTCAAGGGGTGATGGTGGATAGCGATACCGTGCTGCCTGCCTATGATGCGGTCCGGGGTGAGAACCGAGGGCGATTGCAGAAGGATAAGGTTGATCCAGCCTTGGGAGATTGTATCGACTGTAATCTGTGTGTGGCGGTCTGTCCCACCGGAGTGGATATCCGTGATGGGCAACAGCAGGGCTGCATTACCTGTGGTCTGTGTATAGATGCCTGTGATTCGGTGATGGAGAAAATTGGTAGACCCAAAGGGTTGGTGCGCTATGACTCGCTCAATGGCCTAGAGGGCAGAAAACAAGCACGCTGGTATTTCCGTCCAAGAGTCTGGGTTTACCTCGGGATTTTGGTCGCTTCAGTCTTTGGTGGTGTTTACGGGCTTGCCACTCTCGATGCTTTAGAGCTGAAAGTGATTCAGCATCGGCAGCCGCTGTTTGTTATGCAAAGTGATGGCTCGATTCAAAACCGTTATCGGCTGAAGATCCTAAATAAGACAGACCAGCAAATGTCGGTGGAAATTACGGTTAACGCCGCGGTTGATCTAATGGTCCGGGGCGCTGATAGGCCGATCCCTATTATAGCGTCCGGTGTCACCGCTCATGACGTCTTTGTGCGTATTCCCCGCGACCAGCTTAAAGCGACTAGTTTACCGTTGGAATTTAAGATTACTTCGATGGAGGAAAATCACTGGCAAGCGACACGACAGGGTGTCTTTATCGGACCTTCAACATTATTAAAAGGGGAGCAAAGTTATGACCGTTGATACGGCCGAATCCACCTCTCTAGCTACGTTGGCTGTAGCTACGGGGGTGTCTGAAAAGAAAAACACCGATTACTCTCCCCAAGATCGGAGAGTTCCGGGTAACGGTGCTGTATGGGTGGGTATCTTCGCCGAAATGAGCGAATTTGCGTTGATGTTCCTGGTTTATTTTATAGCCAAGGTTCACTATCCCGAAGTATTTGATCAAGGCCCTCTTCGGCTTCATACCACCGCAGGAGTACTGAATACGTTAGCACTGCTGACCAGCAGTTATTGTGTTGCCAAAGCGATGAAATCGGTGCGCATGGATAGAATACCTCAAGCGATACGCTGGTTGTGGGGGACGATTATCGCAGCGGTTGCTTATCTGATCATCAAAGCATGGGAATACCAGTGGAATATTGAGCAGGGTATCGAAGTGGATACCAACCTGTTCTTTACCGTGTATTACTACATGACCTTTAACCATTTCTTACATGTGTTTTGGGGTGGCGGGGCTATTTTATGGGCCATCATGCGGCTCAAAAACGGCGGTTACACGGCAGAGCGCCATGAGGGCATGGAAGCGATCGCCAGTTATTGGCATATGATCGACTTGGTCTGGATCGTTATTTTTCCACTGTTGTACGTTTTAAGGTAATGGGTCTGTGGTGCCGCAATGGGTAGCATTTAAGGGGATATGTGATGAGAACTGATTTGACCGCAAAGGCGAAAGCAATGCCTACAGCTTCAAGCTATAAGATACTGGATTATGTCTGGTGGGTACTGATGGCGATGACGCTAGGCAGCGCATTTTTAGCAGAGAGCGCGGAACCGAGTTTGGTGGTGACATTGATCATCGCGGTTACTATTGGCGTGAAAGGGCGCTTGGTGGTGGATCGCTTTATGGAGCTACGTAATGCGCATCCTGGTATTCGTTTTGCGATGAATCTGTATTTCTATCTGCTGCCCGTGGTGATTCTGATGGTTTACCTGTTTCCGGAATTTCTAGCGGAAATAACCAGTTTGCGACACTGATTAGGTGTCGAACGCTGAGGTTTCTGGCGGGATGGTCAGTCGCTATTAAATCGTTCAATTGACTAATCTGAGAGATAGTCGAACTTTTATCATCAGTCGGCCTCCAACGGCGGAGGCTTACCGCCGTTGGAGGCTGGTAATAGCCAGAATAATGCCGCAGAATCACAGCTGTTGCCGCTTGTTAGTCAATAGTCGTAGCTGTGGTCGGTAAGTAGTTGTAATAGTTAAGTAGTCATAACCGCTCAATTTTAGTCATGGGGTCGGCAGTAACGTGAAAACACTGAAGCATCTTTTCGAAAGAAATGAGAAGTGGGCCGCTAAAGTTAAGCAGAAAAACCCAGATTTTTTCACTCAGCTGTCCAAGCAGCAGGCACCTGAAATTCTATGGATTGGCTGTGCGGATAGCCGTGTTCCCGCCAACCAGATTGTTGATTTGCCTCCAGGCGAAATATTCGTGCACCGCAATATCGCCAATGTGGTGGTGCATACCGATCTTAACTGTTTATCGGTGATTCAGTACGCCATCGATGTGCTGAGCGTTAAGCATATTATTGTCTGCGGCCATTATGGTTGCGGGGGTGTGAAAGCAGCGCTGGAAGACAAAGAGCATGGTTTGATCGATAACTGGCTTCGTCATATCAAGGATGTCGGCCGCTTTCACTCTTTTCAGCTGGAATCTTTAGACGGGCAACAAAAGCTTGACCGCCTGTGTGAACTGAATGTTATTGAGCAGGTGACCAATGTCTGCAAGACCACCATTGTTCGACGTACCTGGAAAGAAGGTAGCGAGCTTTCAGTACACGGTTGGATCTACAATATCGAAGACGGCATTATCAAGGATCTCGGCACCTGCACTACAGCAACAGATCAGCTCGACGCTAATATCGATTAAAGGAATTAAATACTTTTTCGGTTATACCAGCAGCTTCCCAAGCCCAACCAAGCTAACCACGATCAACACCGCCCCCATCACCCGATAGAACAGCGGCGTATCTGCTTGCAGCATATGCTCGTGGAAGCGCATGCCAATCACATGTCCGACGCAGGCACAGGGTAGCAGCCATAGTTGATGCAGCAGCTGCAGGTCAATATCGGCGGCGATAAAGGTAGCCATCTTGATGCACACCAGAATAAACCAGAGCACAAACAAAGTGTCACGCAGCTGATGCTTGGCTACCCGTGACGCGAATACCGCCACGATCAAAGGGGCACCGATCAACGAGGTGCCGCTGACATAGCCTCCTAGGATCAGAAACAATATATCTACCGCCGCGTGATTACTGGTGAAGGGGCGGTTCAGAGTGTAGCCGATGGCGTAGACCATGACGATTGAAAAGATAATTCCACTCATCAGATCTGAAGGTAGAGTCAGTAGCCCGAAGACGCCCACCAGCTTGGGGATGATCATGATGGTCAGCGCTTTTTTCAGGTAGGGCCAGTCCACCGCCGCTTCTTTACCTGCTAGTGAGGCGCCCGCAGAGTTGCTTAAACCAATGAGCTGCTGGAACTGTTTGCCGTAGGTAATCCACATGGAAAAGATCAGCAACTGGATAGCGATTATGGGTAGAAATATCAATGCATCGTTAATCACCAGCAGCAGAAAGGGCAGTGATAGCACGGCGCCGCCAAAGCCAAGGCCAGAGCGCACAAATCCGCTCCAGGCAAAAATCACACCGATCAGGGCGTATTGGTACCAGAGCAGTTCAGTCATAACAACAAAGAGCCTTAGTGATATTCATAGGGTGCGTTTACAGGTTAAAGCTAGAGGTCGAAGACCTTGCCCGGGTTGAGGATGTTGAGCGGATCCATGGCTTTTTTAATCTGCCGCATTAATGCCACGCCTTCGCCATGCTCCTGCACTAGATAGGCTTTTTTACCGCTGCCGATCCCATGTTCTCCGCTACAGGTGCCGCCCATTTCCAAGGCTTGTTCTACCACATGACGGGAAAGATCCAACGCTTTATTCGTTGCGGATTCATCCTTAGCGTCGAAAAGAATCAGTACGTGGTAATTTCCATCTCCGACATGGCCGAGAATTGGGCAGTCTAAGCCTAATTTTGCGGCATAGGCTTCGGCATCCAGAATGCTGTCTGCGAGACGAGAGATAGGCACGCAGACATCGGTGGGAAAGCCCTGATATCCGGGTTTCATCGCTAATGCTGCAAGGTATGCCTGGTGCCGTGCTTTCCACAGGGTATTGCGATCTTCACTGCTGCTGGCCCAGCGGAACTGATTGCCGCCATGACTGCTACTGATGGAGTACAGTGCTTCGACTTGCTCGTCTACCGCAGATGGGCTGCCGTGAAACTCCAGAAACAAGGTGGGCGCTTCGACAAAGCCACTGAGTTTTGAATAGCTGATGCTAGCTTTCATCTGCAGGGCATTCAGTAGCTCGATGCGGGCCATAGGGATGCCCAGCTGGATCGCCTCGATCACGGTATTGACCGCGCCTTCCAGGGTATCAAATTGGCACACAGCCGCCTTGATTAGTTCTGGAATTGGATGCAGCCGTAGCTGCACTTCGGTGATGATACCCAGGGTGCCTTCAGAGCCAATCATGAGTTGGGTGAGGTTGTAGCCAGCGGAGCTTTTACGGGCGCGGGTGCCTGTTTTGATGATACGGCCATCAGCAGTCACTACCGTCAGGCCTTTGATATTCTCGCGCATGGTGCCATAGCGCACGGCGTTAGTTCCTGAGGCGCAAGTGGCCGCCATCCCCCCTAGCGAGGCATCGGCACCAGGGTCCACGGGAAAGAAAATACCTTGATAGCGTAGCTCCCTGTTGAGCTGCTCACGAGTGACCCCCGCCTGTACCCGGCAATCCATATCGGCACCGCTGCTTTCCAGAATCTGATTCATCTGTGATAGATCGACGCTGATGCCGCCGTGCAGCGCCAGCAGATGACCTTCGACCGAGGTGCCGGTGCCGTAGGGAATTAAAGGTATTTGGTGTTGGCTGCAGTGCTTTGCGACCAGCGCCACCTCTTCGTTGCTGTGGGTATAAACCACTGCATCCGGAGGCGTGCAGCCATGACTATCTTCTCCTTGACCATGCTGTTCGCGGATGGCCGCAGATGTATTCAGGCGACCTCCAAACACAGCATGAAGGTCAGACAGCAGAGCATCAAGATTAGCGGGCATGAGGGGAAACCGGCGTAATGATTAACAGAGTTGCATCAGTATACCGATAATAGGGATTCGGATCTTCCAATGAAGAACCCTATGACATTGAATCTAAACAGGGTTGCTGTAGCTGTTGATGACTGCGACAGCTATTAAAACAGACGGCCTGCCATGTTGAGCAGCAGGCGTCAGTATTGGCATACCTACATTCTGCGACGGAATTCCGCCAGGGCTTTGCCGTCCTTACTTAGAGTTGCAATGTCGGCTGTAGAGACAGTCCAAAGGTAGTTTTCAGGTGTCTCTGGATTTTCTTTGCTGGCGCATTGAAACATCATGGTATCGCCGGTGGAGGCTTGCCAGTAGCAACCCATCACTGGTTTTTCTTCCGACTTGGACAGCACTTTTACCTTGCCGTCGAATTCCACCACTATAACCCAGTAACCAGCGGCGTTGGCTTTGGAGGCGACCCAGTGGCCGGCGCCGGGATGGCCGCTGCAACCACTGAGCAGAGCCGTCAGGGTAATAAGAATAGAGAGAGTTAGAGTGCGAAGAGCCATATTGGATTGATCCTGAATACTAAGTAGCCCGCAGTATAGCGGCGGGGATGCAGCAGAAAACTGCTTTTGCTCAATTTGAGGGAAATAAACGCGTTGTTCTTGGTTTAATAGGTAGCGATTTAAAGCACTGATTCAAATCCCTCAAACTGAGGCGGTCCCAGGAAGATCTCTTTTTTAACGCCGGCCTGGGCATGGGCTTTGCGAAACTGTTCGGAGCGGGTCCAGCCCTGAAAGGCGTCAGCATTGTCCCACACAGAATGGCTGGCATAGAGGCTGTGTTCGTCGGAGCTAGGGCCTTTGAGCAGATTAAAAGACTGAAAACCGGGCACCGTATCCAGATAGGTTTCTCGCTGCCGCCAGATATCTTCGAACTCGTCTTCATGACCAGGGCGGATACGGAAACGGTTCATGGCAATATACATCGATGTTTTCCTTAGTAACGATTGATCAGTTTAACGCGCTTTCACACATGCGGCGCTGAGGTCGAGCTTGCCGTTTTTCAGCGGTGGACACCAGAAATAGCTACCGTTGATGGGACGGGTAAACTGAAACAGTGCATCACTGATGCCGTCTTCCATCCCGATCATCCGCTGCATCTGTGCCTCAAAAGCATCCACTGAGTGAGCAAAGGCCACAAACATCAGTCCGGAGCTGTTGGCATCGGTCCAGGGCATGGATCGGCGCAGCATAAAGGCCTCCGGCGTGAAGCTTTCCTGAGCCGTGCGCTTAACGTGAGCCGACTCCGGGGCATCGAATTCTTCGTTGTCTGCTCGGTGACGGCCGATGCTGTCATCCTGCTGCTCTGTGGTCATCGCATCAAACGTATCGAAATCGTGTAGCCACTGTTGTACCGCGACAAAGCTGGAGCCTTGTAGGGCTTCCGGCTGGTGGACGATAGCGGCCTGCACGGCATCTTCACCTTCCGGGTTCTCGGTACCGTCTTCATAGCCGGTGAGATCCCGCCCGCCGTCATGGATAAAGCCATCGGTGAGCAGGTCCAGCTCCAATACATCGGCCAGTTGTAGCTCAATCGCGCGGCTTAAATGCAGTAAGGTGCCGCGGTCTTCACCTCGCAGCCAAATCCACAGGGCGGCTGGGGTTGAGGGAATATCGATCCCCCGGCAACTGAGGGCAGGAAAGGCTTTTAATCCGGGCACTTCACCGCCCAGCTGCTGAATTACCGACAGCCCCAGTCCAATCACCATATCCCCATGCTCAGGCAGTTCCGCGATGGCTTGCCGTAATTGCTCGGAGTTGGCTCCGGGGCGTAGGGTGAAAAACAAGTAGCGGGCGGCGGCGGGGAGGGGGTTCAGAATCCCCGATTGAACCATGGTCATAATCTATTCCCTGTCTCTTTACGAAATTAACAATCGAAAAGCACTGTGAAGGCTGGTGTTTGATAGCTAAGGAGCCTGTGAACACGTTCCTTAAAGCATCGCTCCATTAAGGCGGATTGGCAAGGGGGTGAGGGGCTCTGTTGTGATCAATATGGGCGTTGAGCCCAGTCCTTGGGAATATATTTTAAAGGCTATTCGTATTTGATAAAGAGCCTAAATCGTAATAGGTATGGATCTTAGCGGTGGTTGTTCTTATTCGGGGGCGAGGGATTTTGGCAGTTTAATCTGGAAACTGAGCCCTTGGCCCGGGGCGCTTGCTGCCGTGATGCTTCCCTGTAGCGTTTTAGTGGCCAGGTTATGCGCTAAAAACATCCCCAGTCCGGTATTTCCTGATCCTCTGGCGGTGGTATAGAAGGGCTCGAAGATACGAGACAGTTCATGGGCGGACATCCCGATTCCTGAATCGCTATAGTTTAGCACAATGTTTTCTTGCTGCTCGATGACCTCGAGATCGATGCGTCCACGGGTACCCGTAAAGCCATGATCCAGACTGTTTTTTAGCAGGTTATAGATAATTTGATAAATGGCACCGGGTATTGACATGATTTCGATGCTGGCGGGGCAAGATACGGATAGTACGATATGGCGTTGTTGTAGCTGGGTCTCCAGATCGCGGCTGACCTCTTCAATATAGTCATGCAGGTTGAAGCAACGAATAGGACCGACATCGCGATCCATGGCTATTTCTTTGAGGTTGTTAACTAAGCCGCTGGCGCGCTTTAAGTTCGAGTGAATTAGAGCACTGATTTCGACGCTGCTATTGAGAAAATCAGCTAAATACGAACGTGTCAGGGTATTTTCGTTGGCATGTTTTTCGGCGCTGAAACACTGCTCTTCAAAGTGTGATACAGCCGTAATGGCAGAGCCTATGGGGGTGTTCAATTCGTGGGCAACCCCGGCGACCAGTCCTCCCAGGGCTGCTATTTTCTCATTACGAATCAGTAGATCCTGCGCGGCCTTTAACTCGGTGTAGTCGGTCCCGGTGCCCTGGTAGCCGCCAAAACTGCCGTCGGCGTGATAGTAAGGAGAGCCGCTGATTTTCATCCAGAAGCGTTCGCCGCTCTGTTTCAGGGCACAGTATTCGAATTCCTTAATGGCCAACCTGGATTCTAGGTCCAGCAGGTGCTGGGACCATTTCTGAGAGTTGATGGGGTTATTTTCCTGACCGGCAAACTGTTCTCGGGTTTTGCCAAGAATCGCAGTTTTAGGCAGCTGTGATATCTCGAAAAAGCGATCGGATAAAAACGTGAATTTGAGTTTCTCGTCGGTAATCCATATCCAGTCGGAAGAGGATTGAATGATGTTCTTCAGGCGCGCTTCACTTTCGCTAAGAGCCTGGGTCGCGTCATTAATTCGGGTGATTAAGGTATGTTTGTGGATCCAGCTGTTTAAGTGTTCATGTAACATGACCTGAATACAGGTCTGCACAATAGCGGTGTAATTCCGGGCTTCAGCCAAGGGTGCGGCGATACCGACGCTGGCGATCCTTTTGCCGGATAATTCTATCGGCAGGTTGCAGCCTTCCCTCATCACCGGCCCCTGAGCGGCCATTTCGGCATCCACTTCGTATTTATCCAACTCGCCGCAGAGGATTTTACGGGCACCTTGATGAACTTGGCCGTTGCGCCCGATGATCGAAGAGGCAACGACAATACCGCCTTGAGACATGATGGAAATATCACAGGGAACCTGTCTGGCGATGGTGTCACAGATTTCCTGAAAAACGGTAATGTCAGGTTTAAAGTCGTCTTTGACCCCTAGTGGGTCTGAAATATCAGTCACTGAAACCATCGAGAACCATCTCTTCCAGTATTGTTTGCACATTCAGGCGTCATTTGCTTACCCACTAATTTTAGCTGTCATTGAAGGGAGGACTGCTGTTATTGCATGAAACTTCCTCTTCTTCTGCCGATGAATGTCTGAACTGGTCTGACCGGGAACGGGCGTTAGGGAACGGAATGGGCGGAAGCTCCGGAGCCATTGCATCTGTTTAAGGGGCAGGATGAGAACTGTTTGGGATAGGAGGCTAGTGCCGGGAGTGAGTTCTGTTTCTGGTAAAGGTTTCGAGCCCCCTTTACCTTATCCGCCCAGCAGCATTTTTTGAATCTCAAGATCTTGCTTTTTACGTTGGGCGAATGCCTTAATTTCGTCCGAGCAGGCTAGTTGCTGCAGGTTTTCCGATACCAGGGCGCCGGCGCTGATCAGCGAGCCCACCAGCTGCGTCTGTTCGGCGATCATCAGTCGATCCAGCACTGACAGCCGAGCGTCATCCCGCACATTGATATCACCGCCATGTTCCATCAACCGGGTCAGAAGTAATAGCTGTTGACTGGGATTGTTGTTTTGCAGGCAATAAAAAAACGCGGAGCCCTCGGCGGTGTTGGCATCGAGACCATGGCTCAATAGCTGGGTTAGCAGCGCCAAGGCCTGATCGGTTGACCTGATCGCCTGTTCTAAAAGTGTCCGCTGTAAAACGGACTCCGGTGGGAGGCGAGCACCGGCTTCCAGCAGAATCTGCAGACAACCGGGGGTGCAGGATTGGATAGCGTGAAATAACGGTAACTGTGGCGGTTTATCTGGCGCATCAGCAAAGGGGTCGTTGATATCGACCCCCTTGCCGAGGGTCTTTCGCAACAGTGACTCATCAGCGGTTAACAGTGCCTGCTGGAATTTTTGCTGATGTTTGTTTTTTAGGTAATTGCTCAGCATAAGACGTGATTATCGTTAGGGGGCGGTCAATTGCGCCCGCAGTTCAGCCGGTAGCGGCACAGAAATCCCTTCAGCGTAGTTGACCCAAACCATCTTGCCGCTGGCGCGCCCACAGAGTTGAGGCTCTTCACCAGCGACAAAAAGCTCATGACTGATTTCCAGACTACTGCGGCCGATATTTTCGACCTTGGTGTTGATCTGAATATCCGCAGGGTAGACCACCTGCTTGAGGAAATCGCAAGAGACATTGATCACCACGGGGCCGGTCTCTTGGACATCCACTTTGCAGCCTAGTTGGTCTAGCCATTGAATCCGTACTTCTTCCAGTAAGCGGAAGAAACTCACGTTGTTGAGGTGGCCGAAAGCATCCATATCACCCCAGCGGATGGGGAGTGTCACTGTGTGTTCCATAGTTTGTCTTTTTATCCGGTTAAATTCAGGCGGAATAGATCTTCAGCAGATAAACCCCAGTGCCCATGGTCAGGATAGAGCCCAGGGTTGTCAATGCGACAATGTTGGCAGCCAGACGGGCGTTGCCTCCCATCAGCTGAGCCATCACGAAGCTGGCTGCGGCGGTGGGGCAATCAGCTTTATCAGGGTGCTGTGAATGGCCAGGCTGGAGCTATCCCGAAGGTATTTGATATCCAGCGCGCCGTCAATGGATAGCAGGGCCAGGGGCCGGGTTAGGCCCACGAAATAGGGGGCCCCGCACGAAACTGACAATGTTGTACGCTAAGGTTTTAACGGGGTATTCGGATGGGGGCTGTGGTTGAGCAATAAAGGTCTTAAGTATTAAAGCCTCATCTGAGTAATAAGGTTTCATACTCAGGTCGAGTTACTCACTGCATATGCGTCTGTAGCTGTCACTCTGGGTCTGGCGATTCCCCGTAAGCGGACATCATTAACACCATGGGTAGATCTGCTGTACCTGCTCCGCGTTTTCCGGTCCATGCAGTGCGGCCAGAGGTGCATTGGGTCGAAAATGATGTGGGTTGTTCTACCACAGTACTCGTGCTGCTTTGAAATTCAGCCCCCCGAGGTAATCCTCGTCTAAAGAAGAGTGAAATAAACTAATCTTTATGTGTGAAATTGATCACTTTTAGCCTATCGGATCAACGTCTACAATTCGTTTCAGAATAGTTATCTTCCCCTTTTTAGATCTATCCTCACGCGATTCAGGGCTTACATTTACAGATAAGTGTACCGTTCGCTGGCTGATGAAATATATTTAATAGGTAACAAAATGCAACGCACTCCGTACTACTACGATGAATACCAAGCAGCTACTGCCTTGCGTGCACAGGTGCAGGCTGAGCAATTGACGGCTGTTGTAGCCTTTTTGAAAGGTTTTATTAAAAGCAAAGTGCCCGCATTTGGCCCTCTCTACAACAGCACGAACTACAGTATGTGTATGCGTGCACGGGATAAACGTAGTACCTCTGTGTGACTTTATTTCTTGGTAGACTAGGCCGTTGAGTTAATAATTATTCCCCGCTGTTACGTATCGAACAGGCCTAAAGGCCTGTTTTTTGCTTGGGTCACTGGCGGCCGGGTGTTTCCCGAATCATTGCGGATTTGTCTTTTTGATCTTCGCTAAGCAGCTCTAAGTGGCACACTCGCTCCGCTTATACATTTCCTCTTACAACCTCTCTGTTGTTCGACAGCAGATAAATAGACCTCCGTGCTCACCGGAAGTCTATTTAATACCCAGCAACCCAAGCGTTACTGGCAGCGTGATAAACGCCGCCAAGGTCTGGAAGGTGACGACGGCTGCCATCGCTTGGTAATTGCCGCCTAACTGTCGGGACAGAATATAGGATGAGGGCGCTGTCGGTACCGACAGGAATAGGACCGCGATTGCAGCCGCCAGACCGCTGAGACCAAAGAACTGGGTCAGGAGGACCGCAAGTAGCGGTTTGACCAGGAATTGAACCACGGATGCGGTCAAGGTTAACTCCCAATTCTGGGTAAGTCTGCGCATCTCAAGTCCGGCACCAACCGCCAGGAGTCCGACCGGAAAGGCTGCGCGTCCCACTAGGGAGAATGTCTCTTTGGCGGCAACGGGCAGGTCGAATCCCGATAGGTTAAGGCCGATTCCGATCACGCAGCCCAGGATTAAAGGATTGGTGGCTAGTTGGTGCAGCAAGCTGCCGAGGGAGAAGCGACCCCGGGGCACCGAGATTGAGAAGGCGACTACGCAGAGGATGTTTATCAATATGATCATCGCCACCGAAGCGAGGGCGCCATAGAGCAGACCTTCCTCACCAAACAGTGCATTGGCCAGCGCCAAAGCGATAAAGGTGTTAAAGCGGATGCCCCCCTGAAACAGCGACGTAAAAGAGGCGGCCTCCAAGGGGCGAACCCAGCGTTGCCACGCGACCATCAACAGGGTGCAGAGCAATATAGTGCTGTCCAGGGTGAGGAGCAGGGGTTTCCACGGTAGGCCGCCCAAGGGATTGGCCGTCAGTGCGTGAATCAGCAGCGCTGGGGTCAACACGTAGTAGGCCAGTTTTTCTACTTCGGACCAGAAAGCATCGGTAAAGCAGCGGCCACGGCGCAGCCCGTAGCCCAGCAGGATAAGCATTGTGATTGGCAGTAGGGCGTTGACAGTTGTTTGCATGGGCTATCTCACAATAGGGGCGGTGTGCCCTTCGTAATCAGGCGTTCGGTTTGCGTTTGGAATCATGCTTTGGTTTGGGCGCTACGGTTCTGGCACTCCGTAAAAATGCGTTGAGGGCAGTTTTCACACTCGCTTTGAGACAGGGATTTCTGTATCTCCTTCAGTGCCTCTACTTTGCTGGCAAAAAGTGCATCCTTACCGATGGCGTCGATGTGACCGCTCGCTTCCAACATCTGTTTTGGCTGTAATTTCATCTTGTAGAAGTACAGCTGCCCCCCCTGTTTTTTCCGGCGCTTGGCTTCATGAGCCAGCATCTCCGCACCGGCGGTATCGATAAAATTTATACCGCTGCTGACGATCAGCACATTGGCCTCGGGAATCTGGTGTAGCTGTTCCTGCAGGTAGTTGACCGCACCAAAGAACGCCGCTCCGTCGATCCGAAGAATTTTTAATTGCGGGCATTCGGGGAGCGGTTTGAGGGCGATATTGGTCCAGGTCCGCGTGGGCTTTTCTGGGTCTGGCGCCAGAGTGATCAAGGACGGTTTAGAGGTACGCTTGAGGTAGAGCATCAGCGACAGAATGACACCGATATAGATGGCGAACTCCATCGCTATTAGCAGGGTGGCGACAAAAGTCACGCCCAGTACCAGTGCTTCCGACCGGCTGGTTTTGAAGATAGAGCCGATGTGGTGAAAATCGATCAGGCCGTAGGCGACCAGCAACAGAATACCGGCCATGCTCGGGATCGGCACGTAAGCGGTTAGATCGGAAAATAACAGCAAAATGGCGGCTAAGGCCAGCGCAGCAAAAACAGCCGCTAAGGGGGTTTTTGCGCCGGAACTGTAGTTGACGCCGGTGCGCGTGAAGGATCCCGACGAGGCGTAGCAGGAGAAGAAAGAGCCAAATATATTGGATAGGGCCTGGCCAAAAAACTCCTGATTGCCGTTGATCCGCTGATGGGACCGGGTGGCCACGGCGCGCGCGATGGAGACTGCTTCGACCAAGCCCAGCAGGGCCAAGGCCATGGCGCCAGGGCCCAAACTACGTAGCAAGTCTTCAGAAAATGCCGGCAGGACGAAGCTGGGCAGTTGGGCTGGGATGGCGCCGACGAGGCCGATACCGTGCTCCTCAGCGCTCAGCCCGAGTGCGACCAGGCTACCCACCACCATCGCTATCAGCATTCCGGGCCAGCGGGGCAGGTAAAGCTTAAATACCAGGCTGGTCGCTAGGGTTGCCAGTCCCACCGCTAGCGCGTAAGGGTTGAGGCCCGTCACCTCGGCGAAGATCGCCTGCCAGGTCTGGATAAACGACCCGGTCGAAGCGATCTCGATTCCCAGTACATTCTTTATCTGGCTGGTGGCGATGATCACTGCGGCACCGGCGGTGAAGCCGATGACCACGGAGTGGGATACAAAATTAACCAGACTGCCCATCTTGGCCAGTGCCAGCAGCATCTGAAACAACCCTGCCATTAGCGTTAGGGTCAGTGCCAGCTGGATGAATTCAGGGCTTCCTGGCTCTGCCAACGGACTCAGGGTGGTAAAAACTACGATGGACAACGCGGCGGTGGGGCCGGAAATCAGATGATAGGAGCTACCAAACAGCGCTGCGATGATGGCCGGAATAATAGCCGCATACAGGCCATATTCCGGTGGCAGCCCAGCGATCATGGCATAGGCTACCCCCTGTGGCAGCACAATCACCGCACCGGTCAGACCGGCAAAGAAGTCGCCGCGAATGGATTGACGGTCCAGAGTGCACAGCCAGGAAAGGAAAGGGAACAAGCGGTTCCAGTCGAATGCGGACCGAGATGCCGTGCTTGGGTTAGACGAGGGTTTGTGTTTGTTTATCATGGACGCTCCTGAACCTGGTGATAATTTGCCCGTACTTTTATTGCGAATGGTTAGGTGAGCTCTGACAGATAGTGATGTTGCTGAGTGTTGCAGCGGCTGATCCTTAGCTCCACCGGTCGTGAGTTGAGGCTGTAGGCGGTGCGCTGAATATTGAGCAGAGGGGTTCCCGGTGTCAGTTGCAGCTGCTTTGCCACATTGCCCTGAGCGCACTCGGCGGATAAACGCTCGACGGCCCGGGTTACCGAGATGCCGTATTGGCGTTCATACAGGGAGTAGAGTGAGTTGGGGATGACCCCGTCCTGCTGTCCCAGCTCGGGAAACAGTGCGTATGGGACGGTGATCGTTTCGCAGATCACCGGTTGTTCATCGAGAAACCGAACGCGATCGATTCGTATCACCGCCGCGTCGCTGTCGAGCTCAAGCTGCTCAGCTTCCTGGGCGTCGGCGGGCACCGTTTCTATCGAGATCATCTGACTTTGAGGCATTTGGCGATTGTCGTTCTCGCCCACTAGGTGTAGAAAATGGAACAGCGCGCGTTGCTGAGTATGTTCCGCTACAAAGGTACCGCGTCCTTGTCGGCGCACCAGCAGGTTCTCAGCCGTCATCTCATCCAACGCTTTACGTACCGTCCCCTGACTGACTTTTAATTCCGCAGCTAGTTGATTCTCGCTGGGCAATGCCATGCCTGCAGTCCAAGTCTTGTCCACCAGACGGCGGATCATCAGCTCCTTCACCTGCATATAGAGGGGTTGGAAGTTTGGGTTCTTGCTCTGTGCAGTCATGGGTGGGTGCCTTCAACGTTAGTTGAACTTCAAGTTAGGAGATAGCATACTTGAAAACCTATTCTTATATAAGACATAAAATAAAAAACAACAAAAGTCTTGTATAAGACATGAAACGTCGAGTAAGATGAATCCAAGTTAAACGACTCCCTAAAACAAAAGAGGACAAAAAAATGAGCGAAACGCATTTTTTAGTGCACGACAAAGACGATTCCGTTGGAGTGGTTGTGGTTGAGACCGTCAAAGCGGGTATGGAAGTCATCGGCTACAAGATGGATACCGATGAAGAGGTGAAATTCACCGCGCTGAGTGACATTCCTTTGGGCCACAAGATCGCGCTGAAAGATTGCGCCGTGGGCGACACCATTATCAAGTACGACCTGGACATGGGAAAGGTCGTGGCGCCGATCAAGAAAGGCGATCACGCCCACGTACACAACATCAAGACCAAGCGCTGGTAGGCCGTCGTAACCTCAGTGATTACGCAATAACTGATGCGACTTGCACCGACACAATCTTAAAACCTAGCGCTGGTAGCCAGCGTAACGGGAGAACAAAAAATGACTGATAAGACTTTTATGGGTTACCGCCGTGAAAACGGCCGAGTGGGTATCCGCAACCATGTTTTGATCTTGCCTTTGGACGATATCTCCAATGCGGCCTGTGAATCCGTGGCCAACAACATCAAGGGCACTACGGTTATCCCTCATTCGTACGGCCGTCTGCAGTTTGGTGCTGACTTGGATCTGCACTTCCGTACCATCATCGGTACTGGCGCCAACCCCAATGTCGCTGCCGTCGTAGTCATCGGTATCGAGCCGGACTGGACCCAGCGAGTGGTTGATGGTATCGCCGCAACCGGTAAGCCGGTAACCGGTTTCTCAATCGAACAGAATGGTGATATCAATACCGTCTGTACCGCATCCCGCAAAGCCAAAGAGTATGTTCACTTTGCTACAGCGCTGCAGCGTGAAGAGTGCCCGATCAGTGATCTATGGGTAGCCACTAAGTGTGGTGAGTCCGATACCACCTCGGGGCTGTCTGCTAACCCAGCCGTCGGTAACTTCATCGATAAGTTTTACGCTGCTGGCGCAACGCTTTGTTTCGGTGAAACCTCTGAAATCACCGGTGCTGAGCGGATTGTTGCCGAACGTGCTGAAACTCCGGAAGCGTCCGAAAAGTTCATGGCGACCTGGAATAGCTATAATGACTTCATCATGGAAGAGAAGACCGATGATCTGTCTGATTCGCAGCCGACCAAGGGTAATATCCTGGGTGGTCTGACCACCATCGAAGAGAAAGCCCTGGGTAACGTCCAGAAGATCGGTAAGAACGCCAAGTTCATTGATGTGCTGGAGCCTGCTGAAGCGCCGAGTAAGGGACCTGGTCTGTACTTTATGGACACCTCTTCAGCCGCCGCTGAGTGTAATACTCTGCAGGCCGCAGCCGGTTACGTGCTGCACCTGTTCCCCACTGGGCAGGGTAATGTGATCGGTAACCCGATCATGCCTGTCATCAAGATCACCGGAAACCCCCGTACCGTTCGGACCATGGGCGAGCACATCGACCTAGACGTTTCTGCTGTCCTGCGCCATGAGATGAATCTGGATCAGGCCGGTGATGCGCTGATTCAGGAAGCGCTTGATGCTGCCAATGGCCGCAACACCTGCGCCGAAGTACTGGGTCACGTTGAATTTACACTGACCAAGCTGTATCGCAGCGCTTAAGTCGTTTTGAATAGAGGCGTTCTGATTGAATTCAGTTCGCCTCTGTGAGGCTGGCATCTGCTGGACAATAATTCAACGATAAGGCTGCCGTAAGGTCTTATGCTTATAGGAGTCCCCGTTCTCGTTCGCTTAGGTTTGTCTCATTCATAAAAATTAAAAAGAGATACTAACAATGGTTATTAAATCCCTTCTCACGCACGTCGCTAGTTCAGCTATCGCCGTAACTCTGGCGTTTTCCGGTGTGGCTCAGGCAGGTTATCCTGAAAAATCCGTGAACTATGTCGTCCCATTTGGCCCTGGTGGCGAATCTGATGTGACCGCCCGTCATCAGCAGCCCTTCTTTAAAAAACTCTTCGATAAAGATCTGGTGATCTCCTACAAGCCCGGCGGTGGCGGCGCGGTTGGCTGGTCCCAGCTGAACAACATGAAGGGTGATGGTTACAGCATGATGGGCATCAACCTGCCCCATATCATCATTAAACCTCTGCAAAAAAACGTCGGTTTTAAAACCGAAGATCTCATCGGTGTTTACATGTTCCACTACACCCCGGATGCGATCGTGGTGAAAAACGACAGCCCCTTTAAAACGCTGGCTGATCTGGTTGACTTTGCCAAGAAAAACCCAGCTAGGCTGCTCTTTTCCGGATCAGGCAAGGGCTCGGCAAACCATCTGGCACAAGTGCGTTTTGATAACCAGGCCGGGGTAAAGTCCACCTACGTCTCGTTCAAGGGTACCGGTAAAGCGGTCGCCGCTTTGCTGGGTGAGCAAGTGTTGGCGGAGTGGGGATACACCTCGGTCGGTGCCAAGCATGAAGGCAAGGTGCGGATGCTGGCCGTGGCAACCGAAACGCGTCACCCGCGGTTTCCAAAAGTCCCGACCTTTAAAGAGCTGGGCTATGACCTGGTATCCGGTGCCTACCGAGGCATAGCGGTTCCCAAATCGACACCCGAAAAAATCCGCAAGCAGATCTCCAACGTTATTGCCGATATTAACCAGGATAAAGAGTTCCGCCAGCGGATGGAGAACGACGGCATGGTGCTGATTGATGTGCCCTATAAGAAGATGAACGACTTTATCGATCAAAAAGCTAAGGACTATGTTTCCGCCGCCAAGCAGGCGGGTGTAATCAAGTAAAGGGGTAACTGTCATGCTTGAATATCTATTTCAAGCACTGACCCCGCTTAATGTGTTGCTGGCTCTGGCCGGCGTCGTGGCGGGGACCATCATTGGTTCCCTGCCCGGGCTCACAGCAACGATGGCGGTAGCAGTGCTCGTTCCCATCACCTTTACCATGCCGGTCACCTCCGCGTTGATTATGCTCGGCGCGATCTATACCGGTGCAATCTACGGCGGTGCCTATGCTGCCATCCTACTCAACACCCCAGGTACCCCCTCGGCGATAGCCACGACCTTCGACGGTTATCCTATGGCTAAGAAGGGAGACGGCGACCTGGCTATTACCCTGGCGTGTATTGCCTCGGTGGTGGGTGGTCTAGTTGGCGCGTTCTTCTTGTTGGTGCTGGCGCCGCCGTTGGCGGAGGTCGCGCTGGCCTTTGGCCCGGCGGAGTACTTTTGGATGGCCCTGTTTGGCTTGACGCTGATCGCGGCGCTGTCCGAAGGTAATTTGACCAAGGGTCTGATGGGCGGCTGTTTCGGGCTGTTGTTGGCCTGTGTGGGGTCCGCGGCTGTTAGCGGCGATATTCGATTTACTTTCGGCAGTGTCACCATGATCGGGGGGATCGAAACGGTCTCCGCGCTGATCGGCCTGTACTGTATACCGGTGCTTATTGATCTGGTGGCGGTATCGGGGCGGCATCTCAATGTTACCGGCGAACAACGTGGCTATCGTCTAAAGGAAGCCCTGTCGATCTCTTGGAAGGGTAAATTCAACCTGGCGCGTTCGTCGATCATCGGTACTTTCGTCGGTATTCTACCCGGGGCGGGTGGCTCAATCGCAGGCTTGGTTTCGTATAGCGAAGCCCGCCGCGCTTCGAGTGACAAGTCCCGGTTTGGAAAGGGCGCACCGGAAGGGATACAGGCGACGGAAGCCGCCAATAACGCCACGGTCGGCGGCGGCTTTGTGCCTACTCTGGTACTGGGTATTCCCGGAACGCCTCCCGATGCCGTTATTCTGGGTGCGTTGATGGTGCATGGCCTGCGGGTTGGCCCAGAGATGTTCGAGAGCAGTGGATCGATCGTTTATACCTTCATCTTCGGGCTCTTTATCGCCACCTTGCTAATGTTGCCGGCGGGTTTGCTGATCGGGCGTTACGCCTATCGGTTTATTATCACGGTTCCCAAAGCGTTGCTGGTGCCGACGGTGGCATTTATGACCATTATTGGCGCCTATTCCATCCGCAACAGCGTGTCTGATGTTTTCATCATGCTGGTGCTGGGGGCAGTGAGCTGGATTCTTAGCCGTTTTGGATTCTCGCCATCGCCGATCGTACTGGGGTTGATTCTTGGGCGCATCGCCGAGGAAGGCTTTGTACAAAGCTGGACCATTGGCGCGGCGACTGAAAACCTGTTCGGCATGTTCTTTGGGCGGCCGATCTCCATGACCATCATCGCGGCGATCGCCCTGGGGTTGTTTTATCCATTGATTACCAAACAGATCCGCATGAAGCGTCTGCAGAAGGAGTTGATCGAATGAATAGTTCCCCTGTCACAGCCGAGAGCGATGTGAAGACCAATCGTGATATCGGCGGTATGGTTTGTGCGGCGCTTTTCATCCTGCTTGGTGCGGCTTGCCTCTACGAGACAACCCAGATGACCGACCCTGATTCCTATGTGTTTCCGCGCATGGTGATCGGAGCTCTGATGGGCTTGTCGCTGGTGTTGATCATCACCTCTTTGGCCAACCCGGGCGCTCATGTCGCTGAGGAAGAGCAATCTGATTCTTGTCCTTCCAACCCCCGCAGAATCCTGCTGGTCGTTGCGATGATGGGGGCCGCCTTGCTGATGCCGTTTGTTGGCTTCCTGTTGTCGGGGCTCGGGGCGTTTATTGCGCTGATGCTGTTGGCCCAGTACGACCCGTGGACGAAGGGCAAGGTATGGTTGTATTCCCTAGTTGCGGTGGCGATCGTCTGTGGATTTTACGGTACATTCAGCTATCTGCTAAATGTACCTTTGCCGGAAGGTTCACTGATTCAGTTTCCCTAGGGGGCCGTTACAAACGGTCTAACCACCATTCTAGCCTCCACCCCGTCGGTGCTTCAGAGGGACTTGTTCGCAGGTTCCTTGGCGGGAGGCTGGGCGTAAAACACATAAAAAATGTTGCATGGCTGCAATGTAGGAGTAATAAAAATGGTTGATATCGTTATTTCAGAATTTATGGATGAGAGTGCGGTCGAGGCGTTGAAAAGAGACTTTTCGGTTCATTACGATCCGGCGTTGGTTGATAGCCCGGACGAACTATTGGCGCTGGCCAAGTCGGCGCGTGCGCTGATTGTGCGTAATCGTACCCAGGTACGGGGAGAACTGTTGAGCGCTGCCACAGATTTACAGGTGGTCGGTCGCCTGGGTGTGGGTTTGGACAATATTGATATGCAGGCCTGCGAAGCGGCTGGCGTGCGGGTGTGTCCCGCCACCGGCGCTAATAGTGAATCGGTGGTCGAGTATGTGATTGCCGGCATGCTGATGCTGCTGCGTGGTGCCTATCAATCCAATGCTCAGATGATCGCTGGCGAATGGCCTCGCACACAATTGTCGGGTCGGGAGATAAATCAACGACACCTCGGGCTAGTCGGCTTTGGTGGTATATCTCGGTTAGCTGCCCGTAAAGCCAAGGCTCTGGATATGAAGGTGTCCGCCTACGATCCGATGATTGCCAACGATGATCCGGTTTGGACCGAGGAGGGCGTGGAACCGCTGTCACTGGATGACCTGCTGGCGCAAGCCGATGCGGTGAGTTTGCACGTACCTCTGGTCGACAGTACTAAGCACCTGATCAATGCGGACTCTATCGCCAAAATGAAATCTGGCGCCGTACTGATCAATAGTGCACGGGGCGGTGTGGTTGATGACGCTGCTTTAGCTAAGGCGTTAACCGAGGGTGTTATCGCGGGTGCGATGCTGGACGTGTTTGAAGTCGAGCCAGTTACCGCCGACAACCCTTTTCATGGGGTCCCGAACCTGATTTTGACGCCGCACATCGCTGGCGTTACTGATGAGTCTAATGTCCGAGTCAGCGGTGTGACGGCTGATAATGTCCGCCGCGTGTTGCAGGAGAAATAGTCATGGCTACGTTAACATTTGCCGAACTTAACTCACTGGCGATACAGGTTCTGGTTAACAGCAATACCTCTGAAGCCAACGCGGTTGCAGTTGCCAAGGCATTGGTGGCGGCCGATGCCGACGGCTTAGCGTCGCATGGGGTAGCCAGGCTACCGGCCTACTCTGGTCAGGCCAACAGTGGCAAAGTCGATGGCCACGCTGTGCCGGAGGTGGTTCAGACCGCTGCCGCAACGCTGCGGGTTGATGCTAAGTCCGGCTTTGCCTTTCCTGCGATCGAGCAGGGACTCGATCGTGCCGTCGAACTGGTGAAAGCGGCCGGTATGGTTGGGGTCGGAGTTGGTCGATCTCACCATATGGGGGCCGCCGGTTATCATGTTGAGCGTATGGCGCAGCAAGGTTTGATTGCGCTGGGGGTGACTAACTCGCCCGCCGGGATCGCTCCTTGGGGGGGGAATAAGAGCCTGTTTGGCACCAATCCGATCGCCTTTGCCTGTCCAAGGAAAGACGACTCGCCACTGGTTATCGACCTGTCGTTAAGCAAGGTGGCCAGGGGCAAAATTAAGCTTGCTGCCGATAAGCAGGAGCCGATTCCCGAAGGCTGGGCGGTGGATGCCGAAGGTCGGCAGACCACGGATGCTCAAGCGGCTATGGCAGGCAGTATGCTACCCATGGGCGATGCCAAGGGAGCGGCGCTGGTGTTGATGGTGGAGATTCTGTCGGCGACCCTGACCGGCTCGAACCATGGCTACGAAGCGGGTTCTTTCTTTACCGCGACGGGTGCCGCGCCGAATATTGGGCATTTCTTTATTCTGATCGATCCAGAACGGTTCTCGCTGCAAAACTTTTCTGAGCGTTTCGAAGTGTTGCTGGGTGCCATCGAGGATCAGCCGGGAACCCGCTTGCCGGGTGCGCGTAGGCGGGCGCTCCGTCAGCACGCGGAGCAAGAAGGGATTCAGATTCCTGATGCGCTCTATGCTGATCTGCGACAGCGGGCTGGCTTGGCGTAGATCCTATTGCACAGGCGGCTGCATTACCTGCTGCCGCTTGACCTTTGGATAGCAATAGATGGCCCGCAGGATAGTAGAGTCCTGCGGGCTTAATGCCGTCCATCATCCTAAATAACTGACTCAAAAAAGAGGGTACGACCATGCGAATTGGTATCCCGAAGGAAATTGAAGAGGGCGAAAAGCGGGTCGCGTTGACCCCGGAAGTCGCCACCCAGCTGCAGAAACTCGGCTTCACCGTGGCCATCGAGTCCAAGGCCGGTGAGGCCGCCAGTTACGATGATGAACACTACGCCCAGGTGGGCGTCGAGATCATCGAAGATCCCCGCGAACTCTGGACCGGTTCCGATATCATCATGAAGGTGCGTCCCCCCAAAGAGCACCCGGAATTGGGGTTCTATGGCGTTGAGCTGCTGAAAGAACATCAGACCCTGATTAGCTTCCTCTATCCGGCCCAGAATCCGGAGCTGCTGCAGGAACTGTCCAGTCGGGGCGTGACCGCCCTGGCGATGGACAGCGTGCCGCGGATCTCCCGAGCCCAAAAAATGGACGCCCTCAGCTCCATGGCCAACATCGCCGGTTACCGGGCAGTGGTGGAAGCCGCCCAGCATTTCGGCCGTTTCTTCACCGGTCAGATCACCGCCGCAGGAAAAGTACCGCCTGCCAAGGTGCTGGTGATCGGTGCCGGGGTTGCAGGCCTTGCCGCTATCGGCGCCGCCTCCAGCATGGGCGCCATTGTTCGTGCCTTCGACACCCGCCCGGAAGTGAAAGAACAGGTTGAAAGCCTGAACGCCGAATTCCTGATGCTTGAATTCGATGAAGAGGATGGCAGCGGTGAAGGCGGTTATGCCAAGACCATGAGTCCTGCGTTTATCAAGGCGGAGATGGACCTGTTCGCGGCCCAGGCCGCCGAGGTGGATATCATTATCACCACCGCGCTGATCCCGGGTCGACCGGCTCCGGAGCTGATCACTGAACGGATGGTCGTCAATATGAAACCGGGTAGCGTGATCGTCGACCTGGCTGCCGAGAACGGAGGTAACTGCAAACTCACCGAAGCCCACAAGGTGGTGGTTAAGCACGGCGTTACCCTGATCGGTTATACCAATCTGCCCAGCCGTCTGGCGGCGCAAGCCAGCCAGTTGTACGCCACTAACCTGCGCCACCTGCTGACCGATCTCTGTCCTGACAAGAACGGTGAGATTGTGGTGAATATGGAAGACGAGGTGATCCGCGGAGCGACCGTGGTGAACAGCGGCGAGATCTCCTGGCCACCACCGGCACCACGGATCACCGTAGCGCCCAAAGAAGATATCGGCATCAAGGCCAAGCAAGCACTGCAGAAAGCCGAGCCCAAGCCTGCCCATCCGCTGGCCTTCCTGATTCCGTTGGTGGCCTGTGGTCTGGCCCTGTTCGGACTGGGAACGGTGGCACCGCCGGCCTTTATCGGCCACCTGTCGGTGTTCGTGCTTTCCTGCTTTATCGGCTACATGGTGATTTGGGGGGTGTCGCACTCGTTGCATACACCGCTGATGAGCGTCACCAATGCGATCAGTAGCATCATCGTCATCGGTGCACTAATGCAGATCTCCAGTGACAGTACCTTGGTCGTGGTGTTGTCCACCTTGGCTGTCTTTATCACCAGTATCAACATCGTCGGTGGCTTCGCAGTTACCCAGCGCATGCTGCGCATGTTCAGCAAATAGGGGTAGATACCATGAATGCAGGTGTTATTACAGTTTCATATATCGGCGCGGGTGCGCTGTTTATTCTTGCTCTGAACGGCCTGAGCAATCAGGAGTCGGCGCGTCGGGGTAACTTCTACGGCATGCTGGGGATGGGTTTGGCGCTACTGGTCACAGTGGTCGGCTTGGTGACCGCTAATCAGGTCTTCCTGATCGCTGGCATCGTGGCAGGGGGGGGCATCGGCTGGGTGCTTGCCCAGCGGGTAGAAATGACCCAGATGCCGGAGTTGGTCGCCATCCTCCACAGTTTGGTGGGGCTGGGGGCGGTTTTTGTCGGCTATGCCAACGCGCTGGAGCACAGTGCGGGCATTAGCGGGGTAGAAAAGACCATTCATGATGTCGAGACTTATGTCGGTATTTTGATCGGTGCGCTGACCTTCTCCGGTTCGGTGGCGGCTTATCTCAAACTGAGCGGGAAGATCGGCGGCAGACCGCTGCAGTTACCGGGTCGACACCTGTTTAATTTGGGATTGTTGGTCGGGGCGATCTGGTTATGCGGCCTGTATATCGAACAATCAGCTGCTGGTGGTGGTATCGGTGTCCTGATCGCCATGACGCTGATCGCTTTGACCTTCGGTGTGCATATGGTGGTGGCTATTGGCGGTGCTGATATGCCGGTGGTGGTCTCCATGCTCAACAGCTACTCGGGTTGGGCGGCCGCAGCCATGGGCTTCATGCTCGGCAATGACCTGCTAATCGTGGTCGGTGCACTGGTGGGCAGTAGTGGTGCGATACTCAGTTATATCATGTGTAAGGCGATGAACCGTAAATTCGTCAACGTCATCATGGGTGGATTCGGCACCCCTAAGTCGTCCAGCGGTGCTGCCGGTCCGGCAGGCGATGCCGGGGATGTGAAACCGATCGAAGCGCAAGAGACGGCCGACCTGCTGCTGAACGCCAAAGAGGTGATGATCCTGCCCGGCTACGGCATGGCCGTCGCCCAGGCTCAGCACACCGTCTATGAGATCACTAAAAAGTTGCGTGCCAAAGGCGTCAACGTACGCTTCGGTATCCACCCCGTCGCCGGACGGATGCCAGGCCATATGAATGTACTGCTGGCCGAAGCCAAGGTCCCTTACGACATCGTTTACGAGATGGATGAGGTCAACGCAGACTTCCCCAAAGTGGATGTCTCAGTAGTGATCGGTGCCAACGATATCGTCAATCCCGCCGCCCAGGATGTACCGGACAGTCCCATCGCCGGAATGCCGGTACTGGAGCCCTGGAACGGCAATACCACCATCGTGTTGAAACGGGGTATGAGCACCGGTTACGCAGGCGTGGATAACCCACTGTTTTATAAAGACAACACCCGGATGCTGTTCGGCGACGCCAAGGATAGCGTTGATGCGGTGCTGAAGTTCTTAAGCGCTTGAGTATCAGGGATATTGTCTATCTCCCGTAGAGTATCGCAATACCCTACGTAGCTATGCTGATAAAATAGCGACACTGGCTTAGGAACCTGTTCACAGGTTCCTAAGGTCTGGTGGTGAGGGTGACATGATGAACGCAGCAAGCACTGTGGGTTGGTTGCTTATGTCGACTGCTCTATCAATGCCGGTCTATGCGGAGACTTTGGTGTTATGGGGTAATGATCGGAAAGCGCCAAAAATATACCTTGATTCACAGACAAACGGGGCGAAAGGTATTCTTGTTGATATTGCCGAATTGATTTTCTTACAGACGGGAGATCAGGTGGTTTTTAAGCTTTCACCCTGGGCGAGAGCTTTTGCCGAAGCTAAATCAGCTGAACAGAATGTGGGTATTATCGGCATCAAGAAAACCACCGAAAGGGAAACCCTGTTCGATTTTTCCGAACCCATTTATGATGATGTTAACTACCTGATTGCATTGAAAAGCAGTCACTTACAGCTTCGTAAGCTGGAAGATCTAAAGGGGCTGTCTGTTAGTTATAATCGCGGGGCTTATTATGGCCCTGAGTTTGAAATTGCAAAACAGCATTTTAGCGATGCAGCGGATTCCAATAATGAAATAAGGCTTAGAAGGTTGCTGCTTGGACGCATCGATGCAGCCATGCTGGGAGGTCCAGGGCGAGTCGGCTTGGACATGGTTGTTAATGCCCACGAGGATTTGAAATCTAATGCCGATAAATTCGTTGTGATACCGATCGAATTTAAGAACCCAGATCATATCGCCTTTGCAAAGGGATCAGGGTCAGAAAAATATCTGGAAAAAATAAACAAAGCCATACGAAAGCTAAAGTCCTCTGGGGCTTTCGAAAAAGTTGTGGAAAAATATCAGGTTCAATAAATCAATATGATAGCCTGAACTGTCTATTCCAAGGCCGCTTGTCGCCACTCTCATCCTGGCGTGGAACTTGTCTTTATTCCGTGCGGCGGCGGGGGTGTGGTTAATGGCTACGACTATCGTTGACCAGCTTATTGATTGGGTTCTGCTTTCCCGGTACTGCCTCGAACGACCAGTTGTGTGGGTAACTCCACCTTGGGCCTGTGGGGTTTTCCGGCGAGGGTGTCCAGCAGGAACTCTGCTGCTTTGCGTCCCATGTCTGCGGTGGGGATGTGCACGGTTGTTAAGCCGGGAAGCAGGTGTTCGCTCAACGGCAGGTCATCAAAGCCGGTGATCGAAACGTCTTCTGGCACCCTTATTCCGCTATGCTGACATTCCAGCAAGCAGCCGAACGCCAGCACATCGTTGCCGCAGATAATGGCGGTTGGGCGCTCGTTTTTGGGGCGATCCATCAGAAAGCGCGCTGCGTGACGGCCTTCCCAAATATCGTAACTCTTTTCCACTATGTAGCTGTCGTTGAGCTCCAGTCCCTGCGCCTTCAGGGCGTCTTTAACACCCTGAAGACGCAGCCTGGCCCGATCGTTATTCTTGGTAATACCGGCAATGACACTGAAGCGCCGGTGACCCAACTCCAACAGATATTCCGCGACCTGTTTTGATGCGTTTTGATTGTCGAAGCCGATGCAGTAGTGGGGGGTTTCTTCGCTATAGGCCCAGATATTGGCAAACAGTTGCTGGTGCTGATTCATCAGGTCAAAGGCTTCCGGCAGATGGTCATTGCCGACCAGCAGGATGCCATCTACGCCTTGTTCCATCATCTCGCGGATCTGACGCAGCTCGTGCTCTAGGTCGTAGTTGGAGACAGCGAGGATTAACGAATACCCCGCTTCATCGAGGCGCTTTTCGACGGCGTTGATGCCGGAGGCGAAGATCGCGCTTTCTAGCGTCGGGATAATGGCACCGATGGTCCGGCTACTCTTGGAAGCCAGGGCTCGCGCGGCGCCGTCCCTGACATAACCCAGCAGGCGGATCTGCTGCTCGACCTTGGCGCGGACCTTCTCTCCCACCGCCTCTGGTGTGTTCATCGCTCGGGAAACCGTTGCCGTTGACACTCCGGCGGCTTTGGCGACATCCCCTAGCGTTGGCTTTTTTCGTGCCGTATTTTGAGAGCGCTTACTTTTGTTCAATCAAACTCCGCAGTGCTGTGTTGATAGATGAAATTCTAAAAATCATGTCGGAAATATAGCAAAAAACACCACCTTTAGCATGTTCCTTTGTTTATGTGGGGGCTTTCCGAACAATCTCAGCATCAGTTTATCCTTATGTCTGATGGTCAAACGCAACAAAATGTAAGCGCTTACGCTTGACTTGAGAAATGTAAGCGCTTACAGTGGGTTTTAACAGGTACAGAGAGATGCATTTAAATATCAGTTTGAGACACCTTTAAGCCTCGCTCTGATGAATCACCGGCAGGACAGCACTGAGCTGGTAATGCCACCGACCGAATGCCATCCGCAAGCTTGTTATAGGAATTACCGAAACTTAGGGGGCCATTATGAACGGCGGTAACATGAACTTATCCGAACGGAATCGAGTACTGACGGAATTATCTATGGGCGACCAACGTTCAAAACTCAGGGCTCGGCCTTTATTGCTGGTCTCTACCCTCCTATTTGCCGGCTATGTGATCAATATCCTGTTGGGCATGATGGCCATTCAGCATGCCGTAGATGTTCCCTACCTCGCTGACCTTTGGGAGTTTCTGATGTTGTTCGGCTCCGCGATCGGGTTCGTTGTGTTCATTTTGTTGAATGAGTCGGACGAACCCTGAACTTACTTCCCTCCCGGTTTCATGTTTTAGCGTGGCTTAGGGAGTGAGAGTTGAGGTTGTGGCTTGGCGAATAAGTTTGAAGCAGCTAACGGAGTTTAAAAAAAGACGCAGTAAAGCAAAAAATCACTCAGATCTAGATAATTAAATTGGAGAATATAATGACAAAAAAAATCCAAGATGAAACTGTCCCGTCGATCGAACGTCGTAACTTTTTTAGCACCATGGGTAAAGCTGGCTTTACCGCCGCAGTGGTAGCCGGCGCTGCTGGTGCGCTGGTTTCAGCTGAAGCGACTGCGGCCGTCTCCAAAGAAGAGCAGGAGCGTAAAAAAGCCGCAAAATATACCATGACTATCGCCACCGCCTATATCCTGGGTGCATCGCGTAGTTACCCCATTATGCAGCTCGACTTCAAAGAGAATATCCAAAACCTGACCAACGGTCAGGTTTACGTCAAGCTGGCTCCGGGTGGTCAGTTGGGTGCTGGTGGCGCTCTGGCTCAGAAAGTTCAGCAGGGCACCATTCAGGCGGCCCAGCACTCCCTATCAAATTTTGCATCCTTTGCGCCAGTGGTCGATCTGATCAATGTCCCCTACTGGTGTGGTGAGAACCAAAAATTCATCAATCTAGTCAACTCTCAGACCTGGAAGGATGAAGTCGATCCCAAGCTTGCAGCGCGTGGCTTTAAGGCGCTCTGGTACGTCTGTATCGATCCACGGGTGGTTGCGGTCCGTAAGGGGCGCGAAGGCATTGTTCGTACGCCAGATGATCTTAAGGGCGTAAAGTTCCGGGTTCCTGGTTCGAAGATTCTGCAGCAGTTCTACCGCCTCCTCGGAGCCAATCCGACGCCGGTCGCTTGGGGTGAAACACCATCCGCGATCAAGCAAGGCGTTGCCGATGCTCTTGACCCTTCGGTAGAGGCGCTCAATATCTTTGGCTTCAAGGACGTGCTTTCCTCGGTCAGCTTTATCCGTTCGGTTCCCGATGCCCAAGTGTTCTCCTGTAACCTGAAATGGTTCAACAGCCTGCCAAAGGATGTTCAGGAAGGGATCGAACGGGCTAGTGAAGTCACCTCCCACCAGAACCTCGCCAAAGTACCTGCAGCACGCGCCTATGCGATGTCTGAACTGGCTAAAAACGGCGTCGAGTTCTATTCCCCCACCGAAGACGAGTTGGCCCAATGGGTGGCCAAGGCTGGCCATCAGTTGCCGATCTGGGACGAGACCAAGATAGAGCTGGCGGGTTCCCTAGAGACCTTCAACAAGTTGCTAAAGGCGGCCAATACCCGCGGACGTTACTACGTTCACGACGTATAAAACCTGAGGCTATCTGGAGGGTCGGGATGGGCGATTTAGCCCCTCTCGGCTCGATATTCACAACTACACGGCTTTGTACGTGAGGTGTGTTATGAAGGCATTTATTTCTAAGCTCGATCAGGAATGCGAACGCTGGCTGTGCCTGATGTTCTATACGATGATCGTGTTGACCCTCGTGTCGGAGGTGCTTCGTCGCTTCGGGCTCAGTTATTCCTCCATCTGGGGTGAAGAAATCGCGCGTTACTCCTTTATCTATCTGGCTTGGTTTGGTGCGGCGTTGGCGGTTCGAAACCGCTCGCATATCCGGATCGATGTGCTGCTAAACGCACTGGGTCGACGTAGCAAAGCGGCGCTCTATCTGTTTGGTGACCTGGCCTCGCTGCTGTTGGCAGTCGTGGCGCTTTGGGTCTCGATCGAGCCGGTGATGACGTCGATCGAATTCGGTTCGGTGACCGATGGCTTGCGCATCAGTAAAGCCTGGTTCCTGATCGCGGTGCCGTTAGGTTTCACCTTGATCACGGTGCGACTGCTGCAGTCGATGTGGCGGGATGTCCAGGACCTGGGTGCTGGCCGGACGGTGTTTACCGGCAATAGCCTGGTCGATTAGGAGATACACAGATGTACAACTATATGATTGAACAAGCCGCCGATGTCTCCTACGGACCGGCTATCTACCTGCCGGTGATGGCGATGATCGCGATGATTGTCTTGGCGGTGCCGATCTGGGTGGTATTGGGTCTGGGTGCTCTGGGGATGCTGGCGCTGACCGAGGTGTTGCCGCTGTCGCTATTCGGTGAAGCGCTGTTCGACGGTATCGATGCGTTCGCGTTGATCGCGATCCCGTTGTTTATTCTGACCGGCGATGTGTTGGTGCGCACCGGACTGTCTAATAAGCTGCTGGATGTGGCCGAAGCGACGGCCGGCAGTGCCAAGTCGGGACTGGGTACTTCGACGGTGCTGGGGTGTGGCTTCTTTGCCTGCATCTCCGGATCTGATGCAGCAGGTGCGGCAGCCGTGGGGCGGATGACCATCCATCGGCTGGTGGAGCGGGGTTACCCCAAAGGGTACGCCTGTGCGTTGGTGGCGGCGGGTTCCTGTACCGGTATCCTGATACCGCCATCGATCGCCTACATCATCATTGGCCTGATCCTGGGTATATCCGCATCGACGCTGTTTCTGGCGGCGGCTATCCCTGGGTTACTGATCATGGCCACTATCATGCTGACCAACGTGGTGCTCAATGCGATCAATGGTTATGAAGATTCCAAGACCGGGTTCTCCATGAAACGTTGGCTCAAAGCGCTGTGGGACGGTCGTTATGCACTGATGATTCCATTCATCATCTTGGGTGGCATCTATTCGGGCATGTTTACCCCGACCGAAGCGGCCGGTGTGGCGGTAATCGTCGGCTTGGGTATCGGCTTTATGCAGAAGACCATCACTTGGCGCGACTTTCCCAAGATGCTGCTCAGCTCGGCCAAGATCAACGGCATGATCCTGCCGATTATCGCGATGTCGTTACCGTTGGCGCAAACGCTGGCCGTACTGGAAATTCCGCAAACTTTCGTGGCGGTGATGACCGAGTTGACCGACGATCCCACCATGCTGCTATTGATCATGATCGGCATCCTGATCCTGGCCGGCTGTGTGATGGAAACGACACCCAATATCGTAGTGCTTGCACCGATCCTGCTGCCGCTGGCACGCTCTATCGGTATGGATGATATCCACTTCTGCATCGTGATGGTTTCCGCTCTGGGGGTCGGTTTTATTACCCCACCGTTGGGTCTCAACCTGTTCGTGGTGTCCGGCGTCAGTGGTACACCGGTATTGGAAGTGGCGAAACACGCGCTGCCCTACGTGCTATCGATGCTTACGACGGTGCTGCTGCTGGCCTTTGTTCCTCAGCTGTCACTCTGGGCGTTGGGATAAGGCGCCGCTTTTAACTAAACCTGTTTTTACCTAGAACGCGATCGTTAACGAATGTTTACGAGGGATTCGTGCGCCTGAAAAAGGCCCTGTAATCCATAAATTGATCAAAAAATAAAACACAGTCTGTAATCTGGAGACATAGAACATGACTATCAAATACCTGAAGAAAGCCAGTAAAACCGCAGCAACCGGCCACGACGATGTCAGTAAGCTGGTTACCGATATGCTCGCCGCGATCGATGCCGGCGGTGAAGAAAAAGTACGCGAGTATACGCAGCAGCTTGATAAGTATGACGGTGAGATCCTGGTCTCCGATGAGACCATTGCCGAAGCGACAAAATCTATCACCCAGCAGATGAAGGACGACCTTCAGTTCGCCCATGATCGGGTGCGTAATTTTGCGGAGAAGCAGTTGGCCTCGATGAGTGAGTTCGAGACCGAGCTGTCACCGGGCTTATTTGCCGGTCAGAAGCTGATCCCTATGAACACCGCCGGTTGTTATGTCCCGGGTGGCCGTTATTCGCACGTGGCATCGGCGATCATGAGTATCACCACCGCTAAGGTTGCCGGTGTTAAAAACGTTGTCGCCTGTTCACCGGCGCGTCCGGGTGTGGGTGTTAACCCTGCAATCCTTTACACCATGAAGCTCTGTGGTGCCGATCATATCCTAGCACTGGGTGGTGTTCAGGCGATCGCTTCGATGGCCAACGGTCTGTTTACCGGTAATTCAGCTGACATCCTTGTCGGCCCGGGTAATCGTTTTGTGGCGGAATCTAAGCGTCAGTTGTTCGGTCGCGTTGGTATCGATATGTTCGCTGGTCCTTCTGAGATCGCCGTGATTGCCGATGAAACCGCCGACCCTGCGATTGTTGCCTCTGATCTAGTAGGTCAGGCCGAGCATGGTCCTGATACCCCAGCTTGGTTGTTTACCAGCAGCCAGGAAGTGGCTGATAAGGTCATCGCGCTGATGCCCGGTTTGATCGCAGCGCTGCCTGACACCGCCCGTGAAGCGGCAACGACGGCGTGGCGCGATTACGGTGAAGTGATCCTGTGTGATACCCGTGAAGAATTGGTTCAGGTCAGCGACGAATATGCCTCCGAGCACCTGGAAATTCAGACCAAAGATCTCGACTGGTGGCTGGAGAACCTGACCAACTACGGTTCATTGTTCCTCGGTGAAGAAGCGACTGTCGCCTTTGGCGACAAGTGCTCAGGTCCTAACCATATCCTGCCAACCAAGGGTGCAGGCCGTTACACCGGCGGTTTGTCGGCGGGTAAATTCATCAAGGTCGTCTCTTATCAGCGCCTGAGCCGTGAAGCTAACCGTGAAGTGGCTGCGGTGACTGCACGGATCTCGCGTTTGGAGGGGATGGAAGCTCATGCACGCACCGGTGACGATCGTCTTGCCAAATACTTCCCCAACGAAACTTTCAAACTGGAATATTAAAAATGACCAGCCAGCTGCAATCATTCAGTTTGGCCGATCGTGTTGCCCTCGTGACCGGGGGCAACTCGGGGATCGGCAGGGCGATGGCATTGGCATTAGCCGGTGCCGGCGCCCGAGTGGTGGTGATGGCACGTCGCGCCGAACCACTGCACGAAAGCGTTCGGCTGATCGAGGCGCAAGGCGGGCAGGCGGCGGCGTTGGTTGCCGACCTGAGCGAGCTTGCCAATCTCGATCAGCTAGTCGAGCAAGCTAGTGCGCCCTTCGGTTCGCCGGACATTCTGGTCAACGCGGCCGGATTGAATCTGCGTCAGCCGGTCGATGAGATCACGCCTGAGAGCTGGGATCAGACTCTCAGCATCAACCTGAAAACACCGTTTTTCCTGGCGCGAGCGTTGGCTCCTGCGATGAAGTCCAAAGGTTGGGGGCGGGTGATCAATATCGCATCCCTGCAGTCCGAGCGGGCCTTTGCCAACAGTTTGCCTTATGGCGCCTCTAAGGGCGGCGTGGCGCAGATGACTCGCGCCATGGCCGAGGCCTGGTCGGCCGAGGGGATCAACTGCAACGCGATCGCTCCCGGGTTCTTCCCGACCGAGCTGACCGCTGCGGTGTTCAAAGATAAGGAGCGGACGCAAAAGCTGGCCGACCAGACCGCCATTGGCCGCAACGGTCGGTTGACCGACCTGGATGGTCCTCTGCTGTTTCTGGCCTCTGCAGCGTCGGATTACGTCACTGGCCAGGTGCTGTTCGTTGATGGCGGGTTTACCGCCAAGTAGTGACTAACTGGTTGTTATTAATAGCCGTTACCAATGCCGTAAAGACCGGTCTTAAACCGGTATTTAAAAAACACTAAGCGACTCCCGGTGCCATCGCATTGTTGGAGCTTGGGACAAGGGGAATAACATGAAAGCGCTGGTCTATACCGCTAAAAATGAGATCACCCACCGAGATGAACCAGTACCTGTGGTGGCTCCTGGTGATGCCTTGGTACGTATCGAGGCGGCCGGCATCTGTGGTTCTGACATGCATGCTTACCATGGCCATGATCCGCGTCGCGTTCCGCCGCTGGTACTGGGGCATGAGGCCTGTGGGGTGGTGGTCGAGGGGCGTTACCAAGGGCAACGAGTGGTGCTTAACCCGCTGATCACCTGTGGCGAGTGTCATGAGTGTCTGACGGGTCGTACCAATCTGTGCAGCGAGCGCACAGCGATCGGGCTGGCCCGGCCCGGAGCGTTGGCCGAGCTGACCACGATACCCGAAACCAACCTGATCCCGATTCCTGCAGATATGAACCCGGTCCATGCCGCGTTGGCGGAACCTGCGGCTACTGCTCTGCATGCCGTGGCGCTGGCGGAGAAGGTTACTAGCCGTCCGCTGAGTGAAGGCCGGGCGCTGGTGATCGGTGCCGGTTCGATCGGGCTGCTGGTGGCGCTGTTCCTGAGGAGCAAAGGCTGTCGAGATATCGTCCTTAGCGATACTAACCCGCTGCGGTTGGAGACGGCTGCAGCGACCGGTTGCTGCCAAGTACATAACCCGATTGATGATGAAAAGCTGGAACAGAATGGCTTTGACCTGGTGGTCGATGCGGTTGGAGCCAGCATGACCAGACAGGCTTCAGTGGCTGCAGTCAAACCCGGAGGGGTTCTGGTGCATGTTGGCTTGCTCGATTCAGCCGGCGAGCTGGACGTACGTAAGATAACGCTGTTCGAGATTAGCTTCATCGGTGCGTTCTCTTATACCCAGGTTGATATGCAAGCCGCCGTGGACGCGCTGTACAGCGGGATTCTAGGCGATCTGGCCTGGGTAGAGACCCGCAGCCTGGCGGAGGGCGCACAGGCGTTTATCGACTTGGACCAGGGCAAGACCGCAGCGGCCAAGATTGTGCTCTGTCCGTCATAGAAAGTTGGTTGCCGGGGTGAGGGCAGAGCGAATCCGCCTCACTCTGGACTTATAGGGATGACTCCCCGATAACAGAAATACGCCAGGTGTTGTTCGGAGATGTCACGGACAGCCTTGGCTCAGCGTTTAAGTTTTTAAGTGCCTGGAATTTAATAATATGAATTGTTTTTAAGCGAAATCTATCACTCTTTTGGGGGGCGTGAGTCCCCCCCTTTTTTTCAAACGAAGGCGCTGATCCCAGTGCTTTCTACCATATCCTAAGCGGCGCAATGCGTCCTTTTTGGGGGGCTTTCTGTCCCCCTTTTTTTATATCTGGGGGTGGACGGGTTGAAAAATCCCGATTGTCTTGAAAAACGGCGGGTTTCTACCTTCTCTTATATACAGCCTTCTTGCCTGAATATGCTGGAAGGTGCATGATGCAGATTCAGTGGCGCATGTCGCGTTACGTAAATTATTAGTAAAGTTAGAGCATGGCAACAGAAGAGAGCCCGACCTATTTCCTTCCGCTTTATGCCCAGGTCAAACAACTGCTGGTGCAACGGCTTATTGACAACGTCTGGACACCAGGCATGGGCTTGCCCAGTGAGAATCAGCTGGCGGCAGAGCTCAAAGTCAGCCAGGGTACCGTGCGTAAGGCGCTGGATGAGATGGCGGCGGAACGACTGGTGGTACGCCGGCAAGGGCGTGGGACCTTTGTAGCCGAGCACACTCAGGAGCAGGCGCTGTTCCACTTCTTTCGGCTGGTGGGCCTCGACGATCAGCGCAACATTCCAGAAAGCGAAGTTCTTAGCGCCGAAGATGTTGCGGCAAACGCATTGGAAATGCAGCGACTGGGGCTGAATGCAGGAGACCTAGTAACGAGAATTGTGCGTCTGCGCAAACTCGATGATCGACCCGTTATCTACGAGGTCTTATCCGTGCCTCTGATCCTGTTTCCCAACATAGCCGAAAAGCAGCCGTTCCCCAATTCTCTCTATAGCCTCTATCAACGCGACTACGGTCTATCCGTGTTGAAGAGCGTGGAGCGGGTTAAAGCCGTGAGCGCTACAGCGGAGGAGGTCGAACACTTAAACGTAGAAGCGGGAACACCTCTGCTCGAAATCGAGCGCACTGCCAGTGCCCTGTCGGGACGAGCTATTGAACTCCGTGTCAGCCGCTGCAACACCGAACATCATCGTTATATGGTCGAACTGACCTAGTTAATTCCCACAACTCACCGGGCCTGGGTGTTTTATCCGGGCCTTGTATCGTACTTCCTTTTTTTCCTTCCTTCGTTAGCTGCATTCCAGTGGGTATGCGTGTGGGTGCATTAACGCGGCTCCTCATCGGCCTCTGTGGTGGTTTAATGAGCCCGGGCCCTTGTTTAAAGGTAATGTCACCACAGCACGTCTAGAGCCCATCCTCAACCCCGCGCCCCCGTCTTCCCAGCAAGACCCTTAAAATAAGAGTACGCCCAGTTCCTTCCCCCTGGAGGCTGTCGCTAGAGATCACACCTCAACAGCGGCATATGGAGTGACAGGGTGTTTATGCTATCCCGGCATCAGCATGTGAGGCGTGAAGCCCCAGGTTGGTTTCTAAATCATGTCTTATATAAGATGTCTTATGTCTTGTAAATTAACTTTCATGTGTGTAAGTTAATACTACGAGCACGCACCGCCAGCCCCGACCATCCGATCAACAAGCGATAGCCAAAGAATGGCGAAGTTCTCTATCAGCCATTTATGCCTCACAGGGGGCGGCCTGCCTAGAACGCTCAGGTCGGCTGAAGTGATGTGCGCCGAATTAAATATCCCAAGGTGTTTAGGAGCCAACTATGTCTTTATTTCTGTTAAACCGCGGCAGGCCACATATGGCCCGTTCGAAAGAGGTCGTATCGACAGGGCTTCTCGCTGAGGGGCAAGGGGGGGCTGCTTCGGGTGAAGACGCAGGGGGCTCCTCTGATAAGGCCCGCGTAGTGACAGGAAATCGGCAAGCCCGACGCAACGAAAAAGGCAGTCAGTAATAACTCGGAAGAGCCGCTAATTTTCAGGTGAAAGAATAATATGAACGACCTTAAAATCGCCTTGCCCCTCAACGACGCCTTCGACTTGAAGGTCGATCACCCGACACAGAGCCTGGCCCAAGAGCTGCCGGTGTTCGAAGATCGCGATAACCAGCAGACTAAGTTCACCACCTGCTATATGTGTGCCTGCCGCTGCGGCATCAAGGTGACAGTAGAGGGGAATGAGATACGCTTTATCCAGGGTAACCCCAACCATCCCATCAACAAGGGGGTGCTCTGCGCCAAGGGCAATGCCGGCATTATGAAGCAGAATTCGCCGGCCAAGTTGAGCAAGCCGATGATGCGCAAGCCCGGCACCGAGCGCGGCGCCGGCGAGTTTGTCGAGGTCTCCTGGGATGAGGCCCTGGAAATGCTGGAGCTGCGCCTGGCCGATATCCGCGCCACCGATCCCAAGAAACTGGCCTACTTTACCGGCCGTGACCAGATGCAGGCATTGACCGGCATGTGGGCGAGTCAGTTCGGTACTATTAACTGGGCTTCTCACGGCGGATTCTGTTCGGTCAACATGGCTGCAGGCGGGCTCTATACCATGGGCCACGCCTTCTGGGAGTTCGGCGATCCGGACTGGGACAACACCAAGTATTTCATGATGTGGGGGGTGGCCGAAGACCACAGCTCCAACCCGCTGAAGCTGGGGATCAAAAAACTCAAGGAGCGCGGCGCCAAGTTCGTTTCGGTCAACCCAGTACGTACCGGTTACCAAGCGGTGGCCGACGAGTGGATCGCCATTCGTCCCGGCACCGACGCGATGCTGGCGCTGTCGATGGTGCATGTGCTGGTGAAAAATCAGCTAGTCGATGATGAGTTTTTGATTCGTTACACCAACTCGCCGCAGTTGGTGGTCAACACCCCTGGGCAGCAAGGCGATGGTCTGTTCTATCGCAGCGAAGCCGGTGCTATTCAGGCCTGGGATCTGAACAAAGAAAGCTTCGTTGATGCTAATCAGCCCGACGTCACTCCGGCCTTATTTGGCGTCGACTCTGAAGGTAAAGAGCTACGCGCACCCGACGGTACCCCGTTGCGCACCGTGATGTCGATTCTGGTCGAGAAGTACCTAGACGACCAGTACGCGCCTGAGAACGCCGCCAAGGTATGTGGTGTCAGCGCCGAGATCATCGAGCGGCTAGCGCTGGAGATGGCCCACGTGGCCTTTAAAGAGAGCATTACCCTGGATGTTGAGTGGACCGACTGGGCGGGCCGCAAGCAGACCCAGTTCATCGGCCGTCCGGTATCGATGCATGCGATGCGCGGGGTTTCCGCCCACTCCAACGGTTTCCAGACCTGTCGTGCGATCCACATGCTGCAGATCTTGCTGGGCACCATTGACTGCCCTGGTGGTCACCTGGCCAAACCGCCGTTCCCCAAGCATATTCCACCGGGCATCAAACCAGCCAAAGCGATGGCGCCCAACACCCCGCTTAAATCCCCGCCGCTGGGTTTCCCGACCTGCCCCGAGGATCTGGTGATCGATGAAGCTGGTAACCCGCTACGGATCGACAAAGCCTACTCATGGGATGCACCGATCGCCAACCACGGTCTGATGCATATGGTGATCAGCAATGCGGTCAAGGGTGATCCTTACAAGATCGATACGCTGATGCTGTTTATGGCCAACATGGCCTGGAACTCCAGCATGAACACCGCCGAGACGATGGATATGTTGCGTGCCAAAGAGGATGACGGAGAGTACAAAATTCCGTTTATCGTTTGTTGCGATGCGTTTCACTCCGAGACGGTTAACTTCTCCGACCTGGTGCTGCCCGACACCACCTATCTGGAGCGTTATGACACTATCTCGATGCTCGACCGGCCGATCTCCGAGCCCGACGCCGCCTGTGATTCGGTCCGTCTGCCGGTGATCGATTCAACCCGCACGCCGGGCCGCGACGTGCGCTCTTGGCAGGAGGTGATGGTGGATATGGCCGGGCGGCTTAAGTTTCCTGCCTTCACCAACGAAGATGGTTCGCGTAAATACGACGGCTATAAGGATTTCATCGTTAACTTCGAAAAAGAGCCCGGTATCGGTTTTCTGGCGGGTTACCGCGGTAAGGATGGCGATAAACCTCTGCGCGGTGAACCGAATCCCAAGCAATGGGAAGCCTACGAGGAGAACGAGGGTTTCTTCGAGTTCAAACTGGAACCCAACGAGCGTTACATGCGCCACGCTAATCTCGATTACATGACGTTGGCCAAAAATGCCGGCTGGGTTGGCTCAACCGACCAGATCGTGATCGAGCTTTATAGTGAGACGCTGCAGAAATTCCGCCTGGCCGGTCAAGGCTTGTATGAGGGGCCGCAGCCAACCGAGCCGCAACATAAAGAACGTTTGACCAAGTACTTCGACCCGTTGCCGATCCACTATGTGCCGATCGAGGAGCAGCGTATCGATCCGGAGGAGTACCCCTTCCACGCCGTCAATCAGCGGCCGATGCATATGTATCACTCCTGGGACAGCCAGAATGCCTGGTTGCGCCAGATCACCAACAAGAACTTCCTGTTTATCAACCGTCTTACGGCCGAGAAACAAGGCATCAAAGACGAGTCTTGGGTCTGGGTCGAGTCGCATCACGGTAAGATTCGGGTGCAGGTAAAACTGATGGAAGGCTGCAACGAGCAGACTGTCTGGACCTGGAACGCGATCGGCAAGATGCCGGGTGCTTGGGGCTTGGACAAAGATGCTAACGAAGCCACCGAAGCCTTCCTGATGAACCACCTGATCTCGGAACTGCTACCGCAGAAGGGTGATGCGCATGATGGTGTCACCAACTCCGATCCGGTCACCGGTCAGGCTGCTTGGTACGACCTGCGGGTCAAACTAACCCCGGCCGCCGAAGGCGAGACCGGTAGCTGGCCGCAGTTTGAGGCGATCAAACCGTTGCCAGGTGTCAAGCCATCACCGCGTATGAGTAGCTATTCCAGCCATGAAAACGTCAACATCAAACGTTCGCTCAAAGATATCCTCACCCGGGGAGAGCAGGGGACATCAGGCAAGGGGGGGAGCAAAGTATGAAACTCGGATTAGTCATTGATCTGGATACCTGTGTTGGTTGCCATGGTTGCGCCACCGCCTGCAAGCAGTGGAATACCTCGGGCACCATCGGTCCGCTGTCGGACGAGAACCCGTACGGCAAAGACCCAAGCGGTGCTTGGTTGAACCGGATTCGCACCTACGAGGTCGATGACACGCCCAACTCCAAGACCGTCAACATGCCGCTGTCGTGCATGCACTGCGAAGATGCGGCCTGTGTCACAGTCTGCCCTACGGGGGCATCCTACAAGCGCGAGGAGGACGGCATCGTATTGGTCGATCAGGACAAATGTATGGGTTGTAACCTGTGCTCCTGGGCTTGCCCGTATGGCGCTCGTGAGCTGGATCCGCAGCAAGGGACGATGAAGAAATGCACTCTGTGTGTGGATCGGATCTACGATCAGAAGTTACCCGAAGCCGAGCGCAAACCCGCCTGCGTGTTGACCTGTCCGACCAAATCGCGCTTGTTCGGTGATTTCGACGATCCCGATTCCGAAGTCAGCGTCGCGGTGCGCGAGCGTGGTGGCAAGGCGTTGATGCCTGAGCTGGGTTACAACCCCACCAACAGCTACCTGCCACCGCGCAACAAACCGGTGGTGGAGATCTATGCAGTGCCGAAGGGTTCGGTGCTGGGGTCGATCAAGGGCTGGGCCAATAAGGTGATTGCGCGGTAACAGTTGTTCGCCCTGTCCTCAGGGCGATCAGACTTGCTTATGCATTCCACGTCACGCATTAAAAAGAATAAATATTAGGAGTCATTCGTTATGCATCCGGCATTCTCCGTACTGATCTTTACCGTGGCATCGGGGGCAGGCTATGGCTTGTTCGCGCTGCTGGTACTGGCGCACCTGACCGGCGTCGGCCAGGTCGAACAGACCTCGATCATCCTCACCGCCGGGGTACTGGCGTTGGCGTTGATCACAGGGGGGCTGATGTCCTCGACCTTGCATCTGGCCAACCCGAAGAACGCCTGGCGTGCGTTCAGCCGCTTCCGCACTTCATGGTTATCACGCGAGGCGGTATTCGCGGTGCTGTTCTACCCGTTTGCGTTGAACTACCTAGGCTCGGTACTGTTTGCCGAGGAGCTTGGCAGCGTGGCCGTGCTGGTTACCCAGATGAGTGGCCTGGTTGCGGTGATACTGGCGCTGGTAACGCTGTTCTGTACCAGCATGATCTACGCCAGCCTGAAGACCATTCGTCAGTGGTGCACCTCGCTAACGCCGCTTAACTACCTAGCCCTGGGGTTGATGTCGGGTTCACTGATCCTGTCAGCGGTGCAGCTGGTGGTGCAGGGCAGTGTTTCGGTGTTGCTGCAGGGGCTGGCCTTGGGGCTGATTTTACTGGGCGCCAGCGTCAAACTGATCTACCTGTTCTGGATCGGTAAGCCGGCCGGGTCGACGATCAACACCGCGACCGGTTTTACCCAGGCCAAGGTCCGGCTGCTGGACTCGGGGCACAGCTCCGACACCTTCCTGACCAATGAGTTCGGTTATGAAGCCGGTGCCGACAAGCTGCTGCGGTTGCGTGGATTGATGTTGCTGTTGGCGTTTATCGTGCCGTTTATCTTGATCAGCGTCGATGGCGGCAGTCTGGCGCCGTTGGCAGCCCTTAGCGCCATCGCCGGCCTGTTGGTGGAACGCTGGTTGTTCTTCGCCGAAGCCCGTCATGTGGTGCGGTTGTTCCACGGTGAGCAGCGGACCTGAGCGGCTCATGACCGGTTATATCGATTGGGGGGCAGAGAGAAGTTGTTGGACGCGCGAGCGTGGATGCTATTGCTGGACTTTTTGGCGCGTTGGTTGTTCTTTGCAGAAGCACGTCATGTGGTGGGTCTTTATCAGGGTGATCAAGGTCTTTGACCATTTTCAGCAAAGTGATCCAGCTTTTAGTCACCGCATCGGTAAGTTCGATGCTTAACCGTTATTTTGAGGTTTAACAGAACGCTATGAATACGATTATCTCCTTGGACAAGTGCAAGATTAAGTTTCTACTGCTTGAAGGCGTGCACCAGTCGGCCGTCGATACCCTGAAAGCCTCCGGCTACACCAACATAGATTATGTCAGTACCGCGCTGCCGGAAGAGGAACTGATCGAGCGTATCAAGGATGTACACTTTCTCGGTATCCGCTCGCGCACCCAACTGAACGATAGCGTTCTGGCCGCTGCGGAAAAGCTGATGGCGGTCGGTTGCTTCTGCATCGGCACCAACCAGGTCAACCTGAGCGCGGCGAAAGCGCGCGGTATCACGGTGTTCAACGCGCCGTACTCTAACACCCGCAGCGTGGCGGAGTTGGTGCTGGCTGAAGCGATTATTCTGCTGCGTGGTGTCGCAGGTCGCAATGCCAAGGCTCATCGGGGCGTGTGGGACAAATCTGCCAAGAACTCCTACGAGATCCGCGGCAAGCGACTGGGTATCATCGGTTACGGCAGTATCGGTTCTCAGCTCAGCGTCATGGCCGAGTCACTGGGCATGAGGGTGTGCTACTACGACGTAATCACCAAGCTGCCGATTGGCAACGCGTCCCAAGTGGGGTCGATGAAGGAGCTGCTTGAAACCAGCGATATCGTCAGCCTCCACGTCCCCGAGACTGCGGCCACCAAGTACATGATGGGGGCCGAGCAGCTGGCGCAGATGAAAGAGGGCAGCATTCTGATCAACGCCGCCCGGGGTTCCGTGGTCGAGATTGACGACCTCTGCGAGGTTCTCGGTTCCGGTAAGCTCTTGGGTGCGGCCATCGACGTATTTCCGGTCGAACCCAAGTCCAACAAGGAAGAGTTCATCTCTCCCCTGCGTCAGTTCGACAACGTGATTCTGACTCCCCACGTGGGCGGCAGTACTATGGAGGCGCAAGAGAACATTGGTTACGAGGTGGCGGAGAAGCTGGTCAAATACAGCGACAATGGTTCGACCATCACCTCGGTCAACTTCCCAGAGGTGGCCCTGCCCGCTCACCCGGGCAAGCACCGTCTGCTGCATATCCATGAGAACCTCCCCGGGGTGCTGGCCAGCATCAACACGGTGTTCTCCGAGAATGACATCAACATCAGCGGCCAGCACCTGCAGACCAACGACAAGGTGGGGTATGTGGTAATGGACATCGACGCCGAGCATAGCGATTTGGCGCTTAAAAAATTGCAGCAGGTGCCGGGTACTATTCGTTGCCGGGTGCTGTTTTGATGCGCTGTCTGAAAGACCACTGATCACGCAAAGTATCTATCATCGGGTTAAATTCAGATGGAATAGATCTTCAGCAGATAGATTCCGGTGCCCATGGTCAGGATTGAGCCTAAGGTTGTCAGTGCGACAATATTGGCAGCCAGGCGAGCGTTGCCTCCCATCACCTGAGCCATCACGAAGCTGGCGGAGGCGGTGGGGCTGCTGAACAAAATAAACATGATTGCCAGCTCATCACCGCGAAATCCGCAGGTGAAGGCGCCCAAAGTCAGCACCAGCGGCAGAGCAATCAGTTTTATCAGCGTGCTGTGAGTGGCCAGGCTGGAGCTACCCCGAAGGTATTTGATATCCAGCGCACCACCGATGGCCAGTAGTGCCAGGGGTAAGGTGAGATCGGCGAAATAGGCGCCAGTGGATTTCACCAGCCCCGGCAAGGGAATATTGAATAGGGAAAAAGGAAGTGCCGCGACAACCGCGAGTATTAGGGGGTTGGTAAGTACTGACTTAAACAATGGTAAAGGCTTGAAGCCGCCCTGCAGAGGCAGGCTTATCGCCATGATTGAAAGAACATTAAACATCGGGATGACGAAGGCTAGCAGTAATGCCGCAGGGGCCATTCCCGGTTCCCCTAGCATATTGAACACCATCGCCAGACCAATGACGCCGAAGTTGCTGCGAAAAGCCCCCTGTACGAACACACCTTGATCGGCGGGATTTTTAATCCAACGGCGGGCCCCTGCGTAAAGTAGAGCAACCGTTATTAGGGTGGAAACACAGAAATAGATAATCTGCTTGGCGTTAAATAGTTGCAGGAAATCGGCCCTGGAAATGCTTATAAAAATAAGAATAGGCAGGGCCAGGGTGAAGACCAGGCGAGACGCCTGATCGACAAAGCTGGCATCAATAATCCGTAGCTGTCGTAGCAGATAACCACAGCTTAGCAGTAGAAAAATCGGTAATACGACCTGAGTGGTGTCGGAAAGGGTTTGCAGGTAGACGTTCACATCGGCATCCAAATAAAGCAAAGGCTGATTTTACCGTAGCCAGGGTTGGAATGCAGTGACAGAAAAGTAATCCGTTTGGCTAGGTTAGCCTTTGCCGCCTCCTCGGGAAAAACCTCGTTGTGGGTTGAATATCACTACTGCCAGGAAGGAAAATGCCAGGGTGCAAAGAGCCACCACCAGCAATGCTTCGCTATTCAGCTGGCCATAAAGGGCATGACGAATCAGCTCGACACAGTAGCTGAAGGGGTTGTAGAGACAGAGAAAATAGAGCACTTCGCTGGCTTCCTGCATTTTCCACAGCGGATACAGCGCGGAGGACATAAAAAACGTGGGGAAAATCACGAAATTCATAACCCCGGCAAAGTTCTCCAGCTGACGGATAAAGGAGGACATAAACAGCCCCAGTGCCCCCAGCAGTAACGCCACCAGAATCAGCGCTGGCAGTACCGAAAGATAGCCGATAGGCGGCGCTTCAACGCCGAAGAACCAGGCCACAAATAGAAAGCCATAGACCTGAGGCAATGCCACCAGGGCACTGGCCAAGAGCTTACACAGCAGCAAAAAACTGCGTGGCATAGGGCTCATCAATAACACGCGCATACTGCCCATCTCGCGGTCATAGACCATCGATAGCGAGCTTTGCATGGCATTGAACAACAGCACCATGGCAATCAGCCCGGGTGCGATATAGACCTCGTAGGTGATATAGGTATCGTAGGGTTCGATAATGGATATACCTAAGGCTGCACGAAATCCTGCGGCAAAGACGATCAGCCATACTAGAGGCCTGACCAGGGCGCTGAAAAAACGCGAGCGTTGATACACGAACCGCAGTAGCTCGCGATAGAGGACCCCGTAGAAGGCGTGGCCCATCTGTGCAGCCTTCATGACGCCCGCTCCTGATTAGTGGCTTTGCGGGTTAGCTGTTCAAAGGCATGGGTGAGATCTTCAACCCCGCATTGCTGGCAAATAGCCCGGCTGCAATCATTGGCTTTAACTTTGCCTTGGTGCAGTAGAGTGACCGGATCATCGGCATCGATCTCTTCGATCAGGTGTGTGGCCCAGAGCACCCCCAATTTTTGTTGCTGGCAGAGCTTGCGCACATGCTGGTTGATCCCTTTGCGGGCATCAGGATCGAGTCCCACGGTGGCCTCATCCAGCAATAGCAGTTGCGGCTGATGCAACAGCGCGCGGGCGATTTCTACCCGGCGCCGATGGCCGCCATTAAGGTTGCGGACCTTGGTTTTTAGGTGCTCCGACATATCCACCTGGGCCAGTTCCTCAATCATGCGCTGGCGGCAATGACGGCGGCTCATGCCCTGCAGGGAGCCGTGATAATAAAGATTTTCTGCGACACTGAGCTCAAGATCTAGAGTGCTTTGCTGGAATACCATGCCGACATTACCGAGCAGCTCAGCAGAGCTGTTTTTCAGGCTTTGACCCTGTAGCAGGATGTCCCCGTTCTGTAGCTGATAGAGTCGGCTGATCAAATTGAAGAGAGTGCTTTTACCGGCGCCATTGGGGCCCAGTAGGGCGTGAAAACGTCCTGCTTGTAGCTGGAAGCTGATGTCGTCCAAGGCCACTTTCTGGCCGTAACGAAACGACAGGCTGCGGATATCCAGCAGTGGCTCGATCGTCACCGACGGATCCTTCGTAGCGATGTTTACAGGTGCGTTCATGCTATCGCTCATGCTGGCCTATGGCTTGACCACGACCCCCCAGGGGTAGCGGCCGACTTTAATGGATTTAATGACTTTAAGGCGGTTTACATCGATGACCGAGACATCGCTACTCATGCCGTTGGTAGTCAACAGTAGCGACTGGTCGGTGTTGAAGGTCATATGCCAGACCCGCCGGCCAACGAGAAGGTAGTCTAGCACTTGCAAAGATTTAGCATCGATAACGGCGACATGGTTGGCAGGCCCCAAGGCGACAAAAGCATAACGTCCGTCATCGGTGATCTTTACCCCGACCGGCTGGATCTTGTCCGGGTGAATGCCGCGAATCTTGAATTTAAGCTTTTTGGTGATTTCTTTACTGGCGACATCGATGACAGCGACGCTGCCGCCAATTTCAGAGCTGGCCCATAACTGCTTGCCATCGTGGCTGAATTCTACATGCCTGGGGCGCTGGTCGACGCGGGTGTTGTGCACCACTTCGTTAGTCTCGGTATCGATCCAATGCAACATGCTAGTGGTTTCAGAGGTATTAATTGCCAGGGAGCCATCGGGGCTGATGCCCACTCCTTCAGGTTCGACACCAACATCAATCTGCGCGATAACGGTTTTCGTGAGGGTATCGACCACCGTGACCAATGCATCGTCTTCATTGGATATATAGAGCCTGCGATCATCGGGATGCAGGGCAAATTGCTCTGGATCTTCACCGGATGGCAGTTCCCCGATGATCTTGTGGGTCGCTGTATCCATCACCTGTACGGTGTCGTCATCGCTGGCACAGATATAGAGTCGGCTGTAATCCTTATTGAAGATAATGCCGCGGGGACGTTGGCCGACGGGGATGGTTTTGACCACTTTCATGGTATCCAAGTCGATCAGTGACAGACTGTTGTCCTTTTCGTTGGATACATAAGCGGTGGCCGCCAGTGCTTGGCTTGCCGCCAGGGCTAGTGCGCTGGCAACGGATGCAATGGATGTGGTAAAGAGTAAAGGCTTCTTCATTAATTTGCTCCAGCGGTGTGTTCGGCGATCCGGCACTTGCTCTCGGGTCTATCGTAGCCGAGGGTGTCCAGATCGGTAGTAGGGTGTAGGTAACCTTCCTGGGGTGATTGTGAGATCAGTGCCCGAGAATGCACCAGCGGAATAGGCTGGCGTAACTGGCCGCTCCAGGGACGATAATTAAGAGAGCGGCCTTTATAGCCGGCGAGCTGGAATTGCTCTCCCAGCAGCCATCCCCTCAGAGCGCCGGCTTCACTACTTTCTTGTTGCGCGACCGCCTCGCCAATGCTGCGAATCGCTAGCCAGGCGGCGTAATCGCCATCGGTCATCCAGCGGGTGGCCATTTTCTCAAAACGGGTTTGTAACTGCGCGGCGCCCCATTGCTCTACTACTCGGTGCCAGCTCACCGGTTTTAGTCCCTGCGTGCCCACCACCGGTCTGGGGTACCAGGTGTTATAGAGTACGTACTCGCCAAAATCTCCGAGCTCGTCAGCGACCACGACGACGTCATACTCTTTGGTTTGGGTAAATAGCGGTAATTCTGCCTGGGCGGTTCTGCGCAGATCACTGTCAAAAGTCCATTCCTTAGAGGCAACGATTTTAGCGCCGAAGCGTTTAGCAGAACGGCGCAAGGCGGCAGCGTAGGCTTTATCGTTTGGGCGCTGACCTTCGATCAGTAGCCAGTGTTTTAGTCGTTTCGCCATCAGCCATTGTGTCAGCGCATCGGTGAGCATGGCGCGACTGGGTAGAGTATGTAATACATTGTTTAAACAGCGGCTATGACGGAGGTTGTCCTCGGGTGAACCGGCATTAAAAATCAGCGTGTCGGTGCCAGAGAAATGCATAGACAGTTGCTCTAGTTGCGCCGCTGGCATATTTGCAACCAACAATTTAATGCCCTGTTGTTGCCAGTCATCAGCCTGTTTCAGTAGTGCATCGATGTTGTCCAGTCGGGCTTCCAGCAGACTGAAATGCTGTCCCACAAAACGCCCGGCGCCGTTGTTATCGGCCAAGCCTAAGCGAGCACCCTGTAAACCGCTGTCTTCAGGTTCTGGTAATACATTGGATAGCAGTGGAGGACGTTGCTGCTGCAGTTCGAGGTAGCCTATGGGTATTTCCTGATTCGCGTTCGCCATAACACTGGTTAATAGCAGGCAGTATGCAAGCAGAACCGGTCTAGATAGAAAGTGGGCAACAACAGCCATAAAAACTCCAGTTGTTGTTATGGGAAAGATAAGCGTTCTGGTCATCCTAGATTAAAGCCTGTCCTGTGGCCGAGATATATATGAAATAAGGATGATTGATTTACTTCTCTAGTACTATGTTGGCCGCTGTGGTGGATGCTTAGTATGTCGCTTAAAGGCTCTGCTTTGAAGTGGTATCAGGCCGCTTTCTATGCAGTATTTAAGTAAATTCGACTAGGAGACAGGCTATGTTCTGTGCTGTCAAAAAGGGTTCTATCTCAACGCTGCTATCCATTGTGCTGGCCACTGTTTGTGTTGCCAGTGCCGCTATCGCTCAAGCCAAGGGTGATCTGACCCGTAAACCACAGGCGCTTCCCGATCTGGTGCTGGGTTCAGATGTTAGTGATTACGCCATGAGCGTTAAAAGCTATGAATTGGAAACGGGGCAGGCCTATAAGCTGAATATTGTTTCCAGTGGTTTAAAGGAGTATGCCGTAGAGGCGCCGGAATTCTTTGCCTCCATATTTCTGCGCAAGGTCGAAGCGGGGGGGATGGAAATAAAGGCTACCAGTTTGATTCAGCTTGAGTTTGAAGATGAAGGTGAGGCGGAGATCTACTTTGTGCCGGTGAAGCCTGGTCAATATCGATTTTATGCCAAAGGTCTGGAAGGTAAAGGTATGGAAGGTGTGTTCATAGTGCGTTAACACTACTAGGCGTATAAGGGTGGTTCGACCTAGGGCTTTTACATGGTTGTGGGCGATGCAGAGGCTTTGTTGTTTGTGGAAGCAGGCCCCTAGACCTAGTACTAAGGAAGGATATTTCGAGCACCAAAGTTGTCTGGGTTAGTGCGGTGCTGGTTCATAGAATGACACTATAAATTCTCCGGATCTGGTGAAGCCCGGTTGAGTTGTCCCTATAAGAATATAATGTAGGTCAAAGTCATGAAAAAAATGCGTTCTCTGATAACGGCTACCGTAGCCGCCAGTGTGTTAGTTGTAACGACCGCAGCATGGTCTCACGGTGATGTTACTCCTCAGTCTGTCGATGTCAGTACTCTGGCGGCGCTGGGTGATGAATGGCTTGAGGAAAATCCGTATAGCGGTAACGTCGAAGCCATTGAGGTCGGCAAGTCTGCCTACAATCAAAACTGCGCTCGCTGTCACGGCCTTCAGGCTATTTCTGGCGGTATTGCTCCGGATCTTCGGGAGCTGGAGCCAGGTATCGAGGGCGATGAATGGTATGCTTATCGGGTCCGAAATGGCGCGGTGAGAAATGGTGTTCCTTATATGCCGAAGATGGCAGATTTCCTGAGTCAGGAGTCGCTTTGGGCTATTCGCGCTTGGTTAGAAACTAAATACGGCGAAGAATAATTATTGCTGTCCCTGTTGAGAGAATCAATCGATGTATCAAGCCTCAGATAACAGTGTTGTGATGGATGATGCTAAGGCCGATTATTTGGCCAGGCCGTTCTGTCTGTTGCTGGTGGTGTGGTTGTTACTGTCGGGAATGACTAGTATCGCTTCCGCCAGAAGTTTTGATGACATCAAAGCCAGTGGCTATTTAAGTGTTGCGGTCTATCGGGATTTTCCGCCCTACGCTTATGAAGAGCGTGGGGTGGCCAAAGGTTTGGATGTTGATGTTGCTCAGGAATTGGCCAAGGGGCTCGGGGTTGATCTGACGCTGCATTGGATGATCGCCGATGAGGGTCTGGGTGATGATCTGCGTAACCATGTCTGGAAAGGTCACTATATGGCTCGTAAGGAAGAGGGTGTCATGCTGCGGCGAGAAGTCGCTGATGTGATGATGCGGGTTCCTTATGATCGGGAGTTTGCCTTTATGAAGGATCCCGATGGTCGTGTGATTAATGATCTGGTGCATTTTTTCGCGCCTTATCAGCGTGAAAGCTGGGGTTTGGTCTATGACTCTACGCGTATCGAAAACATCGAAAATCTGGCCATGTTTCAGTATGAGCGGGTTGGGGTTGAGATCGATAGCCTGCCCGATTTCTATTTGAGTAGCGCCTTTGGTGGTCGCTTAAGAAATAATGTTGTGCATCATACGACGCTGATGGCTGCCTATCAGGCTATGGCCGACACTCAGGTGGCGGCGGTAATGGGGATGCAGTCGCAATTACAGTGGTTGTTGAGTCGTGACGATCAGGAAAAAATTGTCACGGCGGATGTTCCTTTTCCGAATCTGATTAAACGTCAGTGGGATGTGGGTATGGCGGTAAAGGATGACCACCGCCAGCTCGGTTATGCCCTTGAAGATATTATTGACCGTCTGGTTGAGCAGGGACAGATGAAAGATCTGTTTGCGCGTCATGGTGTTAATTATCAGCGCCCTGATCGTTATCTGCAGCAGTAAGCTGGCTTTTCAACGTTTCTGCGATGGGTAGTTAATAGCTACCCTCCTCCTTCTGCCGATTTGTTTTCAAATCGGCAGCTTTTTCTTTTCTGCTTGTTATTACTTCTTTTTATTTTTTTGAAATATAAGGTTTTTTTAGGGAGTAATACTTCGGGACTAGGCGCGCCGCTACCAAGAGAGTAGGCGCCCGAGTCGCAAGTTGGATTGTTGCTTTTGACTAATAATCTCACAATGATTTTTATCATCGGGTGCTTTCTATGTTGCGCCCGTTTGATAACAAATCCCTTATTCGAATAAGAAAACTCATTAGGAAGGAGATCATAATGCTTGATCTAACTTACGGCCTTAAGGGGCTTGCTGTGACGTCTTTGGTCGCCGCTATGGCGGTTGCTGGTTCTGCCACTGCCGGTGTGACCGACAAAGATATTCTCAGCGATCAAGATACTGTTGGTGATGTTGTCAGCAACGGTATGGGGCTGCGTGGACAGCGCTATAGCTCTTTGGCCAAGGTTAACGGCGACACTGTAAAAGATCTGAAAGCTGTATGGGCATTTTCGTTTGGTGGTGAGAAGCAGCGTGGGCAGGAATCTCAGCCCATGGTTAAGGACGGTGTCATGTATGTGACCGGTTCTTACTCTCGCGTATTCGCTATCGATATTAAAACTGGTGAAGAGCTTTGGCAGTATGACGCTCGTCTACCAGAAAATATCATGCCTTGTTGTGACGTTATCAACCGTGGTGTAGCGCTGTATGGCGATCTGGTTATCTTCGGTACTTTGGACGCTAAGCTGGTTGCCCTGAACAAGGACACTGGTAAAACTGTCTGGAAGAAGAAAGTAGCCGACTATAAAGCCGGTTACTCGATCTCAGCCGCGCCTATCGTAGTTAACGGTAAGGTAATCACCGGTGTTTCCGGTGGTGAGTTCGGTATCGTTGGTAAAGTAGAAGCTTACGATGCTATTACGGGTGAAGTAGTTTGGACTCGTCCGACCGTTGAAGGTCATATGGGTTACCTGAACGGCAAGGAAAATGGCATCACCGGTGGTGAAGCTGGTAAGACCTGGCCTGGTGATCTGTGGAAGTCCGGTGGCGCAGCTACTTGGCTGGGCGGCACTTACGATGAAGATACTAACTTGTTGTTCTTCGGAACTGGTAACCCAGCGCCATGGAACTCTCATCTTCGTCCTGGTGACAACCTCTATAGCTCCTCTCGTGTAGCGCTTGATCCAGATACCGGGAAAATCTCCTGGCACTTCCAAACCACGCCACATGATGGCTGGGATTACGATGGTGTTAACGAGCTGATCTCTTTTGACTACAAGGCAAACGGAAAAACTGTTAAGGCTGCAGCAACTGCTGACCGTAACGGCTTCTTCTACGTTCTGAACCGTACCAATGGTAAGTTCATTCGTGGTTTCCCATTTGTAGACAAGATTACTTGGGCTAAGGGTCTGGATGAGAATGGTCGTCCGCTCTATAACGACGATTATCGTCCAGGTAATCCTGCTGCCAGTGCAGACGGTAAGAAAGGCACCTCTGTTGTTGCTGCGCCTGCTTTCCTAGGTGGCAAGAACTGGATGCCTATGGCCTACTCTCAGGATACTGGACTGTTCTATGTTCCTTCCAACGAGTGGGAAATGGACATCTGGAACGAGCCTACCGCTTATAAGAAGGGTGCTGCGTACCTGGGTGCTGGATTCACTATCAAGGCCGTTAACGAAGAATACATCGGTGTTCTGCGTGCGATCGATCCTAAGTCTGGCAAAGAAGTATGGCGCTACAAGAACAACGCTCCTCTATGGGGTGGTGTTATGGCGACTGCTGGTGGACTGGTCTTTACCGGTAACCCAGAAGGTTACCTGATGGCGTTCGATGCTAAGACCGGTGAGATGAAGTACCGCTTCCAGACTGGCTCCGGTATTGTCGGATCTCCAATCACCTGGGAACAGGACGGTGAGCAGTATATCTCCGTTGTTTCTGGCTGGGGTGGTGCAGTACCTCTTTGGGGTGGTGAAGTGGCCAAGCGTGTTAAGCACCTGAACCAAGGTGGCACGGTTTGGACGTTCAAGCTTCCTGCTTCTGCAGAAATGGCTAAGCGCTAATTTTATAGCCCTTAAGTTAAGCACTAGCCGAAACCGGACCTTCTAGGTCCGGTTTTTTTTGCTTTGCAGAAAAGTGCCGAGGACTAATAGCGTGCTTTTTTCTAGTGTCCTCAAGTCTCTTTTTACTTACTACTATTGGCCCTGTTTTTTGATACCAAGGTGTTCTGTTTAGTTGTTATCAGTATAAGTAGTATAAAAGATGCAACAACAGGTAATTTGATTTTCAAAACAAAAAGAGGAATTTCTCATGCAGTGGACTGATCCCGCATTTTGCGACCTACGTCTGGGCTTCGAAGTCACCGCTTACGTTTACGTACGCTGATTAGACCCCCGGGGTTGGGCTTCCCAATCCCGGTTATTTATGCCTGAAAACTATAAGTCTGAAAGCCACACATCCATAAAACTATAAGTTTTAAAACTAAAAGTTATTAAAACTAAAAACAACGGATGTTCATTACTAGGAGCGTCGCAGATGACCTCAAAACATCAAGT
>JBALWH010000019.1:0-78365 GCA_036960175.1 Motiliproteus sp. | reverse complement strand
GCGTATTCTACAGTCCTGAGCGCCACCGTCAACCGTCTTTTACAATTAATTTCACAGGCCTATATTTGGACCAAAAAAAGGCGCCTACAGGCGCCTTTTTTGTTGCATCTCATACAGAAATCAAGACGTGCATTTCATCTACCGGACATTACTTCTTAGACTTCTTTTTTGATTTTTTGGAAAACTTCATTAAACGCTCTTTTTTCTGAACCTGTCGACGAGAGAGCTCATTCTTACGACCTTCAAACGGATTATCACCAGATTTAAAGTCAAACCGAACCGGTGTGCCCTTGATCTTCAATATCGAAATGAATTTATTTTGCAGATAACGCTTATAGGAGCTCGGCAACTTTGAAGTCTGATTACCGTGAACAATAAATAACGGTGGGTTCGACCCCCCTTGATGTGCATACCTAAGCTTAATTCGATGACTGCCAACCATAGGTGGCTGGTGGTCTGCGATAACATCCTCTAGTAATTTTGTTAGCTTACTGGTGGACCACTTTGTCATCGCCGAATAATAAGCCTGATCAATAGACTCATAAAGGTTGCCAACACCAGATCCATGTAATGCCGAAATAAAATGAATATTGGCAAAATCAGCAAACACCAAACGTCTTTCTATCTGAGTCTTGACGTCGTCTTTTTCCTCAGCGCTCATCCCATCCCATTTATTGACAGCAATCACCATGGCGCGCCCTGCATCAAGAACAAAACCAAGCATATGCAGATCCTGCTCTGTCAGTCCTTCCTGCGCATCCATAACGGTAACCACTACATGGGCATCCTTGATCGCCTGTAGGGTTTTAACAATAGAGAATTTTTCTACCGCTTCCTTAATATTCTTGCGACGCCGCACTCCCGCTGTGTCTATTAACGTGTAAGGCTTATCGTGGCGGGTATAAGGTATATAAACACTATCACGGGTAGTACCCGGCTCGTCATAAACAACCACCCGATCCTCACCCAGCATGCGATTAACCAACGTCGACTTACCAACGTTAGGACGCCCCACAATGGCGATACGAGTACCACCCGCTTCGTCGTTCTGTTCCGCATCAGGATCGACTTCTGGAACAGGAAAATCCAACAACACCTTTTCAATCAGACTACGAACACCACGACCATGGGAAGCAGCTATTGGAAAAGGCTGAGCAAGACCCATTTCGTAGAAATCAGCCATAGCCACATCTGGGTCCACCCCATCAGTTTTATTCACCACCAGGTGATAGGGCTTATGCGTACGACGCAAGTGGTTGGCGATCATTTCGTCGGCGGGGTTAATGCCACTACGGCCATCCACCAAAAAGATTACAGCGTCAGCTTCTTCAATCGCGAACAGGGATTGCTCGGCCATGGCGCTATCGATGCCATGCTCATCCCCACTAATCCCTCCCGTATCTATAACAATGAAATCGCGCTCATCTAGCTGACCACTGCCATACTTCCGGTCTCTAGTTAATCCAGGAAGATCCGCCACCAGCGCATCCCGCGAGCGGGTGAGACCATTAAATAGTGTCGATTTTCCAACATTGGGGCGCCCAACGAGGGCGATAACAGGGGTCATCAATTCAAACCTGATTACATAATAAATAGAAACGGGCACTCACACTATGGTGAGCGCCCGCCAAACTAACATAATTCTTACTTATCCAGCGTTAGTGCAGTTAAGCGACCGCTATTACCATACACATAGAGCACGTCATCCTGAACCAATAGAGGCCCACGAACACCGGAAGAATCCACCTGTTCCCTTGCAACAAAACGGCCATCCTGAGGGGACATAAAGTGAACGTAACCTTGATAATCAGCCACCGCAACCGTATTTTTCAGCACGATCGGCGCCGTTGACTGCCTATAAAAAAGCCCTTCCTGTTTCCAGTATTCTAACCCATTACTCTTTTCAAAAGCTCTGACATTACCTTCTGCATCACTGGCAAACAGTTGCGATATGTTTTCTGCAACACCCTGAAAACTAGATAAGGGTTTATTCCAGTAAATACGGCCGTTATTGGCGGCAATAGCCACCAAACGCCCCTGATAGCTACTAACATACAGCTGATTGCCCGACAATAACAATTCGCCATCCACATCAACCATTCGCTCCAGTTCAGTCTTGCCTTCCGGAATCGCCGCACGAGCCTCCCATGCTACCTCACCACTAACGCTATTCAAGGCCACAACTTTACCGTTAGAAAATCCCGCAAAAGCAGCTTCGTCAGTCAAAATAGGTGTACTAGTTCCCCGCAAACTAAGCGCCGGAATCTGAGCACTGTAGAACCATAGCTGTTCGCCACTACTCGGCTCAAACCCAGTCAAGCGACCGTCAATGGTCTGCACCAAAACCACCTTGCCATTCACCTGCGGAGGCACAACAGATTCACTACTTAGCAACGTTGTCCAAAGCGGCTCCCCATCCAGCGCTTTAAACGCCAGTAAACGCCCGTCATTACTAGTCACCAACACCTTGCCGTCACCAACACCAACACCACTGCTCAGCACTACCTCAGTATCAACACTCCAAATAACCTTTCCGGTGTTTAGATCTAACGCCTCAATGGTGCCTTCTGAATCGCAAACATAAATGCGATCAGACAGGATAGCAGGTCTAAATTCATGATAATTATCCCCTAGACCGCTACCAACCTTGCTAGACCAGAGATTTTTTACCTTAACTTCTTCCTTAAAGCTAGTCAGATCCGCAGGCAAGATCTCTTCGTCACCGAACCACCAACTGCAACCTGACATTAATGAGGCCGTCAGCAATAGTGTTGTAATTCGAAGAATATTCATCAGTTGGCCTCTGCAACCGCCAGGTCATCCAGCTTCATCGCCAGAATTGCTCGCTGCTCGCCACTAGGAGAAGCCAATGCCTTATTAAATGCGGTACGCGCATCCTGATGCCTACCCATAGCTAAATATATATCGCCCTGAACCTCGTAATAGCTGGCCTGAAATCCTTCCTGAGGAGTATTTTGCAGTTGACTCAGTGCTTGCTCAGCCTTGTCTTGAGCCAACAGCACTCGCGCTAACCTGATGCGAGCAACATTGACGATAGAAATGTCAGAATCTTGCGCAACTACCCACTCCAGCTCCGTTTGCGCCTTGGGCAAATCGTTTTGCTCTACAGCACTCTTAGCCAACCACAATGCGGCATACTGAGAATAAATCAAACTTTCGTAATCACCCTTCAACTGAGATGCCAAATGCTCGGCAGTCTTGCGCTTCTCTTCAGTCAATTCCTGCCCTGGCTGAACCACCACAGTAGCTATCAAATTCTGGTACTCCGCAGATGCCAGCTCAGCAGTATTGGTCTGGTAGTCCTGCCATCCCCTCCAACCCAAAACGATAGCAACAGCTGCCACAATCCCAAAAACAGTGGAGCTGCCATTTTCCTTCCACCAGGATTTGATTGCTTCAACCTGTTCTTCTTCGGTACGCATATCAGACACAATAAACTCCTATGTATTTATTTTATTCACTATCGCAGCAATCAGATGACGACAGTGCAATTATTTCGGGTGACGAAAATATCAGACTCACATAATAACTACCAGACGCCGCCAGTTAGACGGCCATCCGATCTTTAATAATATCAAACAACTGCTGTTCACTGAGATCCTTAGAGGGATCCTCATCGCCATGCCAGAAACTTGCTTTTATCTGACCGTCTTGCTGATGAAGCAATACGATACCAGGAGCTCCCGTCTGACGGGCTTTGTTGTTGATATTTTTCAGACCACTACAGTGCGACATAACGCGCAGCTCAGGGGCGATTTCTCGGATTTTTTCACAGAGGCGTATTACGTCCCGCTGCAGCCCTTTGTTCTCTGCCGCAACATATAAATCAAGAGAGACGCGCAACCGCTCAGGAATCAACTCTAGGGTTTCCAGCAGCAATACCAAACGCTCCACCCCCATCGCAAAACCAACCGCAGGGGTCGGTTTACCGCCCAACTGCTTCACTAGGCCGTCATAACGCCCGCCCGCACATACCGTGCCCTGAGCACCGAGTTTATCTGTTACCCATTCAAATACGGTTTTACAATAATAATCCAAGCCTCTTACTAGGCGCGGATTAATTTCATAATTAATCCCGGCCTGCTGCAGCATTCCACATAGTTCAGAAAAGTGCTGTTTAGACTCTTCATCCAAGTAATCACTTAGTACCGGAGCATCCACAAGAATCTCTTGGGTACTCTGCTCCTTAGAATCTAAAATCCTCAAGGGGTTCGAGCTCAGTCGACGACGAGAATCCTCATCAAGAGCATCCAGGTGCTGATCCAGATAAGCCACAAGGGCATCCCGGTATGTTGCTCTCGCCTCATTGCTACCCAAAGAATTCAATTGCAAGGTAACCGAATCCAGTAATCCCAGTTCTTTCCATAATCGCGCGGAGACCATTATCACTTCAGCATCAATGTCCGCACTTGCCATACCAAAGGTTTCAACACCAATCTGATGAAACTGTCGATAACGGCCCTTCTGAGGCTTTTCGTAACGGAACATAGGCCCTTTATACCAAAGCCTTTGAGTTTGATTAAACAGCAAACCATGTTCTTCGCCAGCGCGAACGCAGCCAGCGGTGCCTTCAGGCCGAAGCGTCAGGGAATCATCATTACGATCGTTGAAGGTATACATTTCCTTCTCAACGATATCCGTAACTTCCCCGATAGAGCGTTTAAAAAGCTCAGTTTTCTCGACGATAGGCAAACGAATTTCACTGTAGGCGTACTGCCCGAGAACTCTTTCTACCGTTGCTTCCAGATAACGCCAAGTTGGCGTCTGAGCTGGAAGAATATCATTCATACCGCGAATGGCTGTTATCTTTGCCAATGTACCGTTCCTAAACTAACTAACAGAATTATTTGATCTTTACTTGAGAACTACACGGGCCATATCTTTCTTGGCAAGCCCTGGAAGATCCAAATCAGCATCATTAAATCGAGCCTGCTGAACAGCAGAAACCCGGCCAACCAGCAAATTTGCTGGCGTCTCTAGCTCTAACTCTAATACTTCACCGGCGCGCTTTGTCTTCGCAAATATCAGCTTATCACTGGCATCACGAATACTGACCCAACAATCACCAACGAAGCTCAGCCGCAACATGCCAACCGGTTTTACGGACGTATCTGGAGCGGCAACTTCAGCAATGACAGCTGCTGCCACCACCTCTTCCATTGGAGCTGGCGCTAAACTACCCTGGACCTCTGCTACCTCAGTAACGGCTTGCAGTTGTGATTCTTCTTGCGCTGATGTCGTGTCATCTGAGCGTTTTTTTTCAAGCTGCTGAGTCAAAGTCTGAATCTGCTCCGCACTCAGATATTGAGGTTCCTGTTCAGAGGATCGTTCAACTTCTATTTGCTGCTCCAGCTGCTCCTCCCTAGCTGCCAATCTAGCCTGAATATCAGAGGGATCATTGTCAGCCATTAGCTGCTCTGGCGTGACCTCTGCCCCACCTTGTTCATCAGGCACTTGCTCAACGACGCTGACACTATTGAAATTAATCAAGTCCGATAGCGAATTTCCAGACTGGGTTTGCCACCACCAGATACTAATACCAAGAACGGCCAGAAAGAACAGATACACAGACGACCGCATCCACGGATCGCTTAATTTGACCTGACTTCCTACCTTATTAATTGTAGCGACCTGCTGAACATCGTCACCAGCAAATTCTTGGTTGAAGCTGACAACCAACTGATCACCTGACAGCCCCAAAAGACGAGCGTAAGATCGAATATAACCGCGCACAAATGGCATTCGAGGCAAGGATCCGATATCTGAAGCTTCCAGGGCGCGAATATACTTTGCAGAAATATTTAGCCTAGCAGCGGTGTCCTCAATACTATGACCTTGAGCTTCCCGTGCCTGCTTTAACTGTTCTCCGGTTGCAACAGGAGCATCTTCGGATATCTCAGGTGAAGATTGAAACTCTTTGATCACTACCGGGACTCCTTATAAAGCTGATATTCAGGCGAATCCCGATAAAGATTCTTTAACAACAATGCGTAAGTTGCCGCCATACTAGGATCGCGCCCATCACGAGACAAACGAACGCCTAGCCAAAGACTTTTCGCAGAATGCTTTACCTTCATTGTATTCACCAATTCAGAATAGCGACTGAACATTTGCCAGGCCTGACCGCTATCCCCGCGCTCATAAGCTAGGTGAGCCAACTCAATGATGGTATTCGCTGAGTTCGGGCTTAAGCGCAACACTTTGTGAAAAGTTTTTTCAGCCAACTCGCTCTGCCCTGACGCCATATAACAGCTTGCCAGATTTTCTAGAGCTTGAGGTCTGCCTTCATACAAAGGGTTACTAGAGGCATTCCTCAAATACACACAGGCCTCTTCATAACGCCCCTGAATCATCAGAAAGATGCCGTAATTATTCTGCCCCGGAGTAAAGTCCTTATCCGCAGTAAGCATTCGTTTATAGTACTGTTCAGCCAATTCAAAATCACCTTGTTGCTGAAACACGAAGGCAAGAAGGTTAAGTACTTTAGGATGTTTCGGGTCAATATCCAAAGCACTACTAAGAGGGCGCTTTGCCTCTTCGTATTCACCCTTTTGTATATGCTGCTTAGCCCACCTCATGCGGACATCTACTCGCGCTTCATTGGAGCCTTTCGGCGAAATAGTATTCTTGTTGGCCTGACATCCGGTCAGCACCAGTAGACACAACATAATAATGACTGATATATATTTCACGTCCCCTCCATGCCGAGCACTTCTTTGCTTTTCTATCGTTCTATTTAGAAACCGGCTGCTGCACCACTGGAATATACTTCTGGCTGCGCCGAGTGCGGTCTTCAACCTGACCGACCAATTGCCCGCATGCTGCATCAATATCTTCACCACGAGTGGACCTGATGGTGGTAACAATACCTGAACGGCTGGTAATTTCCTTAAAATAATCAATTGCCTGCTTTTTAGATCGACGATAGCCAGAGTTAGGGAAAGGGTTAAAGGGAATCAGGTTTAATTTGCAGGGTAAATCTTTCAATACCTGCACCAATTCCCGGGCATGTTCCGGCTTATCATTAACACCATCGATCATGGTGTATTCAATCGTAATAACTCGCTTATCGTTAAGTCGACTCAAGTATCGCTGACAGGCCGCCTTAACTTCACTAATCGGATAACGCTTATTCAAAGGCACTAATTCATTACGTAGCGCATCGTTTGGAGCATGCAACGACAAAGCAAGGGAAACATCCAATTGCTCACCAAGCTTATCAATATAAGGCACTAGACCCGCAGTGCTGAGCGTCACCCTGCGCTTAGAAAGACCGTAAGCATTGTCTTCCATCATCAAGGACATGGCGTCTACCACGGCCTCAAAATTCATTAGCGGCTCACCCATTCCCATCATTACAACATTTGTCACACGACGAGGGCCTTTGGGGTCAATCGGGCCAAAAGATTTAATCGCAACTCGCAGCTGACCGATCACTTCAGCAGCAGTAAGGTTGCGATTAAACCCCTGCTTTCCAGTAGAGCAGAAGCTACAATCCAGGGAACAACCAACCTGAGAAGAAACACATAGAGTGGCACGATCCCCTTCAGGAATCAGCACGGTTTCAACCAGATTTCCACCATCTATGCGAACAGCCCATTTACGGGTGCCGTCTTGAGAATAGTCCTGATACACGATCTCAGGTTCGCAGATAACCGCTGTTTCACTAAGCCGGGCACGCAGTGCCTTACTCAGATTGGTCATCTCCTCAAAATCCGTCACTCCCTGCTGGTGAATCCATTTAACGATTTGAATTGCACGGAATTTTTTCTCGCCGATACTTTCCAGAAAGGCTTCCATCTTTCCCTTTGAAAAGCCCAGAAGATTAATTTTTTCGGAAGTGGATGTCATGAGTTGGACCAGATAAACCAGAAGGTATATCTACCGGAACGCGAACCGCCCCGGTAGAAAGAAACACGCGAATGATGATCAATCCATCACCACAGTGCTTCGTCAATCAGCGCTAGAATTAGCCACCAAAGAAGTAGGCGATTTCACGCTCAGCAGAAGCCGGAGAATCAGATCCATGAACCGCATTTGCTTCGATAGACTCAGCAAAGTCACGGCGAATAGAGCCTTCATCTGCTTCCTGAGGATTTGTTGCACCCATCAATTCACGATTTTTATTGATCGCGCCTTCGCCTTCCAAAGCCTGAACCACAACCGGGCCAGAAGTCATAAAAGCAACCAGATCGTTAAAGAAAGGACGACCCTTATGCTCTGCGTAGAAACCTTCTGCCAGCTCTTGGGTCAGAGTCAGCATCTTAGCTTCCACAATCTTAAGACCGTTAGATTCGAAACGACTATAGATCTTACCGATAACATTTTTTGCTACTGCATCAGGCTTAATGATGGAAAGCGTACGTTCAATTGCCATTTAGATTCCTTAATACTGGTTAAATTTGCCTAAATCAAACGATCAATTATAAGTCTCATGCTATGCGTATGAAAGGAAAATAAGCAGGATCCCCATTAAAACCAGATAGAAGAAAAATTCCCCCATAACAATCAGGCAATTACCCGACAATGGACCTAAACTATTCGATAGACCCCTCGATTTTACTGCGTCAGGAGGCGACCATGGCACACAATTATATCGGCACCATGCTTGATGCGTGGGACAACCACATCATCGAGCACCACCCAAAGATCACAAAGAAAATCCCCATCCCCAAGGAGGATATTTCCAAGCTGGAAGCGCTGGCTGAAGTCTATCAACTACCAATGGAAGACATCATCGCTAACCTGATCAGCAACGCGCTAAAGGAAGTCGAGGAACGCATCCCTTATGTGCAGGGAAGCACCGTCATACGCATAGAGGAAGGGGATCCAATCTACGATGATAGTGGCCATATGCCAAACTATCTGCAAGCGAAGAAAAAACTCGAGGAAAGGGCGGGATAATTGGAACCAACGATCTCGGATCAACAGCTAATCGGACCGAAGATCCCAATATCAACAGACTAATAGTTGCTACTTGGTCTCAGATGAAAGGCGTATTCTGTCGAAGTTACGCTGCACCAATGCCTTACCAATACCCTTAACCTCGGCAAGCTGCTCAACGCGCCCAAAGGGACCATTTTGCTCCCGATAACGAACGATTTCAGCAGCCTTGGCATCCCCAACACCAGACAGCAACTTGGCTAGCGAAGATGCATCAGCTGTGTTGATATTTACCTGCTCTAAGGCGAAAGCTACAGAAGAAAGAAGATATATCCCGACAATAGCGGAACAGACAGATCTTACGATGTAATTCATAATCATGATTATCACTCCTTGATTTTAATTGGGTTCGCTCCCTGCGAACCCAGTAAATACTAGCCTAAACCAACCAGTTCTGCACAAATTTTCTCCATCACTGCGACAGGATGTTCAGATTGCGTAATAGGCCGACCAATAACCAGATAATCGCTGCCCGCTTGTATCGCATCCGCCGGAGTCATGATGCGCTTCTGATCCCCGATGCTGGCATCCGCAGGACGAATTCCTGGGGTCACCAATTTAAATTCCTGACCAACAATGGTCCTCAATGCTGACACTTCCTGAGCGGAGCATACAACCCCATCCAAGCCACTGCTCTGAGTTAACTTGGCAAGATTGCACACCTGATCCAGCGGTGAACCGGCTACTCCTATCTGATGGAGATCGCTAGCTTCCATACTGGTTAACACGGTAACTGCTATCAGCAATGGTCGCTGACTAAATGAGGATATCTCATTCATCGCCGCCTCCATCATTCGCTGACCGCCGCTGGCATGCACATTCACCATCCACACCCCCAACTCCGCCGCTGCTAGCACAGCCTTGGCGGTAGTATTGGGAATATCGTGAAATTTAAGATCCAGAAAAACCTCGAAACCCATCTTCTGCAGAGACTCAACGACCAAGGGCCCCGAGCGAGTAAACAACTCCTTACCGACCTTGACCCGACATAGCGAAGGGTCTAACCTCGACGCCATTCCTATCGCTAACTGCTGAGATGGATAATCTAACGCAACTATAATCTTTGGATCTTTACTTGCTGCCTCAGATCCGGATACAACACTAGACATTGACTACTCCACTAAATGGTCACTCACCTTCCAGGCCCTGAATCGGCTTAACAACCCCCCACCCTTTACACCTAGGGCACTGCCAGTGCAACGTCTGGCCGGAAAAACCACAATTATGACAACGATACGTCGGCTTCGACTGTTCCAGCTGGCCCGTCAAACCACGCAATACGCTCAAACTTTCTTTAGCCCCTTTGGAGGCATGCTTTAGATGTAAATCAATCAGACGGTTAAAGCCCTTCACCGAAGGTCTGCGCTTCAGCTGCTGAGTGATATAGGCTCCAGCAGGAAAATCACCTTTCTCCCGAGCTATCTCCTCAGCGATAAGCAACATACTGGTCGTCGACGGCGCAACCGCCATACTATCTTCCAAAAACCGAGTCAGCTCACCATTAGCCTTCAGCTGCCGGTAACATTCGGCTAACCTTGGAACGGCTTCAGAAATAAACGCAGGGTCCTGGTCCTGAACTTGACGAAGATGCTTAATCGCGGGTTTCCAGCGTTCCTCTGCCATGTCAACATCAGCATTGAGCAATGAAGCACGCACACAGTTAGCATTATGCTGTATCGCCTGCTTAAGCTTTAGCCGGGCCTCTTTCCATTCTTTCAACCCCATAGCTATCACCGCTTGCTCACAGTAATAATGCGATAGCTGAGGAGCAAGCTCATCTGCTTTGGAATTCAACTTGGCGGATATATCCAGCGCCTTCCCCCACTCTTTTTCTTGCTGATAGAGCTCTATCAGCAAATGAATGGCAATATTGCGATTTTCCTTATCCCCTCGCTCCAAAACCTCTAGCAGCAAATTTTCAGCACGATCTAGCAAACCCGCGGCCAAATAATCCTTAGATAAAGCCAACTGAGCTTGAATATACTCGCCAGAACTCAGAGAGGGATGAGCCATCACTTCCTGATGGAGTTGAATTGAGCGCTGAATTTCACCACGACGTCTGAAAAGAGTCCCCAGCGCCAAACGAATCGGCACGGTCTCACTGCTATAATGAAGCGCCTTGATAAAGCTATCGATAGCTTCATCAGTTTTATTATCGATAAGATGATTCAGACCACTGAAATACTCTTCTTTCAGTCGTTCTCGATAGTTTTCCAGATTTTTCTTACGCCAATCCCGCCGCCCAAGATACCAACCAATCGCCAAGGCCAGGAACAGCGGAATAATCAGCAGATAATCACCCATTTCAGTGATTAGGGTTTAGATTCAGCGTTCGCAGCTTGTCCAATTCACGAGTGGAAGTATGAAGCTGACGGGAAGTGCGACGTAACCTAGCTCGTAACGCGACATTCGATAAAGAAACGAGCACCAAACTCAGCACCGCACCTAACAAAAAGCTAGCAACTAACCATATAGCTAGACTTGCTTGTGGGATCTGAAGAAACACCAAATCGATCGATACCAACTGCTGATTATTAACAGTAAGTAAGATACCCACCAGCAGCAGCACCAACGCAAAGGCAATGCCTAACACAATTTTAATTAAACGCACCGACCCAGCCCCTTCAAATATCTAATCGGGAAAAGAGATGATATCCCGTTTCTAAGACCCATTTAAACTATCATTGACTTGTTCGCGAAGATCTTTCCCAGGTTTAAAGTGGGGTACATGCTTAGCATCAAGCTCAACGGATTGCCCAGTTTTGGGGTTACGCCCCACTCTAGGTGCTCGGTAATGCAGTGAAAAACTGCCAAAACCACGAATTTCTATCCGCTCACCACCAGACAATGCTTCGGTCATATGGTCCAGCATCGTTTTTACTGCTAATTCTACATCTTTAACCGACAACTGCTCATGTCGATTTATCAAGCGCTCAATCAGCTCAGACTTTGTCATAGCCGTCCCCTAACTTATCTTGCGACTGCAAGCCCCATACTCAGATCCGCCATTACAGCGACAACAACCTGGCCTGAAACTTACTCAGTCATCCTTTTCCATTTTGTGTTTGATCAAATCACCAATAGTCGCGGGTCCACTCAACGCCTCTTGCTGATCTTTGATCGCCTTCATTGCAGCCTTACTCTCAGCTTGTACTTTAGCTCTAACTGAAAGAAAAATCTGCCGTTTTTGTTTATCAATGCTGAGTATAGCCGCTTTTAAGCGATCACCAACAACGATCTCGGTCTGAATATCATTGGCCTTATCTTAACTGTACTCTAAAACTTTCCAGAAACCGTCGATTCCCTGAGTAGCACGCCAGAATTATTTACACATTCTTCACAGGATATGACACCAGCGGATTTCAGCCAGACTTTGACGGTAAACCACTCATCAGCAAAGCTTTCACTGAGGCTCAACCCTTGACGCTCCTAGAGCAGCAGCCGGCCAATGTAGTCTCACGGTTTCTATTTCACCAATTAGCCAACTTAGGATGAAAACCTACTATTGACCTCCTGAACGACTCGCTCAAGGACTTCATCAATGGTCATCTGAGTACCATCTAGAACCAACGCATCATCAGCTGGCTTAAGAGGGGCTACAGCACGATTCATATCCCTATCGTCGCGCGCCCTTATATCATCCAATACTTGCTGAAGATTAGCACTCGTATCCTTATGTATCAACTGGTTATAACGACGCTGCGCCCGTTCTTCTGCACTGGCGGTAAGGAAAATCTTAACCGCCGCACGGGGAAACACTACAGTTCCCATATCGCGTCCGTCAGCAACTAGCCCCGGAAACTCGGCAAAGGCCCGCTGCCGCTCCAGCAGTGCTGTGCGAACCTTCCCTATTGCCGCTACTACCGAGGCAGAACGTCCACTAGCTTCACTGCGAATGGTAGAAGTTACCTCCTCACCCTCAAGAATGACCTGAACCCCTTCCTGATCGCCTCTTGTTTTAAACTGCACATCAAGATGAGCCGCTAGTACTACAAGCGCATCCTCATCCGTCAAATCCACGCCATGATGATCGGCCGCTAAACCCAGCACACGGTACAACGCACCACTGTCTAGTAAATGCCAGCCCAGCTTCTGTGCTAGCAATTTCGCAATGGTCCCTTTGCCAGAACCACTGGGGCCATCAATAGTCACTATTGGAGTTATCTCTGTCACCAATCTATCCCTCTAACGCTACATGCATACCAACAGACTGAGCAAGCTCTACAAAATTGGGGAAAGAGGTCGCCACATTGGCACAATCATCAATACTGATTTCGCCTTCAGCACGCAACGCAGCTACCGCAAAGGCCATGGCTATGCGGTGATCCCCCAGACTGTTTACGTGGCCACCAGAAATAGCACCACCACGAATGATGGCACCATCCTCGGTACCTTCGATATCCACGCCCAGCGCCTGCAAGCCATCCACCATAGCCTGGATACGATCACTCTCTTTGACGCGCAATTCTTCTGCACCGGTCAAGACAGTAGTGCCTTGGGCACAAGCGGCAGCTATAAACAGCACCGGAAATTCATCAATCGCCAATGGAACTTGGTCTGCTGGAATATCGATACCCGTTAGAGGAGAGTACTTAACACGAATATCCGCGACCGGCTCACCGCCAACTTCTCGCTGATTCTCCAAAACAAGATCGGCACCCATTGCACGCAAAATATTGATCACACCTACGCGCGTCGGGTTAATACCCACATGCTGTAACAAAACCTCAGAACCGGGCGCAATCGCCGCCGCTACCATAAAGAAAGCCGCTGAAGAAATATCAGCGGGAACATCAATTGGCGAAGCGGTTAGCTGTCCGCCACCACTCAAGCGAGCAACCGCCCCGTCTCTTTCTACGCTATAACCAAAACCAGTCAACATGCGTTCAGTATGGTCACGGGTGGGAGCTGGCTCGGTGACCTCTGTCTCGCCATCCGCATATAACCCCGCCAGCAGGACACAGGATTTAACCTGGGCGCTCGCCATCGGCATTTGATACTGAATGCTCTTAAGGTTGGCACCACCTGTGATCAGAATCGGAGGGCAACCACCTTCACCGGTTTCAATTTGCGCACCCATACTGCGCAACGGCTTAGCGACGCGTTCCATTGGCCGCTTTGACAGAGACTCGTCGCCAGTCAACTCCGAATCAAAGCTCTGTCCGGACATCAATCCGGCAAACAGACGCATCGCGGTTCCAGAGTTACCCAGATAAAGCGGTCCAGGAGCCGGCTTCAGGCCGTTAATACCAACACCGTGAATGGTGACGCTGCCTTGATAAGGACCTTCAATAACGACGCCCATATCGCGAAATGCCTGCAACGTTGCCAGACTGTCTTCCCCTTCGAGAAAACCTTCTACTTCGGTAACACCATTTGCCAGCGCACCAAGCATAATCGAACGATGTGAGATTGATTTATCACCGGGAACCCTGATTTCACCACGAACGGTTCCACCGGGTTTTGCAAGAAATTTAATATTTGAGTCAGTCATGGGAAGAGAATACGCAGTTCCAGTTAATATCTTAGTGAAATGATCGCGTGCTGATTTAGCGCGGGTAAAGACCCCTAACAGCTTACGTCCATCTTGTTGTTCTATAGCCGTGCGCAAAGCACCAATTCCGGCACTGAACTCATCCAGCACCTTCAGGGTAGCATCGCCATTGGCAAGAAATATGTCATGCCACATCATCGGGTCGCTGGCGGCAATACGGGTAAAATCTCTAAAGCCTCCAGCGGCATAGCGAAAAATATCTCGATTTTCCTGATCATTAGCGAGCGTATCAACCAACGAAAAAGCCAGTAGATGAGGCAAATGACTGGTTGCTGCAAGCACTTCATCATGACGACGTACGTCCATATGATGAACTTCAGCACCGACGTTTTCCCACATCTGGGTGATGCACTTCAAGGCAAAACGGTCCGTATCGGCCAAGGGAGTCAAAATAACCTTGTGATGGTCATATAAATTAGATTTTGACGCCGTAACACCGCTTTTTTCCGAGCCCGCTATAGGGTGCCCGGGAATAAAGTTAGCAGGCACCCCTCCAAATGCAGTGCGGGCGGCTTCGACAACATTGCCTTTTACGCTACCCACATCGGTCAATATAGTCTCAGCAGGAAGGACCTTGGCGATATCCGCCATGACCGCTTCCATGACTTTAACAGGGACGGCTAAAACCACCACATCAGCACTGCGAACCGCATCATGCAAACATTCGGCTTTCTCGTCGATAACACCGATGCGAAGCCCCTCATCCAGCTCCAACGGATTGATATCGTAGCCAATCACAGTATTACAACCGCCCCGTTGCTTTAACGCCAGCGCCAATGATCCGCCAATCAGCCCCATCCCTACCACCAGCAATCGATCGATCGGATGATTCACAGCTGCAACACCTTAGCCAGAGCCAATAGACAACGCTGATTCTCCTGCTTCAAGCCGATACTGATACGCAAATGCTCAGGCATCTGATAGTTGCCTACAGGCCTGACAATAACCCCTTCATGTAATAACGCCTGATAAACGGGCATGGCATCACGACCAACGTCTACGCTGATAAAGTTTGCAACGGACGGGATGTAATCCAACCCCAGCTGTTCAAATCCTGCTTGAAACTGCAGCATGCCTTGATCATTAGTCTCGCGACCGCGCCTCAGGTAGACGTCATCCGTCAACACCGCTGATGCTGCTGCAAGAGCAAAACTATTGACATTAAAAGGCTGTCGTACGCGATTCAGCAAATCCGCAAGTTCTGGGCTAGAGAGCGCATACCCCACCCTTAAAGAAGCCAACCCGTAAGCCTTAGAAAAGGTGCGGGTCACTATCAAATTTGGATAATCAGCAAGCAGCGCCACACCATCAGGAAACTCAGCTTGATCGACATATTCGGTATAGGCTTCATCCAATACCACAATCACGGATTCCGGCACGCTATCGAGAAACGCCAGCAATGCCTGCCGGGAAAACCAGGTTCCCGTGGGGTTATTAGGATTGGCTAAGAATACCACTCGGGTACGGTCGGTGACTGCAGCAGCCATAGCCTCAAGGTCATGCCCCCAGTCTTTTGCAGGAGTAACCACCGCCTGAGCGCCAACTGCCTGAGTAACAATAGGATAAACGGCAAACGCATGTTGCGAAAAAACGGCTTCTGAATCTTCATTCAGAAAGACTCGGGCCACTAAATCCAAAACATCGTTGGAGCCATTGCCGAGAGTAATTTGCGCCGCAGATATCGATAGATGCTGTGCCAGCTGCTGCTTCAACAACACACCACCACCATCAGGATAACGACAGCCCTCGCCAAGCTCAGACTGGATAGCACTAACAACCTTAGCGCTCAACCCCAGCGGATTTTCATTGCTGGCAAGCTTGACGATGCTGTCGATGCCAAGCTCTCGCTGCAGTTCGCCAACTGGCTTACCTGGCAGATAGGGCATCAAGCCCTTTACTCCGGGTACCGCCAACTGATAGTAATCGCACTTCAAATTATTTTCTCCGAGATCGAACAATCCAACAGATCTGGCGCGCTTTATAGCACCGCTAGAGGATAGGAGCCCAATAATTTCAGATCCTGCGCCTCATCGGCCAAGACCGTCATTACTTGCTGGATCGAATCGTCGGTATAGTGACCTTCACAGTCAATATAAAAGATGTATCCCCAAGCTCCAGTCGCGGATGGCCGGGTCTCTATACGAGTCAAACTGATACCAAAACGATGAAAAGGCTCAAGCAGATGATATAAGGCACCAGGCTTGTTGCGTGCCGAGATTAGCAACGAGGTCTTATCTTTGCCACTCGATCCCGTCTGCTGCCTCCCAATCACTAAAAACCGCGTAGTGTTATCCGGCTGATCTTCAATATTTTCCACTGCGATATCAAGACCGTAGAGTTCGGCAGCCATCTCTCCAGCGATTGCAGCCACATTTGAGCCCTTCTCGGCAGAAGCTCGTCGGGCAGCCTCAGCATTGCTGCTAACAGCCACTCGCTCAACCGATGGAAAACGCGCATCAAGCCACCGCCGACACTGAGCAAGAGACTGCTGATGGGAATAAATACGGACGACACTATCAAGCTCAACGACTGAAGATTTCAGCAGATGCTGATGAATTCTGAGTTCCACCTCACCACAAATGGTTAGCGAGGATTCACGGAACATATCTAAAGTATGGTGGACCATGCCTTCGGTTGAATTTTCGATCGGCACCACACCGTAATCGGCGGCACCTGACTCAACCTCACGAAACACTTCATCAATAGAGTCCATCGGCACGCTAACAGTCGAATGCCCGAAGTGTTTAAGAGCCGCAGATTGAGTAAATGTCCCTTCGGGGCCAAGAAAAGCAACACGTAATGGCTGTTCCAGAGCTAAACAAGAAGACATAATCTGCCTGAAAATCCGCGCCATTTCTTCATCACCGAGAGGGCCTGGATTACGCTCCATAACGCCACGCAACACTTGCGCTTCTCTCTCTGGACGATAGAAAACAGCTTGCTCCTTACCTTCAGCCTGCTGCTTTACCTCTGCCACCTGTTGCGCACATTTAGCACGTTCACTGACCAAGCTCATGATGTTTTGATCAATACGATCAATCGCATCTCTTAGCTTGCCCAGCTGTTGTTCCTGATTACTCATTCGCTGCCTGCCTTAGCCAAATCAGTACAGCCCCCATGCTCGCACACGAGGGGCATATATCAATTAACTATTCTTCGTTGTCCTGACCTGCTTCTTCGGAGACATCGTCATCAGAAGAATCGGACTGGTCAGCATTGTCGAGACTACCTTCAACACTCTCACCAACGCCCTCTGAAACACCATCTTCGACATCACCCTCAGATTCACCGATTACTTCTTCTATTTCTTGTACCCGAGCAACACCAACCAAGCTTTCAGATTCTGCGACGCGTATTAGAGTGACGCCCTGGGTATTACGCCCCTGTACGGTAATTTCATCGGTACGGGTTCGCACCATGGTGCCCTGATCACTAATCAGCAAGATCTCATCACCCTCAAAAATCTGCTCTACACCGATAAGCTTACCGTTACGTTCAGATAACTGCATAGCAATGACACCCTGACCACCACGGCCATAAACAGGAAAATCATCCAGTGCAGTCAATTTGCCGTAACCGTTAACACTAGTGGTCAATATACGACCGCCCTCGGCAGGAATAATCAGTGAAATAACTTTACTGTCAGCTGGCACACGCATACCGCGCACACCTCTGGCGGTGCGGCCCATTGCGCGCACATCAGCCTCATTAAAGCGAATCGCCTTACCGGCATCATTCAGCAACATCACTTGCTGCTCACCATTGGTGACCGCTGCTCCGATCAAGGTATCACCCTCATCCAGATGCAGAGCAATCAGACCCGAGGTGCGAGGACGAGAAAAGCTCTCTAATGGCGTTTTCTTCACGGTGCCGGAAGAAGTTGCCATAAAGATGAAGTGATCCTCATCGTAACTCTGTACTGGCAAGACGGTGGTTACACGCTCACCGTCGGCCAATGGCAGAATATTGACAATAGGCCGACCTTTGGCAATGCGGCTAGCCACAGGAATATCGTAGACCTTGAGCCAATAAACTTTACCTCGATTGGTAAAGCACAGAATGGTGTCATGAGTACTCGCCACCAGCAGATGTTCGATATAGTCTTCATCTTTAACCGATGATGCTGACTTGCCTCTACCACCGCGGCGCTGAGCCTGATAAGTATGCAACGGCTGAGTCTTGGCGTAACCACCGTGAGAAATAGTCACTACCATGTCTTCTTCGGTAATCAGATCAGCCAGCGTTAGATCCTTCCGAGAAGCCATGATTTCCGTCACACGCTCATCACCGAACTGCTCTAGAATTTGCTCAAGCTCTTCACGAATCACTTCCATCAGACGCGCAGTACTGCCCAGAATTTTCAGCAGCTCTGCAATTTTACCCAGCAGCACCTTATATTCATCGATCAGCTTTTCGTGCTCTAAACCGGTCAACCGATGAAGCTTGAGGTCAAGAATCGCCTGCGCTTGAGCAGGAGACAGGTGATAGAAACCGTCGCGAATACCGAACTCTTCCGGCAGATTTTCTGGTCGACAAGCGTCATCACCAGTCCGTTCCAGCATTTTCATTACATCACCCGGCTGCCAACGGCTTTCTATCAGCTTTTCTTTAGCTTCAGCAGAGGTTGTAGATTTTTTGATTAACTCAATAATTGGATCAATATTTTCCAGCGCAACAGCCAAACCTTCAAGGATATGACCACGCTCCCGAGCCTTGCGTAGCTCAAAAAGGGTCCGACGAGTAACAACCTCTCGACGATGACGGACAAAAGCTTCCAACAGTTCTTTTAGATTTAGTATTCTGGGCTGGCCATCAACCAAAGCCACGACATTGATACCGAACACATTCTCCATCTGGGTCTGTGCATAGAGGTTATTAACGATCACCTCAGGAACTTCACCACGACGAAGCTCGATAACAATTCTCATTCCATCTTTATCGGACTCATCACGGAGCTCGGTAATGCCTTCGATTTTCTTATCTTTTACTAGCTCAGCAATCTTTTCGATCAGACGGGCTTTATTGACCTGGTAAGGAATTTCGGTAACGACAATCGACGCTTTGTTATTGTTTTCATTCTCTTCGACATGATATCTAGAACGCAGGTAGATACGCCCACGACCCGTGCGATACGCCTCTATGATTCCGGCTCGGCCATTGATAATTGCCGCTGTAGGAAAATCAGGACCTGGGATATATTCCATGAGCTGATCGATATCTAGACTCGGATCATCAATCAGAGCAATAGTCCCTCTCACTACTTCAGAGAGATTATGAGGCGGTATATTGGTTGCCATACCAACAGCGATACCAGAAGAGCCGTTTACCAGAAGATTCGGAACCCGAGTAGGCATTACTTCAGGAATAAGCTCCGTACCGTCGTAGTTAGGGACGTAATCAACCGTTTCTTTGTCTAGATCAGAGAGAATCTCATGGGAAATCTTCTCCATGCGGATTTCGGTATAACGCATAGCAGCTGCAGAATCACCATCGACAGAACCGAAGTTACCCTGACCATCGACCAGCGTGTATCGCATAGAGAAAGACTGAGCCATACGAACGATGGTGTCATAGACTGCAGAATCACCATGCGGATGATATTTACCAATCACGTCACCAACAACACGAGCTGATTTCTTATAGGGCTTATTCCAGTCATTGTTCAGCTCGCTCATGGCGAAAAGAACTCGACGATGCACCGGCTTGAGACCGTCACGCACGTCCGGTAGGGCCCGCCCCACAATCACGCTCATGGCGTAATCAAGATAAGACTGCTTAAGCTCGTCTTCGATATTGACGGGTTGAATCTGTTTGGCTAGCTCACCCATAAAACCCTAGTATCCTTCTCATCACGCCCGACAAATACCGGGACCTGGCTTCAATTATTCATACTCAAAGCAGGACTTTTTGACCGGCAATTAAAAATCACGCAATCATATCACAACGACCCTGCACCAGGCAGGAAAATCACGGTAAAAAAGACCTATATTGTGATCAAATCTGCACAGGTGGTAACATGCGCAGCAGAAATAACCATAAGCAACAGAAAACCGCCACCTAGCAGGCAAAAAACACACAAGAAGCGATTGAAATGACAGCAAAAGACTACACAGCATCAACACCAAATAACGCCAACGTAGACGCCCAAGAAATCGCCAAATTCGAAGCCCTTGCCAGCCGCTGGTGGGATAAGGAAAGCGAGTTCAAACCCCTGCATGACATCAACCCATTGCGAGTCAATTTCATCAATGAATTGACACCTCTAGCAGGCAAACGAGTATTAGATGTAGGCTGTGGTGGCGGTATTTTGTCAGAAGCAATGGCTTTGCGCGGCGCCGAGGTCCATGGCATCGATATGGGCGAAACTCCATTAAAAATAGCCAAGCTGCACGGCTTGGAATCTGGCGCAAAAGTTAATTATCGCCAGATCACAGCTGAACAGCTAGCTGACGAGGAACCCGAAAGCTTCGACGTCATCACCTGCCTTGAGATGCTCGAACACGTACCCGATCCTTCATCAGTAGTACAAGCCTGCGCACGCTTAGCAAAGCCTGGCGGCCAAGTATTTTTCTCCACCTTAAACCGCAACCTGAAATCTTACCTTCTGGCCATCCTTGGCGCAGAATATGTGCTCAATATGGTCCCGAAAGGCACCCATGATCACGCCAAGTTTATTCGCCCCAGCGAACTGGCCAACTGGTGCCGCGACTCTGGCCTGCAACTTGGTGAAATGACCGGCATGACCTACAATCCGCTGACAAAGACCTACCGACTAAACCCCAAGGATGTAGACGTCAACTACCTGCTGCAAACACTAAAGCCTGCATAGCACCCATGATAAAGAAAACACAATCATTCTCAGCCGTGCTATTTGATCTGGACGGCACCCTACTGGATACAGCCCCAGACTTTTACCAGGCTATTTGCCAACTACGAAAAGAAGAGGGGCTGGCAAAAATACCCTACCTGACTATTCGTAACAGCGTGTCTGATGGTGCTGCCGCACTAATTGACATCAGTTTCGCGATTGAAAGAAAGGACCCTGCTTTCGAAGCACTCCAAAACCGCTTATTAGATTACTATCTTGAACACATTGGTAAACGCTCCCAGTTATTTGAACAACTGGAGGAAGTGTTATCTTGGCTAGAACGTCAATCGCTTCCCTGGGGGATTGTCACCAACAAGCCTGAACGCTTCACTAAGCCCTTACTTGAAGCAACAAATCTATCAAAACGCTGCCAAGCACTGGTATGCCCTGATCAGGTCAAACAACGCAAACCACACCCGGAATCGCTACTACTGGCCTGCAAAAAAATACACTGCCAGCCCGAAAATACTATCTATGTCGGCGACCATCGACGCGACATAGAGGCGGGCAATCGCGCCAACATGAAAACTATTGCCGCCACCTATGGATATATCCACGCGAACGACGACCCCAGCCAATGGAATGCAAATTACCTTGCCAATAGCGGCAGCGAGCTACTAACTTGGCTACAACAACATAGCTAGTGACAGACTATTCAAAACCGCTAAACTGAATACAGCCTTCTTCCATTCACGCTAAGGAAAAATTATGTTCGATTACCAAGCCCCTGCCAATCTTCTTGCCAACCGCACCATACTGGTCACTGGTGCTGGAGATGGCATTGGCCGCGCTGCCGCTATTGCCTATGCCGTCCATGGCGCCACTGTAATCCTGGCAGGACGAACAACCAAAAAGCTGGAAGAAGTCTATGACTCTATCGAAGCTGCGGGCGGACCTCAGCCCGCAATTTTTCCAATCAACATGGAAGGTGCCGCTCTCCACGACTATGAAGCTTTAGCCGCCACTATAGAGGATGAATTTGGCCAACTCGATGGACTATTGAACAACGCAGGGGTTTTGGGAGTACGCACCCCTATTGAAAACTACGACCCGACGATCTGGAATCAAGTTATACAGGTTAATCTAAACGCCCAGTTCTTCCTGACCCAAGCGATGATCCCGCTACTAAAACTGTCGGAAGACGCTTCTGTGATATTCACAGGCTCCGGCGTCAGCCATCAGGGTAAGGCTTACTGGGGAGCATACAGCGTGTCTAAGTTCGCCACAGAAGGGCTTATGCAGGTACTAGCAGACGAACTGGAAAGCATCTCCAACATTCGCGTAAACTCAATCAATCCCGGTGCCACTCGAACGAACATGCGAGCCGCAGCCTATCCAGGCGAAAACCCCAACTCAATCGCAGCACCAGAAGAAATCATGCCCCTGTACCTGTACCTGATGGGACTAGACAGCAAGGGCATAAATGGCCAAGCCATGAACGCGCAACAGGGGTAATTGCAACTTTCGGAGCTGCGGGCCATTGCAACTCCAAGCTTAGGGCGCGACATTTATACCCCCGCCGCATACAGTCAGCGACCTCGTCGACCGGCAGGGGGCCGCTCTCCACTCCTGCTGTTTCTTCCGACCTGCTTTCCTGCAATAGGTTTGGCTCTACGCTGAGCTCGCTTATCGGCTTCTTGCTGACCAGGAGTTTTAGCTTTCATCGTTCTGCGCGGTAGCTCAACCAAATCGCACAGATCATTTAATTCTTTCTGGCTAAGCTCTGCCCACTGCCCCATCGAGAGCGATTTAGGCATAAATATGCAGCCATAACGTACGCGCTTCAAGCGACTCACTTCCAGCTCCTGAGACTCCCAAAGACGCCTAACCTCTCGATTACGCCCTTCCATCAGAACCACGTGATACCACTGATTACGACCACTACCATCAAAGTGCTGAATATCCGCAAACCTAGCCATTCCGTCTTCGAGCATGACTCCAGACTTCAGACTCTTAACCATATCATCCGTCACCTCACCATGAACACGCACCGCATATTCACGGTCGACACCACTGGAAGGATGCATCAGTTTGTTTGCCAACTCGCCATCATTGGTAAACAGTAATAAACCGCTGGTATTGATATCAAGGCGCCCGACGGAAATCCAACGACCACCAGCCAGCTTTGGCAATTTTTCAAAAACCGTTGGCCGCCCTTCTGGATCATCACGGGTACAGACTTCACCAACCGGCTTGTTATACAAAATAACCCGGCAGCCTTGGGCCTCAGACTTGGTAATATCGACGCTACGACCATCGGCCTGCACCTGATCACTAGCGGTAATCCTGTCTCCCAAAGATGCGCGTTCACCATTAACCAAAATACGCCCTTCCAAAATCCAGCGCTCCATCTCCCGCCGTGATCCCAAACCGCAGCGTGCGAGAACTTTATGAAGCTTTTCATCAGACATTATGAGATACCCAAAGCATAAACATTAGTGGTGTTTCGAAGAGCGTAAGCCCTTTTTAAAACAATCAAATTAATTCAAGTATACAACCACGCTCAAACAAGTTCATAAGCGACAGTCTATTTTTTCAACAAACAAGCCAGCTGCCGCATTTAAGCTAAGCCAACAGTAGGAAATTATTGCCAGAGGTTCAGAGATGATAGATCTGCAAAAAAACAATCGACAAATAAATCGGTGTCTGAGGAGGAATGATAACAGCAGGATACAAACGGAAAAACTTAAATCCTTAAAAAACAAAAAAGGTGCGACATGCGCACCTTTTCTCAGTAGACCTTATTACTTGATCAAGCACTGCTCCTTTGAACCGCCCTGATCAAAAAACTGCTGAAACACCTTAGGCGTGCGTCCACGACCAGTCCATTGATGCAGAGCTCCATCCGCACCTTTAATCTCATACTTTGGCTTTACTGAGCCTTTTTTCTTCGTAGCAACACTACCTTCAAAAGACTTTACCAGATCAGCAAGATCAATCCCTGAACTAAGAATTTCTTTCTTCAAGGATTCCAGCTTAGCACGCTTATCCTTTTGCTCTGCCAATAGCGCAACTTCAGCCACTTTTCGCTCTTCAATTACTTCAGACAAACTCTCAGCCAACTTTTCCATATCAACTAGCGATATTTCACGGCACGCTTTACGAAGTGATGTTTTGCGAGTAAGGACATTGAGCACGTCAGACATTATTTAACCCCGGATATAAGAACACATAAAATACAGATACATTAAAAATAAGCTGATTGAAAAAGAAACGCAAATAATTAATAAAATTAAAATAGAAAAGAACATCTGGATTATTAATCAGTCCTCGCCTATGACGAGCAAGCTTGATTAAATATAGTAGAGACTACATTGCTCGCAGCCTCCATATCTTCCATCAAAATCGTTGGATGCACTAAAAACATCAGACTGGTTTCACCCAGTTGTTTAGCGACCGGCAATGATGCTTCAGGAGCTAACTGCCCAAGCTTGAAAGCTTTTTCCAGATAGATTTCTGAACAAGAGCCGCTAAAGCAAGGAACACCTGCATCTTGAATAGCCGCCATTATTCGATCTCTACTCCAGCTTTTCTTCAAGAATTCTTGATTAAGAAATATATAGTGTTTGTAATGAGCATGAATAATGCCCGCAGCAGGAGCCGTTATCCGCGCCAACTGTGTGTCCTTAACCGCACTATTTAAAATTTCCGCATTACTTTTTCGAAGTGCTCGCCATTGATCTAGTTTTTTAAGCTGAACTCGACCAATGGCAGACTGCATTTCCGTTAATCGATAATTAGATCCAAAACTATTATGCAACCAACGAAACCCCGGGGGATGATCTTGGCGATTTACTTCATCCCAGTCCTTGCCGTGATCTTTAAATGCCCAGGCTTTCTTCCAATATGCCGCATTATTAGTCAGCAACATGCCACCTTCACCACCCGTGCTCATGATCTTATCTTGGCAGAATGAAAAAGCGGCGACATCGCCTAAAGAACCCACCGGACGATCTTTATAACTTGCCCCATGAGCCTGGGCACAATCTTCTATAACTTTAAGCCCTTCGGCGCGAGCCATTTCTAGGATCGGATCCATATCACAAGGCCAGCCCGCCAAATGGACACATACAACCCCTTTGGTTTTTGGAGAAATAACCTGGCGAATGGTCTCTGCGGTAATATTCTGAGAGTCTGGGTCGACATCAGCAAATACTGGAGTGGCTCCCACCATTACGATGGCACTGGCAGAGGCTATAAAGGTCCTTGAAGTAACCACCACTTCATCGCCTTCACCAATACCTACAGCCCTTAGAGCTAGTTCCAATGCCAACGTACCATTGGCCAGAGCAATGCCGTACTGACAACCGGAATAAGCAGCAAATTCCTGCTCAAACAATTTACCCTGATCACCAGTCCAGTAATTTACCCGTCCACTTTCCAGCACGGCGTCAACGGCATGACGTTCATCCTGAGAAAAACTGGGCCAGGGGGGAAAGAAACTATTTAACATTTTTGAACCACATCAACTGATGATTTTGGCGGGAATACCCACGGCTGTGCAATTATCTGGGATATCGGTTAGAACTACTGCCCCAGCGCCGATAGTGCAATATTTACCGATAACAATACCAGGAAGATAAGAACTGCCAATGCCCAGCCAAGAATTATTTCCCACAGAAACCGCTCCAGCTAAATTGCACCCAGGAGATATATGCACGGCTTCTCCAATAACACAGTCGTGATCAACAATAGCTCCTGTATTAACGATGCTAGCCTTGCCTAAAGAACCACCTATATTTACTACTGAATTAGCAAGCATCACAGAGCCTTTCGCAATATTAGACGACGTACTGATTGCTGCACTAGGGTGAATAACTGAAACTAGATCAAAACCCAGTAGTTCAAGCTGAAGAGATAGTTGCAAGCGAGTTTCGTTGTCACCAACAGCAACAACTGCCTGAGGATATTCATGTTTCCATTTTTTTGCATTTCCAATCACATCCACAACAGCCCATTGGGCTGCCCGCTTAAGCTCGGGAAACCGATCATCTAGAAACGCTACACTTGACCAACGGTTCGATGCCACTGCAGCATCAGCAACGACATGTCCGTGTCCACCCGCCCCAAGAATAAGGAGTTTAGTTTTCATTCCACCATCCTGAATCAGCAAATTTCGCAGGAATAACAAAGCCTATTGGTGCCACCTTCTCTGATGGCCAATGAATCTTAGAATCAAGACGGCAATCTTAATTGATTAATCACCGTTATCTTTCGAAAGGGTCCCTCTAAAATGAGGCATCGTCGCATGATCATCACTTGAGATTCCGTCACGGCGCAAAACCTTATAAAAGGTCAGCCAAACTATTTTAATATCCAACCAAAGAGATTGATTATCCACATACCATACATCTAAGTTAAATTTCTCTTCCCAAGAAATGGCATTTCTTCCATTCACCTGCGCCCAGCCGGTAATTCCAGGTTTAGCCTCATGCCGCCGCGCCTGCTGCTCACTATAGAGTGGCAAATATTCCATCAAAAGAGGCCGTGGCCCTACCAGGCTCATATCTCCTTTTAACACATTCCATAGTTCTGGCAATTCATCGAGACTGGCAGCGCGAAGAAATCGACCTAACGGAGTCAAACGCTGTTCGTCGGACAGCAGATGACCGGTTTTATCTACAGTGTCCAACATAGTCCGGAACTTAACCATTTCGAAAGGCTTCCCAAGATATCCTGGCCGCACCTGCCGAAACAGTACGGGCTTACCCAAGTTGGTTCTTATCAGGAGATAAACAACGAATAAAACAGGAGATAGTAATAACAATGCTGAGAACGCCACCAACAGATCAAATACTCGCTTCATATCAGGCTTTCTCGAGTAGCTCATTATACAATTCATCATGAGCCTTGATGACGAGGCTCACGTCATAATCTCTAATTCGTTCCAGACCTTTTGCAGCTAATTTGGCGCGCTGTTCTTCTGATTCCAATAAACTTTCAACCCCCTCCGCAAGCCCTTGCACATCATAAGGATCACACAATACTCCGACGCCAGCGCTCAATAGATCCCTAACTCCCCGGATATTGTATCCAACCACCGGCACACCAGAAGCCATAGCCTCCATGACAAACCGCGGCAACCCCTCACGAATGGAAGGAAACACCGCCAAATCAGATATAGCCAGCAATTCTGGAATATCCGAACGAAAGCCAAGAAAACGGACCTGACCGGAAACGCCCTTATCATAGGCATATTGCTTAACCTGCTCCATTAACGGCCCCACTCCTGCACACATGAGGACCACAGACGGATTATTCAGACGAGTGAGTGCATCGATGGCGTCAATATGACGCTTACCCGGATTAAATTCGGCGACCATGATTAACCGGAATTTGAAGCGCTCAATATCGAGAGAGACCAGCAATTCACGCTCCTGACCTGAAGCGACTGCCCTCGGATAACAGTCGGTTGCTATCCCTACCCCAGGAAATTTATAAACTTTAGCCAGAGGAATTCTGAGTTGCTCAGTGCAGGCACGATAATCATCTTCGTTAATGGTAATGATGGCGTCCAACCAACGACCTGCAACCCGCTCAATCGACCTATAAATAAAATTCTTAAGCCAACCATTGGTCTCACAAAAATGAAAGCCATGAGCCGTATATATCACCTTCACTTTTTTTCTGCTGCGCAAATTCCGTAATGCAAATCTAACGATAAGGCCGGCTATAGGGGTATGGACATGGACGACGTCATAGTGGTTATCACTCACCAACGTCCTCAACTCATGCACAATATTGAAGAACTGTTTATTTTCCAAAACACGCCTGCTCCAACCGGCGTCGTAGACAGCGTCGAAATGGGATCTGAGATTGGCATTACCGCTAGCACCACATGCTAAACAATCAACAAAGAAGCCCCGCTCCCGAAAAGAAGTTGCCAACGGTAACAGGAAGGCCTGCAAGGTAATATCGACGGTCGTAACCATCAAAATCCTAGACATCAATATCCGTCCTTATATTCATTACCCCAGAAAACATACATAATAGATTTTCAATATCTGCACATAAAACTGTCGAGTATGAATAAAACCTGCGTTCTCATTCCTCACTACAACAATCCCGACGGATTATACCGAAGCATTGCATCCATAGCCCCAACTGAATGCGTAGATATTTGTATCGTGGATGATGGCAGCAAAGATAGAATCAGTGAAGAAAAAACCAACGAAGCATTCCTTGCCAAGGGCGACATCAAACTGATCTACCTTACCGAAAACGGCGGAATAGTAACCGCTTTGAACGCAGGGCTACGCTATATTCTCAGCCATTCTAAATACAAATATATTGCTCGCCTAGATTGCGGAGATAGGAACATAGGTGAACGATTTAGAATTCAGGAAGAATTCATGGCGTCCAATCCTGAAATTGCACTCTGTGGCACCTCAATAATCTATACCGCTCTGGATGGAGAGCAACTTTTCAAGACCAAACCCAAAACTCGCCACAAAGAAATTTTAAAGGAAATCTGGCTCAGAAACCCCTTTGCCCACCCTAGCGTTATATTCAAAACCACGGTAATAAAAAAGATAGGCTATTACTCAAAAGAGTTTGCACACATAGAAGACTATGTTTTCTTTTTTAGATTAGCCAAGCATTTCAAAACAGCCAACTTAGATATTCCTTTAGTTAGATATGAAGTCGATCAAAACAGCATCACTGGAAAAAACAGAATAAAACAACTTAACAACACAGCCAAGTTCCTTATTCATCAAAAACAATTACCACTACGAGGAATAATAGGAATAGGAATGCTATACATAAAATCAATACTACCTAGATCGCTACTAATTCAGATAAAAAAACTCACAGAAAACAAAAACAACACCCCCTAAATATCTTCCATTATAATTAAAACATGTTCGCTTTGCTCTCGCACAGATATATTCAACCCCATGAAATCCCCTCTATATTCCATGTTTTCCTTTGGACTCCAAATGCAAAACCCATCTACTCCCGATGGCTTGATGTTCCACTTATGGTAACCTCTATACCCCTCTCTAACGCCTTCATTAATTTCATGATAGAGAGATACCACTCCACCCGTCTTAAGAAGCTTCCTCATTTCAATTAAAACCTTATCAGGCCTACCAGCGTGATCTAAAGCATTATTACAGTTTATCCATTCGAACTCGCCTTCGATCTCATCACTCAACGATTCACCATGAGCAAAAACAGTAACAACAGGAGGAACAATATTTTTTTCCTGCAGCATATCGTTATACTCAACTGCGTTAGGATCACAGGCCGTTATATTCAAAACATTCCCATCATAGCAGTAACCAACTCCTGTAATTGGCCCACTACCTACATCCAGTATTTTCATATCTGGACAGAAATACTTGTCTAATATTTCCTTATGATGCCCAGCGACTTTAGTATTGGGATCAAGTCTCTTTGCGTAATCGCCCTTCCAAGCCAAACCCTGACTTTCAACCCATTTACTCCAAAACTTCAACTCTAGCTTTTTCCCATAAGCTCGATCATGTAACCGATAAAAAGCTGGTCCTAAAAGTCTTTTTAAAAAATCTTTTAACATACTCATGAATCCCCGCCTCCGTAAAAGCCAGAAAAAGTGACATTTACAAAAATAAAAAAATCAAAGCACCTTCTTTATAAAACACCTTACGAAGTACCTAAGCATATAGTAAAAATAATACAACTCAGCTATGCTTTTATTCGAACCATGTCGTACTGAGATCATCTTAACTTCCCTTCGTACCAGCGGGTAATCTCGGACAGATACTCCTCCCGTTCTCATGTTTGCTATGTGTTTATTTATTGGTTTTCCGTAAAATCCCATTTTGAACAATCTAAGCAACAAATCGTAGTCCATAGCATAGCTAAGACGTTTATCGAAAAGCCCTGCTTTTTCATACATAGAAGCCTTAAAAAAAACAGTAGGAAAATTAAATGTTGGCATTTTATATCTAATAGATAAAGAGTAATCATCTTCAGGATCTTGATAGACATAGCTATCATCATCTAAATACACTCGCATTCCACCATACACAAACGCATCACTTTCCTGAAGCTGATCTACCACGGATTCCACAGCATCAGGCTCATACCAGTCATCTGAATTAATAATCCCTATAATCGCTCCCGTTGCTTTACGAACCCCCTTATTAAAAGCATCACTAATACCCTCATCAGGCTCACTAATAAGGACATCTATTCTGCTTTTGTATTTATCTAGTATCTCCAAAGTAGCGTCTTTTGATCCTCCATCTATAACAATATATTCAATATTATTATAGGTTTGGTTAAGAACACTCTCGACAGCGCTGGATATATGTTTCTCGCCGTTATATACCACTGTCACTATAGAAACCAGCGGGGTCTCATTTTCTGAATGCTTATTCATAAAAACCAACCATAGAGCCCCTTAGCGAACCAAGGGATATTAAAGAGTCGGGTGAGAGCTCATCATTTAGACGTTGTTGAATTCTATATACCACTCAACAAAACGCTCCATACCTTCTTCAACAGTAATACTAGGTTTATACCCAGTCCACTCAACTAAAGACTCTACATTCGCATAGGTATCGGGGACATCACCAGGCTGCAGAGGTAACAAATTTTTCTCTGCGGTCTTACCTAGGTTTTTCTCCAGCAGTTCGATATAGGTCATTAACTCAACGGGCTGCTGATTACCAATATTAAATACCCGCCAAGGAGCTTTACTCGTTGCCGGATCAGGATCGAGTCCAGACCACTCTTCATTAGGCTCAGCTGGTCGGTCCAGAGTGTGCACAATACCTTTTACAATATCGTCAATATAGGTGAAATCGCGCTTGTGCTTACCGTAGTTGAATACATTGATAGGCTCACCCGCGAGAATGGCTTTGGTAAACAAAAACAGCGCCATATCAGGCCGGCCCCAGGGTCCATAAACGGTAAAGAAGCGTAATCCTGTGGTGGGTAACCCATAGAGATGACTGTAGGTATGAGCCATTAGTTCGTTAGACTTTTTCGACGCTGCATACAAGGACAGAGGGTGGTCAACATTGTCGTGCTCAGAGAAAGGCATGGTCTCATTGGCACCGTACACTGAGCTGGAGGAGGCATAAACCAAGTGCTCAACATCATTGTGCCGACAACCTTCCAGAATATTCAGGTAGCCGACGATGTTGCTGTCGATATAGGCTCTTGGGTTCTCGATGCTGTAGCGAACACCGGCCTGAGCAGCCAGATGAACTACGCGGTCAAACTTCTCTTCCGCAAATAGCGTGGTCATGGCGTCTTGATCGGCAACATCAATCTTTACAAACTTAAACCTTTCACTGCCTTTCTGATTTTGCAGTCGTTCAAGGCGCGCATGCTTCAGAGAAACATCGTAGTAATCATTAATATTGTCCAGGCCAACAACTTCATCTCCACGGTCCAACAATACGTTGGAAACATGAGAACCGATAAATCCCGCCGCTCCTGTTACTAAAACTTTCATAACCAATCCTTAAATGTTCTTTCAGGAGCCACCTTTACAGACGGCCATCAACTTCTTCAGCAGCTAACAGGTGCTTGATGTCATACAACACATGATTTGACTTACCTAAGGCGCGTATATCCGCAGCACTCATGGCGGCAAACTGATGATGAGATACCGCCAAGATTATTGCGTCATAAGAGCTCGGCTGCAGACTAGACACCAGCTCAATTCCATATTCATGTTGCGCTTCTCGCGAATCTGCCCATGGGTCGTAGACGTCAACTTCAGCATGGTATTCAGACAGTTCTCGCACCATGTCGATGACGCGGGTATTACGCAGATCGGGGCAGTTCTCTTTGAAGGTTAATCCCATAATCAGCACTTTACTGCCGACAACATGGACTTTTTTCTGGGTCATCAACTTGATTACTTTGGATACCACGAAGGCTCCCATACCATCATTCAAGCGACGCCCCGCCAAAATGATTTCAGGATGATAACCAATAGATTGCGCTTTATGGGTCAAATAGTAGGGATCGATACTAATGCAGTGACCACCCACCAAACCTGGACGGAAGGGCAGAAAATTCCACTTAGTGCCAGCCGCAGCTAGCACCTCGCCGGTATCAATACCCAGCTTATCAAAGATAATTGCCAACTCATTAATTAGGGCAATGTTCAAATCCCGCTGAGTGTTTTCAATAACCTTCGCCGCTTCAGCCACCTTTATAGAACTGGCTTTATGTGTTCCGGCGGTGATGATTGAGGCATAAAAGCTATCAACAAAATCGGCAGTTTCTGGAGTTGACCCAGAGGTCACTTTCAAAATACTTTCCAACCGATGAGTTTTATCACCGGGATTGATCCGTTCAGGACTGTATCCAACATAAAAATCCTGATTGAAAACAAGCCCTGAAAGCTTTTCAAGAATAGGAACACAGACTTCTTCAGTTGCGCCAGGGTAGACAGTCGACTCATAGACAACTGTATCTCCTGTGGACAGCACCCCTGCAATCATTTCAGAGGCCTTTACCAAGGGGGTCAAATCTGGTTGCTTGGATTCATCGATAGGTGTCGGAACGGTAACTATATACAGATTGCGATCAGCCAGGTCGGTTGCATCACAACTAAACACCAGCTTAGAGGACTCCGCCATTTCCGCAGCGGTCATTTCCTGAGTGGAATCATGGCCAGACTTCAATTCAGCCACCCGGCCTGCTTTTATATCGAAACCAATGGTGCCGTACTTGCGACCAAAAGCTGCCGCCAGCGGCAGCCCTACGTATCCCAACCCAACGACTGCAACTTTAACCTTATCAAGGGCACCACATTGACTCATCTAACTGTCCTCTCCTTGTCTGTACCTTTTTGGCTCATCTTGAGCCAGAGGGTATCTTGTATATCACACTGGGGTTGATAACCGCTCACATATCGCAGAAGAAATTCGCGGATCGAAACTACATTCTGCTGCTTAAGGAATCCATCGAGCTGTTCCATAAATTCAGAAATATCATCACATTCTGGCCCTTCTTCATCAGCCACCATTATAAGCGGATGATCGGTTCCCTGAACATTGTCGCCAATCAACAGTTCTTCATACAGTTTTTCACCGTGCCTCAAGCCGGTGAATTCGATACGCACGCCCTCATTACCACCTTCTTCACAAACTTGATAACCAGCAAGACGTATCATTCGACGTGCGAGTTCCGCTATTTTAACGGGCTCTCCCATATCTAACACAAAGAGGTCCCCTCCCTTCCCCATAGAACCGGCCTGAATCACCAGCAAAGCGGCTTCCGGAATGGTCATGAAATAACGGGTGATATCGGGATGGGTGACCGTCACCGGCCCACCTTGACTGATCTGTTGCTGGAACAACGGAATCACCGAGCCTGAAGACCCTAAAACATTGCCAAAGCGCACCATTGAAAAGCAGGTGGATCGGTTCAGGGTACTGTTTTGAAGACCTTGCAAGACCATCTCTGACAATCGCTTACTGGCCCCCATGGTATTCGTTGGCCTGACAGCTTTATCGGTTGAAACCAATACAAAGTTTGTGACGCCTTTAATAGCGGCTTCTATTGCAAGGTTGTAAGTCCCAACAACATTGTTACGAACGCCAGCAAGAACATTGTGCTCGACGATAGGTACATGCTTGTATGCCGCTGCGTGATAAACGGTATCAACATTGTAAGTACCGAGCACGTTGCCAACGAGCCCCCGATCCAGCACCGTACCCAACACCGACACGATATCGATTTCAAGCTCAAACTGTTTGATACGTCGCTGAACTTCTTCTTCTATGGAAAACAACTGAAACTCTGAATGTTCAAAAAGGATGAGTTGCCGCGGTTGCAGCTTAAGCAGCTGACGGCACAATTCCGACCCGATGGTACCGCCAGCGCCGGTAACCATGACGCTTTTGGTTTTTACACAGCGAGCCAGTAAAGCAGGGTCTGGCGAAACTTCCTGGCGCCCAAGCAGATCCGACATATCGACACCGTAAAGATCGGCCAAATCTGCTTTACCTAGCGCAATATCATCCAGACTAGGTACAGAACGAACCGCCACCTCTACTTTTTCTAAACCATCGATAATACGTAAACGCTCTTCTCTCCCAGCACTAGGCAGCGCTAACAGCACCTCTAGCTGCTCAGATTCTTTCTTAAGTCCAGATATGACCGACAGCCCCCCCAGCACCTGAAATCCCGCTACTTGGTGACCATGTAACCGACTGTCGTCATCAATAAAACCCAGCAACCTAACTGCATGGCTATGACGCAATGACGATGCCAACTGAACCCCAGCATCTCCTGCCCCGTAAATAACAGCATAACTATTCCCGGAATCTTTATTTAGATCGGCAATAAACCAACGAGCAATCTGACGACTCCCACCCACAGTGATACATAGCACCATCCAGAAAATAAAAGGCAGGGAACGAGGGGAAAACAAATCAACATCGATGTACTGAGGAAGGTAAAAAGGAAACAGTGACCAAACCAGTGCCACCACAGCATTGGCATAGCCAATGGTGATCATTGCTTTATGACCAATATAGCGGATCACCGCACGGTACAAACCCAGCTTGATAAAAACAGGAATAGCTATAATGGGTGTTACGACGAATAGAAGCCACTGACTAGCGACTGGCTGATATAACTCACCGAGACGCAAAGAAAATGCAGCCCAAAGAGAGAACAGCACCAGAAAAACATCAAGAAGGCCGATAAAAGCAGACTTATATAATCGATCAAGCTTTAATAAATGAGATAACATAGACGCCGCTTATCTACTCCTCGTTGAGACTACGACCCCGACCGATACCATAATAGATAATTCCTCGCTCCTCACTTTGCTGTGGATCATACAAATTACGTCCATCAAAAATAACCGGCGCCGATAATTCATGTGCGATAAGATCAAGGTCTGGAGCCCAAAAGCTTTTCCATTCTGTGCAAATGACCAGTGCATCGGCTCCTTGCAAGGCAGCTTCTTGAGTATCGACCAATTCCATATCTTGCCGCACACCATAAATTCGTCGTGCTTCATCCATGGCTGCTGGATCATAGGCCCTGACAATAGCGCCTTGAGCCCAAAGCGCCTCCATTAAAACACGACTAGGGGCCTCTCGCATATCATCTGTATTAGGCTTGAAAGAAATACCCCACAAGGCAATAACTTTCCCACGTAAATGCCCGTTAAAATGGCCTTTCAACTTGGCAAAAAGCCTGGTCTTTTGTCGATCATTAACAGAATCCACTGCTTTTAGTAATTCTGCTTCACAACCATACTCGGCCGCCGTCTGTTGAAGTGCTTTTACATCTTTGGGAAAACAAGAGCCACCATAACCACAACCGGGGTAAATAAAATGATAGCCAATACGCGGATCGGAACCGATACCGTGACGAACCTGTTCGATGTCGGCGCCAACCAGCTCTGCCAGGTTGGCAATCTCATTCATGAAACTTATTTTGGTCGCCAGCATCGCATTGGCTGCATACTTGGTCAGCTCTGCAGAACGTACATCCATAAATATGAGTTTGTCTCTCTGCCGGTTAAAAGGGCTATATAAATCACGCATTAGCGCCTTAACGTGATCCAAATCTGTGCCGACAATAATACGATCAGGCTTCATAAAATCGGAAACAGCATTTCCCTCTTTCAGAAACTCTGGGTTTGAGACGACATCAAATTGAATGACTTCACCACGGAAATCCAGCTCTTTCTGGAGCACCACCTTGACTTTATCCGCCGTACCGACAGGAACGGTAGATTTGATAATGACCGTTTTGGGTTCAGTCAATATTCGACCAATTAACCGAGCGACTTCCAAAACATGTACCAGATCTGCCCCCCCATCGTGCTGAGGTGGCGTACCTACGGCAATAAAAATCAGGTCACTGCTTGTAATCGCTTTTTCCGGAATGGACGTAAACGATAGTCGCCCACTTTCCAGACCCTCTGAAACGTAACTTTTCAAACTTGGTTCGAATATAGGTATTACGCCCATATTCAGCTGATCAATCTTGTATTGGTCAACATCAACGCAACAGACATGGTGGCCGGACTCAGCAAAACAAGCCCCGGTTACTAGACCAACGTACCCTGTACCAAAAATTGATATCTTCATTAGCTTCCATACTTTCTAGTGACACAAAAAAACCAGACTTGCTAACTCTATGTATCGAGCATAGTCAGTTTTTTTGGAGTTGGTTAAACCAACCCCACATTGAAGATACAGAGTCCTAAAGTGACGATAAATTACAACACGGGCTAAGGAAGGTCTGATTAAGTCCCGCCGCATTACATCGCAGTAAACGACGCTTACGACTGGGCAGAGATCTTGGCGTGTTGATCCGCTAACAAAGCGTCCTTTTCGGCCAGCAAAACCTTGAGTTTATCGATCTCTGTTATGTCGGTGGGACGCGTGTTTTTCATTGCCGATATTATACCAGCAGGGCACAGGCGGTGGTCTTTCCAGACCTAATTTAAATCGATTAAAAATAGGTATATTTCAGTTTCTTGTGGGCCTTTGGCTGGATCAGTGGCAAGCCATCAAGCAGCCAACTTAACTCACGCCGGTCGATCAACTGGCTAGCAGAATCGCCGGTAGCATCCGGCCATTTGAAGCGACCTTTTTCGAGACGCTTGTAATGCAGCCAAAATCCATTGGTCGACCACTGTAGGATTTTGATCTTATCGCGCGCCCGATTGCAGAACACAAACAGCTTATTGCTGACCGGCTCTTCGTCGAAAAAATATTTGACCATTGCACAGAGGCCATCAATTGATTTACGCATATCTGTCGGCCCAAGCATTAATAATACGGTCTGGTTTTGCTCTGCGATATCCAAAATAATTTCTCCAGCTTGGTGACCGGGGAATTATCTAGGTAGAAGAGGCTACTGAGAATGTGGGCTATATCTGACGTTTACGACATCAAGAAACGGGAGGCGTCTAAATATTGTGAAACCGAATGGCATGTTGCCGAACGACCAAGCCGCTGAAGAAACGAACAGCCATCAACAAAATAAAAAAAGGGGGTTGAACGCACCAAGGTCGAGCATCCGTTCAGGCATTATCAAATGCCAATTTGGGTTCACGAAAGCCCGCTATCATGGTTTGGCCAAAAACGACTCTAAACTTGCGATGTTGTTTGCGTTATCGAACCTGTTCCAGTCGAGGCGTAAGATAAATCCGTCCGGTGGGCTCTATATGGGCTAATCGGGCGGCGAAAAAGCAAGATGACGGAGTAATTCGGGCATATTTCGCCGAAAGCAGTAATCGGTTGGTTTGAAGCTACTTGTTCAGACTATCCTTAAATATTCAATTTATTTCTGAACACTTCTGATTATAAGCACGTATATAGACGATCCATCTTTCACATAAAACAAACATTAATATTTAACCCCTAACAATACCAACCTCTTCTTTAAAAACGATTTAAACAATCGCCACCTCCCCTTACTAATAAAAAGCTCATGCTTTAAAAACAAAATATTGAAATACCTATACAACAACTTAGAATTCCTTTCAGAAGAAGAATCAAAAACAATATTTTCAGGTATAGATAAATGACAGCCTAGCTTTTTGATAATAAAAACACATATCTCATCGCTATACAATATTTCGAACCCTATGGAAGTAAAAATAACCTTCAAATAACTCTCAGAAAAACTATACACGTGCGCACTTTGAAAGTAATGATACGGATTATTATAAGCAGCATCTATATTGTAAACCCCCGGAACTTCTATCACCATATTCCCACCAGGCTTCAACAGCGATGAAATAGAAACTATAGTTTCCACCGGGTCTAAAAAATGTTCGAACACATGAGATAATACAATAAGATCAAAAGAAGATTTCTCTTCCAATAGCCCGTCTCCATATTTCAACAGCATCCCTTTCTTAATCCCAAATTCTAAATATGACTTATTAAAATCATACCCGACACAATTACACCCATATTTAAAAAAAGGATAAAGTATTCCACCGGCTCCGCACCCTAACTCCAGCACCGATTGCTTTTTTTCGACCCCACATACATTTTTATATAAATCAAACAATCCGCCTCCTCTTTTAACTTGCTCAGAAAAAAAATAATCCGCTGCTAAATCACTCCCCACATAAATATTACGATAATACTTCTCATAAAATAATATATTCGAATCCTCATCGAAAACCAAATCACTCCTAACTAAGCCACACTTAGAACAAAGAACGGTTTTCACCCTTACGCCGAACCTATCGCACTGAGAAAGAACAAAATCATTCGTGGATTTATCGTTATTGCATAGGCAATAATTTTTTATAAGAGTCATCTTTCCACTTTCAATGTCATTCAGCAACTTAGCCAACCAATTTTGTTGATAAGAGGTTAGATTCAAAATATTTTTTTCTGATTTATCCACCCACATAATCAAATAACATCCTTACATTTCGGACCGACGAGAAGAAGAGACCTTAATTGTATAAATCCAATTTCTCTAGCCCCTTCGAAAAACAGATTAAAAAGCAATAACGACAAAAATTGAGTAATAACAGTAGAAAGAGCAGCACCAACTCCACCCCACAAAGGGATCATAATATAATTTAGAAAAATGTTTATGAAAACAGAGCAAAATGTTGTTTTCATCATTACTGATGAGTTTCCAGAAATAATTAAATGATTAGATCGCAGAAATGCATTATAATAAGCAATCTGACCGAAAGACAATATTACCAATATTGACGAAGCCCCTACATATTCTGAGCCAAAAACCGTTTCAACCAACAGCGGAGAAAAGAAGAAGAAGAAGAACACCAATAAATAAGAAACTGCAGTCCAAAAACGACATAAATAATGATATTGATTATAATAAGAATCTATATTGTTTTTATATAAATCCGACATTACTGCAACCAAGGAACGCGCCAGCATAATCGTTATTATAAATGGCACCTCATACAACTTATACGCCGCTGAATAGAGCCCAACCGAACCTACCCCAAGCATATTTTCTAGCATTATTTGATCTACGCGAGAATACAAACAATAAGATAAAAGAGCAACCAGTACTGGAAAAGATTCAACAACAAGACTTTTAATCTTATTAAGACTAAATCTAAAAGATAATCCATCAGAAACGACACTATAATAACTATATAGCAGAAAAAACGACAGAATAAAAGCCTCTAGAACATTTACAGCAGCGAACCAAATCAAATCACTCTCTATAAAAATAAGATAAATTTTAACCAAACTAACGATTAAGAATGAAAGCAATGAACAAGCAGCTGAATATTTTGACAACAACTTCGATTGAAAGTACAAATCAACAATACTAAAAGATTGAAATATAAAACTTAACGAACAAATAAAAACAAGAAGCTGAGAATAATCATCATCAGACTTATAAATACAAATAGAAATAAAACTCATTAAAATAGCTAACAAGGAGCCAGCAACCTTTATTAACAAAGCATTGGTAATTAGCGCTGAATTTTCTTTTTCATCCTCACCAAAACTTTTAACTACTAACGTGTCTATGCCCATAGTAGAAAAAGCAGAAAACAAAAAGACAAAGGACAGAGCAAAGCTTAGCTCTCCAAAACCAGATACCCCTAAATATCTAGCAACCCATGCAGTCACAAAGAGGCCGACTGAGAACCTGAAAAACTTCTCAGAAACCAACCAAAAGCTATTTAAATATACAGGCCTAATATTTATAACATCACCATTACCATTAAAAAACCTAGATACAAAAAATTAAACACAAATAAGTTACTATATCTCTTCTTTTTCAGAAGAACAAATTCTTATTTTTTTACACACAGATTCTTCAATATCATTCTACATAAACTTAAAATAATCTTCGAATAAAAGCCATAATAATATGTGCGGAAACCTCATATTACTGATAAATAAATACTCTCATACAATTTTATTTGAAATTATCGAGCATAAGAAAAAGTCACGCCAAACATCTAGACGGAAAGCCTCCAAAAAACAAGATAGTTTAAAAAAAGATATTTTCAGCTTATGATAAGCATACAACTTGGATATATCCAGTTAAAAAAGAATCATAGCATTATTCAAAATAACTTCCAGCACAAACAATGTCATATATATTAAATACGAAGCTGTTACTTAAAAGCATTATCACAATACTTTCTAGTACGTTTTTCCATATCTCTAAGTCACTCCAACCATTCATCTATCAATTAAGAAGAGCGAATTTATGGGACAACGAAAACCGATGCTATTCAACCAAGAGTTGGAGGCTTTTTTCAGCCACACCCCCAACCACAAGCGGTAAAAAAATGCATAGCTTATGTCTAATGAGCTATGCATGTTTCAAAACTACTATCACGAATTTTTCCTGGCCCAGACCGTATAATGATGTTTTTAGCTCACAACCAAAACACAGCTTAGCATGTGAAGGATCACCCAATAAAGTTTCCACTTCTGTAGGGCAGAAATATCTAGGATCAACTAGAACAAGCTATAGTGACATAGTGAGGTGGCCCTGGCCCGATAAGTGGATAAACTGCTCCCTATAAGCACTGAAAGCGCTCAAGAGCGATGAGCAAAAGGCCACGACGTAACCGCTCACCCGAGTTCAAAGCCAAAATGGCCCTTGCCGCCGTCCAGGGCGATAAGACGCTAGCGCAGCACTTTGATGCCCCCCCCCCCCAACCAGATCACTGATTGGAAGAACCCGCTGCTATCGCGCGCCGGTGATGTGTTCGGCGGAAATAAGCACACAGAGCCGCAAGTTGATATCAAAACCTTGCACGCCAAGGTCGGCGAACTGACATTGGAAAACGATTTTTTAGAAGGCGCGCTCACCAAGGCGGGGTTGCTGAACGCAAAACGCTGATTAACCGTTCTCATCGTCTGCCGTTGAGCCGGCAGGCCAAAGTGCTAGGGATCAGCCGTGGCAGCGTGTATTACTTACCTCGTCCAGTCAACGAAGCGGATCTGCGACTGATGCGGCGGATCGACAAGCTGCACCTGGAGCACCCCTTTGCCGGCAGCCGCATGCTTCGAGACATGCTGAACCGTGAGGGGATCAGAGTCGGGCGCAAGCACGTGTCTACGTTGATGAAACGGATGGGTATCGAGGCGCTATACCGGCGCCCCAACACTAGCAAACGTCATCGCAAACATCCCGTTTATCCGTATCTACTGCGGGGGGAAACCATCGACCAGGCGAGTGACGGCGTATACGGCAGCCCACGCATCGGGGAAGAGCTTCAATACGATGGCGAAGCTTGCAGTCTGAATCGCGTAGCACGGCTCATGAAAGCTAATAACCTAACGGGGATCCCTGCGATAAAGCGTTGACGTAAAAAACAATCAGGGCAACGCCCTGATTCAGTCTTAAATCATCTTGAACGTGACTTTAAAGCCGCTCAGCCTAACGTAAAATGGGTAACGGATATTACCTATATACCAACTCGGGAAGGCTGGTTTGTACCTAGCCGTTATCGTCGATCTGTTCAGAGGTATTGTTGTTGGCTGGTCAATGAGCCAAACCATGGAAAAACAGTTGGTGATACAAGCCGTATTAATGGCGTTATGGCAGAAAGATCATGCGGATTCCGTGATTTTGCATTCAGATCGAGGGTCTCAGCTTACAAGCTATGAATATCAGCGCTTCTTGTCTGATCACAATGTTATCTCTAGCATAAGTGCTGTAGGCAGTTGTTATGATAACGCAGCAGCAGAAAGCTTCTTCGGCCTCTTAAAAAGAGAAAGAGTGAACAGGAGGAATTACAAAACCCGAGCAGAAGCCAGGGTAGATGTATTTGATTACATTGAACGATTCTATAACGGGAGGAAGAAGCGTAAGTTAACTCAGACTGCTATTAACTGATTATCCGTGGAAACGGGGTAAAACCAGATGCACACTAGAATCTCAATGAAACAACCAGCATCGACACTAGCCACTAACAACATGAATAGCTGGGTGCACTATCACCTTACTTAAGAGAAGGCTTGAATAAATCCTATCACAGCGCAGAACCTCTCCCTGCCATCAAACAAGGTTGAGTTAGGATAGGCTCTGTTTATAGCATCAGGCACAAACCAACTCGTCGAGAGTTCCTTCTCAAGGAGACAAACCGTTCAATCCCCAAGCACAACTAAAAGCAATCATTGAGCCCTTCTATTCCAAAGAAGGTAGCGGTCGTCGACCCTCCCCATTCAGCACAGAAGCTTACTCCAGAATGCACGCTAACGCCCGTAAACATCCTCTAACCGCTCGATATCATCCTCTCCCAGATAACCACCGGTCTGGACTTCGATTAGATCCAAAGGAATTTTACCCGGATTTCCCAAGCGGTGGGTCTCTCCCATAGGGATATAGGTTGACTGATTTTCACTGACCAAGAAAGTAGTATCACCACAAGTAACACTGGCGGTTCCACTGACTACAATCCAATGTTCGGAGCGGTGGTGGTGTTTCTGCAGCGACAGCTGCTCACCCGGCCTCACGCAGATGTGCTTCACCTGAAAACGCTCTCCATTATCGATCGATTCATAGCTGCCCCAGGGACGGAACACCGTAGACTGATCGATAGCTTCCGGGCGATCATCGGTCTTGAGCTGGTTCACTATCGCTTTGACATCCTGCACCCGGTCCCTGCCCGCCACCAGAATGGCATCGGCGGTTTCGACAACGATCAAGTTTTCAACCCCCACGGCACCAATCAAGCGGCCGGAACTACTGAGATAAGAGTTTCGTACGTCAGAGACCATTACATCGCCTTTGATGACATTACCTGCTTCATCTTTATCGCCGATGTCCCATAGAGCTGACCAAGAACCAACATCGCTCCAGCCAGCATCCAGTGGCACCATTACGGCTCGCTCGGTTTTTTCCATCACTGCATAGTCGATGGAATTCTCAGGGCAAGCCTTAAAGGCGACTTTATCCAAACGGATAAAGTCGAGATCGGAATGTTCAGACTGAAGCGCCAAATTACAGGCTGCGACAATTTCGGGCTGAAAACGCTCTAGCTCCTCGATATAGCGCGACGCACGGAACAAGAACATTCCACTGTTCCAATAGTAATCGCCGGAATCCACATAGGTTTGCGCCATCGCAAGATCGGGCTTTTCGACAAAAGCTTCAACTGAGAGGCTGCATTGGGCCGTACCATTCAGGCCGCTGGCCTTTGCGGCACGGATATAGCCATAGCCCGTCTCCGCCTGGCTAGGTACAATACCGAAGGTAACCAAGGCACCAGTAGCCGCGGCATCAGCCGCCGCAGCTACTGCCGCATGGAACGAGGCACGGTCCTGAATCACATGATCAGCAGCAAGCACCAACAACAACGGATCATGGCCGTCACGAATGGCATGCAAGGCCGCCAAAGCAACCGCCGGTGCTGTATTTCGCCCGATCGGTTCCAATAAAATACCATTATGAGGCTGTCCGATTTCACGCAACTGCTCCGCCACCAAAAAACGGTGCGACTCGTTACAAATCAGCAGCGGAGCTTCCAGATTTTCGATCCCTTCCAGCCGCTGAAGGGTATCCTGAATCATTGAGGTACCGTTAACCAACGGCAGAAACTGCTTTGGACAATGGCTACGAGATGCAGGCCACAGCCGCGTGCCAGATCCACCTGACATAATTACAGGCAACAGGGTTAATTCATCCATATTTACAACTACATTCCTTTCTATTAAATCAAAAAACGAGCGGAACTAAGCATATGATAGCTAGTATGCATTTTTATGCACAAAACCTTTAAACAGCGTCAAAAAAACAATCTTCAGATCAAACCATAATGACCAGTTCTCAATATAGTAAAGATCGTACTCAACGCGTTTTTCCATCTTATTAAGCGTATCAGTCTCTCCTCTCCAGCCATTTATCTGTGCCCATCCCGTAATGCCCGGCTTCACAAGATGACGTTTCATATAGCCTCCAATCAATCCTTTATACTGCTCATTATGAGCCACAGCATGGGGACGCGGGCCTACAATAGACATTCGTCCCTGAAGCACATTAAAAAACTGAGGAAGCTCATCCAGCGAGGTGCGTCGTAAAAAACTGCCTAACGGTGTGATTCGAACGTCCCCTTTTTGAGCCTGCTGAACCTCAGAGCCATTATCCAACACTGTCATAGATCGAAATTTATACACCTTTATTTCGTCGCCATTTATACCGTAGCGCCGTTGTTTGAAAACAGCGGGGCCTTTCGAAGACAACTTTATAGCTAAGGTTATTGCAACCAATAAGGGGCTGATTAAGAAAAGAATGATGACCGCAAGCACCCGATCCTCGATGGCCTTCACTACCCGATGAATACCATCCATTGAAGATGCCGACAAATTAATTACGGGAAGACCAGCCACTTCTGAGATAGAGTGATTTAACAATTGGAACCCAAAAATATCCGGCACAAAACGTAGCTCGACGGCTACGTCATCTAACGATTCAAATAACTCTCTCATCTCCGCTTCTTGCGCTAAAGGCAGGCAGATCCAAACCTGATCAACCTGATGATTACGAACATAATTGGCACAGCCATCAAGTTTACCCAACACCGGAATGTCACTGAGAAAAGCGGCTATATATTCACCTTCAGCCCGTTCGAAAAAACCCTCGAGCTGCAAACCGATCCAATTTTCTCTTTTAATCGCCGTTGCCACTCGCTGCCCCAGGTCAGATGTACCAACAATAACAATGCGACGAGTATTCAGGCCATTCTCTCGAATAAAATTAAGAAGACTGCGTAAAATAAAACGAGAAAAAACTAATCCGCTTAGGCCCAGCAAGTACCAAGTTCCAAACCAGACACGAGAATAATCTTCAGAGGTTTTAGTCAGCACCGCCAGCAAGGCCAACATAGAAAACAGTGCCGTCCACCCGAAAAAAAGGGTTCGGAGCTCTTCCATCTTCGTCGCACCGCGCCAAGCACGATAGACGGAGAAAAAAGGATAAATAGAAAATGAAGCGAAAGAGGCGACTACCACAGCTATTGTATATATAGAGTGAAAAGTCCAAGTATCGATAGCAATGGCCATTGCGCACCAGCAGGTCAGAGTTAAAACCAACCAGTCTGACACGCGCAGAGACCACATTAAAACTTGAGAGTGTTCTTTAAGAAAACCAGAGTACTTCACAAAAACGGATCCATGTCAGCGTTAAATTCGTCGCCATTATCCCGCATTTTTCGTGGCCCGTATAGCACCGACTAGGGGCGATGGATCGAGCATGAGGGTTCTTGCACAGCCTTGGCAGAGTTAGTGACGGGTATCCGCAGAGAACTAAGACTTGTGTCACCAAATAAGCGCATTTACAAACCACAAGCCATTATCCAACTTGCACGACTGGCCTTGCTCTTTGACGCCCTTCAGCAACGACTAAACCCGACCGAAGTTTCATCATGAAGATTGAGGAAAACAAACGGGCATAATGAGCACCCACTAACGCCCGAACACATCCTCTAAGCGCACGATATCATCCTCACCCAGGTAACCACCGGTCTGGACTTCGATCAGATCCAACGGAATCTTGCCGGGGTTTTCTAGTCGGTGGACCTCTCACATGGGGATATAGGTGGACTGATTCTCACTGATCAAGAAGGTCTTATCGCCACAGGTCACACGCGCGGTACCCTTAACGACGATCCAATGCTCGGAGCGGTGGTGGTGCTTTTGCAGCGATAGTTGCTCACCCGGCGTCACGCGGATGTGTTTCACCTGAAAACGCTCACCATTATCGATCGATTTGTAGCTGGGTAATCCGCCCTTTTTTACCGAGCACCAAAAGTAGAGGTTAATCCGCCATTAGTGAGGGCCTGCCGCCGTTAGCTTTATGCGGCCGCTTATGATTGTAAAACCAAAGCCATCGTGCTCCATAGTCTGAATCGCCACAAATTTTCTAGGCACCAACCAGCAGCTGATCGTATTGCCAAAGGATTGCCAGAGTCTGGCTGTCAGAATAACGTTGCTTTTTCATGCAGAATTTCCTGCACTTAGATTACGAGAAAAACCTACTTTGAGCACCGCTAGTTTTCGGAGGGATTACTCCAGCGACTCAGTTTAATGAATTCACAGAACACCTCTGTCACAACCCCCTTGATAAGGCTTAATTATCTTAAAGACAGTCCCTCCGGCCCAGCCATAGGATTTGTCTCGAGAGACAGGGATAGTCGCAACTTTTTCGTAGAAGCCGGTATCTTCCACTACTTGCCTAATAAGTTCTGACCCTGGAATAGGTCGAGTTGTCGTCATCAATACATCCGGCGGGCATGCTTTCAAAGCCTGCTCAAATCTAACGGCATCAAATTCTAAAACCGCAACGGTAGCGCTTAAGTTACTTAAACTACCCGATGGCGGTAACAACCCAGTAAGAGGGTAAAGCGCAAACATAAAACCACTAATGCTCAACGTGGCATGGGGGGGGGCTGCTTGACGAATAGCATCCGCAGCCAAGAGAAAATTAGACTTAGATACGGACTCTGCCGGCCATAATGGAGAGCTAGCATTTAGCAGTGCAATTTTTGCGCTTGGCCATGAGTCCATCAGGATAGTAAATTGAGGTAATAACATATACGAGCCGATGAGCAAAACGATAGTTGCAATTCCATTTTTTATGCGTCTAGCATTACCTGCGACGAAACTTCTCCAGCCTAAAGCAGACAACCCCGCCAGCCCGGGCAGACAGACAGAAAAGTGGTAGGGGTAGCCGAACTTTGAGGCGGGTTCAAGTAAAGGTAGCAAGGCGCAAGCAAGCCAAAAACAAAACTGGCCTAACGTCACGGTTCGATTACGTAAGAGGTAACTACTGATAATCGCAATGATTGACAGACCCGCCAGAATCAATGTAATCCTAGAAACATCGGCTGAAAGCGCCCCAAACTTGATAAAGTGCGGGATACGCCGATCTTCGAATGAAGCAAAAATAGCCCCCATTTCAACATAGGAGTCGATAAGTTCAACAACTCCGCCCCGTGCAGCGACGATACAGAACGTAATACCCAACCCTGCCAGTGCCGCACCAAAAACAAACCGGAAGCAGGCTCGCCAACCAGCACTCACTACCGCGGCTAATGCACCTAAGAATAAGAAAGGCACGAAGGTTTCTCTAAGGAGGACACTTATTGCAACCAATGCTCCAACACCGGCCCAATTTTTATTTTTTTGACCTGCCACTCCTTGTGCTAAAAGAAAAGCTACAAAAAGAGGAATACAAGCTGCAAATATACTGTTCTTAAAGCCAGTCTGGATGAAAATTGGCTGGTTCATTGTGAACAAAAACACCAATGCAATCAGCGCCCCACCGATGCGGCTGCCACTCACCCGCTCTAGTACACGAAAAAAAATGCAGGACGCAATAATAGCAACGATCAGATCAGCCAGACGAAACAGGATCAGGCTGTTACCGGGCAGCTCAAATAGCCACGACAACAGCATGGGGTAGAGTCCTATAGAGCCTTCATCAGGCAGTCCCTGCCCCACAGCTAAAACTGAGTGGATGAGCTGTGCCTGGTAGGCATAGAAACCTTCATCTGTAGATGGAAATCCGCCGATAACCATTAGTCGAGGAAAGATAGTTGCAATCGAAACAGTCAAAACAACTAACGAAATGTAGAGCCATGTTCGCCCTTGATCGTTCATGTCTAAGATTCTCATAATAAACTGGTGTAAATAATCCCAACAACGATGAGCGCTGAACCCGACCAAAACCGAGGAAGCAAGCGCTCGTTAAAAACAAAAAAACTACCTATTGGCACCAGCAAATACGCCATTGCGGCAAACGGTATAAGTTGAGAAAGCTGCATAGTTTTTAATGCCATAACCGCAAATAAAACTGAGCTCAATTGAAGCATTACACCTAACCCAAGGAGAAAAATGGTTTTTCCAAAAGAGGGGCGCAAAGAAGCACCCTTGATGAAAAGCTGGGAACTACTACTACAAAACACACAAAGCAGACAAAACGCTAACTCAGTGTTCGTCATTGCGTCGCAACACCACCGGTGGTTAGAAAAACACCAACAACGATACTAATCATCCCTAGTACATAATTAAAACTTAACACATCATCAAAAAAGATAACGCTCGCTATTGGTGTGAGAACGTATATTAAAGCAGTCCAAGGGTAAGCCGATGATAGTGGCATTTTGTGCAATGTAATCATCCAAAAACAAAGCCCGAAACCAGATAGCATCAAGCCACCCCAAAGCCAATAATTCTTAACAAAATCATGAACTATATCAAACTGAACAGCTGCATGGATGCCTGCAAATTTTAGAAAAACCTGGGATATAGCCATACAACAAATCATTCCAGCAAGGAATATATGAGCAGACCACATACGCCTCATTTACGTGCAACGATAACAATCTGTCCACAGCTAATATTTCGCACTAGCGGAAAAGCCTCAACGATTGGTCCAACTACACGCAACACTTTAGCCATCCAATCTGGACAAAACATAGGAACTAAGTTGATCAATTTGCTGGAACTCACTGAAAATTCAGCTGTTTCAAGCCAAGAACGAATCACGCCTGGTGTGAATGACCGCTCTTCATGCTCAATATGATAGCGAGAGTACTTCTCAAGCAACTTTAACACCGGATTATTACCATTGGGTTCCAGTATGACGATAGTCCCGCCAAATGAGGCAAGGCAGGCAATGGCGCGAGCCGGGTCGGGAAGGTGGTGTAGCACCCCCCGCAGCACAATGCAGTCAAAGCGATCATCCGCTAGATAGGACTCCAGTGCGTAAATGTTACCCACCTCAAATTTCACAGCGGTTTCAAGGCCAAGTTTTTGAGCTGTCGCGTTCGCTGCCTCAATCGCGACACTAGCCGGATCAACGCCTACCACCTCTTTCACCCCAAGAGAAGGGAATTCCAATGTATAAGCGCCATCGCCGCAACCAAGATCAAGCACGGTTTTTCCTGAGAAGTCATAAGCCTGAGATATTGAATCACTGATGCATGTATTGGCAAAACGAGCAGACAGACGTTCTGCTGTATAAGCGTATGATCCCGTATTTCGAACATCCTCATCAAACTGGCTAACGTTTTTCTTAGTTGTTACATCATCTATTTGAGTCATTAATTCTTCACCAAAGGTTTGATAGCGACGGCAAGCATATTGCCGACGCGCAACGATAGTTGGGTATCTGAAATTCCAATACGATCTAGCATTTTAGCAATCGACGCTTTCATGCCGGCTGGCAACGGAGTGAGGCGCAGCCAGTACCGAAGCGGGTAAGTATTACTAATAGATTGCAAGGTAATCGACTCAAATCCGGTTCGAGTCATTAGAGCTTGTATCGATTTAGGGCTAAAAAGCTGTAGATGCTCCACATCGATAATCGGCGAACGTAAACCCAGCAAACGATTGAGTGGCGCACGCCAGTTATGAACAACGACAGCAAGCATACCGCCAGGCTCTAATTGCTCATATGCAGTACTGACGAATTCAGCAGGATTCTCCATATGCTCTAATGTCATAAAAGAACACAGTAGAGACGGGCTAATGCCATCTAGCAAGTCCGGTGTAAACATTCCTTCACGTAGCATAGGTAACACGGAAGGAAGAGCGGCATCAATAGCCGCTCGTGAAGGCTCAATACCAATCACTGGATTAAACCCAACATCCTGTAGCCATGGTAGCAACGGTCCACTACCGGCCCCTACATCTACCGCAGCATTCCTACCAGCAAGACGTTCGACATGCTGCACCAGTGCTTTAGCGTAACTATGTGCCGCAGCTTCAGCCTCTGGGCCAGAATCATACGCAGCCTCCGAATATGCAGTCAGCAGAAAATCCGCAGCAGGAGGGGTAGGCGCATATACCAAATCACAGTCCGTACAACGTACCAAACGAAGACACATGAACTCCGGTTGCTTACGAGAAGCATAAGTGAAATCGCTAATCTGATTTTGGTCAATACACTCATCCGCGAAATGTACTTGCGAGCTACCTTCGCAGACTGGGCAGACCCGCTCCATTCTAATTTGAGTAGCTACCGACATGAGTCATGGTGTCCTGTATGTTCGGCCGGAAGCACCTCTCCCCGCATTATTAAGCTACGACGAATAAATGCGGGACGAGCTTTGGTCTCCTCTAAAATTTTACCTATGTACTCGCCAAGCAATCCAATGGCAAAGATGGTAGAAGAACCGAAAAACATAATTAATAGCGAAATAAAGGTCACCCCTTGCGGCACAGACTCAGGATTAAGTACGCGCATAAGTACGCTTACGGCCGCTAAACCAACCGAACCGAGACAAGCGATGCCACCAAATGCCGTAAGCATGTGCAAGGGTGTACGCGAAAATGAGAAAATAGCTTTTTTTGCCCAACCTATATTTTTTATCCAGTTATTAGTACTAATACCAAACATGCGTTCTGGTCTTTCATAATCAACGCCTACCTGTTTAAAACCTATATAGGCACGCAAGCCACGCAGGAAAGAATCACGCTCTTGACACTGAAGCATCCAATAAACAACAGAACGATCCATCAGTGAAAAGTCACCAGCATTCTTTGGTATTGGAATCTCGCTCATAGCCGAAAACAACTGATAAAAACCACGATAACAAGCTTCGAGCAGTACCGACATCTCACGCTTAACACGCCGACCATAAACAACATCAGCGCCCGCCTGCCACTCCCGTACAAAATCCTCAATCAACTCAGGAGGGTCCTGAAGATCTCCATCTAAAAGAACACAGGCTTCCTTACTGGCAAGTTCCATCCCACTTTTGAAAGCCGATTGAGAACCGAAATTTCGTGTATGCGTCACCCCCATTACATGAGGATCTTGTGCACTTATTTTTCTGATCGTTTCAGCAGAGTCGTCCGGGGAGCAATCGTTAACAAAAATAATTTCGTAATCTAATCCAAGCTTTTTAAATACATTAACCAACCGCTCATGCATGATCGGAATAGCCTGTTCATCTTTGTAACAAGCAACGATTGCAGAGACTGATCTTTTTACATCGCTAGGCTGATCCTTCTTCGTCAATCGAGCGAAGTCATTGCTCTCTAAATGAACTGCCCACCAATCTCGAGTTAAAGCTAACCCCTCAGCAAACCCAACCTTCGCAGTCCAACCCATCATTTCATTCGCTTTCTGCGGGTTCGAATACCAATTGTCAACGTCCCATGCACGACCAGCTTCTAGACTAAACTGAGGCTCATCTTGGATATCAAACAACTCTTTAGTTATACAGGCCAAAGAGGCTAAAGAGGTTCTAACACCCGTACCAATATTGAATGACTCCCCAGCTAGCTCAGGACTCATCCGTAGCGCAGCATCGACAAATGCAGCGACCACATCATCTATATGTATAAAGTCCCTAGAAACCTCTGAATGGGCAAAGTTAGGGAGCGCGCTATGCAAACTTTTCTCACAAAGAACAGGGATGAGTCGAGAAGAATCTTCATATGGTCCATACACCGAATATAAACGAAGATTGACGACGGGAACCCCTCGAACTTTTCCATAATAAGAGATCGCCTGGCTAGTTGCCGCCTTACTCACTGCATAGTGACTGTTAGGAACAAGAGTCTCAGACTCTTCCGGTGCGGATGCATTAAGGCCGTATTCAGATGAACTTCCGGCATGGATATAGGCTGACAAATTTAGTTCGGAAACCTCCTCCATTACATCAATAAAGTTCAAGTAATTAGTCGAGTGAATACGCTGATGCTCTTGCTCAAAGGAGTAGGCACCAAAAGCGGAGCAATCAAACACCGTCTTAGGCCTTACACGATGAAAAAGAGTCATCACGCTGACAGGGTCTTGAAGATTTAGAAAAGATATATTGGAGGCAGGTATATCGTCAAGCCGCCAAGAGTCTCCAGAAAAAACAGTCCCAATAACATCCAACCTAATCGCTAAACACCTGCGCAGCAAATTAGCGCCAACAAAACCACTCGCTCCGATGATAAGAACAGGCCCCTGCAGGCCTTTTATTTTACTATCAAGATTCATGTTCATGTCCATCAATCATTGTTAGAACTCCATCTACATCAAGCCCACATTGAGCACGATGAAAATCTTGAGAGCCAAAGCGATTGGTAGGATAACCGAGGGCGTAACGGTGAACAAAATTTGATACTTGAATACCTCTACGAACCATAGCCAGAGAGATAAACATCCCCAATCCTCCGGCGGACACATGCTCTTCGGTTACATAAAGGGGGCTCCCAGACACTTGTTGCCAGAACTCTTCTGGAATGCCATCAGCATTAAATTCGGTTACAGCCCAAACAGAAGGTCTTTTATCAGCGGGCACATTTTGCAGCGCTTGCCACGCGACTCCGGCCAAGGGTCCAAGAGCAGCAATGGCCCCCTGCTCTCCGCTCAAAACCTGCCGCCAGGATGAATACTCAGGAACAGAAGTGTTTTTTGGTCTAACGTCATAGCCCAAGCGCAGATAGGTTGGAGACGACAGTTGGGACAACATCGCGGAGATATCTTCATCAAATGCAGGAACAAGAACCCGAACACCCAGTGCATTCATTGCAGCGCAATCTTCAAGAGCATGATGCGTCGGCCCCATATGGCCATATGCATAACCCCCACCATTACCCACCAAGCAGACAGGTAGATTACCGAAACAAATATCATTACGTATTTGTTCGAAAGGGCGTGCATAGCAAAACGGCGCAATACTATATGTAAAAACTTTAAACCCTCCGCGGGCTAGGCCTGCGGCGACACCAATCATATTTTGTTCGGCAACACCCGCATTGACAAACCGAGCTCCAAAAGTGCTTTTTACTTCTTCTAATGCCATAAACCCAAGATCACCAGTCAGAAAGATACTGTCATCTTGATTGCACTGTGAAATAACCGTTTGAGCAAATGAATTTCTCATAATTCTCCATCGACCTTCGAATATGCCGCCTGAAATTGCTCTTCGGAAAGCGGGAGGTAATGCGATTGCATTTCCCCCTCAAAATGCGTGCCATTTCCCTTTACCGTGTCTAATATCAACACATTAGGCATATCTAAAGACGTTTCCTCTAATGACTTCTTTATTTCCAGAGGATCATGTCCGCTAACACGCTGTACGTTTGCGCCAAATGCTGAAATCCTGGTCGTTAAATCACCACAAGATATAACATCTTTGGTCTTTCCAAATCCCTGAAGCCCATTTTGATCAATGATTATGGTCAAGTTATTCAATTTCTGATGAATAGCAAAAGTGAGGGCCTCCCAGCAACTTCCTTCCTGCCATTCGCCGTCAGAACATAAACAATATACTTGGTGGTCTGAATTCTTGTATTTAGCAGCTAGCGCCAAACCTGAGGCCAGAGAAGGGCCGTGGCCTAAAGACCCGGTGGAAAAAAGCAAATCAGGAATGCCCTCTCCACTCGGATGCCCTGGTAAAAGCGTATTATCCTTGCTGAAAGATTCTAAATCTGAATCGAACAATTTCCCAAGACTCCAGAGGGTAATATACAAGGCCCCTGCTGAATGGCCTTTAGATAGTAAAAACTGATCCCCAGGTTTCATCACCAAGTGATGAAGAATCATAATCGCATCGATACAGGAAAGATTCCCCCCCAAATGACCACTATTAGACTCATAGTGCATACGGAGAAGTCTCAGCTTGGCGGTTTTAAGTAAATGCTTGAAATGTTGCATAGGCGATAAAAAAACCTGTAATCAGAAAAACATAGTTGATTAGATGCTATATCTGCTCTTCTATATTTAATGGGGATTATGAATAAAAACATTATTCATAAAGCGTTTAAAAACCAAACATCATTTAAATAATATTTACTGAAGATTTATTTAATTCCGCCGTGGCTAAGTTGTCTCAAAACCGCTTCAAAACTTGCTAGTATTTGTTCCTGGTCTAAATACTGTCGTGCGTAGTCGAGTGCTATCTGATTTTGGCAGGGCATCATTAAAACCCTTTCGATACCCTGCAACAGTGCATCTAAAGATTCCGGCTCTACACAGGCTGCGATCCCAGCGTGTTTGTCGCAAAGCAGACCGAACTCAGTATGTGGATCCGCTGTGATCAATGCGTTACCGCCCACGGCTAAAATATTGGTCAATTTTGAGGGGAGAACGCTGTCAGCGGCACCCTTGCGCTGTATGACCAGATGGCAATCAGCCATAGCCAAAAAAGTGAGAAGATCCTCCAATGGTTGAAGAGGTTAAAAACGTACATTGTTAAGCCCTAGATCGGAGGCCTGCAGTTCTAGCCTCTTTTTTGCTGCACCTTCGCCAACAATTTCGAAGCAACCAGCCTGCCCCTGCTCAGAGCAGGTTTTTGCAGCATCAACAACTAACCCCAACCCCTGCTTCTCTCCTAAACCCCCAGAGTAAAGCAGAATGGGATCAGCTTCATTAAGGCCTAAACCGTTGCCTAAACGATTGTACCGAAGAGGTTTCTGGCAAAACAAATCGCATACTCCGATTTGGGAAAAAAACCACATTAATGTCATTAACTCCTTTTTTTCTTGCTTTATCATCGACTGGGATATAGTAGAGACACGATCAAAATCACGCAGCAACCAACTTTCAATAGACTGAGCCATACGCGAAAAAAACCGCCCCCCCCAAGCCTAAACCTAGCATTGCATCCAGCTCATAATCTTGAATATGCAGTACAGACTTGGCGCCACTCAGTGCAGCAAACAGCTGTGCGTTAAGCCTCGTAAACAGCGTAGGGACAACAGTCACCACCACGTCAGGCTTCCAGGCCAGATTTCGTGCCAAAGGAATCATTGAACTGAGCGCGAAAGACCCTAGGTGTAGAAGCCGCTTCAGTGTTGAGACATTCTGAGGCACATATAGCGGGCAGCAATAAAACTTTGACACCGTTTGAAGTAATCGTGCAAAACCTAAAGCGGCTATAGCCATTATGAACTTTCCACTCCGGATAATAAGGCAGCGCGGTCACAACTCTGACGTCATGCCCTTTTCTTTTAAAGCAAACCAAGTTGCCATTTCACCACTGTACTTACCTATTCCGGTTTTTTCAGGCGCATAGTTAATACCATAAAACAGAATTTTTATTACAATCTAATTAAAACAGAATCATCCCTTTTTAGCATGCGGCAAAGTATAAATTAAACTACCCTGGTGACTCCTTTACTGTTCAGTTTGGCTCTATATATCTACCGATCGACCTAGATAGAACAATGCAATATAGTCTGAAATTTACGCACAGTTAAGCGTGATTATTTACCCACAGAGAGTATTTTTTACAATTTTTGAAACCGCCTCTATTTCAGCTTGCACGTCATAGTGATGATTACCAATGAACAGGCCACAATCATCGACGTAGTCGCTATTGTTCAACTGGCCATGGACGCTGTAATCAAGATATTTAATGACTGGATTACGCACGAAGTTGCCCGCGACGATAGGGCGACATTCGACACCGGCTTGTTTAAGGCCAGTCACGAGCTTATCCCGCACAGTCTCAGAGCCGGCCAATATCGCAAAACCAAACCAGCTGCTACAGCCGGTTTCCTGCTGGATAGAGATGCCAGCGATGTCGGAAAAATGCTCAACAAATGCCATTGCATTCGCTCGGCGCCCCGCAACGATGCTTGGTAGTTTCTTCAATTGCGCCAACCCCAGCGCACCTGACATATCCAAGGGCCGTAGGTTATAGCCCGGTAGTACGAAGCGGAAAGACTCTCGAAAGGAATCTATACCCTTTTCACACACGAGATTGTCTTTGGGAAGATGGCGCGTCCAGCCGTGAGACCGCACCGACAACATGATGTGGTAAAGTTCTTCATCATCAGTCACAACCATTCCCCCTTCCATGGTGGAAATATGATGGCTAAAAAAGCCGCTGTAGGTACCCATCACGCCAAAAGTACCTGCCTGCTTACCGCCCAGAGTAGCTCCCAACGACTCGCAATTATCCTCAAGAACAAGAATATTACGCCCATCGATAATCTGATTAAGACGCTGATAGTCGACCGGATTACCTAGCAGATTGACTGCGAACACCGCCCGAGTCTGATCGCTAATCGCATCTTCCAGCTGCACAAGATCCAAGTTCAGTGTATGCCGGTCTACATCTACAAACTTCAATTTAAGGCCGTACTGCTGAAGCGGAAAATAGGTGGTTGACCAAGACACGGCAGGCACGATCACTTCATCGCCAGGCTTGAGTGCATCCTTATGTCGATAGAACAGTGCTGCAACTGCTAAAAGGTTTGCTGAAGAACCTGAATTCACCATCACGCAATAGTTAGCATCAACAAACTCGGCAAAGGCATTTTCAAAAGCTGCAACCTGCTCCCCCATACTAAACATGCCACTGGCGATCACCGCCTGTAGCGCATCGTATTCGTCCTGATCCCAAGTGGTAGTAGCCAGCGGTAACATCAAATCGCATCCTTTAGAAAATAAGCGTAGGTTTTTTCGATTCCAGCTCTTAGCGCTGTCGGCGGCGCCCAGCCGAAGGACGTTTGGCCATCAATACCTACCAATTTTTGCTTCATGCCCGCAGGTTTGCTTAGATCATGAACAAATGTTCCTTCATAGCCGATAACATCAGCAACCTGCTGGTAATACTCGTTAATGCTGAAATCATAGCCGAGCCCAACATTCATATACTGCGGTAATTCATCAACGCTATTGCTTACTTTGAGCACAAGATCAGCCAGATCCTCGGCAAACATAAACTCTCGGCGCGCAGTGCCATCACCCCAAATTTCCACCTGTGGCTGGTTACTCAATTTTGCTTCATGAATTTTGCGAATCACTGCTGGAATCATATGAGAGCGTTGCGGATGAAAATTATCCCAAAATCCATATAGGTTGCATGGTATGAGAGTTCGGTAATAAGCACCATGCTGTTGTGAGAGATATTCGCAAAGCTTGGCCACTGCCACCTTAGCTACAGCATATCCCTCATTAGTGGGCTCAAGCTCCCCTTTAAGAATCAGTGATTCCTGCAGCGGATTTTGTGCAGCACGGGGGTACATGCAAGAGCTACCCAGATTGATCAGCTGATCGACTCCCGCTTCATGGGCTGCACGGACAACGTTGAGGCCTAGCTGCAAATTGATAAAGCAGAAGTCATAGGGTGCCGCCATATTGGCCTGGATACCGCCAACTAAACCTGCCGCATGAATAACCACATCGGGTTGGTATTGCCGAATAGATGCCAGCGTATCCTGATAATCAAGCAGATCCAATTCGTCACGAGTCGGGGCAAAAACCTCTACGCCGCGCTGCTCTGCTAAGGCGCACAGATTGCGTCCCACCATACCCCGGCCACCGGTAATAAATAGCTTCATGACTACTTCTCTCGCGACAGGGCCGTGGTAAAGCCACTATCACGCAGCAAAACGTGCCGTTTGGCCTGATCTAAGTCGTAAGCAGCCATCTCCTGCACCATTTCGTGCAGAGTAGTCTCAGGCTCCCAGCCCAAGCGCTGCTTGGCGTAGCTGGGATCGCCTAAAAGCGTTTCCACTTCGGCAGGCCGGAAATAGCGCGGATCGACCCGAACTACCACATCTCCAACCTTCACGGAAGGTGCATCATCGCCCTCTACACAATCAACGACACCCACTTCATCGACGCCGTGGCCTTCAAATTTCAGCGTTACGCCCATCTCTTTGGCGGTAAATTCAACAAATTGTCTCACCGAGTACTGTACGCCGGTAGCAATGACAAAATCCTCTGGCTGTTCTTGCTGCAACATCATCCACTGCATCTTTACGTAGTCACGCGCATGCCCCCAGTCTCGTAACGCATCCATATTACCTAAATACAGACATTGATCCAGCCCTTGAACGATATTGGCCAAACCCCTGGTAATTTTACGCGTTACGAAGGTTTCCCCACGACGAGGTGACTCATGATTAAATAGAATCCCGTTACAGGCATACATGCCGTAGGCCTCGCGGTAATTCACCGTGATCCAATAGGCATACATCTTTGCCACGGCATATGGAGACCTAGGATGGAAAGGGGTCTTCTCAGTTTGAGGAGTCTGCTGCACTAATCCGTAAAGTTCAGACGTCGAGGCTTGGTAGAAACGGGTTTTCTTGTCCAGGCCTAGAAAACGGATCGCTTCTAGTATGCGCAATGTACCGATCGCATCGACATCAGCCGTATACTCTGGCGACTCAAACGAGACTGCCACATGGGACTGAGCGCCTAGATTATACACTTCATCCGGCTCCACATCACGAATAATCCGAGTCAAATTGGAGGAATCCGACAGATCACCATAATGAAGAAAGAAATGAGGGTTTTTCTGATGGGGGTCTTCAAAAATATGATCGACACGCTGGGTATTAAAAAGAGAAGCGCGGCGCTTAATTCCATGAACCTCGTAACCTTTTTCCAACAACAATTCAGCCAGATACGAGCCATCCTGTCCGGTCACACCGGTAATTAATGCAACTTTTTTTCTCATCAATACACCCAGATATAAATTAAAACTGTTTAATAGAACAAAGAAAATCATTCATAACATTATCAATGTTTAAATAATCCACTGCATATCTCCTAGCAATTTGGTTACGATCACTAGGCGCAGACGATAAAAAATAATCCACTGAATCTGCTAAATCCTCAACACTTTCAGGCTTGACTAAAGAATAAATACCAGGATGTTTTTTTGAAATAAAACCAAGCTCAGTATCATCATCGGCAGTAATCAAGGCATGACCTCCGACAGCCAATATATTGTTAAGCTTCGAAGGTAAAAGAGCATCTGCCGCGCCTATTTTCTGGATAACCAAATGAAGATCTGCCATTCTCATCAATGCAGGAAACTTACTAAAAGGCTGTAACGGCATGAACTTAAGATTTGGTAAAGCCAAATCTGATGCCATCATTTTTAATTCCTTTTCGTGTGCACCAGAGCCAACGATCAAAAATTTAACATCACTCCTATCCCTAAATATATCTGCAACCTTAAGGATAGATTCAAGCCCTTGTTTTTTCCCTAAGTTACCGGAGTATAATATTATTTTGTCATTATCATTATAACCACATTCCGCCTTAAAAGAATTGAATTCAACGGAAGGATGAACATGAGTTACATCCGCCCAATTTGGAAAAAACAAAACCTTTTCTTTATTGACTCCTTTTTGTACAGCCCGATCGACCATAGAATTAGAAATTGTCGATACAAAATCGAATTTTGACATCAACCAGCCTTCTACCTTTCTCGCAAATTTAGTAAGGACCCCCTCCTTTACCATGCCTAAACCAAGCATTACATCAAGCTCGTAATCTTGAATATGCATCACGGATTTAGCACCGGTTACATAACTATAAAGTAATGCCGCAGGGGCGAAAAAAAGGGAAGGTTGAACAACAAAAATCACATCAGGCTTGACGCGTAAAAGTCGAGCCAAAGCGAAAAAAGAAGTACAAGCAAAAGACAGCAAATGAGCTATTCGCTTCATTGAGTTCGGCCTGGAAGGAACATACAAAGGGCACCGAATCACCTTTGCATTCCCAATCAACTCACTCTTATACCCAAATATATTTCTATATTCCTTATGCCTTCTCCATTCAGGGTAGTAAGGGTAAGCCGTTACAGAAAAAACATCGCACCCATTATCTGTCAGCCAACACGCCATTTCTCCACTGTATTTACCAATCCCAGTTAACTCTGGTGAAAAATTAATACCGTACATCAAAAACTTCACTTACAAATCTCCAATTTATTTTCTTATTTCAGAAACTCTTTTATATCAATGTACTTAATAAAATCCAACCAACCATCTTTCGACATTTGATACATTTCTCTACCATCAGAGTCAAAAATAGAATTGTAAAAATCATATTGCAAAAACACATTCCTAGCAATATCAAGGTGCGAGATTATACCGGAATCCCAGTTACTGCCGCTAGTCGCATTACTTCTCATCTCTTTCTCAGGAGAATAAAAATTAGATACAGTGCCGCCATAGTTTTTAAGAACATTATGATCACAACCTAGAAGAAAAACGCGCTTGTAACCCATATAATGTATCAACGCTAATGTCATTATTGGACTGGTATAAGGCGCCAATACTGGTTTCAGAATATCAGGTTTCCGACCAACTCCTGACTTTTGCAAAGACAGGTAGTAAACTTTCCTTCCAGCGAACAAATCATTATCTTCAACAATACTTCTAGTAGATGTGCCTAGCACTATTGATGTTGAGGGGGGCAACTCCTTATCTGACGCTGAAAGCCAATCGATATATTCATCCAATATAAGAGGCTTGTGATAAGGGGCAAAGAAATGAAAACGTGGATTTATCAAATCAATTTGATCGTGCAGAAAAAAATTACTTACCGAAAAGCAATCCCTTCCTTCAAGAAAAGATAGATCTACGTCTTTTATACTAGGCCCGGTAGCTAGAACAAAAGCATCTTGCCCTAGCGCCGAATTTTTAAGAGCAGCATTCTGGGGAAGTAAATGTTTACTGTCATCGAAAAAAAAACGTAGGCGAACGGCCACTTCCAGAGCCAGAGGTAACATCACGGGAGGAGTCAGGCATTAATAAAGTGAAAAGCTTTTTTTTGAAAAGACATAATCTACAAAACTCAAGAGCCAAAGAAATGAAATAAAAATAGAAAACTGATATCAGCTACGATGTCATTACAGATGAAAAAACAAACATCAACGAGCAAACAAAAAAACCTTCAAATCCAGAAAACCACCATTTATAAAAGACTAATTATTCGCACGCCAAGGTACTTCCCAACGATTCAAACGATTTAATAACATCCACTACAAAAATTTTCAAGAAATTTTCTCTTTTTTTACAAAAGCAACATAACAAAAAATCACAAAAGGAACACATAAGAGTAAATGTATTGCCGACTCAAAAAACCAACCTAGTACCTCATTTCTCACAGATATTATAAATTTCGGAAGTGCGACAAGATAAATTAGGGTAAGAACCAAACCACCAGAATAGGCAATTTTTGAGAACCAACAGCTAATAAAAAACGCGGCTGAACCTACTAAAGCAACACCGCCCCATCCCCAGTAATACCATGCCTCTGCGACTGAGGCTGAACCAAAAGTAGTACCCGTGCGCTCAAAAAGATCAAGATCGTAGTATTTTGTGAACTCAGGAGCAAATGCCTTGTAGCCAAAATCGACTTCTACAGAAAAAACCCGATCCAAAAAAATTGTTAGTATCTGAAACAGCTTAAAAAAAGGAGAGACGTCAACTACATCTCCTATTGATACTACCGCTTTAAGCGTATCTACCGTATAACCTAAAACTCTTATAAGATCAAAATATCCATAGGCCAAATCAAAATAGTCAAGCGCAGAATAACCGTAAACCCGGAGACTCTGGGTAAACATTAAAACGGGAGGGGCCATAATAAGAGTTGCAATCATTACCAAGATGAATTTCGATCTCCAATATGTAAAAAAGTGCAGAAAAGCAAAAAATGCCAAGCACGCGCCAGGCATTCTAATTCCTGTAAAAATCAAACTAAATGAATATATCATTAGAAGAAAAAAACAAAAATATTTTTTCTTAGACATCCCCAAAGAAACTAGAGACAAAAAAAGAAACTCAACCAACAATATAAAAAAATTCTTTTTAACAGATAACTCGTCACTCTGAAAAGCAGCATATCCTTGCGTGTATACCGCATTCATCTCTAGTAAATTGAAACCTAAAACAATAACAGCCGTTACAATCAATAAAAAATAAAACAAAACAATATTTCTTATTTCATAATCAATATTTTTAACGACCACAGAGTCAGAAACCAAAAAAGTTGCTAACATAAAAAAAACAAGATGAAACAATACAAGCCTAATGAGCAGAATCGCCTGAGAATCAGTTAAATATATATCCGTTAAGAATGCCCCTTGCAATAAATATTCACTTCCTCCAAGAAAAACAACAGGTAATATAAAAAAAATACCGAAAATAAACCAGTAAAATCTAGATACAAATAGCGATGATGGTATGAAAAACACACCAACCACCCAAAACAAAAAACACACCAACAAAACAAAATTAAAACTTATTGGAAAAAAAACAGCAGCCAAAGCAACGAAAACGAAAACGAAAACAACCATCGTTTTTTTACTTAATGACAACATTACAGGCCAGTTCCCGAAGGTTTCATTGGATAAAAAACCAACCTAGTAAAAACTCTGCCAGGTGAGCTAAAAAAATTCGATATGAACAATGCACTAAGACACGAAATAAAAAAACAAAAAATCCCACCATAAGCACCCCATAGAAAAACAGAAGGAACCCCTAGAAATAAAGCCGCGCATAACCCAAACCCTCCACCCTTTAATATTTCAACCGTAGATCCAGTTATAGAAAAATACGACGATCTTAAACCGAAAAGAAACATAGGAATGATAGAAAAAACCATATATGAAAGATAAATAACGGTATCATAAGGCAATAAATCTTTTATCATAGCAGGAAGAAAACCATAGAAAAAACGAACGCCCCAAACACAAAAAACAACCAACAGCGATAAAAAGAAAAAAAACAAAGAAACACTTCGAACATATTTACAAAAAGAATCCTTCGACTCGTTGTAAGCTCTAACTAATTTGGGGAATAAAACCATATTCAACGACCCTATTAGAATAACTGCTGACTCATTTACTCGTGCTGCAATCATGTAATTCCCATATTCCACATGCCCAAGAAAACCTTCTAATAAAATTTGATCTATTTTGCTGTAAATAATAAAGAACACATATCCCAAGTAGGCTGGCATTGATTTAACAACCACAAGAGAAAATAAATCATTCCCACCACTCACTCCAGACTGATACTCTTGGTGAATCATCCAAAAGAAGTACATCAACGCCAATATCATCCATTCTAAAGATTGGATTAAAACTACATTCCAACTCTCAACCTCATAACCAGAATTATAGACATACAAAAGTAACGATAAGACAATCGACATCGACACCATACGAGAAATCGCTTGAAAAATAACATGCCCTTCTGCTCGAAGATACCATTCCACAGAATCCAACGATCTTAAAGCCTGAAGAAAAATAAGCCATAAGAAAACACCATAAATCTTATCGACGATATATAAAAACAAAACGAAAAACAAAAAGAATATCGAGCTAAATAAAAACCTGAATACAACCAAACGCCACACTAGACCTCGAGCCATTATCGGTCTGTGTATTATTTCTCTAATTGAAAACGCATCAAGTGAAAACTTCGAAAACCCATATAGTATAATGGCTAAGGAATAACAGAACACGAAGCTTGAAAAATCTTCTGGACTCAATAATTTACGCGCAATCAATAAAAAAACAATACCATATATTAGCCTCATGAAATTTTCACAATACGTTAATAATAACGCAACTACATGGCCTTCAAGGATATCTCCAACAAGAGGGATTTTGAACTTCATGATACAGCTATACGTTTAATTTTAAATCCATATAAAAAACCTACTTCATTACTATTGCAAAAAAAACAACATCCTGAAATAAAATAAACAATATGAGAAGACTTATCTAGACTTATTAGAAGTGCAGCGTAATTCATGTCGTAAAAAACCATGATTCCAGTTATTGATAAATTTACTATTTTTGAGCCATCTGCAATCGAACGCGCTTATAACTAATTCAAAACTGCTCACCACGCTATTTCTATAGAAAGAATTAACTCTTTAACAGAGGCCAACGACATAAAAAACGCCATTGACAGTCGAATAAAAACATCCATATATTTCCTATTACAAAACCCAGGGTTTAATTAGGACCTGCATTATTAAGAAAAACCTTGAGCCATCAAAGCTTCTACAACACACCAATCAACTGGCGTGTCAATTTCAAAACTTTCTTCTTCCAGCATAACAAAAAGTGCTATCTTTCCACCCAAACGATTGTTGTTTTTAATCATCAGCCCTGTGTTCGTAACATAAATAGAACCATTTTCTTTATACTTGATGTCGTCTTTTAAGATATCTTGCCGCCGCGGCCTGTTAGCATAATCATACAAGGCACGAGGTGTGCTTTCGCCCTCCCAAAGGAAGTGCCAAAACTCGGAGACACTCAGCAAACTATCAACTTTCTCAACATTAAACTTATCAATTGCTCTATCAATCGCACCTTCATAACGTATCGGTGATGTAGCTTGCAGCAAGACCACGTTATCCGGCACATAGTTTTCGTTTTCTTTCAGCCATTCAAGAGCATGGAGTAAAGCAGACTCTGTGGTCGCAGTATCGTTTGAAAGTTCTGCAGGCCTCATAAAAGGTACGTCAGCACCGTATGCTCTCGCGACCTCAGCGATCTCATCGCAATCAGTCGATACCAGGACCCGATCTATCTGGTTGGCAGACAAAGCTTGCTCAATACTCCAGGCGATCAATGGTTTTCCTGCAAGGGTCTTTATATTTTTTTGGGGGATACCTTTGGACCCACCTCTAGCAGGGATAATTGCGATATTTTTTTGCATCATTTTTCATCCATAAAAAGAGAAGATATAAAAGAGCCAGCTAAAGCTGCACGCCTCTACATATTAATATCTGCTCTACTGATTTTTGAAATAATTACAAACAGTATCTATGAGCGGTTTCACTACCACTGATTAACACAGCTACACATGTGTTAATCCATTTTTCCATCGGGTGATATCAGCATCAACCATTTCCCCCACCAACAGTTCCAGACTCCTGGAACCGCTCCAGCCTGTTAATGATTTGATTTTAGATGCATCCCCTAACATAGGGGGTGTATCTTGCGGTCGATAATACTTAGGCGAGACCCGTGCAAGAACCTTCCCGGACAGACCATCAATGCAAATTTCATTTTCAGCACTACCTTCAAATACAGGATCAAAACCCGCAGACGCCGCAGCTCTGCTTAAAAAATCACGTACTTTAGTCAGTTTTCCAGATGCGATGATAAGATCAACGGCCTGTTCCATTTCCAGCATCGAACACATAGCCCTAACATAATCATCCGCAGCGCCCCAATCACGGGCGGCATCCAGATCGCCCAAATCAAAGGGCTCTCCGCCTTCTACTTTTAACCTTGCAATATTATGCGTTATTTTTCGGGTCACAAATGATCGTCCACGAAGGGGGCCCTCATGGTTGAAAAGTATCCCTGAGCAGGCAAACAAGCCATAGCGCTCGCGATATAACCGAACAAAATGGAGTGCAGAAAGCTTAGATATAGCATACGGATTGGCAGGTCTAAATTCTGCTTCCTCAGTCAGAGCTTTGCCCAACCCCGAGACACCAAACACCTCTGAACTGGAAGCACAAAATAGCCGGGTACTCGGTGAAACAAGCCTGATAGCTTCTAGTACGTTTAAAGTACCATGCGTATTGACATCCAGGGTCACTCCCGGGTATTTGAAAGAGTCGGCTACAAAACTTTCACCGGCTAAATGAAAAACTGCATCTGGTTTAATGTCCTGTAAAAGCTGAATTAAGTTTTGGGCCTCATTCAACTGGCACTCGACTAAATGGACCTGATCAGTAATACCTAGGTAATCCATTCGCCACGTTGTACTAGAGGATCCTCGGCGGAACCCTCCATAGACTTCCCAGCCATCTGCAAGGAGATACGCCGCAATGTGAGCACCATCCTGACCAGTGACTCCTGTTACTAATGCAGTTTTCAAACTAATCACCGTTACAATTTTGACAAATCTGTTAATGCTTTTCTAAACCCTGCACCATTATCCAAGTGCCCCTGCCAAACCTCGATCACTTTAAGGCAGTCATAATCTAGGGCATTACGAATAAGGTCTATGTTTTCAGGCTCTCCCTCACCAAACGCAAGACCTTCACCATCAAGACCGGCAGCATCGGCTATATGAATATGCTGGGTATTTTTTTCTAAATTTTGCATTACGTGGTCTGCAGAAAAACCAAAGAAATTTCGCCCCATGATCAGGTGGCATACATCCATACAAACTGGTAGATCATGCTGCTGAATAAATTTGGCATCCTGAAGCTGATTCATCGCATGTAAGCTGACCGAACCTCCAAAATACCAAGCAATTGGAGGAAGCCACTGGGGCATTAATGTTACATCACGCGTTTTGATTCTATTTATTAACGCAGCATGATCATCATAGAATGCACTCAGCGATGAATGCATGACTGAAAAGCTACCAACCACGGGAACAAAGGTTCCGGTCATATTCTGCAGCCGTTCAGCAAGAGATATCGTACGCTCTAAAATATTGAGACTCGCCTCACGTTGCTCCACACTCTTTGAGAATGGGTCCATTAACTGTGTCGAGTTAATATAATCGGGAAGATGAATACTGTATCTGTTAGTGCTATCAAAATCAGCGACATTGATATCACGTAGAATTTCTGCATATGAAAGATGAAATTCAAATGCACCAATTGGAAATTGGTTTTGAAATTTAGATAAATCATGTAGTCTGACAGGAAGTGATAAATTTTTATTTCTGGCAAAATCAATTATATGATCCGGAAGCGGATTTTCTTTTTCAAAGACTGATTTTGTAATTGCGGACCCTTTAGGCAAATTGATCTGTACTGATTTTTCTATGTAACCTGTTATCTCATCGCGACTAAGACCTGTATTTGGGGAGCGATATACAAGGGAATCAATTTCAAGTACATCACCAACTTTCAAATCTTTATTCGTAAAAAATGATCGACCCAAATTTTGTCTATTTAACAATTCACCTTGATTTGGAACTCTTGGCCCATTTCCTGATAATAGAAAATCCAAATTGGATGCAAAGGCACTCATTTTTGCGAATTCAGCAGGAGTCGAACTAGACGAATGATCGAGTCCTTCTGCATTCCTGTCTAATGTTATATGCCGCTCGATCACGACTGCACCAAGCTGCATGGCGAGTAGGCATGCTTCCCAGTCGTCATCATGGCTTGAATAGCCGACATCACGATCCCACTTATTGCGTAAGTACTCAATATATCCAAGGCGAGCATTTTGTAGGGATACAGGGTAATTGGATATGCAATGCATTGGCATCCAACCCTCTGTGGGTAGCGGACTAAAAGCAGCCTCCAACTCGGACTCATTATGACAACCGGTAGATAGAAACACTTGCTTCCCGGTTTTCAGCATCGCTGAAATCAATTCAGCATTGGTTAGTTCCGCTGACGGGAGTTTAAAAAAATCAAATGTATCAATTTTTTCTCCGAAATCTTCCATATCGACAGTATCAAAAAAGCTTATTCCTGCTTCCAAACCCAGTTCATGAGCATATGCAGAAAGATCAAGAAGAACCGATGGTGAAAGATAATTTTTACGAATCTCTGTTAACAATAACTCATCACCAATTTCTCGCGCTGTATCTGAGTAAGCATTGTCTAAATTTCTATACTGAAACTTAACTGAACTGACACCTGCATTTGCAGACTCTTGAATGAGCTTCCGTGCAGTTTCAATAGAACCATCATGATTAATACCAATTTCAGCAATAATCTTAATTTTTTTCATCCAGCGACCTATTTTATTCATCACACTGCAGAAAACCCTGCATCGTTAAATTCCAACAGTCCTAAGTAACAGACACCCACTATCAAAAAGAACTATGATACTTATATCTTCTAACCTTTCAGCACTAACTGCTCCCGTAACACAGGGAGCGCTTTTCATAAGGTGCCTCCACTCAGATATTTCAAAGCAGGTGAGACACAAACTGTTACCAACGAGACAACTACAACAAAGGTAAGCTCTTCGTCAGTCCTTTAACCACAAGAATTTCAGACCCTATCGCCCATATCCCCATAACATAAAAAACCCTAAGCAGCCTCTTCCTTCCGCGCCGGTACTACCAGCGCCACAAACAACCCCAGCATACCACCCAGAAAAATCGCCACAGCGACTATCAGCCGCTTCTTGGGTTTAATCGGCCTCTCCGGCACGATGGCTTGCTGGTCAACCCGGCTAAAGGAGATCATCTCGAAATCAACCTGGCCACTTTTCAGGCTCTCAATTTCATCCAACAGTGGAGTAATCTGCTCCAATATAAACGCTTTATCGTCGTCGCGAGCCTGGAGAGCCTCCACCTCACGGTGGCGTTTTAACAATTCCAGTTCAGACTCAAGCACACGAATAGCCGCGTCGGTAAAATCATCACTCTGGCGATTCTGGAGCGAAGAAAGCTCTGCGGACAGCAATTTTGTACCTCGTAAATAGAGAGGCTCATTGCGACCACCGACTTCGGTATTAATGGCCATCTGACCGGAGGCTGTGGTTTGTTGAGTCAGCCTATTCAAAGTAGTTGGAGACTCTATGTCCAATACCTGGGCAATGGCTACTGCCTCTTTTACCTCTTCGATTCGATCAAAGCGCCTGGCTCGGGCCTTAGTACGGACCACATCCAGCTTATCCTGTATGTTTATGATCTTCAGCTCGTTCTCTTCGGTCAGCTGTTCGATCATTCGCAATCTCTGGCCTTTGGCCCCCGTCAGGGCATCATCTATTTTTCGTTCCAGATACCCGATCCGCTGGATTTTCCTATGCGAGAATTCATTTTTTAATTCTCCGGTTAACTGGCTATTGGCCACAGCTAACATCCGATTAACGACAGAAATGCCGTATTCCGGGTTAAAGTGCTGAAAGGCCAGATAATTGGCATCAGAAACCAACACCTTACCTTTTTTTTCCACAGGAACGATCAGCACCAAACTCTCGTCAAACTCTGTAAACATCTGATCTTCTGTCAGTGTTGACTTATCGTCAAAACCTTCATGAATTCCAGCCTGATCAAAAAGCACACGCCGAACAGCTCGTGACTCTAGGTTTTTGCGAAAACGGTCAAAGGCAGAAGCAGGGGTCAATGACAGCAAACCAGACTGATTAAGCTCAACAAACTGATCATTAAGCACCGGTCGAATAGAAGCTTTCAGTTCATACGTAGGTTTCGCCAACAGCACATAAGCAATGGCAAGCAAGGTAAAAACGACAGTTATAGCCACCACCCACCACTTACGCTGCCAGATCTTGGAAAACAATTCAGACAGATCGACTTCATCGTCCCGCACTGCGATCGCCCTGGCTTGATTGATATGCTGCTCGATTGACCGCTGCTCTGCCATTAATACTTCCCTCTGAAACTCTCAATTAACCTTGAAACGGTGAGGCATCACCAGCCCCTTCACGCACAACCACTGGATCACCTTCCACCATATTGATCACAGTGGTCGCTTCCATGCCGCAATAACCGCCATCAATAACTAGATCAACCTGATGCTGAAGGCTATCGCGAATATCATAAGGATCGGTTAGCGGCTCTGTTTCACCTGGAAGGATAAGAGAGGCACTCATGATCGGCTCACCCAACTCTTCCATTATTGCCAAAGCGATATTGTTATCCGGCACGCGAATTCCGATTTCACGACGCTTGGCATGCATTAAACGACGGGGGACTTCTGAAGTGCCTTTAAGAATAAAGGTGTAAGCACCGGGAGTGTTGTGTTTGAGTAGGCGGTACGCGCTGTTGTCTACCTTGGCATAAACGGCAAGCTCAGATAGATCACGACACACCAGGGTGAAGTTGTGCTTATCGTCTAACTTACGAATTTGTTTAATCCGCTCCAGCGCTGTCTTATCGCCGATATGGCAACCCAAGGCATAAGCGCAATCGGTAGGATATACCACTACCCCGCCTTGCCTGATGATCTCAACGGCTTGCTTAATCAAACGCGCCTGCGGATTATCCGGATGGATCTGGAAAAACTGACTCACTGCTGGTTCCCTGTCTAAAGCTCAGACTATTTCGAATGCCTGAAAGGCCCGGAATTATACTCTTATTCCATCAAGAGTCACCATCATATCCGTGTGGGTTTCGGGATTGCCAGCGCCAGGAATCGATCATCATCTGATCAAGATCACGGCTTGCTCGCCAACCCAATGTTTGCTCGGCATAAAAAGGGTCTGCATAGCAGGTAGGGATGTCGCCGGGGCGACGATCAACAATATGGTAAGCAACACCTTTTGCAGACGCTTTTTCGAAAGCCTTAACCATTTCAAGGACACTGTAGCCCTGACCTGTGCCCAGATTACAGGTAATCACGCCTGAAGATTTCTGCAACGCTTCAAGCGCTTTCAAATGACCGTCAGCCAAATCAAGCACATGAATATAATCACGGACACCAGTACCATCCTCAGTGGGATAATCACCGCCAAATATTGATAGTTTTTCCAGGCGGCCAATAGCTACTTGGGCAATATAGGGCAGCAGGTTGTTGGGGATACCATTAGGATCCTCGCCGATCAATCCGGAGGCGTGCGCGCCGACTGGATTAAAGTACCGTAACAAGGCAATACGCCAGGAATTATCGGAGGCGTAAAGATCCTGGAGAATCTCTTCGATCATCAATTTAGAGCGGCCATAAGGGTTGGTCGCACTGGTTGGAAAATCTTCCTTGATCGGAACCGTCTGAGGCTCGCCATAGACGGTAGCGGATGAGCTGAAAACCAAGGTTTTTACCTGCGCTTCCTGCATCGCCTGGCATAAGATGACGGTGCCAGAAATATTATTGTCGTAATAATGCAGCGGCATTTCACAAGACTCACCCACCGCCTTCAGTCCTGCAAAATGAACAACCGAATCAATATCATGGTTACTGAAAAGCCGATCGAGACATGCTCTATCGCGAATATCCCCTTCCACAAAAGCAACGCGCTTGGCGGTGATCTTTTCGACACGCTCCAATGCAATAATGCTGCTATTACTCAGATTATCCAGCACTACAATCTCGTAGCCCGCTTCCAACAGCTGCACACAGGAATGACTACCAATATAACCCGCGCCACCCGTTACCAAAATTGCCATCTTATGCAGAACTCCCTGTTATTCAGTATCTAAAATTGTACCTACTAAATCCAGCCTGCCCAGACCGGGTCATAGTCACCACGAATGAGCGGGATTTTCCCCACTTCAGTCCAATGATATTTAGGGCTGTGAAAATCACTACCGACCGAGGCCTTGAGATGATGCTGATTGGCCATCTTGCAGAGCTGCATCAGGCGATCCGTGTTTTCGCTGCCGTAGCTTATTTCCATCGCCTCACCACCCGCCGCTACAAACACATCAAGGAAACGACGAAGCTTTGCCCAGGTCATATCATACTTACCGGGATGAGCCAGCACAGCTGTGCCCCCAGAGCCACGAATCCATTCAACAACCTGATCCAAGGCTGGCCAGTGGCATTTAATATCGCCAATTTTTCCAGAGCCAAGATAGCGGCTAAAGGCATCTTGCTCGGACACCACATAGCCCATCTTGACCATCGCTTTGGCAAAATGAGGGCGGCCGATCTGGGCGTAATCTGCGATTTCTAATGCCTTTTCGTAAACACCCGGCATTTTGCGCTTTGTCAGCCTCTCACCAATCTCTTCAGCCCTTTGCGAACGAGCCCGGGTCTGAAAATCTACAGCCTCCAACATTGCCTCAGAAGCAGCATTGATATTCAGCCCAACCACATGAATACCGACACCATCCCATTGCGTCGATAGTTCTATTCCGGGGATAAAGCGGATGCCTAATTCGGCACAGGCTTGCGCTGCTTCTTTCAGCCCTGCACAGGTATCATGATCAGTCACCGCCAGACATTGAACACCCTGCGCATGGGCCCGTTCCACCAGCGCAGCGGGGGTTAGCGCGCCATCAGAGGCCAGGGTATGGGTATGTAAATCTACTTTTGCCATCATCGAACTTCCGATGGAATGAAGGGGATACCGATCACTCCTTTAATTCTGTTTTTTTAACGCCACTTAAGTCTATATACTATGACATGTTTGGTAATCCAAACCCTAAAACAATAACCGGGCATTATAATGAAACTGCTTTTCGATTTCCTACCCATCGCCATCTTCTTTGCCGTCTACAAATACACCGGCGACATTATCGTTGCCACCGCCGTATTGATTCCTGCCACTATTTTGCAAATGGGCTATACCTGGATTCGCACCCACAAAATCGAAAAGATGCAACTAGTCACACTAGGACTGGTGGTTGTGCTGGGGGGAGCAACGGTAATCTTCCAGGACAAGGCTTTTATCCAATGGAAACCTACCGTCGTCAACTGGCTATTCGGTGCAGCCTTCCTGATCAGCCAATACGTCGGTGCCAAGCCTCTGGTGCAACGCATGATGGAAGCAAATATCGAGCTGCCGGATCCGATCTGGCACCGACTGAGCTGGGCCTGGGTCGGTTTCTTCGTGCTTATGGGCGCCCTCAATTTGTACGTGGCATTCACCATGAGCGAAGAAGCCTGGGTGAATTTCAAACTGTTCGGCATGCTGGGACTAACTCTGGTATTCATTCTCTTGCAGGGGATTTTCCTGACCAAACACATTCAGGAACCTAGCGAAGAAACTAGCGAAGAAGCCATCAAAGAAAAGTCGGCTAACGAATAACTCCTTTACTCATCCTCAAACTAACGGAAGCATTTTATGTATTACGCAATTATCAGCGAAGATGTTGAAAACAGTCTGGCTAGTCGACTGGTAGCGCGGCCCGATCACGTGGCTCGTCTGATTGCGCTTAAAGAAGCGGGACGCCTATTGATTGCCGGCCCACACCCCGCGATAGACTGTGAAGACCCTGGCGAGGCTGGTTTTACCGGTAGCTTAGTAGTCGCGGAGTTTGATTCTCTGGTAGAAGCACAAAGCTGGGCGGATGAAGACCCATACATTGCCGCTGGTGTGTACGCCAAAGTGATCGTCAAGCCTTATAAGAAAGTGCTGCCCTAACACTCAGCTTAAGCCCGCTCCACAACATGAGGAGCGGGCTTAAAGCTCAAAGCCTTGCCAGCACGCTGCTTAACCCTTTATGCCAATCTCTTTCCACTGCCGTTTCCAACACTGCCAATAACGATTGATTATCCAATACCGAATAGCCAGGCCTTGCTGCAGGGGTTGGATATTCCGTGCTTGGTATAGCGGTGATAGCAGGGACTTTGGGTAACAGCCCCTGCGCGGACGCTTGAGAAAAAATAGCTTGAGCAAACTGGTACCAGCTCACCACCTCATCACCGCAAAAATGGTATGTACCCCAACCCTTAAAGCCAGGGTTTACTACTTTATTGGCCAACGCCAATAATATTTCCGCGATATGGCCAGCGTAAGTCGGACAGCCAATTTGATCCTCGACCACTGACAACTGATCACGCTCTTTGCCTAACCGAAGCATGGTTTTGACGAAGTTGTTAGCGTACTCAGAAAACACCCAGGCGGTCCGCACCACGATATGCTTTTCAATAGCACGAACCGCGTCTTCACCAGCCAACTTACTCGCGCCGTAAACACCCAAAGGGCTAGTTTCGGCTTCAGGTACATAAGGAGTGTTCTCAGTGCCATCAAACACATAGTCCGTCGATATGTGCAGCAAAGGGATATTCTGCCTCTGACAGATTTTGGCTAGATTTGCCGGGCCTGTCGCATTAATGGCGTAGGCAAGGTCGACCTCCTCTTCGGCCTTATCTACGGCTGTATAAGCAGCTGCATTAATCACCACATCAGGAACGACCTCGGCAAAGACGTCATCTAGCTGTTCACAATCAGTGATATCTAACTGCTCTCGCGTGAAGGCAAACAACTCGCAATTTTTAGCCCGGTCCTGGACACAGCGCCCAACCTGGCCATTAGCTCCTGTCAGCAGAATTTTCAAGACTGAGAACCTCGCAGAGCCAGTGCCGAAAAGGTGAATCCCTGCTTATCTTTTTCAGACAGCAGCACATCATTTGATGGCCACTGGATGGCCACTTCGGGATCGTTCCAGATCAGACAGCCTTCATCGGAGGGGTCATAGTAGTCAGTGCATTTGTATTCGAAGTCAGCAGTATCGGATAACACCAAGAAGCCATGAGCCAAACCCGGTGGCACCCAAAACTGCCTTTTGTTATCTTCTGAAAGAACCACACCCTCCCAGCAGCCAAAAGTTGCAGACCCAGGACGGATATCTACCGCCACGTCAAACACCTCGCCTCTGACGACTCGCACCAGCTTGCCCTGAGGTTTGGTCTTCTGAAAATGCAGCCCTCGCAACACGCCTTTAGAAGATCTCGAATGGTTATCCTGCACAAAAGGCAGATCTATGCCGTGCTGGGCATAGCGTTCTGCTTGAAAAGTTTCCAGAAAAAAACCTCGGTCATCGCCAAAGACTTTAGGCTCGATAATCTTGGCACCGGCAACCGCTGTATCCCGAACTTCCATTAACGCTATTCCTCTAACAATCTCAGCAGATACTGTCCGTATCCGGTTTTAGCCAAGGCTTGTGCTTGGGACCTTAGCTGCTCCGCATTCAACCAGCCATTGCGGTAGCCAATTTCTTCCAGACAAGCGACTTTCAGACCCTGGCGCTTTTCCACAGTCGCTACAAATTGACTGGCGTCCAGCAGGGAATCATGAGTACCCGTATCCAGCCAGGCAAACCCTCGCCCCAACAACTCCACATTCAGATCACCGCGCTGCAGGTAAGCCATATTGACGTCTGTAATTTCTAATTCTCCACGAGTCGAAGGCTTAACTTCCTTAGCAATTTCTACTACATCATTATCGTAAAAATAAAGACCGGTGACGGCGTAATTCGATTTCGGCTGCTCCGGCTTTTCTTCGATACTGATAGCCTTACCAGATTGATCAAAATCAACAACTCCAAAGCGCTCAGGGTCGGTGACGTGATAACCAAATACGGTCGCGCCGGCGTCTCGGCTAGCGGCGGACTTCAGCTTGTCGGAGAAATGTTGACCGTAGAAAATATTATCCCCCAGCACCAAGCAGACAGGTGAATCACCGATAAACTCTTCCCCGATCAAAAATGCCTGGGCCAAACCATCGGGACTAGGCTGCTCAGCGTAAGTAATTGACACCCCAAACTGACTGCCATCACTTAAGAGACGCTGATAGCCAGGCAGGTCTTCAGGCGTGGAGATAATCAGAATATCCTGTATACCCGCCAGCATTAGTACCGACAGCGGATAATAGATCATCGGCTTATCGTAAATCGGCAACATCTGCTTAGACACGCCCCGGGTAATCGGATGCAGACGAGTACCTGAGCCCCCTGCCAGCACTATTCCTTTATAAGCTTTCATGATAATTCCTATACTGTGTCGCCAATACGATTAAGGGAATATTCTCCGGACAGCACCCGTTGCCACCATTGCTCATTGGCTAGATACCACTCTAGAGTTTTACGAATACCACTTTCGAAGCTCTCCCGAGGAACCCAATCCAATTCCGTTGCAATCTTTGATGCATCAATCGCGTAACGAAGATCATGACCGGGACGATCTTTCACAAATTCAATCAGATCTCGGTAATGAGCGACCCCTGCCGGTTTATCTGGAACCAACTCTTCTAACAGTTCACAGATCTTCTGGACAACTTCCAGATTGGTCTTTTCGTTATGGCCGCCAATATTATAAGTTTCTCCAACCTTGCCTTCAGAAACCACCTTGTAAAGCGCCCGCGCATGATCCTCAACATAAAGCCAGTCGCGTACCTGAGAGCCGTCTCCGTAAATGGGCAGAGCCTTTCCATGAAGGGCATTAAGAATCACGTGAGGAATCAGTTTTTCCGGGAAATGATAAGGGCCATAATTATTGGAACAATTGGTGATCAGCACCGGAAAACCATAAGTACGGTTCCAAGCCCGCACCAGATGGTCTGAACTGGCCTTACTGGCCGAATAGGGAGAACTTGGGGCGTAGGCGGTGGTTTCGGTGAACAGTTCATCAGGATCTTCCAAATCGCCATAGACTTCATCCGTTGATACGTGATGAAAGCGAAATAGAGACTTTCGATTCTCGTCCAGAGCAGCCCAGTACTTATTAGCGACATCCAGCAGATTATAGGTACCCACCACATTGGTCTGGATGAAAGCACCGGGGCCATCAATAGAACGATCCACATGGGATTCGGCTGCCAAATGCATTACCGCATCAGGCTGATGAATATCAAACACTCGCTGCACTTCAATGGCATCGCAAATATCCACCTGCTCAAATGCATAACGCTCAGACTGCTCAGCACCAGCTAGGGATTCCAGATTGCCGGCGTAGGTCAAAGAATCCATATTGACCACTTCGCATTCTGTATCCTCCAGCAAATAACGAATGACAGCGCTACCAATAAACCCTGCGCCGCCTGTAACCAATAATTTCATAGACTCTCTCTTTTTCCACCTGTCACGCATCAACAGCAAGACAGGTGCTTATTACCAATCAAGATTTATAGAACTGCTCAAAGCAGAAATTTGTTGCGTCCACGTAGCCCGGAACGCTGCCGCAATCGAAACGCCGTCCCTTGAATTTATAGCCAATAACTTTACCTTCTGAAGCCTGCTTCATCAGCGCATCCGTTATTTGTATTTCCCCGCCCTTGCCAGGCTTAGTGTCAGCAATTAGCTGGAAAATATCAGGCGTGAGAATATAACGACCGATAATAGCGAGGTTACTTGGGGCTTCGGCTGCATCAGGTTTTTCAACCATATGATGGATTCGATAGACGCCGTCTTCGATCTCTTCGCCATCGATCACACCGTACTTACTGACCTGGTCAGCGGGCACTTCTTCGATGGCAACGATACTGCATTGATACTGCTGGTAGAGTTTCACCATCTGCGCCAAGACCCCATCTCCGGCGGTATTAACACAGAGGTCATCTGGCAATATGACCGCAAAAGGCTGGTCGCCTACCGCAGGCTGCGAGCAACCGATGGCATGACCCAGACCTTTGGCTTCAAGCTGGCGGATACTGGAAAAAGCACAATGGTCCATCAGACCGTTGATACCATCAAGTAGGTTTTCTTTACTACTGCCCTTTACCGAATGCTCCAGCTCGAAATTACGATCAAAGTGATTCTCGATGGCCTGTTTATGACGGCCATTGATAAAACACACTTGACTCAACCCAGCCGCAACCGCTTCTTCCACGCCATACTGGATAAGCGGCTTGTCGACTACTGGTAACATCTCTTTCGGGATCGCTTTGGTTGCTGGCAGAAAACGACTGCCAAAACCGGCTACAGGAAATACACAGGTAGTAATCGTTGCTTTACTCATTAATCATCTCTTACACAAAACTCAAAGCTCGAGTTATCTAACAAAATCACTATTACGACCTACACCAAAGTAGTTGAATCGCAATTGTTTCATATAATCTGGATCAAACAGATTTCGACCGTCGAAGATCAGCCGCTCATTTAATAGCTCACCCAGTCGTTCGAAGTCAGGGCTCCAGAATTCTTTCCATTCCGTCACAATCATCAATGCATCAGCGCCAGCGGTGGCATCATAGGCCGTCGCACAAAGCTCCAGGTCAGTACGGGTTCCAAAATACTCTTCGACCCGAGGCATCGCTTTGGGATCATAAAGCTTAATGTGAACGCCTTGGGCCCAAAGCGCCTCCATCAGCGGCAGACAAGGAGCGTTATCGATACTGTCGGTATTGGGCTTAAAAGATGCGCCCCAGATGGCCACGGTTTTCCCGCGAAGGTTAGTCTGCCAATGACGCCAGAGTTTGCGGAACAGCACTTCTTTTTGCTGCTCGTTAGTTTCCAGTACTGTTTTCAGCAGGTATGAATCTTCGACCTGTTGTTCAACGGTTTCAGCCAGGGTAATCAAATCCTCAGAAAAACTCAGACCACCAAAACCACATCCCGGATAGATATAGTCATGACCGATACGAGGATCAGACCCCACCCCCTTTCTGACCTGCTCAATATCTACCTGCAACTGATCCGCCAGATTGGCCATTTCATTCATAAAACTTAATTTGGTAGCCAGCATGCCATTGATGGCGTACTTGGTGAATTCTGCCGCTTTGGTGGACATCACCATGAGCTGGTCATGATTGCGACTAAAAGGCCGCATCAAATCTTTTAACAATTGCAAACCGACGGTGTCATCTGCGCCGACAATAATTCGATGCGGACGGGTAAAGTTACTAATCGCCGCCCCTTCCTGCAGAATGCTGGGAAGAGACAGTAGATGGACCTGACCTGATAACCCCTGCTGCTCCTGAACGTCCTGCATATGCTTACGCAGACGCTCTGCCGTTCCTACCGGAAACGTACTCTGATTAACCACGGTTGCATTGGGCTGAGTGACCGCCAG
>JBALWH010000088.1:0-6601 GCA_036960175.1 Motiliproteus sp. | reverse complement strand
CGAATATACATACGCGTCTTAACTCTGAAACAGTGCTTCCTTGCTAAACAGGAGGGGTCCATATACAGAGCGGACATCTCCAGCATCAACAACAGGCCTCTGCTACGCGAACTTAGCTGGCCGTTAGCCATTATCCAGCTACCTGCGTATGCGCTCTTCCAAGACAGTATGGGTAATGATGCGATTCAGCATGGGTAGCTTTTCAAGGCGATTTCTAAGATCGTTCAATTCGGCCATACTCGCCGCTTCGGCAAAAACCATCATGTCCACATCGCCAGAGATACTATGGCAGAAGCGGATCTCGGGATAAGGCCGTACAATTGCCTCAATCTCATCACAACAACTTTGATCAAAGGACAACTGGAAATAGGCCGCGACCTTAGACTCTGGTGACCTAAGCTCAGCCCGATATCCAAGGATAAGCGTTTGGCCTTCCATCTTGTGAATCCGCTCAGATACCGCGCTTCGGGACAGCCCCACTGTTCGTGCAATCTCAGCATTAGATTGGCGAGCGTCGTCGCTGAGACAGGCCAAAATTTTCTGATCAAACTTATCCATGGTTACGCATAGAGAATCACGACTGATAAATGCAATTGAACCAAGAATATATCACGGTAGCCGACGATTCGACGACATATACATCGAAACGTCTGGCAATAGCGTCGAGTTGCCTATCGGAGCTCAGCATCTGCTGCGGTACTCTACTCGCCACCAGTGCCATTGATCATGCACTCTAGGCTTTATTCCTTTTCGACACTGCTTCAACACTAGGTATAAACTCATGACCCTTGAAAATTCATTCACGTTCTTCCTTGCCATTCTTATCTTTGGAATCACACCAGGCCCTGGTGTATTCGCCATTCTGGCGCGAGCATTGGCCAATGGTGTTGGGTCCTGTTTTATGCTGGCTCTAGGTATGACCATCAGTGATATTCTCTATCTGGTTGCCGCTTGTTTCGGCCTCGCAGTAATCGCGACCCACTTCAGTGAGGTGTTCACCGTTGTTCGTATTCTTGGTGCAGCCTACTTGATTTATTTAGGCTGGAAAATGTGGAACGCGCCCTTGGATCTTGAGGCTACCGAGAACAAGGCCACTAGGTCAGGTATGGCGGTGAGTTTTCTTCAGGGTTTTCTGATCTCAGCCTCCAACCCGAAGGTCATCCTTTTCTATATCGCCTTTATGCCCACCTTTATGGATCTCACTGTATTGGGTGGAAGCGACATCATGTTGGCCGCGATGTTGACGTTCTGCGGTCTTATGCTTGGCTTGATGTTGATTGCGGTATTTGCATCAAAGGCACGCCGCTGGTTCCGCTCCGAAGCTGCTGTCAAAAGATTAAATCGCGGTGCTGGTTCTATCATGGCTGGCGCAGGTGTTTATTTGGCTGCTCGTAGCTGAATCTAGGTACTTACGAGATCGCCTTTGGGGCCAATTTACGAAGTTTCAGCAATACCTGAGGCATGTCCGCTCAGTAGATACTCCTGCCGTAACCTCTCGCTCCGTGGGGTGTCCGCTATGGCGGAACTCCGAAGCTTCACCAGCAGCACGCTCAGGCCAAAGATGAGCGGCTGCAATGTATCGGTAAGAGCTACTAGTTGGCGCTCAATTCGGTATACCCCGAGGGACTGGTTTGGGTACGAAGCGCCCCTAGAGCAAGTCGCGCTGCTTTGTATATTCGCCCAGATCGCTAGCCGCCATGGAGCCAACTTCGTTTGAATAGATAGTGACTTCAGCGGATGAGCGATAATAACCACCACCGCCGCCTCCGCCACAAGCAGTTATCCCGAACAACACCACTACAGCAATAGATGTATAAATAGACTTACGAATGATGCGTGTTTTCATGATGCATAGCCTCAATTGTCAAACTGTCTAATTTTCTTCCCTAGATAAACTCATCTTGCATGGTATCATGCATATTTGAGGCCAAAAAAAATACTATTTAAGAACAAATGCCTACAAATGTTATTGTTTGATCTCGGTATCTGACTGTAAAAAAAACTGACTATACAAAACTCGGGGTATTAGCTTTTCTCCGTCAAGAACCATTTCTCTGGGCGGCCAAAATGTGTCGGCTTCTGCCGTTCAAAGAAGCTCAAATTTCGTAGCCTGTGTGGCCTCTTTGTAGATGAACCTGCCGTTCTCGGCCCACTCCGCGATGCCCGCTGTTGCGACTTTCTAGTCATTCCAAGGAGTCAGGCCAATTGCCATGTTTTGGAAGGAAGCACCACAATGCAGTAATTTCATTAGCCGTGTCAGCCGGTGGCTGCTAACTCATCAACTAGCCAGTTCCGAAAAAGGGAGACTTTGCGACTATGTTCACCATGAGGTGGGATTACTAGGTAGTAGGTCAGCCCTAATACTCGGTGCTCCCAATCATATTCGGTCAACCATCCCTGCTGTAATGCTGTCTGGACCAGCAATGAACTGACCAAGGCGATACCTTGCCCGGCCAGCGCCGCTTGGATCACATGATGCTCCTGATCAAACTGTCGTATGCGGGCTGTGTTGTGCTGCTCCTTCAGGTAATGATTCCAGGAAATTGATGGCAAGTTTGTATTTTGCCACTTGGTTTCTAACAAACAGGCATCGTCGATTCTGGCAATGCCTTCCAAATACCCTGGCGAGGCATACATTCCAAAAGTCTCAGTCACCAGTTTGACCCTGTTTGCTTCTTCACCATCAAGCTGACCATAGCGAATCGCCAGATCGATCCGCCGATCCTTTTCCAGATCGTCCAGTTGCTCTCCAGTTTTAATAACCACTTGAATGAGGGGGTTCAGCCGTTGAAATATTTCCAGTTTTGGCACCAACCACATGGAGGCAAATGATCCTGTAGTGCTGAGCGTAAGCGTCGTCTGGGTATCTGATATCTCTTCCAATGCCGCTGAGAGCTGCTGTAAGGCTAGGAATGCGGCTTGAGCGAGCTTCCCCCCTTCGGCAGTAAGTTCAATGGCCCGTGTCTTTCGCTCAAACAACAGCGTACCTAGCCTGTCTTCGAGACTGCGGATCTGGTGCGATACCGCGGTGGGTGTGACATTGAGTTCGGATGCTGCCGCTTTAAAGCTCTTCAATCGGGCAGCGGCATCAAACACTCGAATGCTATTTAACGGGGGGAGGTGGGCAAACATAGAGATCCATACGGATGAATATTACTCATCTATAGGTTAAAAGCGATCCTTTGTCAATCGCCTTGAGCACGCGCACCATGTTGTCATGTTGATGCACGTTCTAACAAAGTTTGAGGAAACGATATGCCAACCATACTGCACCTTGATAGCAGCGCCCGCCGCATGGACAACCCTGTTGCCGAGTATAATTCAATATCTAAAACACTGGCTGGTAAATTCATCCAGCAGTGGCAAAGTCAACGCCCGAGCGACCCGGTGATTTATCGTGATCTCGGGCAAACACCTCCTGATTTTGTCAGTCAGGATTGGATAGCTGCCGTGTTTACGGATGAGGAAAATCGCATCGATATGCAAAAGTGCTTACTGGCATTGTCCGATACGTTAATCGATGAACTGAATAAGGCCGACATCATTTTAATGTCGACCCCCATGTACAACTACGGTATGCCTGCTGCGCTGAAAGCTTGGTTTGACCAGGTGATCCGTATCCACAAAACCTTCACCTTTGATTTAGACCGTGGAGATTTCCCCCTTGAGCCCATCATGTCGGGAAAAACACTGGTATTGGTGTCATCCAGCGGCGAGTTCGGCTTTGAAGCTGGGGGAATTAGAGAGGCGATGAATCACCTTGGGCCGCACATCTAAGTGCTGGGTAAATATTTGGGGGTGGAGCATTTTCATGAAATCTGCGCGGAATACCAAGAGTTCGCGGATCACCGGCATGAACAGTCCGTCCGAAAGGCTCACTCCGCCGCTATCGAACTGGCAGGGCATCTGGCGCACGCCTACCGCTAATGTGTCTAACCCCGAATGTGGGGGGTCTTTACACTCGGTGTGCTTGCCCGGTCACTACCACTTGATAAGGGGGTGTTATGGCGGCAGAAATTATCGTCTATGCCGATTATGTCTGCCCATTCTGCTTGCTGGCTGAAAAAGCATTACGTCAAGCCATTGTGGGTAAGGATATTTAAATACGCTGGAGGCCTTTCTAACTTCGCCCGTATCCCGTTCCGACCACTAAAAGTGGAGGATGAATATCGTCGCGATGTCTGCATTGTAGATGAAAGCGCCCGAGTGAACCTTTGGTTGCAACTGCTGAGCGCTCCCGCTTCTCGATGGTCGCTTGTTGCGACAAACCGGTCATCACCAGCCTCAACAGCAAGGTTCTGCTGCGCGCACAGACCGGACCTTTGAGATTTGCAGCCGTAGTAACCCAAAGCTTCTGGATGAAGCTCCTACCATCTTTCTGTAGCTATAGCGCCAATAACCACACAACAGTGATAGCAATTCAAGGAGCACTAGTTGTTTCTCGCACTATAGCCTCTAACGAACCGCTCCTTAACCTGATGGAAAAGTTTCCTGAGCAATTAATTGCCCCCGAGTAGGGCTCTCTCAAAAATAATATGATCCCTAAAATTGACAAAATTCATATTTGCAAGCAATACTTTTGTCTAATGCCCGGTATGGTTTGTGTCGTTGGTGGGAATGCCCAGTTTTACTGAAAATATTTTGACCTGAACAAACTATGACAAAGATGGACCTTTTTAGGGGGCTATATCGAACAATATAGTTAAGCAAGGCTCGAACAGGGTGTGGTCTTGTGTGTCGTTGCCTGCGGCAATCGCCTCTTACGCTTGGGGCGAAGATGTTTGTTCCGCTATTGCTACGGCTAACCTCTAATTCAAAAAATGAGGAACTAGCCATGAACAAAAGAAAAATGATTTTAACGCAGATTTCAATTGGGGCGATTTATACTCTAATGGTTGCCACTCCCATGATTGCAACAGAAGGAGGCTCTGGTCAAGCCTTTAACCAGATGCTAGGAACGATGATGAGTCGAGATACTGGTTCTATGTGGTTTGATCGTTATGTAGATACTTTGAATCAGGAGCTAGCTGAAAAAGATAGCATTGAGCCATTTGGTGCTGCGGGTCCTGAGGGTCCGGTCACCGGTTTCGAGGGTTATGTGAAGAATTTTTCCATGCCGGATACCGGTTCAGTTTGGCTTAACGGGTACGTGCATGAAATCAATCACGTAATCCAGCAGAAACAGTATAGGCAATAGTTGTCCATTGCACCTTACCGAGTCTGCTGTGGCTTTGGAGAAAGCGATCCTTGCTCCCGCAGTAGACTACCTCTGTGTACTGAAGCTATATAAGTGTTATCGGTATTTATGCCAAATAGCGCCATGATCTTAGTGGGTAGCATTTTTTGCTGTGCTGGAGCAGCTTTTTGCCAATCAGCAAGATAGTCTGCAAAGCTCCTTCCGGCACTAGCGGGATTTTGGTTGAGGTAGCCAATGGCTGACCAGAACTGTGGATTCTGTTCAAAAATTCGCAACATCCGTGTCGCGACCTGTTCATTTTTTTCCCGAAGATAAGGATTAGCACGTAATACTTGATGATGTTTTTGATACCAATCGATCAGAGATAGAGACTCCGGCAATTGGCGGTGAGGCTGCCTGAGTAGATAGTCAGCGTAGTTTGCAAAGATTTGGGAATAACCTATCCAGCTACGTGTAGGTGGATTATGCTCCCAAGATAGTGCCAACCTTTTCAAGGTGTGCACTGCCGCCGCTTCACATAACGACTCCTCAAACCACTGGTTTTTAATGGAAACCGAGCCGTGCTTATCGCGTTCCTTATGATCAAAATTTGAATAAATGTGACATAGTTCATGGGCGAACTGGTAAGCATATTGATACCAACGGTCATCACGCGCCGTCAAATGAATCACATAGCTTCCATCCGTGCCCCGTTCATAAAGAACTCTCGGAGATCCATTGCGAGGGACTACACGTATATCTATATCTCGGGCGCGATTAAAACCTGCATAGGAATGAAACTCGCTTGCCACTGACACCAACAGACGATGAATATCCAGAATAGTAGTTTGCCCCCACTTTCCCCTTGCTACAGTGATCGATAGCTGGTGCTTAGCTGTTTCAGTCTCTTTCCATAGTGCTGTAGATGCGGACGTAGAAGGTGCCGCTAGAGTAGCGCAGATGAGCAGCATGGCTATGCTTGAAGTTAGAGTTTTATGAAAAATAGTGACTGGGAACGTGATAACCATCGAGCCTCGTTCTTATAGAGCAGTAGTCTTTGAGGATGTCTGATTTTCATTCTGGCGGCAATTGCACTAAAGATCTAATCTATAGGGGTCGAAAGTATAGTTAAAACTCCCTCGAATTGGTCGATTTACACAGAAAATGTGATCATCGCGTATGGAGCTGTTTTTGATTTATTGTTGTAGCCCTCACATCAAATAACCATTTCATTGCAATCGCGGACACTATTCTTGACCAGCTGAAGTCCGGTTTGTGCCGGGGACTGCCACTGTTTTTACCCTCCGATACGTCAGCTTTGGGCCAATTTCCGAAGATTCAGTGGCACCTGAAGTATGACTGCTACGTAGTGTGGTCTCAATGGATCATTGCAACACACCGCTCAAAGCGCTCAGCTGGAGTTTC
>JBALWH010000018.1:0-83312 GCA_036960175.1 Motiliproteus sp. | reverse complement strand
CCCAGCCGTCTCCGCCTCACTCTTGGCTGCCCCACGTTCGAGCCACAAGAGATGGGCTTCTGCCTGTTCCGCAGTCGACAACAGGTTGGCTCCAGCCTCGTTCAGGTCGTAGCCGTCCTGTCGTCGTGAGAACAACCGGGTGCCTAAGGCTTGCTCCAGTGCGTCGATTCGACGAGATACGGTCGAGGGGCTGACGTGCAGACCTCGAGCCGCTTCGCTTAGGCTCTTGTATCGTGCAACAGCCAAATAATACTTAAGGTCGTCCCAGTTCATTCCATTTTTGCAAAACCAGTTTGCCCATTTGTCGGTACCAAAGAGGCATTCTTTACCGATACACTCTGAACAGTCAACAAAAATGCAAAGGTTCAGGGCTGAGTCCGACCGGAATAGGCGCGTATCGGATCAACCTGAATAAAATAAGGAGATTGAGTCATGTTCAAGGCAATTTTGGTTTCTGATTCTGAAGGCCAGCATCAGGCTGACCTGGTGAGGCTGGACAATGAGGCGCTTCCGCCCGGCGATGTTCTGGTGCAGGTGGACTATTCGAGCTTGAACTTTAAGGATGCATTAGCGGTCACCGGCAAAGGAAAAATTATCCGTCACTTTCCGCTGGTGCCGGGAGTCGACCTGGCAGGTACAGTGTTGCAGCCCGGTACATCGGCCTATGCCGAAGGCGATGCCGTTGTGCTCACGGGTTGGGATACCGGAGTCAGCCATTTCGGCGGTTTTAGTCAGCGCGCGCGCGTGCCGGCCGATTGGCTGGTGCCTTTAGCCGATGGCCTTAGTTTGAAGCAGGCGATGGCTCTGGGAACCGCCGGAGTGACGGCGATGCTGAGTATCCTAGAGCTGGAAGAAGCGGGCGTCACTGCAGATAGTGGGACGGTGGTCGTCACAGGCGCGAGTGGTGGAGTTGGCAGTATCGCCATCGCTCTGCTCAGTGCGCTGGGTTATCAGGTTGCAGCCGTTACTGGTCGGTCGTCTAACCATGATTACTTATACCGCTTGGGCGCACGGGAGATCGTTGATCGTACCGATATGGAAGTCGAATCCCGACCCTTGGAAAAACAACGCTGGGCGGGTGCGATCGATACGGTGGGTGGGCCTATTCTGTCGCGAATTCTGGCGGAAACCGCTGAGCCCGGGGCTGTTGCCTGCTGTGGGTTGGCAGCCAATGCCCAGTTAACGACCACCGTGATGCCGTTCATTTTGCGGGGTATTCGGCTTATCGGTATCGAGTCGGTGCGCTGTCCTCGGGAGCGTAGGCTCCAGGTATGGAATCGTCTGGCAGCAACGATGCCTCTGCAATTACTGGATGGGCTCACCGAAACCACCAGCCTGGAGTCGGTAGGGAGCTGTGCTGAAAAGCTACTGGCAGGGCAGGTAACGGGCCGTATCGTTGTCGACCTTAACCGTTAAATAAGATGGATTACTCACCTTATCCTGAATAGGAGGCTGCCCCGTTGAGCGCTAATACCTGTCGACCCAGCTTGGATCAGCGGCACGGCTCCGGCCTGCTTACTATTGGCTTGATGCCGGCGCTATTTGTCTGGCTCTGGAGCACCGGCTTTATCGGGGCTAAGTACGGACTTCCCTACGCGGAACCCTTCACCCTGCTTCTTTATCGAATGCTAGCGACACTGGTGATATTGGGCTTGGTTGCCTGGTGGATGAAGTCGCAGTGGCCCTCCATGGTCTCGGCCTCACATACGGCCGTCACTGGGTTGTTGGTGCATGGGTTTTATCTTGGCGGTGTGTTTTACGCCATTCAGGATGGCATGCCGGCAGGGGTAGTGTCCTTAATCGTTGGTCTGCAGCCACTGGTCACTGCGGCGGTGGCGGTGCTGGTGCTACGTGAAGCCATCGCGGTGCGTCAGTGGTTTGGCTTGATGTTGGGGTTGGTCGGCGTCAGCTTGGTAATGTTGGAGAAAATGGGTGGGGCGGATCAGGTCACCAGCTTCCCACTATGGACGATACTCTGGGCCTTGATTGCTCTTGTCGGTATTTCGATCGGCACGGTCTATCAGAAACGCTATTGCCAAGGAGTCGAGTTGGTACCAGGGGCCTTCATCCAATACTGTGCAGCAGCGGGCCTGTTCGCAATAGGCGCCTTTGCATTTGAATCGCGAGAGGTCTCCTGGGATATGCAGCTGCTGCTGGCGATGGGTTGGTTGGTGCTGAGCTTGTCGGTGGGGGCTATTCTGTTGTTGATGCAAATGATTCGCCGGGGGGCCGCGTCTCAAGTTGCTAGCCTGTTTTATCTGGTGCCTCCCGTCACGGCCTTTGAAGCCTATATTCTTTTTGATGAGCGGCTCGGTGTGCTTGCTCTTTGTGGCGGTCTGCTATCGGTACTGGGGGTTGCGTTGGTGGTTATTAAAAAGCCTCGGTAACAGCTGCGGTCTGCTTTTTCTTCTTCCTGAAGCGCACCACTGTCAGCAGCTGACCACCTCTCACCCTTCAACCCAAAGTGTCGCACTTACCTATCTGAACCCCCGGCTTAGTTATATTTTTGGGCTGCTATTCTAGAAACATTTCCAGTCTATCGGTCGCACTTTGTAACGGCCTAGCTCTATTGCAGGGAATATGCTTAAGTGTTAATATTCTGGTCTGCTAATGTTGCATTTTCGGCATGAATATTTTTACGCTATGAAAACAAATGGAGTTGTTTGATGTGTACTCGTGGTTATCTAGCTCGTTTGGAGCAAGACCTTTCTTATACTATCTGGCGCTCAAGTGTCCATCAATATTCAGCCGCTGAAGTTGCGGCGGCATTGGATACTTTAAAAAGCGAAGCTATCAAACGCTGTCCAACTCATCAGGTTGAGTGCCATTTAGTTGTTGGCATTTTTGAAGCCCACCGTGCTGAGTTAGAGGAGTTGTCAGAAAGAGCAAAAAATAATCCTGATAGGGGATTAGTCGATAAATTTTGAGCGCCTTGACCTGTTCATAGTCGCCGTATCATTCATCCCCCCCGTATGATAAATATTCTTTTATTCGTCCACCCCGCATGGTTTTTTGGCCTTCTTTCGTTGTAATGTCGTCTTCCATTCAGGCTGATTAGACGCCGCATACAACGGCTATTATGATGTTGTTTCAGCGGTTTGGTCATCGCCAGAACGAGAGCAATAGCTGCTTTTTATGCCCTTCACGTACATCTTTCCGTCCTTTGGTCTATACCGATGATTAGGGTATAGGAATAAATTTGCTGTCCAAATGTTGTTATATTAAGAAATCCTTAATATAACTGTTTAATATGATTTATGGAGTTATAGCGCTCCTCCGCATTTCAAACATGGAAGGGTCAATATGCGAGCTTTTCTAAGCTGTCTAGTGCTGCTGATCGGCAGCCTGTCAATCCCTCATCTTTCCGCTGCGGTTGCTGTTGGTTCCGTTGCTGTCTATTCCGATGGGCGGGTGGAGAAACTGTTGGAACAATCGCCAGACGGATCTCTTTGGGAAGATGCCCGGAAACGCCGTTACCGGCGTTCAAGCTTGCCCTTTTTGCCAGCAATGGAAGTGCAGGATTTTCCTCCTGCAGAGGGCGGCTATATTCAAACCGTATACCGTGGAAAACCGGAAAATTTGAAACCTTATGGCAACGCTGAAAAGGTGTTGTTTAGCCTCAGTCAGAAAAAAATAAAGGGCGGCTCCCTGAAGAGATTCTGGCGTTGTGAATATCTGGGGGATTCCGTTAAGAAAGTGTTGGGGGAAAAACGTGATATTCAGAGTTTTGAATGTCAGCGCTTTACTGAGCATAAAAAAACGGCGGCTTTAATTCTCAGGGAAACAAGAACGATCAGCTATTCAGTCGAACTTGGACTAAATGTCAGGCAGACGGTGGTGACGGCTAAAGGTGAGAAAAAAAGTAAACTAATTGCCTTATTTTCAGAGAAGAAAGCCACGGCTGCCAAAATAGCAAAATTGGTTGCTAAAACGAGGAAGTAATAGAATCTATGTTGCCCCAGTTATTAAATGCCAAGCGTAGTTTTCTGACTCGTAACTTGGATCTGTCCAACGCTAGTCACCTGAAAGAACAGGCGCCGATGAATGGTGATCTGGTATTGGCACGAGTGGATCGTATTCGACAACATACACGCTTGGAAGATACTCACGGGCGGCGGATGTTTTTATATCCCCATGATGAAATTCTGCTGGTGGCTGGCAGTCGCTATGCTTCAGACCAGTTTCACGCACAGTTACCCAAGGGTCTTGGTCCCTGTCATTTAGTCGCGGCTGGAGGCATCGCCGCACAGGTTGTGAATAAAAGTGACAAGGTCAGATCGGCTACTGAGATTACGTTGCTGGGGGTCGTCGCAGACGCTGCAGGAGATGCCATCAACTTGAGGGCTGGAGCCGTCCTGCCACTGTCATCTGCGGAGGTTGAGATACCCGTCATCTTGGTTATCGGCAGCGCTATGAATGCCGGTAAGACCACCACTGCCTGCGCCCTGATTCATGGCTTGCGTATTAATGGTTATGCGGTGGCTGGTGCCAAACTCACAGGTACCGGAGCAGGCCCAGACTACTGGCGAATGAAAGATGCTGGCGCTGTTCCCGTGCTTGATTTCGTTGATCATGGTCTGGCTTCCAGTGTCGGGGTTTGTCCGCAAAAGCTGGTGGCAATGACACGCAGTTTTAGTGCGGAAGCGCAGCGTCAAGGCGCCGATTATCTGGTGCTGGAGGTAGCCGATGGAATTTTGCAGCCCGAGACCCGAGCGCTAGTTGCTACAGAGGAATTTTCCCGGTTGATTGCGGGCGTACTTATCGCCGCTGATAGTTCAGCCGCCGCAGTGATGATTGCCCAGACCTTAAGCGTTAGTGGATACCCGGTTTATGGTATCAGTGGCATTTTGAGTCGTTCTCCTTTGTCCTGTGAAGAAACTCGCACTGCCACGGGTCTACCAGTCTTCCAGCCGGAAGATTTCGATGAAATTGATATTATTGAATACATCCGCAGTTCCGCCCAAAGAGATCAAATCTATGCTAATGCCAGTACTGGCTGAAGGTCGCTGGCGCTGGTTATCGGCGCTGATAACCATAGGCCTGGCGCAATCCGCAGCCCTGTTGGGGTTGGTCTATATCGTCCGGCAACTGACGGCATCAGGGGCAACGGGTATCTCTATCGTTGTCGGAGTTCAGGCGTTACTGTTGGTTTCTGTGCTGGCTTTGGGGCGTTTCGGTGAACGCTATATCGCCGAGCTATTGGCGCAGCGTTATGTCAGGGATTTGCGCTATCAAGTATTCCGCCATGCCATGAATTTGTCACTGGAATCGGCAGACTCCATCAATAAAGGGGGCACCTTGCTGCGCCTTACCGGTGATATGGGAGCGATTCGTAACTGGATCGTCCAGGGCCTTTCGCCGTTGTTGGTTTTAGGTGCCTGGTTATTGGTGGCTATTATCGGACTGGCGACGGTGCATAGTTATCTGTTGATGGCGTTTTTGCTACCGCTGCTAGTGGCGGTTGGCGGCAATTACGGGTTGGGCCAGTTACTGTATCGAGAATCAGGGCTGGCCCGTAAACGCCGTGGACAGCTGATCCGCAATACCACTGAGAAACTGCGCGAGCAACGGCTAATTCAAACCTTTAACCAGCAGGGTCGAGAGGGCAGGCGCTTCGCCTTGCAGGGCGATCGGCTGTTTAGCGCCCAAATAACCAGGGCCAAAGTCTCGGGCTGGATTCGGGGGTTTAATGAGTGGTTGCTGGGGCTTAGCATCCTGCTGCTGATGCTGGTGGGGTTTAACCTGGTGGTTGCTAAAGAATTGGCGCTGGAAGATCTAGGGATGGTGCTGGGGGCTTCGTTTTATCTGCTGTCCCATTTGCGGCGGTTGGGGCGTCTTTACGAATACTGGACCTTGAACACTGTTGCTGTACACAAGTTAGAGGATTTCTTTGCCAAGGATACCATTGCTGAGAAGCGCCGCAGACGGTTAAAAGGGGTCTTCCAGTTGACGCTAAAAAAGGCAGAAGTGGCAGGACGCTTTGTACCCATTAGTGCCAGCGTAGATCATCGTAGCCGCATTCTGCTGCAAGGGCCGCAGGGCAGTGGCAAGACATCCATGTTAATGACAATGGCGGGGTTGGTGCCTTTAACCGCTGGCAGTATGCGTATTAATGGCGTGTTGGTGCAGAAACTAGGGCAGCGTCAATACAGTCAGCAGGTCGCCCTGGTCAGTGCTGAATTACCGCTGCTACGCGGCACCTTGCGTAAGAACCTGTTTTACGGAGCCCGCAAGCAGGATGCGGATTTCAGTGAGGAGATCCTCGAGCTTTGTGGTTTACGAGACTGGATCGATCAGCTTCCTGATGGCATGTCGACAGGCCTACTTGAGTCCGGCTCAAACCTATCGGCCGGCGTTCGTTATCGGATTATGTTGGCACGGGCGTTGTTGCGCCGTCCCTCGCTGTTGTTATTGGATCAGGATCAGGCGTTGCAGGACGCTGCCATCGAGGCAATGTTGCAGCAGGTGTTTGAGCGCTTTGAGGGGGCTATTGTTGCCGCCTCAGCCTTGCCTTCGTTACAAGGCAAGGCGCAACAGCTTTGGTGTCTGGATGAAAAATTGGTGGTGGTTAAATCGCTGGACAAAACGGATCAGGACAAACAGGGCAGCTTGGTGAGGTTGGATCAGCGTGGATAAATTCTGCCAACAACAGTTACCCAGACCCGGTGCTAGAGGCTGTATCAGTATTGCTGCGGTGCCAACGCTGAAGGTCCATCTATATAGGCCACGGGTGCTAAAAAATCGGCAGCGCCTGTTGGTGGTTGTTCATGGTATATCCCGCAATACCATGCAGCAGTTGGACATATATTCTGAACTGGCAAATGAATTGGGTCTGTGGCTGATAGCACCTGCGTTTTCAACGCAGCATTTTTCCGGCTATCAGCAGTTGGCTAAAGGGGCAGGGCAGCCGCGGGCAGATTTGGCATTGAATCGTTTTTTGCTGGCCTGGGCGGCAGAACAGCAACTAACTGACCTTAAATTGCATCTGTGTGGCTATTCCGGTGGCGCTCAATTTGCCCATCGTTATGCACTGGTTTATCCCAGCAAAGTCGCGAGTCTGGTGTTGTCGAGCGCGGGCTGGTACAGCTTTCCAGACAGTTCTGTCAGTTATCCGAGAGGCCTAGGAAAGTGGCCGATCTGGCTAACACCGCCTAACCTCAATGAGTTGCTACGGCTATCGATGTTGGTGCTGGTTGGAGATCAGGATGTTCAGCGCGATAGCAGCTTAAAAACGACGGCAAGATTGGATCAACAGCAGGGCCTGCACCGGCTAGAGCGCGCTAGGCGTTGGGTCGATGCAATCAGTCAGTTGCAGCAACAGTTGCAGGTGACAACGGGTATCGCTTTTCATCGCTTGCAGCGCCAAGCTCATGACTTTTCGGATAATGCCAGACACAGCGATATGCTGAGTGTGATCGGCCAGTTCTGGAAATCGGTCGAACAGGAGGGAGTATGACGGTCAGAATAATGATACTAACCAGTCTGATGCTGGCGATAATGGGCTGCCAAACCCTAGCGCAGAAATCAGCAATGGAAATATTACAGGCAGAACAGGTGGTTCAGCTGTTCCAGGAGCAGACGGTTGAATCTTTTAACCTCAATAACGGCACCACCAGTTTTACCTATTATGGCAAAGACGGGAAAGTCATTCAGGAGCGCTACTGGCAAAAGCGTCAGGGCCAGTGGCAGGTTAATGCCAGCGGTGAAATCTGTTTGGCGATGGAGGCCAAACCGTTCAGTTGCCGCCCTGTCGTGAACAATAACGGCAAGTACTATAAATATCGTCGTGATGAAAATAATCAGTTACAAAAAATTATTCGCTATCGCCAGTTTATCGCCGGCAATGCGCTGTAAAACCCCGTTGAATCGTTCAGGGGAAGGCCCGCTTCGGGACAATTGACAGATATCAACAGCTGAAATTGATTGTCTCAATGTAATTCGCTGCTGTGTCGAATCTTGAATAATAATTCTACGGATTAGCGGGTTGTTAAGTGCTCAGGCATAAGAGGATAAATTGATATTTGTTAAATACGCATTAACCCCTAGGTAAAAACCCTAATCAAATGGTCGAATTGCGCGACTAAAGTCGTATGTATAGCTATCGACTCCAGCCTTCACTTGCCCTACTTTGGTGCCCCTAGCGGTCGCCTCAACAAAAATAATTTGCGACGTATTACGTATTTTGTAATTCAAATCACAATTTTTTTGTATGAGGCTTCACTATGGCTCTAATTCAGCGCAAGTACGGGGAAGAGCATCCCTATTGGTCGGCTGGCCCTTTTAAGATCCGTTTACCTTTTATCCATTACCGTTGGGAAATGGCGGAAACCATCCAGGCTTTGATCATGTTCGTGGTCGCCATGGCGATGATTCCTTTGTTGGAAAAATACCTCGGTCTTCCTTACGACGTAGCTTTGGCTTACGTTGTTGTCTGTGGTGTCGGTTTTATGCTGCCCAACCTGCTGGGTAGTCCCTTCGTGCCGGGCTGGATTACGCCGGCGATCCCTGTGGTGTTACTGTTTTTAGGGCAGTTTGAACCCGGTCCAGACGCCATTAGGGCGCTGGTGGGGCTGCAGTTGGTAGTCACCTTTATCTTCTTCTTCCTGGGCATTACCCGCCTGGGCACCAAGCTGGTCAACCTGTTCCCTGACTCCATGAAGGCAGGTATCCTGCTGGGCGCCGGCATCGCCGCCATCACCGGTGAGATCTCCGAGGGAGGCCGTCTGGCCAATACCCCGATTTCACTGGCTTTGGGCTTCGCAGTCACCGGCTACGTGCTGTTCTCTCTCTCCTTCCGAGACCTGATAGAGAAGCACCGCTGGGCCAAGATGATATCCAGCTACGGTATGGTACCAGGCACTTTGGTTGCCATGGCTATTGGTTGGATTGTTGGTGAATATCAACTGCCTGACGTTGAATTTGGTCTGAGTACACCCGCCTTTGCTGATATGTGGAACTACCTGCCCTGGACCCTTGGTTTCCCCGATCTGGAAATCTACTGGATGGCGATTCCTACCGCGATCATTGCCTACATCATCGCCTTCGGTGACATCATTGTTGGCCAGAGCCTGCTTGACCGGGTCGATCACCTGCGTCCCGATGAGAAGATTGAAGTCGACGTCGACCGCGTGCATATCATCACCGGTATCCGCAACCTGATTCACAGTTTCTTCGCCCCTTACCCGGGCCTGGCCGGACCTCTATTCACCGGCGCCATGGCCACCATCGCTGAGCGTTACCGTTACGGTCGTTCTGCCATGGACACCATCTACAGCGGCGCGGGCGTGTTCTGGATCGTCGCCTTTATCGCCCTGTTTATGCTGCCTCTGGTGACCTTGTTCAAGCCGGTTCTGCCTATCGCCTTGTCCATCACCCTGCTGATCACCGGCTACCTGTGCATCAGCGTCGCCGTTGAGCAAGTCGATAACGCCACTTCCATGGGTGTCGCTGGCACTATGGGCGTTGTACTGGCTGTCTACGGTGCCGCCTGGGGCTTAGGCGCCGGTGTGGTACTCTACCTGTTGATCGAAATGCGCAGTAAGAAAGCGTTGGCCGAGCATGCCGGAGAAGAGCCGGAAGAACCGATACATATTGAAGAAAAGGCCGAGGACTACGGAAACGCTTAATTTAGGTTGATCTAGTCTTCTTTAGAAACCGGTATTGGCGTGGCTAATACCGGTTTTTTCGTTATTGCAGCGATAAATAACCGCTGTGTGATATCGGTAATATTGCAGTCGCGACAGCCATTAGATACCTGCTAGCGATCCATCCCTTCATCGTCTATTTCAACGCTGTTCTGGTCTACTGATTATCCTCGTGTAATGATAGCTACAAGCCCTGAGCTTTAGGTTCATCATTGAACCGCAAAAATCAGCTCAGGCGGAAAGATCGCCGCCTATCCAAACGCTTTAGTTTCTGGAAATATCAATGGACTACAAATTTAGAACCGATCTGTTAGGTCGCCACGTTGCCCAGTTCACCATGGGGCACGAAGCCATTGGCAACTGGCTAACATCAGATCTGAGCAACAATGCTGAGCGTATAGCAGCAGTGTTTGCGGCCATTCATCAGATTCAGAATAAGGAGTCTTCTAGTTTGGAGCTGGAAGGGCCTGAATATGCATTACAACTATCACTGGAAGAAGCGGTAGTTAGTGCGCATAGCCTGAGTGCAGTGGCAGATGAGTCTGATCCAGTCATGGCTGATGGTCTGAATTACTACGACTCAGAATCTCGGGCGGAATGTGGCTTAGATGATTTTATAGAACTGCTGGCCGCCTGGACTCAGTTTGTGGGCGGAGCCGATAGTCACCTTTGTCACTCAACCTGAGTGCGTCCCTGTCTACACATCAAAATCGTTACTGAAGCAGAATAGACTACCTCGATAGCAACGTCTGAGCACAACGCCTAAGTGTCTCAGACACATGGGAAATAGTCTTTTGCTGCGACAAAGTGATTATTAAGGAGAGTCACCTAGAAGGCAGGGATCTCTATTCTAACGTGCTATTTGAATGAACGTTCAAGCCGTTTTTTAAGCTTTCATAACGCTTGAATCCCGACTCGACGATTTCTATTAGTCGGCCATTTGACCAGGGTTTAGTAACTAATTTCCACTCATTGGATTCGTTGATACGGTCGTCAATGGAAAGAGTTGATGCGCAGCCAGTAAGCAGTATACGAGAAGCCTGAGGGTGAAGTTTAGCTGCTTGTTTTAAAAACGCTGACCCGCGCATTAGCGGCATAACCTCGTCAGAGATAATAACACCTACGTTGCTGCATTTTTCGAGGTAAGAAAGAGCGTCGTGAGGTCTATGAAAAGTTGATATTTGAACCTCAGTTCTCCTGAAAGTACGGTACAGTGCATTCAGAATAAGCTTCTGGTCATCAAGTATGACAAGCGATCGCTTTGAATTAGTCATCTAACCTCCTTGTTAGCATATCATCAATAATCCTCCTCCTGATTTCGCCATATTTGTCGATATCTGGTCTACAGCTAAAGAAGGAGGATTTTTATTAGGCAGTCCTAATTGCATGATGATTAATATAACACACTCCAATATTGGAGTGTGTTTTTCTCAGGAGGAGAATCTTATGGCTATAGACGGCCCATCAGGCAGCAATGAAGGCAGAGGGACCATATATGACCCCTTTTGTGGTCGGACTTGATTGCTGGTCAGAAAATAACAGGATCTGGCGAAAATATTAAATAACAGGGCTGAGGTTGTCGGTTGGGTGTGTATTTATCGACGCAAAATACTAATTCGACCGTCTCGTTAGGTGTTACACAACTACGGGTGCCGTATTCATGATTTCACGTAAATATCATAAAATAGTCTTTTCATTTTTTATGGCATTGCTTATGTCAGGCATCATGTCCTTTGTCATCAGTATTTTTAATATTGGCTTTGTGAGTAATATTGTATCTGTGTGGTTAAAAGCTTGGAGTTTTGCGTTTATTGTCGCATTTCCAACGATGACTCTTGTTTCACCACTTGTCCATAAATTGGTTTCCTTAGTGTTGCACGAAGAGCCAAGTAACACCTAAGGCAGAGGGGGGTTGCGTTTTTTCAGCCCCATTTCTGTGGGCTGAGTGGCCGCTTTATACTGTGAGTTCAATGGATCGACTTCATTGCTTCGGCACTAACGCTTCGTCACCCTCCTAGTCAGGCTATTACTGCTATAGTTTGAGCTACAACTACCGCTTGGAGGGCTCTCTCATTCCACGCTCTTGGGTTGCCTTACTGTTACTAGCAACATTGTCGTTCACCCTCGAGGTGCGGGCTAGCGAACCGGCACGCGCAGAACAACTCGACCAGCTATTTTTTAACCTGAAGCAGGCTCCTGATGAGGCCAGTGCCCAGGTTGCCGAGAATCAAATCTGGAAGTTGTGGATCACTACAGGAAACCCTGCCGTCGATCAGTTGATGCGCCAGGCGATGGACGCGAGGCGCTGGTATGACTTTGATAAAGCACTTTCTCTGCTCGATCAAGTGGTCGACATGGCACCGAACTACGCCGAGGCTTGGAACCAACGGGCCACCGTCTACTTCCAACGCGGAGACTATGAGCAGGCGCTGGAGCAGGTAGCTAGAACCTTGGAGCTAGAGCCACGGCATTTCGGGGCATTAGCCGGGCGGGGAATTATCCGACTGCGTCAGGGTAACTCTGCTCTAGCGATCCAAAACATCAAGGCCGCCATGGCGATCCACCCCTATCTGCAAGAGCGCAACCTGTTGCCTACTCAATTTTAAGATCGACCTGTGTTCGTTCGACAATGATGGTCTTATCGTCGAGCGAAAATATGCCCACCAAATGTATTCACCAGTAGTCCTGCCATTACCAGCATAATGCCAATCACCTGCATCGTATTTAGTGTTTCACCCAGTAACAGCCAGGCGGTGAGCAGCCCTACGACTGGCACCATTAAAGTCAGCGGGGCTACCTCTGAGGCGGGGTAGCGTTTGAGTAAATAGGCCCAGCTGCCGTAGCCAAAAATTGTCGCTACTGCGGCGAGATAAAACACCGCTAGTAATGATTGGTAGCCCATGTTGTTGAGGCTACTGATCATTAGTTCAGGGCCTTCTAACCAGTATGACAATAGCAGGAAGGGCAGAGGCGGTATCAGGGCGCTCCATACCACTAGGCTGAGCAGATTAATCGAGCCCAGTTGACCGATTTTGCGGTTGACGATATTTCCCAGTCCCCAGGAGGCAGCGGCAGCAATGGTTAGCATAAAGCCGATTAGGCTCATGCGGCTTGATGGGCTTTGTACGGCTAGTAGGGCCAGACCTGCGGCGGCAATTAGCAGAGCGACTAGCTGTTGGATTTTCCAGCGTTCACCGAGAAATAGTAGTGCGAAGACTAGCGTAAAGATGACTTGAGCTTGCAGCACAAGAGAGGCCAAACCAGCCGGCATACCGACGTACATGGCGCTGAACAGCAGCGAAAACTGGCCAAAACTGATAGTGAGTCCATAGGCTAGAAGCCATTTCAGCGGTAATTTTGGGCGCGGCACAAAAAACACCAGGGGGAAGGCTACCAGTGCAAATCTCATCGCCCCCAGTAGCATCGGTGGTAGCTCATCCAGGCCCCACTTGATAACCACAAAATTCACGCCCCAAGCTAATACCACTAGAGCAGCGAGAGCCCAATCCTTTTGTTGCATGCTATTACCTAGTCTACTCAATGCTGGTGTTGTTCGGCGCCGAGTTTGACCTTATAGCAGGCGTTTTCCCAGATGTTTGTTGGCTTGTGAGTTAAAAACTTGGAGAAGTTGCTGCGGTTTAGGGGTGTCGTAGGGGATGGACGCCTTGCACAGGTAAGGCGTCGATAGGGATAGATAGTTAGTACTCGCTCTTGTCCTTCGGGACGCTGAACTCTTTGACTGCTCTGAGCAGCTGCCGACAAGTTATCTGGCCAATCAGTTTGCCGTTCTCGACCACTGGGCGGCGACGGCTGTTTTGTTTAAGCATATCGGTAGCGACGTCGACAATGTCCTCGCCTTTATCTGCCACCACTAGCTCGGTGCTCATAACGTCTTCGACTTTACCAATCACAGTGTCGTTATAAGAGGCTTTCAAAATGCCATCTAGGCAATCTAGCTCGGATAATACGCCAACCAGATTATGTTCGTCATCAACTACACATAACCCCGAAATCTTATTCACCAAAATTAGGTGGACCGCCTCCATGATACCCGCGTCTTTTGAAATCTCGATTGGGTTATCAATCATATAGTCTTTTAAGTTGACTGATCTGAGCATAAGTACTTCCGCCTTGTTGTTATTAACCGTACTAATTCTATTAGTACCTATGTGGACTTTTGTAAAGTAGCACGGCCGGATTTATTGGTGTTGGAATAGGACGTGGCCCTCTGACCTGGGCAGAAACTGTTGCAGGTTATCATTGCTTGAGGCCTGTCGTTGTTTGGAGCACATCGCCGCTGGGGTTTACAGCGTTTCTATCTGGCGGGATTTGGCATGGCTAAACGCGGGGAAACAGGGGGCTGTTAGTTTGCTCACTTGCAGTGCCCGTTTGCCGTGCCAGACTTACTGGCAACGGATCTTTTCCATGGAGAGAGGAGTATGGGTAAAAGTGGCATCAATATCGATGCAGAAGCATTGATTGCGGAATGGGAGCAGCGACTCGCTGGATATGAGGTCGTAGCCTGCACGGAACGCCGGGAAGAAATACCGGAGCGACTGCTGGCGGAGGTTCCACAGCCGTTATCGAAATCCCTGTCTGCCCATTTCCCGGCTTTATTTATTAGTTTCGATGGATTGGTTGGGCGTCGTTACAGTGCTTTTCTGCTGACTGAAATTGAGCAGGTGGTTATCTATTACGAAAAAGACGGCGAGTTGATGGATGAATTTATCGGCCTGATGAGGTTGCGAGAGTTCTGGGCTTTTCTGGCCAGCTTCCCAAATATCTACCGTTATCTGCATCACAATGCGCTTAAAGAGAACGTTCATTAAGGCATATCTTTGAAGAAAAATTCTGGCTGAAAAATGTACAAATATTTGTGCGGCGCAGCAATTGTTATTATACTATCGTCTAATTTTTCAGGTCCATCCAGGAGAGCAGTAGATGAACAGAATGGTATTTACCGGAATTGCAGACGATGATCGCCGTATTGCCCGTGATTTGCAGGCAATAGGTGCCTTTGATCAGCCAATGGTTAAAGAACCATCAGCCTTATCTAAACTATTTGAGCCGGTCACTGAGTTCATCACTTGGATGCGTTGGAAAGGTGAAGTGAATGTTTACGGTTGTCGTGTTGCTGCACAGCAGGCGCGTGTAGAAGAAGGTCTGGTCTGCGCTTAAGCCGCTAGTCCTTCGCTTAGCGGGTAGCTATCAAATACTGCTACCCGTTAGTTCTCCTCCCCCCTGGCTATTCAGCCAATCTATAACTTCTTGATCTTGCTGCTATCGAAGCTGTTGACGGCGCTGCGAATCAGACAATGATCAGCGGACTCCTTTATCAGGGGTAATGTTTTCCTGCACTCTTTGCTTAGCGCTGAGTATGGCTTATGTATCCAGCAACTATACTATGAGTGTGTTAGCGCAGTAGGAGTATCCTCATGTTGAATCGTGATTTTAGCAATGGTAAAGAAGTCAATATCAGCACCTCATTGGCGGTGTTTACTATCATTATGGGCTTTTTGTTTTTGATCGATGCCGCACCGGGAATGCATACGGTCGTTGCAAGTACGCTGATCCTGTTCGGATTCATCTGGTATTTTGGCGACCACGCCTTTCACTGGTGGGAGCATGCAAGAGATCATTAGCCCTCTGAATGCAGAGCTATAGAAACCGTTAAAGGTTTTATCCAATATCAGGAAGTGACGCAAAGATAAAAAGATCCCCCGGAAAAACCGGGGGGCAACCTAAGGAAGGGTAAAGGTGCCAGGTTAGGCTAGCGATACTAGGGACTAACGGTACTGTTTTTTAGCGACGCTACGGTTTACCGCCGCAAGGGGTGTTCAGTGCTTTCCATTGGAAGCAAATCAGAAATTCTTTTTGATGACTTTTTGCAGCTCTCCCACCAAGCCTTGGCGGAAGGCCAGCACGCAGACCACGAACACCACACCCATTACCACGTGGATATAGTTGGCCAGTGGGCCTGAAGCGAGAAAGTTCTGCAGCCCGACAATCACGCCCGCGCCCAATACCGGTCCCCAGATAGTGCCCATGCCACCGAGCAGGGTCATCAGCACCACCTCGCCAGACATAAACCAATGTACATCATTTAGCGATGCCAGCTGGAATACCAACGCTTTGGTTGATCCGGCCAGTCCGGCCAATGCGGCAGAAATAACGAAGGCCTGCAGTTTATAGTTATTGACCTTGTATCCCAATGAGATAGCTCTGGCTTCGTTCTCCCTGATCGCTTTCAGCACTTGCCCGAAGGGGGAGTGGATGGTGCGATAGATCATTAGGAAACCAGCAATAAAGATCGCCAACACAAAATAGTACATGCTGAGATTGTCCGACAGGTCGATCAGTCCGAACAGGAATCCGCGGGGAATACCTTGGAGCCCGTCTTCGCCGCCAGTAAATGGCGCCTGAAGATAAAAGAAGAACATCAGCTGTGCCAGTGCCAGGGTGACCATGGCGAAGTAGATGCCCTCTCGTCTGACCGCTAATTTTCCGTATATCAGGCCGATCAGTGCCGATACCGCTACGCCAGAAAGAATGCCGATTTCTGGGGTGACGCTGTAGTTCAGCATCATATGTCCGGTGATATAGGCGCCGGAGCCCAGGAAGATCGCATGGCCGAAGGACAGCAGTCCAACGAAGCCTAACAGCAGGTTAAAGGCACAGGCAAAGAGGGCAAAGCACAGCAGCTTCATTAGAAACACTGGGTAAAAGGCGAAGGGAGCAAGCAGTGCCAATCCCAGCAGTCCCAGATTGAGAGTTTTATTGTTCATTGTTTTTGTCCTCAAACGTTAAAGCAGTAAAAACTAACGGGCTAGCGAACTCAGGCTTCTTTGCCGAACAGGCCTGCCGGTTTGATCAGCAACACCAGTACCATGACTAGGAAGATGACGGTGTTGGAGGCTTCCGGGTAAAAGTATTTAGTCAGGCCTTCGACGATGCCCATGGCCAGGCCGGTCAGGATGGCGCCGCCGATGGACCCCATGCCGCCGATGACCACAATGGCAAAGACGACGATCAATATGTTGGATCCCATTTCCGGTGAAACTGAATAAACTGGAGCAGCGAGGACGCCAGCAAGGCCAGCCAGTGCAGCACCGAAGCCGTAAGTCAGGGTGACAATAAGAGGCACATTGATGCCAAAGGCTTGCATCAATTTGGGGTTTTCAGTGCCCGCTCTCAGATAAGCACCCAGCTTGGTTTTTTCGATCATAAACCATGTGATTGCGCAGACGGATAAGGAGAAAATGATAATCCAGGCGCGGTAATTCGGCAGATACATAAAGGGCAGACGGGTACCGCCTTTGAGCTCTGCTGGAATGGAGTAGGGCAGGCCGGATGAGCCATACCAGTCGGTGAACAGACCCTGCAAAATAAGCGCGATACCAAAGGTAAGTAATAGGCTATAAAGGTGGTCTTCGTTGGCAATGGGACGAATCAGGAAGCGTTCCATCAAAATACCCAAGAGACCTACGATGATAGGCACCACGAATAGTGCATACCAGTAATTCAGTTGCAGGTATTCCAATGCCATCCAGGCGCCGAATGCCCCTAGCATATAAAGCGCGCCTTGAGAAAAGTTGATGATCTTCAGCAGACCGAAAATGATCGCCAGGCCTAGGGCCAGTAATGCATAGAAGGAGCCGTTAATCAGTCCGACAAGTAGTTGTCCGAACAGACCAAATAAATTGATACCGAGGAATTCCGCCATAACAGCACCTAAAAAGTCTCTGTGGAGTACCATCAGGCACCCCTGTTATTGTTGTCGATAATCAGTATTTAATACGGGATTAGAGTGGGGCAGGCAGGTGCCCGCCCCGGGGTCTGGCTTTGTTTACTTATTCGCCGCTAGGGTCTTTTTCTGCTCTTCCAGAGCGAAGGCACAACCGCCTTTTTCCAGAGGCAGGAAGGCGTCGTCACCGGGAATGACTTTCTCGACAGCAAACACATCTTGCTCAGAGTCACGCTCGCTTGCTGACTTGATACGAACTTGCAGCATGTCGTGAACCATGCGGCCGTCTACGCGCAGGTAGCCATTACGAGAGAAGAAGTCTTCAACTGGCATGGCCTTCATTTGCGCCATAACGGCTTTGGACTCATCCGTACCCACTGCTTTCACTGCTTTCAGGTAATGCATGGTGGCCGAGTAAGCACCTGCCTGACCCATCGCCGGGATTTTTCCGCCGTTACGCTTTTGGAAGCGAGTGGTCCAATCACGGGTCTGCTTATCCATATTCCAGTAGAAGCCAGTGGTGAGTTTCATGCCAGCAGCTACTTCTGGATCCAGCGCTAAGGCGCTAGGGGTGAATACCAACAGACCGGCTACATCGACCATTTCTGTAAGACCGAATTCAGCCGCAGTTTTTAGTGAGTTCACCATGTCGGAACCGGCATTCGCTAGAGCCACTACATCGGCGCCAGAAGATTGCGCCTGCAGCACGTAGGAGGAGAAATCAGAGGTGCCTAAAGGTGCGCGAACAACGCCCACTACTTCGCCGCCATTCTCTTTGATAACGCCGGTGGCTACTTTTTCCAGGGCATGACCGAAGGCGTAATCAGCGGTAATAAAGAACCACTTCTTCTTGCCGCTTTGAACCATAGGTTTCACTGTGCCGTTGGCCAGAGAAACAACGTCATAAGTCCAGTGAGCGTTGAAAGGAGAGCAGGCCTTGGTGGTGAAGGCGTGACTAGCGGAAGTCGCGATCAGAGCGATCTTTTCGTTAGCGGTCAGCACCTTAGTCACCGCGCCTGTTACTGCGGAGGAAACCATGCCGGTGACGACGTCGACCTGGTCTTTTTCAACCCATTCGCGCACTTTTACAGAACCGACATCAGGTTTGTTCTGGTCATCAGCACTGACTATTTCGATAGGCATACCCAGAACCGTGCCGCCGAAATCCTCGACGGCCATCTTCACCGCTTCGACACACCCCTGACCGCAAACATCAGCGTAAACACCGCCCATGTCGGCGAGCACGCCGATTTTGACCTTATCATCAGACAGGCCTGCATGAGAGGTGGCGCTGAAGGCCATGGCGGAAGCCAAAGCGGTGGTCAGCAGGGTGTTATGTATTTTCTTCATGGTTAGCTCCATTTTTTGTTTTTGTCGTACAGTTTTGTAGTGCGTTTTATTCTGTTATTAACTGCGCTAAGGCATTTGCATACAGACTCTGAATATCGGTTTAGAGATATTTCAAAGTCTGAATCAGACCCCCAGATAGGTATTCAGAATGTCGGTTTTTGCGATTAATTCATGGGCCTGGATTTCTTCGGCGATATGGCCGTGTTCCATGACGTAGTGGCGATCTGCGATCGGTGCCGCAAAGCGGAAATTCTGTTCCACCAGTAGAATGGTGAGGCCTCGTTGTTTTAGCCTGCTGAGGACTTCAGCCAGCTTCTGAACGATAACCGGAGCTAGCCCTTCGGTAATTTCATCCAGCAATAAAATATTGGCGCCGGTGCGGAGAATTCGTGCTAAGGCCAGCATCTGTTGCTCACCACCGGACAGGCGGGTTCCCTGGCTTTTTCGACGTTCTGCCAGATTCGGGAACATGTCGTAGATCTCTTCTACAGACATCCCGTCGGAGCGCACGTTTGGCGGTAGTAGCAGGTTTTCTTCGACATTCAGGCTGGAGAAAATCCCCCGTTCTTCCGGGCAGTAACCGAGACCCAAATGGGCAATCTGGTGGGAGGGCATATCGATGGTTTCGTGACCGTTGATATTGATCGAGCCGGTACGTGATCCCACCATATTCATAATGGCTCGCAGTGTGGTGCTGCGTCCGGAGCCATTACGGCCCAGCAGAGTGACTAACTCACCCTGGCGAATCTGTAGATCAATACCGTGCAGAATATGGGACTCACCATAGAAGGCATGCAGGTCGGCAACGCGGATCTTTTCGCGGGTGGATTGAGTGTTCATGATGGCATTCATCGTGCGGCCTCCGCGGCAGCCGCAGGTATATCATCCAGCGGTTGAGATTCGTCATTCGCAGGTTGGTCTGCTTCTACGCCCATGTAAGCTTCCCGTACGCGAGGATCAGCGGAGACAGTGGCGTAATCGCCTTCAGTAAGAATGGCGCCGCGCTGCAGTACGGTAATGGTGTCTGACAGGTCCGCAACGACATTAAGGTTGTGCTCCACCATCAAAATGGTGCGCTCTTTGGCAACCTCTTTGATCAGTGCGGCGACGACACTGACATCCTCATGACCCATACCCTGAGTGGGCTCATCAAGAAGCAATAATTCAGGGTCAAGGGCCAGGGTTGTGGCAATTTCCAAGGAACGCTTACGGCCATAAGGAAGGTCAACGGCGCGGGCATTAGCGAACTCTTTTAGACCTACATTTTCGAGCAGCTCCATGGCGCGATCATTCATAGAGTCCAGCTTTTTCTCGGAACGCCAGAAGAAAAAACTATCGTTGCGCTTGCGTTGCAGGGCAACCCGCACATTTTCCATTACACTCAGATGAGGGAATACTGCTGATATCTGAAAAGAACGCACCATGCCCATACGGGCGATGGTGGCGGAATCGTCCCGGGTAATGTCTTTGCCGTTATAGAGCAGTTGTCCACGGCTGGGAGTGAGGAACTTGGTCAGCAGGTTGAAGACGGTGGTCTTGCCTGCGCCATTAGGCCCAATCAAGGCGTGAATGGTGCCCCGGCGGACCTTTAGATTAACGTCATCGACGGCGGTAAAGCCTTTGAATTCTTTAATAAGTCCTCGGGTTTCGAGGATATAGTCTTGGCTCATAAGTGTATCCCTCGCCTTGTATTACGTTTGCGTATACAGGACTGCTTTGTTGTTCTTCTCAGGATGGTGTTAGGGATTAGAGACCAAAACTGTTGCAACAATTTCTCTGAAATATAACGAAATGTAACGCCCGGCTGCTTTATATAAACTTTGTTGTGATTGTGTTAAGTTTACGTCAACGTAAAGCATTTGCAGGGTGCGGTTCATTTTGAACTGACAGTAATCGGTGGTAGCTAACGACCCATGATTTTTCGTTCCAAGCTGGCGCAACGTTTTTTTTCGGTGATCGTTTTGATCGTCGCGATGTTTTATATGGCGGTGTATCTGTATTCGGTGCCGCTGATCAAAGACACCGTTTACGAGATCGAGCGTAATGCCAGCCGCATCGCTCTGAATAATGTCTTCGAGTTGGCTAACAAGATGTATTCCAATCTTGAGACTTACCGTGCACAGGCCTTGGATAACCAGAAGCGGCAGCTAAAAACAGTGGTCTCGCTAGCCGAGGTTTATACCCGTGATGCCTTCAACCAAGTTGAATTGGGCTTTATGAGCCGCGACGAAGCACGAAAGCGGGTGTTTGAAGGACTGCGGAATTTTACCTACGGCAACAATGATTATGTGTGGATCTCCAACTACGATGCGGTGGTGCTTTCCCATCCTGATCCGCGCTTTCATGGCGCCGACGCCTCCTCTTTAAAAAGCAATGAAGGCCAGGTGATTATTCCGCGAATTATCAAGATGGCGCAGGCCGATGGTGAAGGTTTTTATCAGTACAAGTGGCGCCGGTTGGGGGAACCCGAAGAGATAGATAAGATTTCCTACGTCAAGAATTTTCCTGAGTGGGGCATCGTCATTGGCTCTGGTTTGTACCTGGATGATATCGAAGCCGAGGTGAAGCAACGTACTCAGGTTGCCATTGATGAGCTTAGAGAGGCATTAGCGCAGATTAAGATCGCCAAGACCGGCTATCTGTATATCTTTGACGCCAGTTACAACATGTTGATTCATCCCAATCCGAATCTGGACGGGGTCAACTTTCACCAGCAGCTTAACCCGGTGACTAAACAATCTATCGCCGAGGAATTAGTCAGCGTCGCAGATACCGGGCGTGAGTTGCGCTATCAATGGGACAAACCCTCTGATCCTGGTCATTATGTACACGATAAGATTTCTTTGGTTCGTCATCTGGAAGGTTTTGATTGGTATATCGGCTCGTCGGTCTATGTGGGTGAATTACGCCGCAGCTCTGAGCTACTGAGCGAGCGAATCCTCACTATTGCCTTGGTGGGGCTAGTGTTCACGATGATAATCGCCCTGTTTTTTATTACTCGATTCACGGCCCCTATTACCCAATTGGCGAGAACTGCGGCACGTGTTAGCGAAGGAGATCTGACTGCCCACAGTGGCATCGTACGGGATGATGAGCTAGGGGTTTTGGCGCGAACTTTTGATGATATGGTCAAGCGCCTGAGTAGCAGCATTATAACCCTGGATCAGAAGGTAAAAAGTCGCACTCAGGAACTGACCACCATTGAAGAACGTCAGCGTTTGATTCTGGATGCTCTGCCAGCGCAGATCGCCTACGTCGGCAAGGACCTGCGCTATCGCTTCGTCAATCAGGGTTATGCCGATATGTTCGGCATGAGCAAAGAGGACGTGGTGGGTAAGAAAGTTGACGAGGTTATGGGGCGACAGATGCTGGAGGATATCTGGGATCCCGTGCAGCGCACCCTGAATGGCGAAGAGACCGTTTACGAATATCGCTTTGAACGTGGGGCCGAGGAGGTCATCACCAAACGTATTCTTATTCCTCACAAAACCGCTGATGGTTATATCACCGGTATGCTTAATTTGTCGCTGGATATTACCGCTGAAAAAGAGGCCGAGCGGAAACTCACCGAAGCCCAGCGCATGAACGCGGTGGGGCAGTTGGCCGGCGGTTTGGCCCATGATTTCAATAATCTGCTGACTATTATTCTGGGCAATTTGAATGCCGCGCAGGATCGTTTCGAGACGCTGGATGAATTGGATAGTTATCTGCAGCCGGCTATAAGGGCAAGCCGTCGTGGCGCCGATATTACCAGCCGCCTGCTGGCCTTCTCCAGGCGTCAGCCGCTGACCCCCGCACCGGTCAATATTGAAGCTTTAGTCAGCGATAGCATTGGTCTGATTAAAAATACTTTGCCCTGCAATATCCAGGTGAAGTTCCAGCCTTTGGGCTGTAGTGCTGAATGCAAAGAAGGCTGTAACCAGGATCACCCAACGTATGAAAAGGATTACTCGGGTTGTAATGCCTATGCGGATCCCAGTCAGCTGGAGAATGCCCTGGTTAATCTGGCACTGAATGCCCGTGATGCGATGACGAAGGGGGGAACCCTTTGTTTTCAAGTAAAGTCCCGTCGAATCTGTGGTCCGGTGGTCTATGACGAAGCGGTTGAGCCGGGCAATTACATAGAGATCCTAGTAACAGATAGCGGTGATGGCTTTTCTGAAGAAGCAAAGATGCGGGCCTTTGAACCTTTCTTTACGACCAAATCTGGCGGTGCCGGATCGGGGCTGGGATTGAGTATGGTCTATGGTTTCGTTAAGCAGTCCAGCGGCTATATTCGTTTGGATCGTGGTCAGGGACAGGGTGCCCGGGTTTCACTGTTGCTGCCGGCACTTAGCAAAAGTTCGATCTCTAACCTGTCTGAGACAAACGAACCCACGACCTCAGAAATCACTGACTTTAGTGGCAAACTGATGCTGCTGGTCGAAGACGATGTCGATGTGCGCGAGGTGATCAGAACGCAATTAAGGGCGATGGGCTTTGGTGTTATTGAAGCCGCTGATGCTCAGGAAGCGCTGAATCTGATACCGAGTCTGGATGCTCTGTTCGGTATGGTATCGGATGTGATGATGCCCGGTGAAATGGACGGTTTTGATCTTGCTAAGCGCTTGCATAAACTGCGTCCGCAATGCCGGATCGTCTTAATCACCGGCTATTCCTTTGACAAACAGCCGACTCAGGGGCCGCAGCCCTTCACTCTGCTGCGTAAACCTTTTGAGCCCGAAGCGTTGCGGCAGGCCATCGATCTGGAAAAACCGGCAGTACCTGTTGTGGCAGCGGTAGACCCTCGGATAACAGGGAAGGGATGAAAATCGTGAACAGAAAAAAACTAATCTATGTGATTGAGGATGAAGCCGATATCGCATCGCTGGTTTGTCGGGAGCTGGAGAGTTTTGGTTTTGATACGCGTTCCTACAATACCGGTGGTCAGGCGTCTCTGGCGATCAAGCATCGCCTGCCTGATCTCTGTATCGTTGATCTTGGATTACCTGATATGGACGGAATGGGACTGGTTCGAGAACTCTGCGAGAAGCACCGACTGGGGGTGGTGATTCTAACGGGTCGCGGCAGCCTTCCTGATCGAGTATTCGGCCTGGAGGTTGGCGCCGATGACTATATCATCAAGCCCTTTGATCCCAGAGAACTGGTTGCTCGCGTTAAGAGTGTGTGTCGCCGTCTTGAAAATATTGAACCTGAATCATCGACAGCCATTGGCACTCAGGTACGCTTTGCCGATTGGACCTTTTCGCCCCCGACCCTGACATTGGTCTCCGCAACAGGCGCTAGCGAAGAGCTTAGCGCCGCTGAATCAGAGCTACTGTGTGTATTGCTAAAATCCCCCAAGCAAGTGTTATCACGGGATCAGTTAATGGGACGGCTAATGGGACGTGAATCCATGCCTTTTGATCGCAGCATTGATGTGCGTATGTCTCGTATTAGAAAAAAGCTGGAAGCAGATCCAAAGAACCCGAAAATCATCAAGACTGTTTACGGTGCCGGATACATGTTTGTTGCCGATGTGGAGTGGCTTGGTTCATAAGGCCAGAGTCATAAGGCTTAAGGCGGAGCCCGTTTCGACAGTTTTGAGGCTAATGTTGATTCCGCGTCAGAGAGGGTACGACGGCATAAGCCCACGATGCACCCTCTCCGGAGCGTTCCTGCTAGTTTTTCTGTAGTGTAATAATCAGACATAGAAAGAGTACCGCCATGGCAAAAAGTGATGTTGTGGCGGTTTCGGTAAGGAACGGTTGAAATTGCCACTCTTGTGCCGGCAATCCCATTAATAGCACTGCTGTTATGGTTGATTTGGTAATCATGGTTAACACCTCGCATTTAAGGTGCCATCTGTAAATTATCAAGCAAGACTTATGCCTACTGCGCTACAAGGGCCGTAAGCCCTGAATAGAGATAACGCGCGTGCATTATATTCGACATTAGTGTAAATAAAATTGACGGTTTTGGCGTGTTTCTTTACAAAACGTGACCTAGTCGATACGAGCCCGTTTTTCGATGTCGCCGGATAAATGTGTGAAAATAGCGGTTAGCTGCTGGTTTGTTAAGTTTCAAAATCCCATCGCTTGACGGCAGCGAGGTATCGGTCCATAGAGTGATCTTCGATGGCGTCAATCCCGCTTTCCATAACGGATTCTACGGCTCCGTCAATACTGTCTAGAAAACGGAACCAGAATCCTGGATCAGCGTGGATCGTCTTTTCTTCTGAGATATATAGGTAAGAACCGACATGGCTGTAACCCATTAATCGCGAGGGAATACGGGTAACCAGGTCGTTATTATTCTGGAATCGGTGGTATCGCTGGGCTGCTTCTGCGTTGAAAATGCGGGCCGCCTCCCGTGCCATGGCCCGGGGTTGGCCAAAAGTGTAGGCGGCAGTAAACGGCCAGTCCTGCTGGATGAAACGTGCCGCTGCAATACTGGCCATGGCACCGCCAAGGCTATGTCCGGTGAAGAATAGGGGGCGTTTATTTGCGGCTTTTAACCGGCAATAATCCTGATAAATCGGCTCCCAGATATCGGCCAGAGAATTCCAGAATCCGCGGTGGAATTTGCCGAAGAGCTCATCGGTGGAAAAGGCGTTGATATTATCCAGCCAGTCGGCCGCCTCATCGGTACCGCGAAAGACCATGCATAGGTAATCTTTGTGTTCGATCAGCGCTCCCTGTGCACTGTTGTTGTTATAACCTTTAACGGAGATGAAACCAGGGTCTTCTGCCTGTAAGTTTTTTAGAATCTTTTCTTCATGGGGTAGGTCATTTTTCGGTGAGGTTTTGAAATAGACAACCTTGGATAGTCTGGCCATCCAGTAAGCTGTACCTTGATCCAGTTTGGATTTGTAGGGGATTAGTTGGCGTGTCATGCTCAGTTCCTTGCCTGTGTGGGTCGATCCGACGGTTTCCTGCAGATTGCTATTCACTACATGAGGAATTTTTTATTCTGGATGAAATGTAGCTGATATTTGTCATTACACACCATTGCTGGCGAGGAATAGCCTGAATGATCGACCTTTATTGCGAACGCCTGTCCCCAGGGCTGTTGGCGGAACCGCTGAATGCCAGCACTAATGTTGCCTTTTTGATTGCAGCTTGGTGTTGCTGGAAACTGGCGTCGAAAGAGTCGGATACTGGACTGTTAATCCATCTGCTGGTGGTGTTAGTTGCCATTATTGGTGTCGGCAGCGGGCTCTTTCATACCTTCGCCAACGGCTGGTCGCAGCTGGCGGATGTGATCCCTATTATGCTGTTTCAACTTTGTTTTTTGGCAATCTATTGTCGACAGGTATTGGCTCTGCGATGGATTACCCTGGTTGGCGCATTACTGGCCTTTGTGGCAGCGGGTGTACTGATGGGGCAATTTAAACATTTTCTGAATGGCTCTGTGGTCTATTTGCCTGCTTTCGCAGCGATGTTGGTTTTGGGCATCTGCCATTATCGTTTAGGCTTGCGAAATCCGACAATTGTGCTGTGGGCAGCCCTGTTGTTTCTGGTTTCTTTAAGCTTTCGTTCGCTGGATTTATGGATATGTTCAGACTTTGAAATGGGAACCCATTTTCTCTGGCATCTGTGCAATGGATGGCTGCTGTATCTGCTGATGAAGGGGCTTATTCAAAGTGATGGCCGTCGCACAGAATCCCCCACCGCAGGGTGATGGGGGATATGCGGATCAGTTAGTGTTTGAGCCACTCCGGTAACAATTTGAAAATCGTTCGCCCCAGAGCCTCGTTGCTGGTATGCCCCAGCGAGTCATGGGCTTTTTGTGTCATCAGGTCAAAGTGCTGAATGGCATCGTTGGCATCTTTGATGGGCTGTCCAAAGCGAATGTTGAGATGCTTTGGTTCGGAATATAGGAATTCCAATTCCAAATCCATACTGTCCGAATGCAGGTCAACTAGACTGGCGGCCTTGGCTCCGCTCTGTTTGCCATAGAACTGGGCATAAAGAAGCAGATCATCAGTGCGCTCGGCGTTCATTGATTGAAGTATTTTTTGGGTGTCCTCTGTTGTCAGCTCCAGGCTATCTTTGGTATTCATATTGGTGCCCTCAGGGTTGTTCATTACCACACCCCTAAGCATAGAAAAGACTAGCGGATTTTGCCTGTTTGATTGGCAGATAGAACCGGTGGCATGCTTTGATTGAGCTACAGGGGCTCCTTAGCAGGCGTTATGAGCATATCTATATGTTCGATGCCGTCTTCCATGTAGGGGTCAGAATCTTCAATGAACCCGCAGGATTGATAGAACGCGGTGAGCTGCGACTGGGCACCTATTTTGATCCCGGTGTCGGGCCATAGTTGCTCTGCCAACCGGATAGATTCTTGCACCAACATTCGACCCAATCCGTGCTGCCGATGCTCTGCTGCCACCAAGATACGGCCAATGCTGGCTTCGGCAAAACTGCAGCCAGGCGTTAATAGCCGACTGTAGGCAACCAGTTGTTGTTGCTGATATCCCAGTAGATGCCTGCTGCCGGGCTGAATATCTTTACCGTCCAGTTCCGGATAGGGGCACTGCTGTTCAACCACAAATACATCCACTCTGAGCTTTAACAACTGGTAAAGCTGATCCGTGCTTAATTCTGAAAAATGATACAGCTGCCAGGTTATTTGCGTCATAGCCAACGCCTCACCTGAAGCTGATAGTGATTGTATTGCTGTCCATAATGGGCCGCTAACGCCGCTTCTTCAGGCTTGATCTGGTAGTGGGTGATAAAGCCGACAAATACCGGCAATGGCGCCAGGGCGGAAACCGAAGAAAACCAGCACCAGGCTCCCGCGAGTACCAGCAACATACCCAAGTACATGGGGTTACGGGTATAGCGGTAAATGCCGCTATTGACCAACTGCTGACTCTTTTCTGGGTGGCGTGGGTCAACCGTGGTGCCCGCACGTCCAAATTGATAGATCCCGGCGGCGGCAATCAGAAAGCCGGTGACGATGGTTGCAGATCCCAGGGTTTCAGATGCAGGCACTGTCAGCCGGACTAGCGGCATCCACCGATTCAGCAGGTAGATAAGGACTACAGCGATTAGCAGTTGGATAACGGGTGGTATTTTTAAATGCATTATTCAAACAACTCTTAATATGCGCAGATTGTTAAGGTTATCTCATCGTTACACCAGGGGCTAGCCGGCATGTTTTAGCTATAAATATCAATACTTAGGCTTGCAAAAAGCTATTTTTACCTGCTCTTCGGTTTATCACCTCTATTCACTAGACTTTTCGCGGTTGTTGCCGTTAACCTGCACGGAGCGATGTCGTACTCCTTTTGAGGGATGGGCTCAACGGTGGTGATACTTAGCCGGCCGGGTGCAGAAGGGTACGTAAAATAATAACAACTGAAGATGACCCGCTTGCAGAATAATGAACGGATTTTTAAAGGTAGTAGACGCTCATTAACAGCCCTTTTTCTAGGCCTATTAATGGGCACCCCATTATCAGCTTCATCCCTAGCTGCGGCCACTCTGGCTGTACTTTATCCAGAAGTTCCTGCCCCCTATAAACAGGTTTTTGAACAGATTATCACGGGTATCGAAAGGCAGCATGATCAGCGCTTGCTCAAGTTGCCTTTGAAAAAACAGTTTGATCACGACTCGGTGCTGAGTAACTTGCAATCTCAGCAGGTGGATATGGTGATTACCCTCGGCCGGCGAAGTTTTGCTCTAACAAAGGAATTAGCGGCACTGTATCCATTCGTTTCCGGTGCGCTACCCTTGGCCCCCAATGGTATATCTGGCGTCAGTCTTATTGCCGACCCTAATACGTTGTTTACTCAACTCCAGACTTTGGCGCCACTAACAGAACGTATATTTGTTCTCTATACCCAGAAGAATCGTTGGTTAATAGCGTTGGCAAAAATTGCTGCGCGGGAAAAAAACCTACAACTTGTCACCTTTGAAGTATCTGGCCTGGCCGCTGCTGTAGACCGCTATGAGGATATTTTAGCGGTTGCCGATAGTCGCATAGACGCCATCTGGCTGCCGTTGGATTCAGTGACAGCCAATGAGAAAGTGGTGTTGCCAGTGGTGCTAAAGAAGGCCTGGAGCAACAAACTGGTGGTGTTCTCCAGCAAACCTTCCCATGCGCGCCGAGGGGCTTTATTTTCCATGTACCCAAATAATGAAGCCTCGGGTGTGCGCTTGGCTCAGATGGTCCAGGAGATGCAACGCTCACAGAGTAAGGCGGGTGTTGAGCCGATTCGATCGTTAAAAGTCGGCGTTAACCTTCGGACTGCTGCTCATCTGGGTTTGGAATATAGCCAGAATCAGAAAAAAACGTTTTATGCCGTTTTTCCAAGTGATCGATAACGGGGCTATCGATGAATATATTCAAAGCAGGATATGAAAGTAGTCTGAGGGGGCAATTACTGACCTTCCTGCTTACCTCTATTGCGTTGTTAGCGATTACCTCGTCAGTGGTGGGTTCTTGGATAGGCAGTGCTCAGTCGCACACGATGGTCTTGAACAGTTCTTTGCAGATTGCCGGGAATCTCGCCGAGCTCAGCGTACTGTCTCTGATCACCGATAGTGAGGACAATGCTGCTGAGGCGGTGACGCAGGTGCTTGGTTTCAACGATGTTGTTGGTGTCGCGATCTTTACCAGTCAGCTGGCGCCCTTACTACAAAAGGGAGAAGTTAAGTGGCGAGCAACAGAACTTAGGCAATGGCAGCGCAGCCTTGAACCTGAGTTGGTTAAGGATAGTGCCAACAACTGGTACATAGCGGCACCGGTGTGGTTGCAAGGTGAATTCGCGGAAGAGGATGAATTTGCCCTAGGTACAGAGCCACCGGAGCAGCTCGGTTTTGTGTTGATCAACATTTCTAAAGCATCCCTGAATAAGCTTTCTGACAACCTGCTGGTATACAACCTTGTCATTGCCCTGGCGATTGCGGTGTTGATGGGGTTATTGATGAATATAGGCCTGCGGCGGGTCATTCGGCCGTTGTTTACGCTGTCATCGATTATGCGAGAAGCACAGCTTTCTGGGGAGCATAACTATGCTGTCGTGGAAGGGCCAAAAGAAATAAGGCAGATGGCCGATAGTTACAATGAAATGATGAAAGTCTTGGAAAAACAAGAAGATGTTCTCATCAATATGAACGCTAGTCTGGAGTCTGAAGTAGAAATACAAACTCATGAATTGATTCAGGCTAGGGATGCTGCGCTTACCGCTGTACGTACCAAATCCGAATTTCTGGCCAATATCAGTCATGAGTTGAGAACGCCGTTGCAGGCGGTTATTGGTTATATCGAGTTGGTGCGGGAAGAGCTCGAATACGAAGCCATGGATGCTCAGGTGGAGGACCTGGATGCTGCGATGAAGGCCTCACAACGTTTGTTGGCACTGATTGGTGCGATTCTGGATCTAGCTAAAAGCGAAGCTGGCAAGATGGAATTATCACCTCAGGATGTATCGGTTTATGAAATGGTCGACGAGGCCGTGGGGGTAATAAGGCCTCTGGTCGCAGAAAACGATAATTGCTTAGAGATAGTTAAACCGGCTCAGGATGTTCGTTTTAGGGTCGACAAAGACAAGGTGATGCAGATACTACTTAATCTGCTTTCCAATGCGTGTAAATTTACTGAACAGGGGACCATTCGATTAGACGTTGGCTGTGATGATATTCAGCTGAACATCAGAGTCGTCGATACCGGGGTTGGCATTGCCGAGGATCAGCAGGGGGTGATTTTTGATGAATTCCGCCAGGTTGATGGCAGTGTTCGACGCAAGTACGGTGGCACGGGCCTGGGACTGGCGATCTCTCGTCACTTTACGGAAATGCTCGGAGGCTCTATCAGGATAGATAGCCGCCTCGGTGAGGGGACTTGTTTTGAACTGATTTTACCCCTAGAAAACGCTCAAAATTCAAGCGTTAAAAACACTTAGAAAGTGATTAAAAAATCCAATAATTATAAATAATAATAGAATCAGAGTTTAATTATGAGAATCCAGCTGTACTCCCTTTTGCTTTCAACGATGTTGTCCCCGCTGCATGGATTCGCGGCTGGAGTGAATGAATTTGAAGAAGGTGACGAGTTCGCAGGTTACTACAATGAGGAAGAGTTGGTCAGCATAGCCACCGGCACCGTTACCCCTCTCAACAAGGCGCCCTCGGTGGCCAGTGTCATCACCCGCAAACAGATTGAACAGATGGGCGCTACCCACCTAGATGAAGTGCTGGAGCGAGTGCCAGGGCTGCATGTGATGCCGTCCAGCCTCAGTCGTATGGATCCTACCTATTCGGTCCGAGGCATTCAAACCGGGTTTAATCCCCAAATAATGGTGTTGCTGAATGGGGCCGAATTTAAGAACACTTTTAATGGCGGCTTGCCCTATACCTTTCGCATGCCTGTTAGCAATATTAAACGCATTGAGGTGATTCGAGGGCCCGGTTCTGCGGTGTATGGCGCTGATGCCTTTAGCGGTGTTATCAATATCATTACCAATAATGCCGATGACAATGCCGCTGGCGAGTTGGGGCTGCGGTCTGGCAGCTTTGGTAGTCGCGATCTCTGGTTCAGAAAGGGCTATCGCCAGGATGATTTTTCAATCTCCTTTGCCTTCGAACATCAGCTTTCGGACGGTGACAATAGCCGTATTGTTGATGCCGATCTGCAAACCATATTCGATGGAATGTTCGCGACCTCTGCATCTCAGGCACCTGGGGCTGTAAGCACCGGCTATGAGGTCACCAATCTTCATCTGGACCTTGGTTATAACAGCTGGAATCTGGAAACCTGGTACTGGCAACAATCAAATGCCGGTGTTGGCTCTGGCGGTGCTAACGCTCTGGATAACAGCGGTTATCAGGATGTTGATCAACTCCGGGTAAAGTTGGGGTTTGATGATCAACTGACGCCGCAATGGAGCCTAAAAGCCAACCTATCCTATTTGAATTCGGACAGTGATTCTTTCTTCGTGCTGTTTCCTTCTGGCGCAACTCTGCCTGTCGGAACTGATGGTAATGCGTTTTCATCGCCGTTCTCTGGCATGGTCACTTTTACCGACGGCTATATTGGCAATCCACGGAATGAAAACACGGTGATGGTGGCTGATGTCGCGGCTCTATATACAGGCTTTACGGACCATTTAGTTCGTCTGGCTAGCGGCTGGACGCGGGAAGAAATTGAAACTGAGGAGTTCAAAAATTTCGGACCGGGTGTGATCGATGGCACAGTACCGGTTGTCGGAGGCACTCTGACAGACGTTACCGGAACCGCTGATATCTATCTGCCAAACCAGGACCGCACCCACTACTATCTGTCATTGCAGGATGAGTGGCGGCTTAATAACGACTGGTCGTTGACTGCGGGGGTGCGCTGGGACCACTATTCTGACTTTGGAGAGTCTACCAACCCCCGTATCGCCTTGGTGTGGGAGACCAGTCATAACCTCACCACCAAACTGCTGTACGGCACAGCCTTCCGAGCGCCGGCCTTCAATGAGCAGTATTTGATTAACAACCCTGCTGCTCTCGGTAACCCGGATTTAACCCCGGAGGAAATTGAAACTGTAGAATTGGCCTTCGACTACCGACCGAATTTTGATACCAGCATTAAACTCACCTTGTTTGTCTACGAGGCGACTGACCTTATCGATACCGTGGCGGTGGGCACCACCGAGCAAACCGACAATGTTCGGGATCAGGATGGTCACGGGTTGGAATTGGAGTTGGGCTGGAAGCTTAGTGATCGTTTTAAAATCTACGGTAATTACGCTTTTCAGCATTCCGAAAATGCCGATACCGGCGCTGATGTCGCCGACGCCCCGCAGCATAGTACTTACCTGGATATGCAATATACTTTCACTGAGCAAATGTCAGCGTCTGTGCAGCATTACTGGATAGGCTCCAGGCCAAGGGAAGCGGGAGACAGTCGCGCGGAAGTTGATGATTACCACTGGGTTAATCTAAGACTCGGCTACAGTCTGGATGCCGGACATCTGCAATTGGCTATGACGGTGAAAAATCTGTTTGATAGCAACGCCAGAGAGCCTGCCAGCACCTCGATACCGAACGATTATCTGCTCGAAGAACGCAGTATCTGGGGGCAGGTGACATACCGTTACTAACGGCTGAATAGCTTAGCCGGTCCGCCAGATTGGCAGGATTTATCGCTAAGCCTCGTGTTGAAGCGGGGCTGTCTTCCCAACCACCTGATGACGATGCAATGGCATGGCAAAAGTAAACGAAGAGAAACGCGCTGATGATTTTTGTGAACAGATCTCCACGGAGATCTGGCGCGAAAAAGCGTCTCCTGACAATGCATACCTGGTCGATGAGGTACGTTGTCACGGCTACGATCACCTGGCGTTGATTAATCATAAAAGTCTGTCGGAAGTGATTTATCTGCTGATGCAGGGTGAACTTCCAAACGACGGGCAAAAAATTCTGTTTGAACGCCTGCTGATCTCATTGATTAACCCGGGGCCTCGCCATAATGCCACTCGTGCGGTCATGAATGCGGCGGTAAGCCGTACCCATATCAGCCATCTGCTACCCATCGGCTTGACTGTGCTTGGCGGGGAAAATCAGGGTAGTCACGATGTCTTTAAAGCAATGAAATATTTGCAGCGTAGTCAGGCGAAATGCCCGGCAGAAACCGCTGCAGGCTTATCCGACCACTGTGCTCCAGAGGCTGGCGACCAACATCTGGTTCCCGGGTTTGGATCTTTGTATGGTACGCAGGATTGTTACAGCAAAAAATTGCTGGCTAACCTTGAATCCACCGGGCATACCGGGCAGTACGTTGCTTGGGCTAACCAGTTTGTTACTGCTCTGGTGCAGCCTCACTGTGGCTGGCTGATATCGGGTGTGGCGGCGGCGGTGTTACTTGATCTGGGCTTTAGTCCCCATCAGGGCGAATTAGTGTATCAGCTCGCCCGGCTGCCCGGACTAGCGGCTCATGGTGCCGAGAAATTTGCTAAGCCGATTACCGATATGCCATTTATTGCGGAAGACAATTATGTCATCGACAACTGATCCATTAGCTTTCTGGCAGCACCGGCGCAATAGTATTTATAGCCGTAAGGGTGGGTGGCGTATTGGTGAGGCAGTCTACAATCATGGCTATTCGATGATGGAGGAGCTGGTCGGTGAGGTGTCTTACTTCCAGCTAATGATGCTCAATGTGACCGGTAAATTGCCAGAACGGGCGCTGGCGGAATGGCTGGAAGCGGCCTTTATCTGCCTCAGCTGGCCCGACTCCAGAATTTGGTGCAACCAGATTGGAGCCCTGGCGGGTGATAGCAGAGCCTCACCCGTTGCCGCCACTACGGCGGGGATTTTGGCTTCAGATTCGCGGCTCTATGGACCCGGTGTGCTCAGCAACTGCATGGGCTTTATCCAGGCAGCGCTACTAGAAGTTTCTGCTGGCACTAGTATTGGGAGCATTGTTGAGCGAACCCTGCAGCGGGGTAAGGGGGTGCCAGGATATGCCCGTCCCATTGCCAAGGGTGACGAGCGTGTCACTGCGATGCAGCGGGTTGGCAACAAATTGGAATTTGAGGTTGGCGAGTATCAGCACCTGGCGTTATCTATCAGCGACTACCTCTCAGAACATCATCAGGAGAGCATTAATTTCGGCGGCTATATGGCAGCATTTCTGGCCGACCAGGGGTTGGATATTCGTAGCGTGTACCGAATATCCGCCTGTTGGGTGGCTGCCGGTGTACAGGCTTGCTATGCCGAGGCTGCTGATAATCCTGCTGGCAGTTATCTACCCTTGCGTTGTGATGACGTGATTTATTGCGGTAGGGCTGACCGGGAGCTGCTGCTGTAATGGCCCGCTGAGCGCTTAGCTTGATATTCAATCTATTTGCTGGTTGCCAAGCCTTTAATGCGTTCCCCCATTGGCGGTACCTCTTCGCCATCGATGCGGATATCAATCAGAGTGGGCGCTGATTTACTGAACAACCGATCAAAATTAAGCGCTTGAAGTTCATCGGGTGACGCAATAATGATGCCTTCAATACCCATCGCTGCGGCTATAGCCGCATAGTTGATGGTTGGCAGCTGATAGCCAATCTGTTCTGCTCCTCCTAGACGCTGACCGTGCTTCACCATGCCCAGTGCATTGTCGTTCAGAATGATCATGACCAAGGGCAATTGTTGCTGCAGGGCTACGGTGATCTCCTGTCCACTCATCAGGTAACTGCCGTCGCCGGTAATACAGACATGGGGAGCAGCAGGATTCGCGGTATGTGAGCCGACAGAAGCGCCAATGGCCCAGGCCATAGATCCAAAGCCCATGGCGATACGGTAGAAACCGTTGGTATCTTGACGTTGCATAAAGTGGGTGGCCCAAGACCAGGCATTACCCGCATCAATAAAAATTCGGGTATGTTCCGGTAGTCGCTGCGATAGTTCGCTGAACAGGCGTTGGGGTTTTAATGGTGTGTCATCGCTTAGGGCGCTTTGCCGCGCTGCCTCGTTGATCAGGTCCCCTTTAACGTTGAGCTGATCAATACACTCCCATCGAGGCCTCCAACTGTGGGCTTCATTTATCGATTCTATGAGCTTGGAAAACAGTGTCGGTAAGTGGCCATAAACATGCAGTCGAGCCATCGGGGAGCGGGTGAAATGTTCAAGGGTGTCGTCGATATGAATTAGCTTGTTGTTAAGAAATGTTGATTCCCAGCCGCTGGTGCCGAGTTCTCCCAGTTGTGCGCCTATTGCGATGAGGATGTCATACTGCTGATCCATCACCAGCCGTCGGGCTTTCTCGTGCCCAGAAAAACCGAACACGCCACAATACAGCGGGTGGGTTTCATCAACCCAGCGTTTGCCCATTGGATCAGTGATGACCGGAGCACTAATCTGTTCTGCAAATTCCATGATCTTCTGGCTGCCCTGACGACAGTTATCACCCAAAAAAAGAAGTATACGACCTGATTTTTCTATCTGTTCTTTCAGTTGCTCCAGACCTTGTTGATCGCTGAGGGAAAATTTCTTGCGCAGGGCATCCGGTCCCACGCTGGGACCACAGGGGGCCGGTGTATTCAATAGGTCGGCCGGTATGCTGATGTGGGCCGGTCCCCTGGGGGTATTGTTGGCAGCCATTATTGCGGAAATAAGCTTGCTCTCCAGCTGTTCCGGGTGCGATACCAGGGTGCTAAACCGGGTGCAATGGCGGAGCATGCCAACCACATCAATGGAGGAACAGGAGCTGTCTTGGAGGGCCCTTTTTCCGAATTTGGGTAGCGGCGTTTGGGCGGTGATTACCAGCAGCGGGATATTATCGGCATAGGCGCTTGCGACTCCGGTGATTAGGTTGGTCGCCCCAGGCCCGGTGGTTGAGCAGCAAACGCCGATGGAATCGGTTTCCCGGGCATAGCCATCGGCCATAAAAGCAGCCCCCGATTCATGTCGTGCCACCACCATCTGTATACCGTCTTGCCGTTCGCTACGGGCGACGGCATCGAAGAAGGGCTCAATGGAGCCGCCAGGAACACCAAATATTTTGCTAATGTCCAGGAGATTCAGGTATTCGATAATAAGATCGGAAAAGGTATAGGGGGTTACTTGTGGATCGCATGCTAAATCCTGTGCGCTTGCTTTAGCATTAGTTGAAGTCATGATCGTTCCCGGTGTTCTGGATTTAAGGGCGGTGCAGTGAAACTTTACGTTGCCGTAACGGTGCAGTGTGGAACGAGAATCCTTTCAGCTGTACCACGTCCTGTGTGATTTAGAATGAGGCGGCGCTATCCGATTACTGGGCTTGGAAATTGCTGGGCTGGATATTAAAGTATTCCCCAGGGCTCTGGCTGGAATCAGGCTGGAATAGCCTTTGCCCATATTTCTTCTATTGGTTTCGGGCGGCCGAGGAAATAGCCTTGTGCGTATTCGACCTTAATCTCTCTAAGTAGATCCAGGGTTTCCTGATTTTCCACAAATTCGGCAACGGTGGATTTATTTAGCGCCTTTGCGACCTCCCGGATGGCTTTAACAAGGGCGTAATCAATGCTGTTTTTGGTCATTTCTTTAACGAAGCTGCCGTCGATTTTAACCGTGTCTGCGGGAAGGTTTTTCAGGTAGGTAAAGGTGCTAAAACCAGTGCCGAAATCGTCGATGGAAAAACTACAGCCCATCTCAGATAAGCGGCTGATCATCCGTTGCGTGGCGCTCAGGTTGGATAAACTGGCGGATTCTGTTAATTCAAAGATCACCCGTTCAGGGTTGACATCGTATTGATCTAATTTGCTTTCAATCAGCGGTACCAGGCGTTCGTCTCCGAAAGCTTGAGCAGAGAGGTTTATGGCGAGCTTATTGATACAGGGGTTATCGGCGAGGCTTTTGATGCCTTTGGCGACAACCTGGTGATCCAGGAGATTAACATCCTTCAGACGTTCAAGTGCCGGGATAAATTCACCGGGGTAGACCAAATTATCATCAATATTTAGTCTTACCAAGGCTTCGTAGTAAGCGACTTCGCCACTCTCGATATGAATGATAGGTTGGTAGTGTAACAGCAGGTTGTCTTGCTCAATCGCGGACTGTAGCCGGTGTAACCATTCCATGCTGACCTTGACGTCTTCACTTTCCTTGTCATCGGGTGAATAAACGTGCACAAGGTTGCGGCCATGGCGCTTAGCGACGTAGAGAGCAATGTCTGCCTGTTGCAGATAAAGCTGGGCGTTGTCTGCATGGCCATCGATCAGACTGATGCCCACACTACCGCTGATTTTGTAGACCTGACCGGCAAAGCGGTAACAATCATTGGCAAGTAATTCGCATAGGTCTTGGGCGATGCTGGTTGCTTGACCTATAGGGGTATTGGATAGCAATACCGCAAACTCATCGCCGCCAATACGACAAAGACGGTCACTTTTTCGCAGACGGTGTTTTAGCTTGGCGGCTACGTCTTTGAGTACGTAGTCACCTTGGTTATGCCCCAGAGTATCGTTAATCGCCTTAAAATGGTCGAGATCCAGATAGAGCAGTGCGTGTTGTTCTTTAGTTCGACGGCTGACAGTCGCTAGTCGTCTTAGCTCATTGTCGAAATAGTAGCGGTTATAAAGACCTGTTAACGAGTCATGTAACGCCAAGTGTTGCAGTTGCTGTTCCGCGCTCTTGCGGGCAGAAATATCGTCAATGGCGATGGATATGGCTTTGGTGTTTTTCTTGCGATTGATCTTGTTTAGCCTGGCCTCTACCCAGATATCTTGGCCGCATTTATCCCGCATTTTGAATTCTAGGCGGTTGTTGTTGCTGTTATTTTGGAAAGTACTTTCAATTGCCGAGGTCAGGCGCTGTGGTGCCTGGTTGTCTTCGCAAACATATTTTCTGATGGGCTGGCCGATGGTCTCGACGGTTGAAAGGCCGGTCAGTTTTCTCCAGGCTTTATTGGCAAAAGTGATAGAGCCCTGCTGGTCTAACTCTAGGACGGAGGTGCATAAATTGTCCAGGATAAGCTGATGTTCTTCAGCCTGATCCAGGCGTGCTCTTTCATTTTGTTTTAGCGATTGAATGGTTGCCGCAAACTGATCATTGCTGATCATAAAATCTTCTCTGCGGAAGGCAATCTCACAAACCTTACGTAGTTGTTCGGTGCGAAAAGGCTTGCTGATAAAATCGGATGCACCTTTCAGCATTAGTTCTTCGGCCAGATCCATAGAGCCGTGGGCGGTCATGACGACAATGGTTTGACTGGGACATTCCTGCAGTATTTCGGCCATCACATCGATTCCTGACATCCCCGGCAGCATTATGTCCAACAGCACGATAGGGTGTTTTTTCTGGCGCCATAGCGCTAACCCAGAAGGGCCATCGGGTGCTACGTCTACGTCGAAACGGTGTCTTAGAATGCGTTGGATCAGAGTAGCGCTCTCTTCGGTATCTTCGATGGCGAGTACATTGCTTTTCTGATTGAGTTGGGTGGAGCCGAGGCCATTTAACAGTGTGCTAAGGCGATGGTATTGGGCGAAGGGTATCAGGTGGTCAATATCGAATTCTCTGGCGGTAGTTTCTGCTATCCGTTTGCACCAGGTCGATGTCACCATGATGAAGGGTGTGCTGTCCGGACAGTTGAAAACCCCCGATCTAACCATCCTAGCCAGCCGCCAACCATCCAGGTCGCCGATATAAATATCACTGACGACGCAGCGGATATCATGCCGTTTGAGAAGACTAGCGGCGGCTTGACCACTATCGGCGTCAATAACCTCAAACTTACCGCTTGAACTGATAAAGCCGTGCAGCGTTAGTCGCTGGGAGTTGTCGCTATTAACCAATAGTAATTTGGGTAACGCAGTCATCCTCTACCATTCCTAATTATTATTCCGTGGAGGACACAACATATTCGATAATTCATGACTTTGGAATTATTTTATTTTATTTTTAATTTCCATTGAAAATAAAAGCTTAGCTAAATTACGATTGCAAATGAAAGCTTCCCTAAAATGCTGTTGTGCGGCAAATAAGGGCTGTTTTTGAACGTGATGCAGGGGGGATGACGGCGCTTTTTAGTGTGGGGCTACGCAGCGGAAACCGATCAGAATGTGTTTGGCTTGTGGCGTTCTGCCATGTCTAAAGCCGCAACGGCAGGTTCCGGGAGCATCATCCCAAGAGCAGCTTTTCAGTACTTTGTGATCGTTCAATGACGGGGAGAAATCCGTCGCAGTCCACTCGAAGGTGTTTCCCAACATATCCAGAATGTCATTAGCCGTTGCTCCTTTGGAATGGGCATCGGTATTTGCCGTTCCTTGAGCCTGATGTTGTAGAAGCGCTTCCGACCACGGATTGCCCCAGGGGAAACGAGAGCCTTCTGGTCCTCTGCAAGCGGCCTCCCACTCAGATTCCTCGGGTAATCGCATGCCCTGCCAGTGGCAATAGGCTTGGGCATCCTCGAAGCTGACCAGCACCACCGGGTTTTGTTGCAACAGGATGGGCGGCTGGTCGTGATCCCAAAGATATTTAACAACAGAGGCATAGGGATGCACCAAATAACCCTGTTGTTGATAGTCCGTTGCTGATATCCACGGTGCCTTGTGAGCCGTCGATTGTACGAATTCGGCATATTGAGCCTGGCTGACGGGGCTTTTATCAATGCTAAAGGCTTGTAGTTGGCGCTTATGAGGGGCTAGCTCCCAGCGGTCATACCATTGTTGCTCCAGTACGACTGGGGGCGAGTGCTTATAACCCCATTGGCGTTCTTCGCTATCACTGCCCAATCGATAGTTGCCGCTAGGGATAAGGGCAGTTTGAGATGTTTGCTGCGAAGAACAGCCCGCAACGAGCGTGATAAGAAGAAGCAGTGTTTTCAACTGACCAACCCAGCGAGGCTGATGCTGATTCGGAGTCCTTTGCTCGGTTCACTGCTGCAGCTGATCTGTCCTCCGAGACGCTGAGTTATCAGGTTATAGGTAATGGACATTCCTAAACCGGTGCCGCCTTTGCCGCGTCTAGTGGTATAAAACGGCTCATAGATGAGTTTGAGTTGCTCGGCTGTCATCCCGCATCCGCTGTCCTGGTAAGTAAGAGTTATCTGGTCATCATTAGTAGTTACCGCAATCTCAATCTCGCCATCTGGCTTGTTTTCAAAACCGTGGATTATAGAATTCATCAATAGGTTGGTGATGACCTGGGAAATGGCTCCGGGATCGCTGATGAGCTCTAAGGACTCAGGGCAGCTTAGCCTGACCCGGATGTCTTTTAGTTTAGGGTCCAGGCTGGCAAGCAGTTCTTGCAGATAACTTTTTAAATGGAATCGGCGGTTGTTGTCGATAAACTGATCGGCAGCCAGTTGTTTGAAATCTTCAAGCTGATGAGAGGCACGTTGCAGGTTAGATAAAATACTTCTGCTTGCTTGCTGCGTATCCTGCACATATTCATTTAGATAGGCGCGTTCAAGAGTCCCTGCCTCATACTGTTGGGCCAGACCGTCAGTCCAGTCTTGGATCAGTGAAGCGGCGGTGATTCCAACTCCCAATGGGGTGTTTATCTCATGGGCGACACCGGCCACCACTGAGCTTAGAGAGGCCATTTTTTCTGCTTCCACCAAGCGGCTTTGGGCTTCTTTTAGCGCCATCACCGATTGACTTAATTCATCGGTGCGTTCAGCAACGCGCTGCTCCAGTAAGTCATGTGCCTGGTGAAGTTCAATGACTTTTTGTTGTAGCTCAGTGTTGGCTTGGCCGAGTTGATCGGTGCGTTCAGCTACTAGGCTTTCCAAGTTGTCATTAACCAGGCGAACTTCGGCGTTAGCGCGTTCACGTTCTCCTATCTCTCTTTCCAGTGCCTGGTTTTTCTGTTTTAGTAATGCCGGTGTAGGCAGTGCTACCAGGCGGGGGATCAGCGGCCAAAGGATAACGGAGGCGGCGACGGACGTGGCGGCGGTAATAACCATGATGACAGTTTCAATACCATAGTCGGGGTGCCACAGGGTCCAGACCCCCATAAAGTGGGTGCCGCCGCAGGCAATAAAAATTAGTGATCCATAGAGCACGAAAAAAGGCCGATAAGGTACATCTTTACGGCGAATCAGAAATACCACCACACCGGCGGCTGCGGCAAAGTAGGCGAGTCCGGTCAGTAGGTCTGCCGCGATGCGCGGATAAATGATTTCAGGGCGCCAGAGGATGCAGCTGCCATGAGGCATGAAGCCCTGTGTATCAAAGAAAATATCTAAGAATTCCATAATATTCCTCGCTAGCCGACCCATCTAAGATGGGCGTTGGTAGGTCAATTATAGCCGCATCAGAGTGACTGCTCAGTATTGTCGGTACGGTTAAACAAAGAGGGGAGTTAAGGCCGATTTGAGATCCCTATGAATGGGGATTGTGAGATAAGGGGGTTCAGTTTATTTAGCGAGGGTTGGTAGCCAATACAACATTAGGGGCCATTGAATGGCCCCTATTTCTTTAGTCATTCTTTGGGGTTTTAAGCAACGCCCAGAAGTCGCTTGGGGCGGGTGTCTCGAAGGTGAGTTGCTTGCCGCTATTGGGTTGCGTAATTGTTAGGCTCAACGCATGTAAGCCCATACGTGGACCAGCCTTGCCGTAGCGCGGGTCGCCGATTACGGGATAGCCCAGCCATGCAAGGTGAGCACGAATTTGATGCTGTCTGCCAGTATCAATTTGGACCTTAAGCAATGATCGGCCAGTCGCCGTGCGTTGGGTTTGGAAATGGGTGATAGCCTGTTTAGCGTCACGATGGGTGCCGACATGCATACGATATTCTTTTTCGTCTAATCTCAAAGGTTGGTTGATAGTGCCATTGCCGGGTTTGGGATGACCTTCGACCACGGCCAGATAGTTTTTCTCGGCCTTGTCCCACAGCGCATTGACGGCTTCACGCATCTCAAGGGATGTGGCAAACAACAAAACCCCCGATGTATCGCGATCCAGACGGTGTACGGGCCAGAGTTTTATCTGTCGTTTAGAGCGGGAGAGTTGGTTACGTAGAATCGCCAGAGCCGTTTGTTTGTTTTCCTTGGCTGATGCTACAGACAGCAAGCCTGCGGGTTTATTGATGGCGACAAGGTCGTGGTCGGAATACAGAATCTCCAGGTCTGAGCTGCCTTGACGTGGGCTTTTTGCTGATGCCCGTACTTCCACGTTGTCGCCAATCTTAAGGGCATAGTCATGCTTCAGAGAAACTTCACCGTTGACCTCTACGCACCCCGCTTGCAGTCGTTGTTTGATGTTGTTTCGAGACCAGCCCTTAAGCTCAGCGGTGAGGAAGGTTAAGAGGCCGCAGGCCTCGGTCACTCGTAATCGGTCGGACATTGTGCGGGCCTTAGTAATTAGCGATAACACTCAGATGTGGGAAGTCTGATGACTTTCTATAACTAGAACTGAAAGACTTAGCTTTATAAAAGGGGAATTATACGGCCCATGATCGCAACGCGTCGAATAAAGATTCTATACCGAGTTGGTGTTTTGGTTATTTGCTTCAGTCTGGCAAAAAAAAGGCCCCGAAAAGGGGCCGAAGATTGGTCTCAGGAGAGGAAACCACAGTCATGGTCGTAATCATGAAAACTGCAGCGTTGTTTGCTTCCGTTATTTGAACATTGCCAGGTACTCACCAAAGCCTTCGTTTTCCAATTCCTCAGTGGGGATAAAGCGCAGGGCCGCAGAATTAATGCAGTATCTCAAACCCGTTGGCTCAGGCCCGTCTTTAAATATATGGCCAAGGTGAGAATCTCCGTATTTACTGCGCACTTCACTGCGTGGATAGATCATTTTGAAATCAGTACGGGTCACTACATGATCGGCTACCAGAGGCTGATAAAAGCTGGGCCATCCGGTGTGCGAATCGTATTTGTGTAGTGATGAAAACAGAGGCTCACCACTGACAACGTCGACGTAGATACCTTCACGTTTCTCATCCCAGTATTCATTCTGATGGGCGCGTTCAGTGCCTTCGTTCTGCGTTACCTCGTACTGCAGAGAGGTCAGGCGATTTTTTAAAATAGAGTCACTGGGCTTGGAGTAGGTCTTTTCTATGTTCATTGCTGCAGCCGTCTTGTCGTTGCCAGGGCCCATCGGGGTATAGTGCCTATCTTCACCCCAGACTTCGTCGATATGCTGATCACGGCCAGAGTTATAACGGTAGTACTTGTAGCGAATGGGATTGCGCTTGTAGTAATCCTGGTGGTAGTCCTCAGCTGGCCAGAACTTGGTGGCCATATGAATACCGGTGTTCAGTGGCTTGTTATAGCGTCCAGATGCTTGGAGCTGGTCTCTGGATTGCTCGGCAGCTAGTTTTTCGGCCTCTGACTGATAGTAGATATTAGGACTGTACTGATGGCCCCGATCAACAAACTGGCCGCCGCTATCAGTCGGATTTACATGGCGCCAGAAGGCTTCCAGCAAATCGTTATAGCTGATCTTGCTGGGATCGTAATGGACTTCTACAGATTCCACATGTCCGCTCTTGCCAGCAGAGACTTCACGGTAACTAGGATTATCAACGTGACCGCCGATATAACCGGAGATGACTTCGGTGACGCCGGGAAGCTTTTCGAAATCAGATTCGCTGCACCAGAAACAACCCCCGGCAAAGATCGCCGTGCTGGAGTGTTCATTCATCATTTTCTGGTCGCTCGGCTCAGCATCCATAGCTGCCTGACTGAGCCCGGTGACTACCAGTAATGCTGCAACCAAAGCGGATACTTTTTTAATCATGATTCTTTCCTTTGAATCCCAATGGATTCGATCTGTTATATGACGTTGTTCTTAGATCTATACGCATGACTAGCGACCTTGGATTCAGAAAAGTTGCTTAATTTAGTCATTAACCTGTGTTGGTAGCAGTTTCACGCTGTAATAGCCTCTGGTAGAGGTACTCAGATACTTGCAATAGCGGTGTTTAAGACCAATGATGCTGACTGAAGTTCTAGTGGCTGTTGCGGATATTTGCGCTAACAACTGGCTGGCTTATTTAGTTGAGGTTCTTATGATCGATCTTTATACCTGGGGCACACCGAACGGCCGCAAAGTCTCCATTATGCTGGAAGCCTGTAATATTCCTTATCAGGTATTCCCCATTGATATTGGCAAACAAGAACAGTTTCAACCGCATTTTCTGGCCATTAGTCCCAATAATCGTATTCCGGCTATTGTTGATCCCGACGGCCCTGATGCAGAGCCCATTAGCCTGTTTGAAAGTGGCGCCATCCTGATCTATCTGGCAGAAAAAAGCGGCCAGTTTATGCCCCAGCAGCCGCGCCAGAAGTATCAGGTTCTGGAATGGTTAATGTGGCAGATGGGGGGCTTTGGGCCGATGCTGGGGCAGACGCATCATTTCCGGCGTTTTGCCAAAGAGCCGATTCCCTATGCTATTGAGCGCTACAGTTCCGAAACAAGACGGCTTTGGGGGGTGTTGGATAAACAGCTGCAGGGGCGTGACTTTGTTGTTGGTCAACTAAGCATTGCCGATTTCGCTATCTATCCCTGGGCCATGCGCCATGAATGGCAGGGTATTGAGTGGCAGGAGTTCCCCGCCGTGGCGGCCTGGGCTGAGCGTCTGGGGAATATGGACTTTGTCGAACGCGGAATGGCTGTTCCCTTTGCCTGAGGCTCTTAAGTGACGTTTTTTGGAATAATGCTGTGGAAATAGAGATCAGTATCGGCCTGATGTTGCTGTTGTTTGGTGGTGGCGCTCTGGCGGGATTTATCGACGCGATTGCCGGTGGCGGTGGGTTGGTCGCTTTGCCACTGCTGTTGTTTACCGGCTTGTCACCGGCCCAGGCTCTGGCCACCAATAAGCTGCAGGGCTGTTTTGGTACCTTTTCTGCCAGTTATTATTTTATTCGCCGTGGCTTGGTACAGCCCCGAGATATTCTCACCATGGTGGCCTGCACCTTTGTCGGCGCGGCGGCGGGCACTTTGCTGGTGCAGCGGCTTGATCCTTCCTTTCTAACCCTGGCTATTCCCGTGCTGTTGATTGCGACGGCCGGCTATTTCTGGTTTTCCCCGCAGATGGGAGAAGAAGATGCACAGCAACGCATCGGCGTCTTAGCTTTTTCTCTTAGCATTGGCTTTGGGGTGGGTTTCTATGATGGTTTCTTTGGTCCGGGCACAGGGTCATTTTTCGCCATTGCCTTTGTCAGCCTGCTGGGGTTTGGATTGACCAAGGCCACAGCCCACACCAAAGTATTGAACTTCACTAGTAATATTGCCTCATTATTGTTTTTTATAGCCGGTGGGCAGGTGATGTGGACCTTGGGTTTAACCATGGCGGCGGGGCAGCTTTTGGGCGGTCGTCTCGGTGCTAGACTGGTCGTTAGAAAAGGATCAAAGTTGATTCGCCCGCTGGTTGTGACTATGTGTATTGTCATGAGTTTGAAACTTTTACTAACCGACTGATGCTGGCGAGTTGGAGCTGGTTTTCTTAACTTAAGGAAGGGTAATGATATCGATTAGCAGTGAGTTTGATGGCGGCAATATTGAGGTCGTCGACATCTCCAAGGACGCTGATATTCGACTGAAAATTCGTCCGGATAAACATTCTGAGTTTTATCAGTGGTTTTATTTCCGCCTTCAGGGCGCCGCCGGTCAGCACTGTCGTATTCGTTTGCTGAACGCCTTTGGCGCAGCGTATGTCGATGGTTGGCAGGACTATAATATCGTTGCCTCCTATGACCGGCGCAACTGGTTTCGGCTCGCCAGTGCCTATCAACATGGCGAGTTGCAGCTGGATCATCAGCCAGTGCACGACTCTATCTATTACGCCTATTTTGTCCCTTATAGTTATGAGCAGCATCAGGATCTGGTGTCACAGGCGCAGCTGTCCAGCCGTTGTCGATTGGAATCCTTGGGGCGGACGTTGGACGGACGGGACATTGATCTGTTAACCGTTTCGGCAGGCCCGGTGGTCGATAACCGCAAAAAACTGTCGATCTGGATCAGTGCGCGACAGCACTCTGGCGAAACCATGGCTGAATGGTTTATGCAGGGCCTGATTGAGCGACTGCTTGATGAAACGGATCCGCTGGTTCAGGGGTTATTAGATAAGGCGGATTTTTATCTGCTGCCCAATCTGAATCCTGACGGCAGTATCCGCGGCCATCTGCGCACCAATGCCATTGGCGTTAACCTCAATCGTGAGTGGCATGCGCCATCCATGAGTCGAAGTCCTGAGGTGTTTCAGACGTTAGCCAAAATGGATGCCAGCGGCGTGGATCTGTATCTGGATATCCATGGCGATGAAACCATTCCCTATAACTTCCTGGCGGGGTGTGCGGGCAACCCGGATTTCAGCGAGCGCCTGGCTAAACTGGAATCCAGTTTCGAACAGGGTCTGTTGGATGCCACTGATGAGTTTCAGACGCAGCAGGGCTATACCCCCGATCAATTTGGTGAAGAGACGCTGATGCTGGCATCAAACCAGGTCGGCCATCGCTTTGATTGTCTGTCGATGACGTTGGAGATGCCTTTTAAAGATAATATCCTCAAACCCGACGCGGCACAGGGCTGGTCTCCCCAGCGCAGTATGCAGTTGGGCAAAGACATGTTGCAGCCGATTCATAAGGTTTTGACACAACTGAGATAGCGGGGGGCGTTATGGCTGGACAGCCATTGTTGCAGCAACAATATCAAGTGCATATTCAGGCGTTGGAAAAGCGCTACGATGAATTGTTGGATCAGTGCGGATACGAGGGGTTGCTGATTCACAGCGGCTCTGCTGATTACTATTTTCGCGATGACCAGCAACGGCCGTTTCGGGTTAATCCTTACTTCTTAAATTGGTTGCCTTTGGATCAGCATCTCAACTGTTGCCTTTGGATCAGACCGGGCCAGAAGCCACGGCTTTATTATTTTAATGCCAGTGATTTCTGGCATATGCCTGCCGGAAGGGCAGAAGGGATCTGGACTGACGCTTTTGACATCGTTGAAGTGGATAACCTGGAGCGAGTCGCCGTTGATATTAAAGGCCAGACTGATCTGGCTTTTATTGGTGATGATTGCAATCTCGCTAAGAGCTGGGGGCTGACGGAAATTAATCCACAGCCATTGATAGCGGCTCTGGACTGGCACAGGGCAGTCAAATCCGAGTACGAAGTCGCTTGTTTGGCAGAGGCGACTAGGATTGCAGTGCTGGGGCATCGGGCGGTGAAGCAGCAGTTTGCGGCCGGTGCCAGTGAGTTTGATCTGTTAATGAGCTATCAACAGGCGACGGGGCAGCGAGAGAACCAGTTGCCCTATGGCAGTATTATCGCCCTTAATGAGCACGGATCAGTGTTGCACTATCAGCATTATGATCAGCAACCCCCGGCAAAAATCAGGTCTCTGCTGATCGACGCCGGTGCTAGCTTTAATGGTTATGGCGCTGATATTACCCGCACCTATAGCGCCGCAAAAGATAACTTCTCAGCCCTGATAGAGGGGCTGGATCAGCGGCAACAAACCCTGGTTGCACAGCTATCAGTCGGACAAAGTCACATCGATCTGCATATTCAGATGTGCCATATGATCGCCGAACTATTACAGCAAAGTGGTTTGGTGACTGCCGGACCAGAACAGCAATTGGAACAAGGTATAGTCACGAGCTTTTTCCCTCATGGCCTGGGTCATCTATTGGGTTTGCAGGTCCATGATGCTGGTGGATTACAGGCCGATGCCAGAGGCACACTGTTGGCTCCACCTGAATCCCATCCCTATCTGAGATTGACCCGAAAGCTGCAAGCGGGAATGGTGTTTACCATTGAGCCGGGTATCTATTTTATTGATTCACTGCTGGCTAAACTTAAAGCTTCCAAGGCTGCCGCCCAGGTGAATTGGGCAGGGGTAGAGCAACTGCGCCTTTATGGCGGGATTCGTATTGAGGATAATATTTGCTTGCGGGAGGATGGCGCGCTGAATCTGACGCGCCAGGCTTTTTCCGATCAGAGTGGTTAGCCGTCTAGCTAGCGCTGTTTTCGAGCCTGTCAGTGCTTATTTCTTCGGTTCACGAAAACGAATGCTGCCGGCCTTTTCTGGGAAACGACCGATTTTGTCAGCATAGAACTGGCTGATATTGCTGAGATCCGCATCAACATCGCCGCTGATTTCAAGCGTTGGCCCCAAGCCCAGGCGCTTGCTGGGAAAATCGATATATCCGAGAACGAGTGGCAGCTCAGCAGCTTTGGCCAAATGATAAAAGCCAGATTTCCAATAGTCACGATGGCGGCGGGTGCCTTCTGGAGTAACCACGATCACCAGATCGGGATTGGATTGGTATAACTCGGTTAACTGCTCGATAAAACCTGTGCTGATACGACGGTTGACGGGAATCCCCCCCAGCGCTCGCATTAGGATGCCCAGAGGCCACCAGAACAAATTATCTTTGGCTAACCAGCGAAACTTTAATCCCATTGCGCCTTTGAATAGCATTGCCAGAATAAAATCCCAGTTGCTGGTATGGGGGTAGGCGATCAGCACATAGCGGTGGGCTTTGGGTAAGGACTCATCGAGCTGCCAGCCAGCCAGCTTCAGTATCAGGCGACACAGCTTGCTAATCATGGTGCTTACCCACGGGATTATTTTCCACTAGGTTCTGCGAGTGAGTATTATTTGTGGTCAAAGACGTAAACCCCATCCCATTGTTCATCGATATCTTGATTGCTCAGATAGTCCAGCCGCTGCAGGTACAGCTGATAGAGATTGCCATTTAGAGGGCTGTCCATGAGCTGCTGAAATAGCGCGCGAGCCTCCGGCCATTGCTGTTGGCGGTAGGCGTCCATGGCCTGATCATGGAGCTGCAGCCATTGCCCTTCGATCTTAGTGTCTGGATCCAGCGGTTCATAGATGGCAACGGCCTGAAGTTTACCTTTGACTTGCACGCGGTCCAACAGCCGGAACTGGTATTCTGGAACTTGTGTTGCCAATGCTTCGCTGACAATCAGTGCGACCCCGTAGGTCTTGGTTAAACCCTCCAGCCTGGAACCCAGATTCACTGCATCGCCAAGCACGGTATAGGCCATGCGAAAACGCGAGCCCATGTTACCCACGCTCATCTCGCCGCTGTTCAGGCCGATGCCGATATGAATATTGGGTAGCTGCTGTTCGCTCAGTTCCTTATTGACCTGTTGTAATTGCCGTAGCATTTCAAGAGCCGCGTCCAGAGCATGACGACTATGTTGAGAATCCTGCAGTGGTGCCCCCCAAAAGGCCATTACCGCATCGCCAATATATTTATCAATGGTACCTCGGTGTTGGTGCACGATGGCCGTCATGGGGGTGAGGTAGGTATTCATGAGGTGGGTTAGCTGTTGCGGATTGAGCTTTTCAGACAGGGTGGTAAAACCGCGAATATCAGAAAAAAGTACGGTCATATCACGGTTTTCACCACTGAGACCAAAATCAGTATCCTGGTGCTGCATTTCAGCCACCAGTTCTGGTGGGATATATTGGCCGAACAAACCACTGAGTCGCTGATGGCTGCGGGTTTCGATCATATAACCCAGTAATATCTGCAGCGGATACAGCATCAGCAGCACTAGCAGGGGTGGGGCCAGGGGGACCACATGGCTGGCCTGTTGCCACAGTAATAGGTTGACTGTGATGACAATGGCGGCGAGCCCCAGCCCTAGTAAGGTGCTTTTTAACGCGCTCAGGTAGGGGGGCAGCAGCACCATCAGCAACCCCAGTATCAGGCATTGGATTAGATTGGCGCCACGCATATAGTCCGGTCGATGCAGCATGCGCTGATCCAGCATTGAGGAAATTAGATTGGCATGGACCTCCACCCCTGGGTAGGCGTTCTGTACCGGTGTGGCTCGTAGATCCAGTAAGCCAGCGGCGCTGGTGCCCAGCAATATAATGGCGCCTTCCAGTTGCTCAAGGGGGGCTTCACCTGAGAGTACGCTTTGGGCGGATATATAGGGAAAGCTTCCTTGCGGGCCGCGATAAGGCACCAGCATGGCCGCTTCCGGGTCTACAGGGATTTTCAGCCCGTCCAGGTCAATGGTTTCCAGCCCCGACTCTTTCTCGCCTGCTAGTAGTTGAATCTCAGTCGAAGCGAATACGGTTTGCATCACCGCCAGGGACAAGGATGGATAGAGCTGGCCTTGAAAACTTTGCAGCATAGGCACCTTGCGATACAAACCATCGCTATCGAGCAGAGGGTTGTCGAAGAAGCCACCGTTCGGGGTTTGCGTCTGTAGTAACGCCAGGTTAGCGCTGTAACCTGGAGCGCTGCGGATCAGTGCTTGTAGGCTTTTATCACCAGAGGTGTTGATGGGGGGAGGTAGGGCACCCGCCTGAAAGTCCCCTTGGGGGCTGAAGGCATAACCCAGAATGATGGGTCGATCCTGCAGACTGTTTGCCATTAGTTGATCGGGATTGAAGCTCTCCAAGAGTCTCATTAACTGTTGTTGCTCTTGGCTGGAATAGCTTTCGAGGGTGCTTTTGAGGCGGCGCTGGCTCAGCACTTGATCCGATTCCGGGAACACTATATCGAAAGCCATCAGGCCGACGCCGTAGTGCTCGAACAGTTGGTTTACTAGTTCGGCAATAGTTTCTCGGGGCCAGGGCCAACGGCCGACTTTGGCTAAACTGAGCTCATCGATATCGACAATAACGATACGGGGATCAACGCCTTCTTGTTGGTTGAGACGCATACGCCAGTCATATAATTGCTGCTCAACACGCTCACTGACAGGGTTGCTATAGTCGCTGCCGGGTCCGGCCATAAACAGCGTTAACAAGGCTAAGCCTAACAAAATTCGCAACAGCCTAGGCCTGGAATAGGTCATGGCTTGTTCGTTCCCCGGCGCTGAATAGGGAGCTGGGTGTTAGTCTTCACTGAAAGCGATCTGTCGTAGCTGTTTGAAATCAAGATCACCTTTAATGATTTTCAAAATACCGTCCTGTAACAGCGTGCGCATACCATCTTTTATTGCTTGCTCTCTAATTTCGGGAACGGTGGCTTTCTGAAAAATAAGCTCGCGCAGTTTGGGCGTTACTTGCAACAGTTCGTGGATACCTGTGCGCCCTCGGTAACCGGCCATATTACAGTGTTCACAACCCACCGGTTTAAACAGCTCAGTCTTGTCGCTCTCCAGGTGTAGCTCATCAGCGAGTTCATTTCCGTACTGACGCTGCAGAAATTGGACTTCATCGTCCTTGGGTTTATAGGATTCTTTGCATTTAGGGCATAAGGTACGCACTAAGCGCTGGGCCAGAATTCCCAGACAGGCATCGGAGAAGTTGACCGGGTCGATGCCTAGATCCAGTAGTCGGGTGATGGTTTCTGGTGCTGAGTTGGTGTGCAGGGTTGAAAGCACTAGGTGGCCGGTCAGTGACGCCTCAATGCCGATATGGGCGGTCTCCCGGTCGCGCATCTCACCGATCAGAATAATATCGGGGTCGGCCCGTAAGAACGCCCGAAGAGCTGCCGCAAAATCGAAACCAATCTTGGGGTTGACCTGCACCTGCTGCAAGCCCGGCTGAGTGATTTCCACCGGGTCTTCTGCGGTCCATATTTTTTTGTCTGGGGTATTAAGCCGACCCAGGACTGCGTGCAGGGTGCTGGTTTTACCCGACCCGGTGGGGCCCACCACCAGAATGACCCCGTGGGGGCGTTGCAGTATGGCTTCCATGGTCTTGGCAGGGCCTGGCAGCAGGTTCAACTGCTCAAAACGCAAGGCTTCTCCCGTCGCTAACAAGCGCATGACGATGCTTTCGTTGTTAACGGTGGGAACGGTTGCAACCCGCACTTCTAATAGCTGGCCTTGGATGCGAATGCCGAACTTACCATCCTGAGGTTTGCGTTTTTCAGAGATATCCAGATTGGATTGGATCTTGATTCTGGAGATAGTCGCCGGCACATGGCTGGCGGGAATCTGGATGATTTCCTGACAGACCCCGTCGATACGCATTCTTACTCGCGCCGGTTCTTTGCCTTTACCGGGCTCGATATGGATGTCCGAGGCGCCGAGGCGCTTGGCGTCCATCAATACTCTGTTCACCAGGCGTACCACTGTGGGCGCTTCTTCAGACAGCGAGTCATCAGCGGAGGAGTCATCATGGCACTCTTCAATATCATCCAACTCACCGACGATGGTATCTAGATTACCCCCGTCACCGCTGACCAAAGCGCTGCCGCCAAGGTACTGCTGGATTTCTTGTTCTAAGCCTACACAGATTTCAGAATCATGACCCTTAAGCGCGTTTTGGATTTCCATCAGGCGGGCACTGTCATTAGGGTCATCGATAAGGATAATGACCTGCCCATGACTGCCTTCCAATAATGCTACGGTCTGCTTGCGTAGATAGGAAATATTGATCTGTTGCTGCAATGGGTGAGAGTGATACTGATCAGGATCGTAGGGCAGATAAGGTACCTGGTAATAGCGCTCCAGGGATTCACCAATTTGTCGGGAGCTGAGTTGAACATCTCGCTTCAACAAACGGGTGATGGGCATATCGCGACTGCTTGTTGCCAGTAGCTGATCCAGTTTTCCTTGATCCAGAGCGGCGGTTTTTATCAGATAGTCAAAAGGCCCGTCCATGACATCAAAATCATAGCGGAACTTCTGGGCGATAAGCTGCGCTAGCTCTAGTGCTCGTTTCAGGTCTTTAGCATTGAAGGTGGTGCCGTCACGACGATTGATAATCTGCAAAACGCCCAGCAGTACTTTGTTGTGTAGAATCGGTACTACTAATACGGATTTGGTTTTGAAACCGCTTTTATGATCGAAGCTGCTATCAAAATTAAGCTGGGGGTGAAGTTTTTTTAGTCCTTCGGTGTTATATACATCAGAGATTAGCAACGGCTTGCGACTGAGGGCCACGAATCCAGCCAATGAGCGGGGGCTGATGGGTAATTGAATTTGGCGGAACTCGTTGCCGGTCTTAAAGCGACAAAATATCTCCTTATTGCTACGATTACGTTGATAGACACTGATACGGTCGGCCTGAAACAGATCCAGCATTGATGGCTCAAGATGCTCGAAAGCATCGCTGAAACTTTTCGCTTCATGAAGTTTGCGAATCAGCGTCGTTAGCTTTTCGTAAAATTCGTCCGTTGCTGCGGGAGCCGTGTTTTCAGTCGAGGCTACTTTGTCCATAAGTGATTATCTGTCATTATTAGGTCATGTGCCTTTAACTCTATAGGATGAAAGAGAAAGTGCAAGTTCAGGTATTAGGTTGCAGTGGTGGTATAGGCGCGGGTTTAAAGACCACCTGCCTTAAAGTCAACGACTCTATTTTACTCGATGCTGGCACCGGGTTGGAGTTGCTGACGACTGATGAAATGTTGAATTTGCGACATCTGTTTATTACCCATGCCCATCTGGATCATATTTGCTGTTTACCATTAATGCTGCCAACCATTTTTGAGCGCATGCAGCAGCCTTTGCGAGTCTACGGTAACGCCGAGGTGATTTCCGCCCTTAAACAGCATATCTTCAACTGGACCGTCTGGCCCGATTACACCGAAATTCCCGGCAGTAGTTCTTTGTTGCTGTTTCAGGAGCTGCAAGCGGGGGATAGCATTGATGTTGGTGATATAAAGGTATCCGCGCTGGCGGTTAATCATCCAACACCTACCCTGGGCTATTTGTTGGAATCCCCAACGGGAGCTTTCGCCTTTAGTGGAGATACCACTTCTGCTCCTGCATTTTGGCAAACGCTTGCCACCGTTAATAACCTGAAACAGCTGCTAGTTGACGTGTCATTTCCCAGTGACCAGCAGGCGATTGCTGATTCTAGTGGCCATTACACCCCCGCTGCGTTAAAAAAAGATCTGGATTTGTGGCCGGTGCAGGTAGCCAAACCGGTGCTGCATATTAGTCACATAAAGCCAGGCTTTGAAACGGCGGTGATGGCCGAATGCAAAGCCCTGTTTAAGGGTTGGCAGGTGTGTCGACTGGCCAGTTCTGATCGACTGACGATCGACTGATAGCCCGGTTATTGATCAAACACCGCAGTACCGCTCACTGACAAGTTAGGGTTGGCGCTGTCTCTATGCATTCCATAACTGCTGACCATGCGGTCGGCAGCGGTTCCTACAAAATCTAGATGCATCTCACCCACCATTGGGGTACTACTGCAGGCTCCGCCGTTGCAGGTGCCAATGAGTTTTATCGGTTGATTGTTGAGGATGTTGTTGATGCTCTGGGCGGTGTTTTCAGTGGCAGTAATAGTGCGACCGTTAACAGTCAGTCCCAGCTGTACGTTACTGACGTTCATGCTATTAAAGTCCACGGTCACCCTGGATGTGCCATTGACGGTTCCTGTCGCGCCGGTTTCATCCATCGGAGCAGTGCCTGAACCCGCCACATAGTTGTAATTGATCGTGCCTGATCCCGCTTTAGCCAATACAGTGGCATTGGGTGTTTTGTTTTGACTATAGATGTAATGCAATGGCCCGGGTGATTGCAGTTCACGGCTGCCGGTGCCGACCCAGGTGCCATCCCAGCGTCCCCATTTAACGACTTTTCCCGCGTCGTTGAGACTGCCTGAGTCGGCTAGAGTGGCGGTGCTTTTGGATAGTTCACAACCTATGCAGCTATCTCCGGTGACTTCGAAGGGTAAGTCAAACTGGGCATATTTAAAGTCACCACTAGCATCCAGTACGATGCTGGTGTTGAAACCAGACTCGATCTGAATACTTTCGCTTTCGCCATTTTGGCCGCTATTAGCGAAGGCAATGGATAAGATGCTATCCGGTGGAGCGATGGTGAAAGTACTGGCGGAAAGAGCTGTTCCTTGGTCGTAGGCAGCAACACCGCTGACGGCAAAAGCAGAAGAGCCAGCGCCGAAGGTATCTTCTTCCAGGCCCCATGCACTAATAATTCGTTCGGCAGCCGTGCCGACAAAATCGATGGAAAATCCGCCTCTTACGTTGGTTGGGCCGCCACAGCCACCACCGGTACATGTTCCCTCCAGAGCAACGTGGTTCTGAGCAAGAATATGCTCAAAGGCCACCACGTCGTGAAGCATGGAGGCACTGTATAGCTTGCCATCTTGCATCAATACCTGCAGGTTGACGTCCAGTACGGTGTGGGTATCGAAATCGATATCGATACTGTTATTGCCAGTGTAGCTGCCCAGGGTGTTGTTGTTATCGCCAGGGGAGGTGCCTCCCGCCAGATTAAAACGATAGACGCCTGTTAAGCTTCGGGCGGTGGTGTCGCTGGTGCGGTTGGGGCTATAGATGAAATGGAAGTTATCTTTAGTGCTGGAAACCTGGCCGTTATCGGTAACCGTCCAACCTATATTCCAGCGGCCCCAGTTGACTCCTTTGCCAACGCCGCCTAAACCACCGGTATCCAACAGTGTCGCGCTGCCGGCATCAAAGGTACAGGGGTTGCAGGAATCGCCATCAATGCTGGATGAGTTGTCCTTAACAGAGGCGAATACGGGGATATTATCTGCGCCGTTGACGGTATCAAGCAGCAGGGTGTTTTGGCTGCTGACCAGGAAGGAACCACCGCCACCACGGAGCCCTTCGGTATCAATATCGATCAGAGCAACCCCTACTACTGCACCGTCAGGAGCTTGCACGGAGGTGCTACTAATAACGTTGCTAGTCGTGGTGCCAGAAGTGGTATTGGCATCGCTGGCAGGGATCGCGGTAGCAGTGGTGACCGTCGTAGTATCAGTGGTAATTGAGGACTCTGTGTACGTCACCGTGCCAGCGTCAAAGTCTGATAATGATGTGATCGCTACTGTGGAGGTGTCAGCCGTGGTTGTAGATTCAGCAGAGGTGCCTTCAGCGCTGGTGGATGAAGCCTCAGTCAGGGTTTCGCCAGCCGTAGGGTCAGTAACTGTTCCCGTTACTTCAGTATCGCTAGAGGATTCCGATGTAACTGTGGTCTCTGTCGTGTCTGAATCGCCTTTTTCGCTGTTACCATCGGCTTCGCTGCCGTCTTGTTGCTGGGATTGCTTTTCTTCAGTCTCGCTCTCTTCAGTTTTATTTTGCGTTTCGCCTTCATCTTCACCGCTGTCACCGGCTTCAGTTGCATCTTCCGTCAGTAGCTCAGGAGGTGACAGCAAGGGGGTTAGTGCTTGATCCTGCCCGCCCACGTGGAAGAAATCATCGACGCCAATATCAGTACTGCTAGCACGGTTGCTGATGCGTATGCCGCCCTGATCGACCCCCCCGTACAGGCCTTTTGCTTGTTTGGTCTGGCTGGCGCAACTGGCATCGCAGAGGAACAGGCTGTAATGAGTGCCACGGATACCAATGGTGGCAACGGAGGTCTTGACTTCATAATCATCTTTTTCTTCGCGGCCGATCAATCCGGTGACGGTGCGCATCCCGCCTTTGATTAGCTTGTAGACCGCTTTGCCATCATTGGGGTTAGCCTTATTGAACTTATAGCTATCGATTGCAAATTCAGTATCAGACTTCAGTGACAACAGGCTACCATCGGTAAAGCGAATTTGTACGCGGCCATTTTTTGAGGTCTTGATGCTGTCGCCGGAAAATAACTGGGATTGTCGCTTTAGCCGACGTGTTTGTCGGTCCGCAGAGATCACCGTGTTTTGTCCCAGGCTCAAGAGCACCTTGCCGATAGTGGGTGCATTCTCGGCATGACCGATAATAGGCAGTATTAGCAGGCCGATCAGGCAGGCGAAAAAGCCCTGCGGTAATATTCGTTTAGAATTCATAACGTACTGACAGACTCAGCTGCCTCCGATGGTATTCGTAGAGTTCGATGTTTGACTGGTTTCTGCTCAAATTAAGGTTCGCACTTAGCTGCCAATTGGCATCTAGCAACTGTTTGAGTTCCAGATCGAGGGCCGTGTAGGTATCGTCTCTGGTAATGCCGTAAAGCCAGTCGTCGCTTTCGTAGCTGCTGTTTTGGATGGTTGCCGTGGTGATCAGGCTCAGGTCTTGGGAGAGTGTGATTTGCCCACCTCCCTGGAATCCGATAAAGGTGCGATCTACCGAACCGAGACTGACGATGGATTGATCGTCCGAGCGCTCATCTCCGTAGAAACTGCCGACAAACCAATAGCCTGATTGGTTCGATTCAAGCTCTCCGAAAATGCGGGCGTTAAATAATAGTTGGCGACTGTCCCGGTTGCCGATGTCCGGATGATCCAGGGTCAGCCAGGAGCCTCCCAACTGCATCGTCAGCTCTTTGGAAAGGGCCTTGGTCCAGCTCAGGGTCGGACCGTAGAGTGTGCGATAGCTGGAGTCATCGAGGATATAGCGTTGTGCGTTGAAACTGAGGTCAAACTGATGTTGCTGCTGGTTCCATTGATGACCGATGGTAAGGCTGTGGTTGCTGTGGTCCTGTTCGTGTTCATCTTCGTAGCCTCTGACCACGGAGTCCCAGCGACCGTAAATCTTACGATTCTTGCTGACGGGATAGAATACCTGGCCACCAAAGATCAGATTAGAGAAATTGTCCCCTTTGCCTAATGACTCTTGGTTCAACTGAATCAGCGTGATTTGGCTACCCGGGGCGCTATTGATGTTGCTGTCGTAACCGGCGGTCAGCCCAACATAGCCACTGGCCGTCGTCTGGTAGCGGCTTTCCCGGCGCCTGATGGCGTCGAGAAACTGTTCGATCTTTGTCACTACCGACGCGGGTGGATCGGCATTATCCAATACGTGGTTGAATGCTTGTCGCGCCAGCGCGTCCTGACCCAGGATATAAAGGCCGCGTCCGTACTCTAATCGTGCTCGGTGATTGTCTGGTTCAACAAAAACTACGCGCTCAAGAGCAAAAATACCCTCATTGACCTGGCCGACTTCGATGGCGGCAATGCCGAACAACAAATCAAAGGTCGGATTCCCTGCTTGCTCGTCGAGCTGCGGTAGTGCCAGCTGAAAAGCTTCCAGCATCTTGCCCTGATCAACTAGCTGCTGCAGGCGGTCGGTGATCGAAGCGGCCTGAATCAATGTGGCGAATATTAAAAGAGCAAGGGTAATGGCAGTGCGCATTCTATAAACCTGAGGGGCAGTTTTAACAGTTAGTGTGGTTAACGCGTTCGGAATTGCTTGTAGCTATAAAGCTATCGGCTGATTCTTCCACAAATTCAAGGGATAATACTAATACTAGGTAACGAATAGCGCTTTTGAACTGACCCAGAACAGATCCTCATCGTACCGTGAGCCAGACCCCTAATATGAGTATTCCCATACCGGATAGCTTGCTGATATCGATAGGTCTAACTTCCGCCCCGAACAGCCCAAAATGATCAATCAGCGCCGCTGTTACAAATTGCATGGCGACGATCAGGGTAAAGGCCGCTAGTGTGCCCAAACGCGAGACACTGAAACCTATCGCGGCGATAATGACGACCCCTAATAGACCTGATGATAAGGTCCACCAGGGGAGTTGTTGCCATTGGCCGATATTGCCCCCGCGAACCGCAAGTAGTAATAGGGCTGCTAGAATGCCGCCCACACCAAAGGTCAGAAATACGTTTTCCAGAGTGCCTATCTGACGGTCCATCAGGCCCATGAATTGACCCTGCAGAGCGACAGCGATACCGCCAATGACGGCGACAGCAATCAGCAAAACTTGGGATATCATGGATCAGGGGTGTTCGTAGAAAATATAGGAGGTGGAGTAGTCGCTGAACTCAAAATAGACTTTTTTCTCTCCGGGGTCTTTTTCACCATTGAAATTTTCGTCCATGACGCCGTAGCCAAATCGGTAAGGTCTTGGTTTGTCGTCGCTGGTACCGGAAGCTGTGGATAGCTTATCTATCTGGATGAATTTCTTTACTAGCTTGTCGCCAGCGTAGACCTCTAACACGCCATTAGTGCCGGTCCAGTTCTGTACGGCTCGGCCCAGTTTGTTTTGTGCTTCCTGGGTACAGGCTGCAACTAAAGTTGCCGTGGCGAATATCACTAATGCTTTTGCTAACGTATTCATTTCCGTGTCCTATTTCCATCCATAATCGCCTAATAGTACTCATCGTTAGGCTGTTGGCAAGAGTAGAGGCCGTTCCAGTAGCGACAATGCGAAAGTTAGCTGGCTTGGGCTGAAAGCAGCTTGTCTAATGCCACCTGCTGATCTTCGAGCACTCGTTGGCTATTGGGTCGTTCGGACATCATTTCCATATAAGCCCCGACTCCGGGAAGCCTGGTCAGTGGATCAGGTCCATGCAGGCGTTCCATGATGGCTTGGGAAAAACTAAAAGTCATAAAGGCGGCCAAGTCTGCGTGGGACAATTCCGTACCTGCTATAAAGGGTGCGAAACTGACAGTCTGGCTTAGGGCTGAAAAGTTACGTTTCAGGTTTTTACCGACCTCAGCCACTTTTTCAGGGGTAGTGTCCTGGCCGAAGTAGGCAGCGCCTAATAGTGTCCGGCTGGGGGCGTCGATATACAAGTCGACAAATTGGTGGATCTGTTGAGCGCGGCCCGATTGCGCTGGGTCAAGGGGGTAAAGTCGTGGGCTGGGTTTAAGTAGTTCTAGATAAAACAGAATTGCCTGAGATTCTGAGAGGTAGAAGTTGCCATCCTGCAAATAGGGGATTTTACCCATCGGGCTATTGATGAGTAAATCCGGTTCAGCGGAAGGCGGGGTATAGACTTCAGTGAATTCAAATTGTTTTTCGAGCAGCGCCAGCTTGACGATATTGTAATAATTGCTGACGGCCAGTCCATAGAGCTTCATCACAAGTCCCCCTTGCTAGTGCTTGTTATGACCTGAGTCTGGTCGAGAGCCGATGAATTGCAAGGTCAATCAGCCAGAATTTTTTAGCACCGGTGTCAGGGGGACTTTTGCCGAGGCTCCTGCAAGCTCTTTAACCAGCTTTGGCACCAGATATCCTGGCAGTTGATCGCAGAGTTGGCCTACCAGTTTTCTGGCCTGTTGTTCATTAACATCGAAATGGCTGGCTCCAGCGACCGGGTCCAATAAGTGCAAGTAGTAAGGAAGGATGCCCGCTTCGAACAGCGACTCGCTTAACTCGCAGAGGGTTTCATGGTTATCGTTGATATCCTTCAATAGCACGCTTTGGTTGAGCAAAGTGATGCCCGCGAGCTTTAACTGACTCATGGCTTCCTTAAATATCGGATCCAGCTCTTTAGGGTGGTTGATATGAGTGACCAGTACTTTATCGAGGCGGCTTTGCTGCAGCGTATTGAGTAACTCTTCAGTAATACGCTGAGGAATGACGACCGGTAAACGGCTATGAATTCGTAATCGCTTCAGATGGGGGATTTGATCCAGTTCGTTGATCATCGAGGCTAGGCGCTGATCACTGGTCGCTAGGGGGTCGCCGCCGCTAAAAATAACCTCTGTAATGCTGGAATCCTGGCGAATGTAGTCCAATGCCTGGCTCCATTCCTCTTTGCCCAGCTGATTGTCACCGTAGGGGAAATGACGGCGGAAACAATACCGGCAATTGATAGCACAGCCGCCGCTGATGATCAGCAGCAGTCGACCCTGGTATTTGTGGATGATGCCCTGATGTTGGTTAGCTTGCTGTTCTGCCAGTGGGTCTTTGATAAAGCCCGCAACCTGCAGCATCTCCTGTGCCCTTGGTAGAACTTGAAGTAAGAGCGGATCTTTGGGGTTACCAGGCTCTATGCGTTGCAGATAAGGTTCTGGTACTCGCACCGCAAATTCACCGTGGGCTGATGTCATCGTGGTTAACAGCTCCTCCGGCAGTTGCAGGCGCTGCAATAGCTCTCGAGGATCAGAAACCGAGCTGGCTAGGATTTGCTGCCAACTGGGTTGGCTAATAAGCTTTAACGACTTTGTATGCACAGTGGCTCTCGTTCAGGGTATCATTAGCCTTTTTCCCTGGTTTGGGAGACTGGAAATTGAGCAATCTCATTTTTCAGTCTCGTTCAGGGTTCAGACAGTTAATTTGGTGAGGGAAAATGGCCAACTATTCTACCAATGAATTCAAGTCAGGTCTTAAAGTGATGGTCGATGGTGACCCTTGTTCCATGGTCGATGTCGAATTCGTCAAGCCTGGAAAGGGGCAAGCCTTCACTCGAGTGAAGATGCGCAACCTTCGAAATGCCAAGATCTGGGAACGCACGTTTAAATCCAATGAATCCCTGGAAGCGGCTGACGTGATGGAACGTGACATGGAGTATCTCTACACCGATGGAGAGTTCTGGCATTTCATGGTGACTGATGGGTCTTTTGAGCAGTTCGCTGCTGATAAGGCTGCTGTGGGTGATGCCACTAAGTGGTTAAAGGAACAGGATGTCAGTGTGATTACGCTGTTTAATGATGCGCCGCTGCTGGTGACTGTTGCTAATTTCGTTGAGTTGGCCGTTGCGGAAACAGATCCTGGCCTCAAGGGCGATACTGCGCAAGGTGGTTCCAAGCCTGCAACATTGAGTACGGGTGCTGTGGTACGTGTACCTTTGTTTATCAATGAAGGTGAAATTTTGAAAATCGATACCCGCAGCGGAGAATACGTTAGCCGGGCTTAATCGGTTCCTCGCTGCATTCCTGCAGAGTTGCATCAGACCCTGGTGTCTGAACTGCAACATAGCAGGCCGGGAGCCTCCGGTCTGCTTGCTATATGGCCCTAACGACTCCTGTTGAGGTTTTCCATCATGAATGATTGGCGTCCATCCGCATCGCTGCAATTGATTCGACAACGGGCACAGCTATATCGAGCGATCAGGGCCTTTTTCGCCGTACGGGAGGTGATGGAGGTGGATACTCCGGTACTTTCAGCTGCCGCAGTCTCTGATCCCTACCTGCAGCCAATGTGCTCTGAATTTCAAGGCCCAGGACAAAATCAGGGGCTACCGCTGTTTCTGCAGACCTCCCCGGAATACGCAATGAAACGTTTGCTGGCAGCGGGCAGTGGAGCTATCTATCAATTGGCAAAGTCTTTCCGCAATGGTGAGTCTGGCCGCCGCCATAATCCCGAATTTTGCATGCTGGAATGGTACCGCCCCGGGTTTGATGCACAGCAGTTGATGGTCGAGGTAGAGGCGCTGTTGCTCGAAGTTGCTGGTTGCGGGCCTGCGGTAAAATTAAGCTATCGACAGGCGTTTCAGCAGTATCTCGGTATTGATCCACATCCAGCAACTGCGGCGCAGCTGCAAGCATTGGCTGTTGAACGACTGGATGTCGACGATATGGCGTTAGAAGATCGGGATGCTTGGTTGGATCTGCTGTTTAGTCATTTGATTGAACCGGAGTTGCAACAACCTACGTTTATTTATGATTATCCGGCGTCTCAGGCCGCGCTGGCGCAGGTCTCTGTCGATGATAGCGGCGCTCTGGTGGCCCGACGGTTTGAGCTTTTCATCAACGGACTGGAGTTGGCTAATGGTTACCTTGAGTTGGTCGATGCTGCTGAGCAGGCCAGTCGCTTTGCCGGTGATCAGTTAAAACGCCAGCAGATGGGTTTGGTGCCACTGCCTACGGATCATCACCTGGTAGCAGCGTTACAAGCCGGAATGCCGGATTGTGCGGGCGTTGCGTTGGGGGTTGATAGGCTGTTGATGCTAATCAGCGGCTGCACACATATTGACGAGGTGCTGCCTTTTCCCGTGAGTCGGGCTTGATTGTCCGCAGCGCTATAATGGCGCTGCACCCATCTGGTTTTTTTGTTGAACAGCAATCAGATTAAGTTGCGGCTACGCGCAACCTATCCGTATTAGTTAGCCACTGCCTGTTTAATCCGCCGGACCGCTTCTTCTAGCAATTGTCGGGTACAGCCGAAGTTCAGGCGCATAAAGTTTTTGTCACCAAAATCGATTCCTGGGGACATGCCGATGCCTGCTTGTTCGAAGAATGCGGGTGGGTTTTTTAGCCCAAGTCCGGAAACGTCAATCCAAGCCAGATAGGTGGCTTCAAAAGGTTCGAGTTTTAGTCCCGGTATCTGGTTAATCTCAGCCACTAGATAATCGCGATTGGCGCGCAGATAATTCAGCTGGGTTTGATTCCATTCATCCCCATCCCGGTATGCCGCTAGCGCAGCGGTATAACCCAGCAAATTGACGTCCGGAACAATCCCTTTCCTGATCCTGTTAAAACGCTGACGCAATGCTTTATCGGGAATAATGGCCAATGAACAGCCAAGGCCTGCGATATTGTAAGTCTTGCTAGGCGCCATCAGGGTGATGGTTCGCTGCGCTGCCTGGGGTGACAGGCTGGCGATGGGGATATGCTTAACTCCGGGTTCTAGAATCAGATCACAATGGATTTCGTCGGAGCACAGTTGTAGGTCATGGCGCTGGCAAATATCCAGCAGTCGTTCCAGCTCTTCCTTGCGGTAGCAGCTGCCGCCTGGGTTCTGTGGATTGCAGAACAGGATTAAGCGGGTGTCCGCAGTGATCGCCCGTTCCAGCGCTTCAAAATCCAGCAGCCAGCGGCCGTTAAGCAACGTCATAGGGACCTGGATCAGTGCTCGCTCCGATAGACGTGGGGCCGACATAAAGGGTGGGTAAATGGGGGTCGGAGAAATTACCGAATCACCGGTGTCACCACTGGCTCGGCAAGCTAGGTTGAGGCCGCATACCAACCCAGGTAACCATACTAACCATTCTGCTTGTAGGGACCAGTTGTATAGTCGCTGGAATCGTTCGATGACCGCTTCGGTCAGTTCCGCTGGCGGTAAAGTGTATCCAAATACACCATGGTCAATGCGCTCATGGAGCGCTTCTAGAACCGATGGTGGTGACAGGAAATCGGTATCGGCTACCCACATCGGTAGAACGTCCTGGCCCTGATATTTTAACCATTTCTGGCTAGCGCTTTTACTGCGGTCGATGGCGTGGTCAAAATTCAGCTGTGCACTGGCCTTAGAGTTATTTGAGTGCTTAGGCATCGGTCATAATTCCTATCGATGGTGAGCTGTGAAGCGAGACAATCAAAGTGCCACTCTGGGTGGATATTGAATCGTATTAGAGCCATTTTTCAAACATGTTTGCAAAGCAAGATTTTAACGTTATATTAACGTCAATCTATAGCGTTTCTGACGATTGAGTAACCATGCAATTCACATTTAGACATTTAACGACTGCCACGGCGGGTCGTTCCTCTGCTCTCGGCGCAATCTATCAGGTAGCCCGTCCTCTATTCCTACGACTGCCGTAAGGGCCGTTAATCCTTGCATCAGTAAATCTATCATCGTTTAGTTTTCCGTAGAACACAGCATTGTATTTTAAGATTTCCCTGTTAAGGGAAGTCGGTTTGGAGTCTGGTTATGAGCAACAACCGTGTAATTATTTTTGATACCACTTTAAGAGATGGCGAACAGAGTCCCGGCGCATCCATGACCAAGGATGAGAAGCTAAGAATTGCCAAGTCTCTGGAAAAAATGCGTGTAGATGTAATCGAGGCCGGATTTGCTATTGCCAGCATTGGGGATTTCGAAGCCGTTAAAGCGATCGCTGACAGTATTCAAGATAGCACCATCTGCAGTTTGTCTCGGGCGTTGGATGGCGATATCGATCGTGCCGGTGAAGCGCTGAAAAATGCCAACTCCGGGCGTATCCATACCTTTATTGCTACCTCGCCAATTCATATGAAGTATAAGCTTCAAATGCAGCCAGACCAGGTGGTGGCGCAAGCCGTTCATGCTGTAAAAAGAGCACGCAATCTAATTGATGACGTGGAATTTTCGCTGGAGGATGCTAGTCGCTCTGAACTGGACTTTATGTGTCGCATTATTGAGGCTTGCATCGATGCCGGTGCACGCACTATTAATATTCCTGACACGGTTGGTTATGCGGTGCCGGAAGAGTTCGGTCGTACCATCGGGCAGTTGATCGAGCGTATTCCCAATGCAGATAAAGCGGTGTTCTCTGTTCATTGTCACAATGATTTGGGATTGGCGGTAGCTAACTCGCTCTCGGCGGTAAATAACGGTGCTCGTCAGATCGAATGTACTATCAATGGTCTGGGGGAGCGTGCTGGTAATGCCTCGTTGGAGGAGGTGGTGATGGCATTGCGGACTCGTCATGACATCTTGGGGTTAGAAACCGGTATTGATGCGACTCAGATCGTACCTTGCTCACGTCTGGTTTCCGGCGTCACTGGTTTCCCCGTGCAGCCAAATAAGGCCATTGTTGGTGCGAACGCTTTTGCTCATGAGTCCGGTATACACCAGGACGGTGTGCTTAAACATCGCGAAACTTACGAGATCATGACGGCTCAGGATGTGGGCTGGCACACCAACAAGATGGTCATGGGTAAACACTCTGGCCGTAATGCCTTCCGTTCTCGTCTGGAAGAATTGGGAACCATCTTTGAAACTGATGCGGAGTTGAATGCTGTCTTTGCTCGTTTTAAGGATCTGGCGGATAAAAAGCATGAGATCTTCGATGAAGATCTGCAGGCTTTAGTCAGCGACGCCAAAACTTCTGGGTTTAATGAGCGCTTTAGCCTGAGCTTTTTGAAGGTGACCTCGCAAACCGGTGAAATACCAGTGGCCGATGTGGTGGTGGTTGTTGATGGTGAAGAGAAAACGGCTTCGGCCTCCGGCAGTGGTCCGGTAGATGCCGCCTATAAGGCAATTGAAAGTATCGTCAATACCAATGCCACTTTGGAGTTGTATTCTGTTAATGCCATCACCAGTGGTACCGATTCTCAGGGAGAGGTAACCGTACGGCTGGAAAAAGGTGGGCGGATGGTCAATGGTCTTGGCGCTGATACAGATATCGTTATCGCCTCGGCTAAAGCTTATCTACATGCGGCCAATCTTTTGGATTCATCCATTGAAAAGGCACATCCTCAGGTATAACCGATGACCTCAGCCGCGGTTCAGGAGCAGTACCGGCAAAAATATCTGGCAGCGATGGGGATTACCCCCTGGCTGCCGGTTCGATCTTTGCCGGGGGCTGCCTGTTCTGCTGAATGGCAGTGGCGTGCGCAAGATGCGGAGGCTGCTAAACCCATCGTTAGTGGCCCTTCTGAAGGATCTATAGCAAACTCTGCTGTCACTAATTCTGTCGTATCAAATTCAAACGGTTCAGTGACGTCTGGCACTGGGAGCCGTGCTAGAGCTGCTACTTCGGCGATTCAGGAGTTGTTATCGGAGCCGCTAACTGCGGAAAGCGGCTCGCGCTTGCCTCAGCCAGCCGCCGATGGCCATTCCACGGCTGCTCAGACAGTCGCCTCTGTGCAAATATCTACAGCTGCGGGGTCTCCTGTTGAGGCTCTATCGCAATCTAAGATAGCTAGTGGCGATGACGCTGCTAGAGCCAAAGAAGTGGTCGCTAATGAGCCTCATATAGGCAGTGTCCCACGGTTTCGTCTTGCTGTTATCGCCTTTGGCGATTGCTTGGTTGTTAATGAGCTTCCCCTTGATGTGCTGCAGGGGATGACCGCTCTTCACCAGCAGTTACTAGAACGTATATTGATGTCCGTCGGACTAGGCTCCGGTAGCGCTCATACCCAGTTGTTGGCATGGCCAGTGGTCAATAGCAGTCATGTTGATCAGGGTGTCGAGGTAGCGCAGGCTGGGGTGGCGAACCTGCTTTCTCGTATGCAATCATCTGCCCGCATACCGTTGTTGTTGCTGGGTGAGCAGGCTTGGCGCTTTGGCTTGCAGCAAAAACCTGAGTATGAATTGATATCACCGATAATGCTCAATAACCGACCCGTACTGGCGTCTGTTAGTTTGAATCAGTTGATGCGGGTGCCAGGTACGAAACGTGAGTTATGGCATCAGTTGCTTAAATTGAAACAGTTGTTAAGCGTTGAGAGTTAGGGCACCTGGTGACGACAGCGACTTGACTGTTGCTGTGCAAATGCGCGCAGCATCGCTACAAGATCTGGATGCTATTTCTGCATTGGAGCAACGGCTTTTTTCATATCCTCAAAGTCTTTCTCAGCTAGAAAAAATGATGAGTGGCGGGGCGCTTGGACTTGTTATCTTGGTCGATGGGATTGTCAGTGGCTATGCGTTTTGCAGTCATGGTGGCGGTGACGCTGATCTTTTGGTGATAGCTGTCGATAACAACAGGCAGAAGCAAGGTTTTGGTCAGAGGTTGCTGATCCACCTGGTGAAGGCATTGCAGCAAAAAGGGGTGGGTTTTTTGTTTTTGGAAGTCCGATCATCTAATTTGTCAGCTATTGGGTTTTATCGTGCTCAGGGCTTTGAGGAGATCGGAGTACGTCGGCACTATTACCCAGCCGCATTCGGGAAGCGTGAAGATGCGGTGTTGTTTAAGTTGTGTTTAACGGATTTGGCATTAGAGCAGTTTCAATCTATATGACTTTTACTTTGCGTAATATTCGACCAAACACGGAGGGTTAAGTGATCCGGAGTAAGCTTGTTCCCGAGAGATTTTGTGACCTTAACCTTGCGATCGGGGATTCCTTTAGTATGGAGTCGCTGTCAAATAACAAACGCTACCCGGTTAAGTTGATTGGTCTGGTTGAGAGTGGCAGCTTGATTGTTAGCGCTCCGAAAATCCAAGGTAAGGAGTTTTTTCTGCCAGAAGGGCAGATTTTGAAAGTTCGTTTAATCGCCGGAAAGTATGCCTGCGGCTTTCAAACGCAGGTGATATGCAGTCGCCGTTTGCCTTATCTCTATAGTCATTTGTCTTATCCATCTACATTTGAAGCCGTGGCCATTCGTCAGGCTAATCGGGTGAGGTTGAATTTAAGAGCGGAGATTAGCGAGTATCAAACGGGAACTCTGCACGGAGATTGGCCCCGCAAAGGACTGATTATGGATGTCAGTAGTGGCGGCGCAAAGATCCACTGCCATAATCCCCTAGCGGCAGCGGGCAGTAAGTTATCTATTTGCTTTACGATTGAGGTAGATGGGGTTAGAAAAAAGGTTACGATACAGGCAATCGTCCGTAACATCAGTGAATTGAGAGATGGCTATCAGTACGGCGTTCAATTTGTTGATGTGACCGATGAAGAGCGGGTTTATATATCAGGCTTCGTCTACGAGCAGATGCTAGGACGGTCGGAGTAGTCGCCCGCCTTAGCTATAGAGTTAACCGGGTAGGTAGCGTCTTTCTACCCGGTCGTTTTTCGAGTCTTACTTAAGCCAGAGTATCAGTGGCAACATGATACTTTGGATCTTCAACGACATTCACTTCTACCAGATCTCCCGCTTTGCGCAACAGTTTCTGACATTCGGGACTAAGGTGTCGAAGGTGCAGCCTCTTGCCAGCGCTGATATAGCGTTCTGCCAGGGTGTCGATTGCTTCCAATCCTGAATGATCTGATACCCGAGAATACTGGAATTCAATAACAACATCGTCCGGATCATTTTTCGGATCGAATAGTCCCAGGAAGTTATTCACGGAGCCGAAAAATATTGGCCCATGCAAGCGGTATATCTTTGTTTCCCCTTCGTGGCTGGTGACTACCCGAATATGTTTGGCATGGTCCCAGGCAAAGACTAGGGCAGAAACGATAACGCCAACCACAACGGCAATTGCCAGATCGGTAGCAACAGTTACCCCGGATACTAGTATCAGTACGAAGGCATCGGATTTAGGGATTTTGCCGAGAATTCGAAAACTGGACCATTCGAAGGTACCCAGTACCACCATAAACATCACGCCAATCAAAGCGGCAATTGGAATCTGCTCAATCAGAGATGATGCAAACAGGATAAACGCCAGCAGCGAGAGAGCTGCGGTAATTCCTGATGCCCGTCCACGGCCGCCGGAATTTATATTGATCATACTTTGACCAATCATTGCGCAGCCGCCCATGCCACCAAAGAAACCAGTGACGATGTTGGCTACGCCCTGGCCGACACATTCTTTGTTCCCGCGACCGCGAGTGCTGGTAATTTCATCGATCAGGGTAAGCGTCAGCAATGATTCGATGAGTCCGATAGCGGCCAGAATGATAGCGTAGGGTAGGATGATAATTAGCGTGTCCAGGTTTAATGGCACGGCGGGGATGCTGAAGTCAGGCAGGCTGCCGGCAATGGAAGCGACTTCGCCCACGGTACGGGTGTCCAGTCCAGCGAAAGAGACTAGCAGGCTAACAGTAATAATAGCTGCCAGAGATGATGGGACTGCCCGGGTGATCATGGGTAGAAAACGAATAATAATCATGGTTAGAGCGATCAGCCCTAATAAAAGATACAGCGGTGTTCCGCTCAACCACTGCGAGCTGCCGTCACTATCGATAAACTTAAATTGACTGAGCTGGGCCAGAAAAATAACGATGGCGAGGCCGTTGACGAAACCCAGCATGACGGGGTGAGGCACCATGCGGATAAATTTACCCAGCCGCAGTATCCCCGCCAGGATCTGCAGGATTCCCATCAGAACAACCGTGGCAAACAGATACTGGACGCCATGATCTGCAACCAACGACACCATAACGACGGCCAGTGCGCCGGTCGCGCCAGAGATCATACCAGGACGGCCGCCGATACAGGCCGTGATCAATCCCACCATGAAAGCTGCGTAGAGCCCTACCAGTGGTTCAACTCCCGCGACAAAGGCAAAGGCTACAGCTTCGGGGACCAGGGCAAGGGCCACAGTTAATCCTGACAGTACATCGGTTTTAAGATTGCGAGTAGATCGAACAGCGAGTTGAAACATCAATAACCTCAGAGGAATGTCACGGGGATTGCGGTCAAAATAAATCGGGGCATGGAAATCAGCAGAAAATATCTGAAAGGACCTGTCTAACGTTGACGGATCGCAATTGTACAGGAGTTTTAGGGATCATATAAGGCGGGTCGCTTTTCTGGGTAGAAAATAGGCAACCCTCAATTTGGCCTTATTGGTGGATTTATATGCACCAGTTTATCAGCGGCGATGAATGCAGCTATGCAGTGGTGGTGCGGAGACGCTATAATGGCCGCCCTTGTGGGGATGGGCTTTTAACTCTTTGGAGTTAGAGCTTTTAATCCGAGCGGCGAGGAGCTGAGTATGTAGCTCCGAACTCGAAGGGTCTCCTAATCATGGTCGCTAAAGATAGAGATTATCCTTAGTTATCGTAATCAATTTGTTCCAGTATATTGCAGTCGAATAATGAGCCAGCTTGATTCTGAAGTTTTCCGTAGACGCACCTTTGCCATCATTTCCCGCCCAAATATAACCCTGTAAGACACCCTCCGACTACCACCGTCATAAACTCCCCTAAAGTTCTTGTTATTTCTAGCTTAGCCCTTTCTTTTGTACGACACCCTACGACATAATAAGACAGCAATAGCCATAATAATTGTGTACAGATCTGAGTACATAGTTTTATTTATGGCTTTCTGCATGAAGAAATTATGTACGCGCGGGGTAGGTGATGGCGCTCACAGACGCATGGTTAAAGGCCAACAAGGGAAAGGCTCGCGATAAGGTGCTTGAAAAAGCTGATCGTGAAGGCATGGGTGCTCGTGTCTCTGCGAAAGGAAAAATCACGTTCCAGCTTCGATATCGGTACGCCGGAAAGCCTGCCAGATTGGATCTTGGAAGCTATCCCCTGATAAGCCTTAAGGAAGCCAGAGACGAAGCTGAGCGGCTGCGTGCTGAGTTTGAGCAAGGGCATGATCCGCGAGTGGTTAGGCTGATTGAAAAGAAGGCTGTAATCGAAGCTGACACCCTCTCTGATTTGTTCTATCGCTGGTACAACAGCTATTGCATTGATAACAAGAAAGGTCACTTTGATATAAAGCGCAGCTTCGAATTGCATGTGCTTCCCAAGCTAGGATCTCTACAGGCCGACAAAATAAGTATTGATGCCTGGATGCTCGTGCTGGATGAACTAGCCAAGAAAAGGTCTGGCATAGCTTCGCGAGTGCTGACCAATAGTAAGCAGATGCTGTCATGGGGAGCTCGCCGCAAGATCGTTCCTTTTAATGTGCTGAGCGACATCAACGCCAGAGCTGATCTTGGTATCAAAAAGAAGAAGGGTGATCGCGTTCTCAGTGATAGGGAAGTCGCGTATGTCTGGGAGGCGCTCGAAAACTCACGCATGAGCCGCAAAAACCAAATATTCGTCAAACTATGCCTGGTGTTTGGATGTCGCAACGGCGAGCTCAGGTCTGCCTATAAAACCCATTTCAATATGGAAAAAGGCATATGGACGGTTCCGGCCGAGCTTCACAAGACGGGCGGTGAGTCAGGTAAGCCGATTATTCGACCCATCATTGATGAGATAAAGCCGCTGATCGATGAGGCTTTCGGTCTTAGCGCCGGCAAGTATGCGTTTACCAATTCGGGATCATCTGAGCCAATGGGTACAGGGGCGCCGCTGGCGCTGCCCTACAACGTGATGCAGTGGCTGAAGCGTAACCATGAGTATCATATGGAACACTGGTCTATTCACGACCTGAGAAGAACTGCTAGAACCAACTTTTCAAAGCTGACTCAGCCGCATGTAGCCGAGATTATGCTCGGGCATACGTTACCTGGTGAGTGGCAGACCTACGATCATCACGACTATATTGAAGAGCAGGCAGAGGCCTATAAAGCGTGGTGGGCGAGATTAGAGGACATTATTGGTGAGTACCGTTCCCCATCCGACTGCCCGTGATGGGGAGGCTTGATGCTTACCTCTATTCCAACCTCTACAAATGACCGGTTACGACACAGACTGTGTGAAAACGCATAAGTAGATATACTCGTACCAAAGTTGCTGCGAGGAATCGATGTGAAGCGTTTCATCACCGGAGTTCACCGATATCAGAGCACGCTGTTTCCCGAAACACTCGATGACCACGTCACGGAAAGTAACCTGTCCGTGTGGTTGAGGCCTTCGTTGATGAGCTAGACCTGCTCTCTCTGGGGTTTGAAACAGCACAACCCCAGGCTACGGGCCGCCCCGGTTACCACCCCTCAACGCTGCTCAAGATATACATCTACGGTTACCTAAATCGCATCCAGTCCAGTCGTCGTTTTGAACGAGAAACCCAGCGCAACGTGGAGTTGATGTGGTTAACCGGACGACTGACGCCAGACTTCAAAACGATCGCTGACTTCAGGAAAGATCACGGCCGGGCCATCCGCAAAACGTGTCGTGAGTTTGTTGTCTTGTGCCGACAGCTCAACTTGTTTTCCCAGGCGGTTGTGGCCATCGACGGCAGTAAGTTCAAAGCCGTCAATAATCGTGAAAAGAACCTAACTCGGGGCAAACTCAAGCGCAGGATGGAGCAGATCGACAAGGCCATTGATCGGTATTTCGTCCAGCTGGACTGCGCGGATTTAGATGAGCGGCCAGGGACAGAAGCCAACATTCCCGAGCTAAAGGAAAAGATCGCAGCGCTACAGAAGAAGATGCGAGAGCTGAAAGAGCAGGAGGTTCTGCTGGAGCAAACACCCGACAAACAGATTTCGATCACTGACCCTGATGCTCGGGCCATGTCGGCCAGCGGCAAAATCCGAGGGACTGTCGGTTACAACTTGCAAGCAGCAGTGGATACGGAAAACCACCTGATCCTAGCCCATGAAGTTACGAACGTCGGTAATGATAGGGACCAGCTGGCCAATATGGCGGTTCAAGCCAGGGAGGTCATTCAAACCGATGACTTAACCGTGATTGCTGATCGTGGGTACTTCAACGGAACCGAGCTGCTGGCCTGCGCTGAAGCCGGTATCACAACCTATGTGCCTAAGCCAGAAACTTCTGGCAGCCAAGCCGCAGGGCGCTTCGGCAAGAAGGATTTCCACTATATTGCCGAGCGTGATGAGTACCTCTGCCCAGCCAATGATCGGTTGAAATGGCGAATGACGACGGAGGAGAAAGGCAAAAAGATGCACCGCTACTGGAGTTCAAACTGCCAGACTTGCCACCTCAAAGCGCAATGCACACCGAGCAAACAACGACGTGTTACACGCTGGGAGCACGAAGCCATTCTCGACGCGGCACAGGAAAGGCTGAAGCGAAATCCCGAGATGATGCTGATCCGCAAATCCACGGTGGAACATCCGTTTGGCACCATTAAATCTTGGATGGGATCGACCCACTTTCAGGCGCGAACGATTAAGAAAGTCAGTACTGAGATGAGCTTGCACATATTGGCTTACAACATTAAGCGAGTTATCACCATCTTGGGGGCCAAGGCCTTGATCGGTGCAATACAGGCCTGATAAGGGCCTTTTTACACTTCATAAATCCACCAAGCGACGGCATGAATGTTATTAACGCAAGTTTTGGCGCATCTGGAGAGAATCCAGCTATAAGGCTCGATATCGCTTCGTGGAAGAGTAATTCGGCCCTTACTGGCTGACGCTCTCATCGTCTCTACGTTTTCACAGGGCCTGGACACGAAGCCGACATTCGTCTTGGGTGAGCAGGGCAAGATAATACCCTGAACGCATGGATCATAGCTGATCCCAACATACATTATCCGCCCCCTTGACCTTAGACCTAACTCTAGGGTTTATACTTGAGTTACAAGGTAGGTTACATGTAATGAAGCTCATCACTATTGGAAAACTAGCCACTGCTTGCGGCCTTACGGCTGACGCGATTAGGTTCTATGAGAAGCAGGGGTTGATTGCCCCCACTGGCCGAACCGAAAGTGGTTATCGTCTATACGATTCCATGTCTTTGGAGCGTATAGAATTCATCGCTTGCGCTAAAGAAGTGGGCTTTACGCTGGATGAAATACATCAGTTGCTCTTGCTGAAGGATGACCCTGCTGGCTCTTGTGCTGAGGTCAAAGAGCATGGCCGTCAAAAAATCGAGGAAATCAATCGGAAGCTTGTTGCGTTAGCGCGGATGAAGGAGTCTTTGATAAGGCTGGTCAACAAATGTAGTGGCGAGGGGCCAAGTAGTGAGTGCCCCATTCTGGATGGGTTGAATAAGCGTGATGCGGGCGTCTGAAATGAGGCGACGATTAAACATTTAAGGGAGGATTCACCATGGCTACCCAACGTAAAGTGGAAATCTTCAGTGCGGGCTGTACTGTTTGCAGTGACGCCATTGAGGAGGTAAAACAGATGGCCTGTTCCTCTTGTGAAATCACTGTCCTGAATATGCACGATGATGATATTGCCAAGCGTGCCAAAGCCTTGGGTATCAAGTCTGTTCCCGCCGTTGTTGTCGATGGAAAGCTGGCTGCCTGCTGTACCAATAGAGGTATCGATAGGTCGGTTCTTGAGGCTGCTGGGATTGGAAAACCAATCAAATAGAGTTCTAACCTGCTAATGTTTGGGGGAGTGAATGGGATATTTGCAAAGTAAGCTCGAAAAAGTCGGAGTTACAGGCTCGCTGTTCGCGGCAGCGGCCTGTCCGATTTGCTTTCCAAAACTGGCCGCAATTGGCGCCATTTTCGGCATGGGGGCTCTTGCCCCGTTTGAAAACTATTTCTTCTGGGGCGCTCAAGTTTTTGTGTTGCTCACAGTGATCGGGCAAGCCGTAGCGTTTAAGCTACTAAAGAACCGCGTGCTCCAGCTTCTCTCTATAACTTCAGCCGTATTGTTTTTTCTATCTCTCTATGTGGCGGTCTCGGAAACGCTTTCTTATGTTGCACTAGCGGGTATTGTGCTCTGCGGTATCTGGATGGTTATCGAGGATCGAAAAAAAGCAGCGTGCCAAGTTAAGGCGGGGTATGGCGAGCCGCAATGAAAAACAAGATCACTTTAGAGTCGACCATCACCTGTCCCAAGTGCGGTCATGCCAAAACTGAAACTATGCCCACCGATGCTTGCCAGTGGTTCTACGAATGTGAAGGTTGCGGCACGTTGCTCAAGCCATTACACGGTGACTGCTGTGTTTACTGTTCATATGGTACAGTTCCGTGCCCACCCATACAGGAAGGAACAAGCTGTTGTTCATCCAAATCACCGCCTGGCTGATGCCTGCTTATTGACCGTAGGTCATCCCTATAGTGTCAAAGTCTGTGAGTTTTGGGTGCCTCCTTAGGGCCGACTCTTTCCGCTGGTCGGAGCCAAACATTCCAGTCTTGAATGACCGTACTTGGGAGGTGAACCGTCCTTATAGCATCGCTGCCTGGCTGCACAAATTTTATCTGTACCAATCTTTTAGGCCGGAGGCGGCCATAGCAGGAATACCAATGCTAAAACCGTCTCTGTGAAAAGATAAAGCTGGCTGATAACACTCGGCACACCGTCAACGAAGATTGAATAGCCGCGAGCAACTGCTGTTAGTGCCATGATAACGCCCAAGCCCAGCACAAGTTTGCGTGCGTCTTCAAGATCCATACAGGCCCAGAGTGCCAGAATACCTACCCCTGCCATCATTGCGTATAACGCCCTAAACTGATTCTTAGCATCAGTGCTGATAAGCATCAGACCCGGATTTCCCGGCTCAAGTTTTAGAAGCTCCATCAGCCCCGGAATCAACAGACTTATGCCAACAAATCCCAGTAAACCATAAAGTACAATTTTATGGATCAATACCACGCTGATCCCTCCTCGATGGCGCCTGTCGCTGTAGGCTTACGGCTCACTTTCACGGTGGATACGTCCACTCCACTCAGGATACATACATCCCCTACTATAGCCTGCACGTTTCACAATCCTCTAGCATGGCATCACAGACATCAACAATGCAGATAGCGACGGAGCGTAGTGAAACATCTAATGCGGTATGAAAACTCATGATTAAGTCCTCCAGGGCTGTTCGTGTACTAACAGTTTACTGAAAGCTTGAAGGTGAACGTCAGCCCGATTACCTATGCTTTGGGCCGACTAGAGCCGCACATGGAGATGCCCCGCGAGTGACCGCTTAGGGGCGTGCAGAGCCGTAGGCAGCCGCTCAAACCTACTCCTTTGTTATGGCGGCTTTGTCGCAGCTCTTGCCGTTACCGAACATTCAGAACAGTGAAACCAGCGTCCGCTTCCATGTTTCTGGCTGGCAAAAACCGTTGCCGTAGCCACAGACCCTAAGTGCCCCCTTTGGGCCGAAACCGGGCGTTCACAATAACATCCTTTCTCTCTTCCTATCTAAATGATATGGCCAGATATAGGATAATTTCCTATGTCTGATTCCCAGTCTTCTGACTACAGTTTAGAAGGCTGGGATTATCTTTAAAGCATTTAACATTGGAGGTTTGGAAAGTGACATGCTCGAAATATGTATACGATAAAGACCTCAAATTTCACCAGCAAGGTAGCTGGACACTTAAATCCTATAGGGATCAGTGGCAGCACTGGGCGTCCAGAACTCCAAATTCACTATACAACCAGTTGCTTCATTTTTTAGATGGTACCGGTGTCACAAAAGATAAGGAGTTATCGTTCATTTGTTGTGCTGAAGCCGCACGATCAGGGCATCACGACGCGGTACTCGCTATGGGTTGGTATTATCTGAATGGTGTTGGTGTCGATAGAGATATTGAGGGAGCAGAAATTTGGTACAAAAAGTCTGCCCACCAAGGTGATACGAGGGCGATGTATAGCCTAGGGTATATTGCGTATCAGCAGCGTGATGACGCTAAGGCCTTGAAATGGTTTAAACGTGCGTCAAAGAAAGGACATCATCGGTCCGTGTATTGGATTGGAAAGCTCTATTGGCATGGCCGATATGTTGGGCAAGATAAAGTAAAAGCTATGCAGTTATTCAATCAAGCTGCCAATAAGAACGCCTATGAAGCCCAACGAACATTGAATTGGTTTGATAGGATTTTAGCCAAACGAAGGGCCAAAGTCGGAAGGCATAAAAACAAGTAATTCAAACAGGGTCTGACACTTACCAATAAATGAGTATGTGATTTTCGGGTCAAAAATAAGTGAAAGCTCTATTCCTATCTCTAAATGGTGGGGCCCTGTGCCCGCTGCGATCTTGTAATGCCCGATTTCAATTGATTGGCTCCCTATAATGTGAATTTTTCTATAAGTAAGTAGTCTTAGTTTTAGGCAAAAAGAATCCTGCCCTTTAGCGCTTTTGAGTCGTTTTGATGACTGTTTGAAGGAGCAACTCATGCGTATTGAAACCATGTATACCGAGGATGACTTGCAGAGCCGCATCAATAGCCTGGAAAACGACGGCTATCTCGAAGCCATTTCTGCGTATAATCTGGAACCTGGCCAGTATTTTGTTGAAAGTTTTTATACTGGCCAAGACCGCGTTGAAGATGAGGTGTGCTGGGTTCTTGAATACGAATGACTCTCGGAAAGAACATTTTATTGCAGCCAACTATGAAGCATAGGGTTTACCCGTAGGGTTAAAGGGCCCATAAATACAGTGATCGACCGTTCTGGGTGGTGCTTCCTACCACTTTAGCCAACCCCTGTTTTTTGAGCGAGCACAACACCGTGCAGACCTGGGTTTGGTGTATACCTGTTTTCTCTGATATCTCCCTAGAAGTGGACGGTGTTTCAATCGTTTCCAGCACTAGCTCCCGATGGGTTTTATTGCCGTCTGACAGCTCTTTGTTCATGGTTGTGGTTTCCAGCTTCACTAGGTTCCAGATCGTCGGTCTTAGTTCTGCTGGCGCACTGAAGTAACCACGCCTATTTAAAATCGCCAGTTCTCGACGGGTGATCAGTACCAGGTTATCAATAGCAAAGTTGCTTCGATTCCCATCAAAGAAAATGACAACTTTACTCCTGGGTACGGCCCCGTTAGCTTGTTCCCAAATCCAACGGTGCTTATGCATGTAACGTGTTTTAGCAGAGGTGTAGGGGTTGGGGATCGGGACTTTTATCTCGATGTAGCCGTCCTTACTTAGCCGCTCCGTATACATCGGATTAACATTCCCAGGAACGTTGCCCTTCTTAAAGCTGCCTTGGTTGGCTTTACATAATCCAGTGCCCGCCGTTCCTTTGTTCCAGTTCTTTTTTCCCTCTGAACCAAAGTGGCCGCTACGACTGCAGGTGATACCGTGATTCTTCAGAAATGAGCGGATCTGATTCTTTTTCAGATCTTGGTCATATTTCTTGTTGAAGGCTTCGGTTAGCTCTGGCAGCGGCATTGCTTGGTACATATTGCGCAGATAATCAGCCTGTTCCGCCGTTACTAGGAGGTATCTATCTTTAGCCCCTTGTCCTGGGCTGCGACCACTTTTAAATCCGCGATTCTTGCAGGCCGACCGCAATTGGCCTGGCGTCTTGTCAGTACCGAATTGCTCATTGAAGTGAACTGCTAGTTCTCGAGGTGGCCACTGCGGGTATCCGGACTTTAGGGAATTCAACTGCTCCTGGGTGTATTGCCGAATCATTTTGATGAGCTTCTAACCTATACGCTGACTGTTGTTATGCCGGATGGGACCATTGCAGAGAGCAATGTCACTGGTATTAGCGGCAATGATTTCACCGTTGATCCGCTGCCTGGTGTTCCTGTAGATGGGGCTATGTGGGGCCTGACTGCTAACGAAATCAAACCACAGAAGTTCAAAGTACTGTCCATCAGCGAATCCGAAAACCTTACTTTTAAAGTCACTGCTGTTAGCTACGACCAGAACAAGTTTGCGCGAGTAGAGAGCGGAATTACCTTCATGATGAGCCGTTTTCTATCGTACCAACGGGTGTGTTGCCTGCGCCGTATGGCCTGACAGTCAGTGATTTTCTATACAACGATGGCAACATTACCCGAGTAGGCCTATCGGTGGGTGTGACGCTGCCTAGTGATGGCCGCATTCGCTATGTTGAATACCAATACAAAACGCCATCAGATCCAGACTTTGTAGCGCTTGATTTCACGGCCTCCGTATCCACAGAGCTCAAGAATATTCCGGTTACCGAATTCACTGTTAGGGCTAGAACGGTCGATGATGCGGGCAACCGAAGCGCCTGGTCTGCGGAGTTGGTTTACCAGGCTCAAGGCAAGCTGGCGCCGCCTGATGATGTTGCTTCTCTATCTGTTCAGGTAAACGGTGAGACAGCTCAGCTGTCGTGGCCAAAAGTAACGAGCCTGGATCTGTCTCATTATTGGATCAGACACTCTCCGAATATCGCTGGTGCAACCTGGGAGGATGTTGGTGCTGTAGAACTGGTTGGCAGCACGGTTGGCACGGTAGTAACGGTTCCGATGCTGGGCGGCACCTACATGGTCAAGGCAGTTGATACCTCAGGGAAGGTGAGTGTCAACGCGGCTGCTGCTGTCGAAAACGCGCCTCCACCGATTACGAATCTAGTGCTGGTGAGTCCTTTTGTTGGCACTGAGCTTGAAGTCAGCTGGATCTCAAGCACCACTAAAGCCAAGGTGGAAATCGTTCGGCTCGGCGTTGTTCGCTATCAAGAAATAGTAGAGGGAACCAGCTTCAAGCTTACGGCCTCCGTTGGCTACGATCACAACTGCGGTCGCGCCTTTGATGTTCGGGTTACTGCGATCGATGGTGCCGGAAATCTTGCGAGTTCATCAGTGACTTTGGCGGTAAGCAATCCCGCTCCTGCAACACCGAACAATGTTGTTATCAATCCGGTAATCGATGGCTTGTTTGTGACGGCCGACATACCGGCTGACACCGGCATTAAAAACCTGAAGGTCTGGGGCTCTACTAGCAGCGGTTTTGGTATTGCTGACTCTACGTTGCTCGAGACTTCTTCCCGGGCCGGTATCGTTATTACTACTGATCAAGCGCTGTATCTTAAGTTTGCCTTCACTGATGCCTGGGATGATAGCGTTGTCGGGCTTAACTTTACCGGTGAGTTCACGGCAACTCCTGCGGCTGCTTCGGTGGGGCCGAACTCAATCACTGAGACAGAAATTGCTGATGATTCGATTAGTACGCCAAAACTGAAAGCGAATTCGGTGCTGGCGGGCAATATTTCGGTCAATGATCTGGCAGCGCTGAGCGCTAATCTCGGTACGGTGACTGGTGGTACCTTTCGCACTGATGCTCTTGATGGCTCTAGGGTTGAGATCTCTGCTGCCGGCACGTACCCATTTTGGATCGGTAACGGCGCCAAAACACCAGGTAACGCCAGTCTCTATTACGACAAGATTCTCAATAAGCTGTGGATGTCGGGTGAGCTGGTTGCGGCGACAGGTACCTTTGCTGGCAATCTATCCGCTGCTGGCGGAACGTTTAACGGTACGCTGGTTGGTGTTAATGGTGACTTCAGCGGATCTCTTTCTGGGGCTACCGGAACCTATTCAGGCACTTTAACCGCCTCGGCTGTGAATGCAGTTAATACCATTAACATTGCGGGCAACGCGGTAACTATTCCGGCCTTCGGTAAAACGGACGGCGCGACCACTCTAACAACGTCTTACCAAACCGCCGCGAGTGCCCCAATAGCCAGCGCGGGGGGCGATGTGATGCTGCATTTTACCGCTTATTGTGAGGTTAACGGGGGAGGCGATGAGGGCAGCACCTATCCGGCGAGTATTGACGCGGCATTTTATAGGGCAGGGACGCTCATTTATTCCAGAACGCTAGAATATTCGCCGGATACAGCGCTGGTAAAAGGGGCTGTTTCTATGGCCTATAGAGACACTGGAGCCACCGGAACCCATACCTATTACGTAAAGCTAAAGCGGAGTAGTACGACCGGCGCGGGGGGTAAAATGTCTTACCGTAATCTTATGCTGCTAGGGGTTCTCCGATGAACGTAATTGTATATTTACCCTCTGGGGAGATAGTAAGCTCTCATAGCTGCCTTCCTCAAATTGCGCCATGGTGCGCCGAAGAAGGCGAGCTATGGATAGAGGGCGAAGGCGGCGACCTAACGCACTACGTAGACCTAGCCGGGCCAACCATAACCCCGAAAGCAGATTACACGCTAGCCGCTCTGCCATTGCCTTGCACCCTCACTATTGAAGGCATCGACTACCCTGTCACTGAGCAGCCAACATTCGCGTTTAATTACCCCGGCACCTACACCATCGAGGTGGATGCGGGGCCAGCCTATTTAGCCAAGAGTTTCGATTATGTCGCTAATTAATCACGCTTCACCAACAGCCTCAGCTCGGATTACTAAGGAGCGTTCTACGGTTATAGGGGGAGGCTTTGAATGGAACGGAGCAACTTATCAAACAGATCCAGTTAGCGTCTCACTGATATCGGGAAGGGTGGCCAAGATCCTAGCCAAGCGATCGCTCGAAGAGGAGCTCGCCGACTTCGTTTGGAGATCCAAGGACGATGTAAACCATACCTTTACACCTAATGATTTCCTTCGATTCGCTATCTCTCTGGATTATTTTGTTGAAGCGAAGTACGTGGCAAGCTGGAGTAAGAAGGCGAGTCTGTAATGGATCATTCAGGTTATCCGAACGAATCGCCATTTTCTGATTTTTAAGTCAGAAGATGCGGGTCGCTAAAAAATTTATCTTACTCCACAGTCGAATTAAAAAATGAGTACATATTTCCCCCGTGTTCTTTGCTTTGATAAAGGGCTAAATCTGCTTTTCCCGTTAATTCCTCGGGGGTAATCCCGTTTTCTGGAATTAAGGCTATACCGATGCTGGCACTAATGCGAATCGGGCACCCGGATATCTTCATAGGTTTGATTAAATGCGTCAGTATATTTATTGCCGCATGCTCAACATCTGATCGATGCTCAGTGCTTTGTAGTAGCACGATGAATTCATCTCCACCCACTCGGGCGACTATATCAGACTCCCGCACTCTTTCTTTAAGGCGCTCGGAAACATTAATAAGCAATTGATCTCCTGCCGTATGCCCTAAAGTGTCATTGATCTCTTTGAACCCATCAAGATCAAGATAGAGCAATGCTGAATGGCGGGCTTCACGCTTGGCCAGTAGCACGGTTTGCTCTAGCAGTTCGTTAAATAACCGTCGATTAACCAGTCCTGTCAAGGCATCATGCGTAGCAATGTAAGACATGTCATCAAATTCTTGCTTTATATTCGTGATATCGGAAATCACACAGACAGCGTCGGAGAAACTGCCATGATTCTCAACGGGGGTTATAGTTGCGTGTATCCAAAGCTTCGAACCGTTCGCGGCCTGATGTCCAAACTCTCCTGCCCAATTAGCTTGCTCATTGAAAGCTGACATAAAAGCATGATACACCTGAGGATATTTCTTAACAGGAAACAACTCGGACAAAGTTAGAGCGTGTTCCTCAGTAGGATTATCCTGAAACAGACTAATAAATTCTGAATTTTCATACTCTATCGCTCCAGACCGGTGAACGATAAGGACTGCGTTGTTAGTGTGATCTATCGCGCAGCTAAGCCTCGAAGTCAAACGATTAGCCGTTGCCAAGCGACGTGCAGCTAGCAAGGATGCTCTGATTATCACTCCTCCTAGTATAGCGATTAGAGATAATGCAATAGTCAGAGGCATCGTTATGTAGTTTAAAACTGATGTCCCCGGCTTCTCTGGCATCCAAACCAAGCTGCCTAAAGCGCGATGGTTTAACGTGTGTATTGCAAGAGAAGCCGAGTCAGGTTGGGTTTGAGGTAGATGGTTTTGTTGAAACTGCAGCCCTGCCAGACCAAAGTTTGCAGAGATCTCTGAGAGCCTGGTATCGTCCAAACGCTTGGCAAGAATCAAAATCGGCCGGGGGATGGGGACAAGCATGGAATCCTTTTCTTCTGGGGTAAGTACCGATGCACCGACTAAAGCGGGATGACCATCGATCAATAATATTCCGGACGTTGGAATTGGTATTGGACCGGATTTCCGGGCACTGTTGATAAGCTCCTCTAGTCCCCCTTCTATTTTCTTTTTAGCCATCCAACTAACAGGTAATCCAGCTTGAAGTGACAAGATACTGTGATTTTTACCATCGAGGATGAATAGTTCAGATATACCAAAAGTGTCGGTTAGATAACTGCCGAGATTGCTATCTATCCATTCCAAATCTTGTTTGTAGAATGCATTTGAGATCGTGTCATCCCAATAAGAATAGTCTTTTGTTAAAGTTGCAAGTTGGCTACGCTTGTCCTTCAAGATAGCTTGTAGGTGTGTTTCAGAAGCGGCCTTGGCATTCTGGTCTGCTTTTTCAGCGCTATATAAGACTACGACAAGAAAGGATAGAACTACTGATACTATCAACAAGATTAGCGGTAACACTATTCGGCTTGCTGTTTTCCAATCGTTTGGGCCGGGTTCCCTGTGTATAAACTTCAGCATCATGCCCCTCCTAAAAACTTCTTCAGAGAGCTAACAACCTGTATTGACTTGTAGTCTATGCCGGTAGCGATCAGCTTGATATGGAGGGAGGGAGATAAAACACCAATATCTAATTTAGGTTTGACTTGGGTCACTGTGTCTTAAACTATGTTTCCCATCTCCCCTCATTTCCGGACAATCGTCCAGTGCATTCCAGTCATCTCCGCAATCTGTAGCTAGCGCATCAATCTTCAAAGAAGCGGCTAGTAACGTCATGTAGCGGCAAATATCAGGCCGTTTTATATTTAACTCAAAGTATTCAATTGGTGTTCTGGTCAACAATTCCGGACACTTTAATTTGCTACTTTCTCATACTGAAT
>JBALWH010000087.1:0-6872 GCA_036960175.1 Motiliproteus sp. | reverse complement strand
GTCGTGGATGGTGGGCCTTACTGGACTTGAACCAGTGACCGATCGATTATGAGTCAGAAGTAGAGGTAACGGATTTCGTGGGTGATCAACAATTAGAGGTGCCAGTGCTGTTTGGTACCTATCAGACCTTGAGCAATTACAAAATAGAGATGTTTCCCACGTACTACGTGCTTGATGAGAAAAAACGGGTCATTAGTAAGTCAGTAGGCTATTCAACAGAATTTGGGATGAAGGTACGATCGGGGTGGTAACTTGCTGAGGTGCGTGATCAGGCTATGATCTCAACCCCATCGAGCTCCGTTTCATCTTCTGTTATCCCGCAAGCCAATGTAGAGATGCAATAAGGAATTGATAATGCCTCCCTGGATAAATATCACTCAGATAGCAGCCGCCCTTCTTGTGTTGCTGCTTGGCGGCTGTGCTAGCAACGGTCCAATTAACTCACCGGAATTTGACAATCGATTTACCGGCGTTATCAGCAAGACTGAAAACATCTTTCTATATAGTTCTGCTGAAGTCCGGGTAGGCACATACATGGAAGATGAAATTATACTGGTGGATAGCTATCAAGGCGTCATGGTTCTCACTAACTATGCAATCCGGTTTCTTTATTGGGATGCGGAGGTAAAGGACTACAGTGTTCAAATTGACTTGCCCTATCGGGATTTAAAACAAGCAAAATACGGTTTCAACACCCTAATACCCAGCTACGTCGCGGTCAGAGCCACCAACGGTGAATCCTTTGCTTTTATGCTTGATGATGAGGTGGTGAAGCTGGCGTATCGTTTCTTGATGATGGGCAAGGCTGGGCATCTGAGTATTCCGGACTAATGCCCGAATTAGAGAAAAATCGATATAACAAACAGGTTGAGGCAAGGTATAGAGTAAGGCTATGATCATGCGATCCGAGTCGCATAGTGGCTCAGTCATAACGCATTGATTCTATGGGGATGGTGGGCCTTACTGGACTTGAACCAGTGACCGATCGATTATGAGTCGAGTGCTCTAACCAGCTGAGCTAAAGGCCCCCACGGACCAACTTTTCTTCTGTATTACCTTGGCGACTCGAATGATGAGTCGAGTGCTCCAACCAACTGAGCCAAAGGCCCCTTTGAAGCGAGCGCAAATTCTACAAGCAAATGATGCGATAACCAAGGCTTTGGAGAACAAAACAACTGTTAGGGCCCACTAGCCCGAGAAGGGCTCTTTACGCCTCGCTCTCCTGAAGGAGTCTATCTATTTCAAGAGACTCAAAACGGCAGAGGGTAGGCTTTAAAGGCATTGCCGATATCAGGCTGCTGTTTCATCGGTCTCTGCCGTCGGTGGGGTCGCGTACATCTCAGCCGTATCGATGAAGTTGATACCTTGGCTGAGGGCGTATTCAATTTGCAGATTTGCCTCCTGCTGGGTGTTTTGCACGCGGCTAATTTAAAAAAGCGGCGCCGGTTCAACATCTGCTGTGCCCCCAAAAGCAGCCCAGCCACGAGCGTAAAGCGACTGAATATAGATCGTTTTTCAAACGCGGGGGAAATCCCCTCCGGGTCTGATTTCGGAGGATGGATTAATGGGGCCAGCCCCCTGAGCTGGAAAAAAATCATAATTCCCTGTATGATGCCATTCGATATTTAAGCATTGCCTATATGAGTACGGCTCCATGCGATTCGCAACTGACTGATATATGGCATTTCAATATAATCGGCTGATATATCTCTTACTTCTCTCTATTTAGAGATTAGAGATATAACCAATGAGGATGTTTTGAGTTTTTCAACTATTGATCTATCTGTTCCACTATCGACCGATGGGCACGCTGTCCACCACCTGATCGCCAACTGCTCCCCCCTGGATCAAAACTCCATGTACTGCAACCTGTTGCAGGCTACCCACTTTGCATCGACTTCCGTCAGCGCCAAACGCGGCGGTGAACTGGTGGGGTTTATCTCCGGTTATGCGCTACCCGAGCGGCCCGACACCCTGTTTATCTGGCAGGTCGCCGTCGATGAAAGCGCTCGCGGATGCGGTCTTGCCCTATCCATGTTGCAGCACATTCTGCAACGGCCCCACTGCTCGGCAATCAACACTCTGGAAACCTCCATTACGGAGTCCAATCAAGCGTCATGGGCGCTGTTTCGCCGACTGGCCAGCAATCTCAATACCCGAGTGGAAGAATCGACCCTGTTTGACCACGTCGACCATTTCCGGGGCAGCCATGATACCGAAACTCTGGTGCGCATCGGCCCCTTTTAGCCTCACGGCTCTACCTATTAACCCAGTACGCTGGCTACGGCGATACGGAGACTATTAATGAAAATTTTTGACGAGATCGAATCTGAAGTTCAAAGCTACGCGCGCTCCTTTCCGCGTCTGTTTAACAAGGCACAGGCCGAGTACCTGTACGATGAAGATGGCAACCAGTACCTGGACTTTCTGGCTGGCGCTGGCACGCTCAACTACGGTCATAACAACCCGGTCTTCAAGGAAAAGTTGCTGGAATACATTGGGAATGACGGCATCACCCATGGCCTGGATCTGCACACCAAAGCCAAAGGTGAATTTATGCAGACCTTCAATGAGAAGATTTTGAAACCCCGTAAGCTGGACTATGTGATGCAGTTCACCGGCCCCACCGGTACCAATGCGGTCGAAGCCGCCTTGAAACTGGCACGTAATGTCAAAGGCCGTGAAAACATCATCAGCTTTACCAACGGTTTCCACGGCGTCAGCCTCGGGTCATTGGCGGCTACCGGTAACTCCCACCACCGTGGCGCAGCGGGCGTCTCTCTCAACGGCGTCAGCCGCATGCCTTACGACGGTTATCTGGGTGACGACATCGACACCACCGCCTACCTCGACAAAGTGTTGTCCGATTCCAGCAGCGGTATCGACCTCCCCGCCGCCGTGATCGTTGAAACCGTTCAGGGAGAGGGCGGCATCAACGTCGCCAGCTTCGATTGGTTGCGTAATCTTGACAGTGTTTGCAAAAAGCACGACGTGTTGCTGATCATCGACGACATCCAGGCTGGCTGCGGACGAACCGGAACTTACTTCAGCTTTGAGGAGGCCGGCATCTATCCTGATATCGTCACCCTGTCCAAATCGCTAGGAGGTTACGGACTGCCCTTTGCTGTAGTGCTGATCCGCCCAGAACTGGATCAGTGGAAGCCGGGCGAACACAACGGTACCTTCCGCGGCAACAACTTTGCGTTTGTCACCGCCAAGGCCGCTATCGATCACTACTGGAGCGACGACAAGTTCTCCTGCTCCGTTAAGCAAAAAGGCGAATATGTAACCCAACGCCTGGACGCCATCGTCGAGCAATATGGTGAAGGCAACTTCACCAGTCGCGGACGCGGCATGTTCCAGGGGATTAACTGTGTCAATGGCGATCTGGCCGGCAAGATCACCCGCAAAGCGTTCCAGAAGGGACTGATGATCGAAACCAGCGGCGCGGATGATCATGTGGTTAAATTCCTGTGCCCGCTGGTGATCAGCGATGAAAACCTCAAGCGAGGGATCGATATCGTTGAACAGGCCATTCGAGAAGTGTGCGCCAAGGAGGATAGCATTCCCGAAGAGCGGGACTTCTTTGAGTAGCAGCTCGACAGATTAAGCCCAACCCAAACCAGCCACGGGGGAGCGCTGCTAGCTCCCTCCACCGTATGAGGTGAATTATGATTGTTCGACAGCTAGATCAAGCCGAAAACAGTGACCGCCGCATCGTGTCACCCGATGGCAATTGGGAGAGCACCCGCATGCTGCTCAAGAACGACAACATGGGGTTTTCCTTTCATATCACCACGATCTACGCCGGTGCCGATTTTGAGATGCACTACCAGAACCATCTCGAGTCGGTCTACTGCATTAGCGGCGAAGGCGAGGTCGAGACTCTCGCCGACGGCAAGCGCTACCCGATCCAGCCCGGCACCCTCTATATCCTCGACCAGCACGACAAGCACATCCTACGTGCCTTCAAGGAGATGAAGATGGCCTGTGTCTTCAATCCGCCGCTTAACGGTACCGAAGTCCACAACTCAGAGGGGGCCTACGAGCTTGAGGCCGAAGTGATCGCCAGTTAAGTCGAGACGCGCGCGGATCGATAAACAGCTATGCCCCGTCCACCGGCCTGGATATCAACATTAGCATCACCGTAGAATCGCAGCTGACCGACAACACCAAGCGCGAGCTGAACCGCCTGAACGCCACCCTGACGTGGCTAGAGGGTGAGGACGCAGGTTGCTGCGCGAGCTGTGGCTGTCAAATTCCGCTGGCACGCCTCAGGCCGTACCCGTCAGCCACCTATGCGTCGCCTGCGCAGAACAGAAGAGAAACTAAATCTGATGAATGATCATAGCGTCGAGAAGATCGGCGGCACATCAATGAACGACTACGCCGCCGTGCGCGACAACATCGTCCATAAACCCCAACACAGCGGCAACCTCTACCAGCGGGTGTTCGTGGTATCGGCCTACGGCGGCATCACCGACCGACTGCTGGAGCACAAGAAGAGTGGCCGGCCTGGCATCTACGCCTTGTTCGCCAACAGTATGACGGCGTCGAGCTGGCATGAGGCACTTACCGCCCTGCGTGAAGCGATGCTCGCTATCAACGCCGATCTATTTCCTGAACCCGAGCTGTTGGCCGAAGCCAACGCCTTTATCGGCGAGCGGCTGGACAGCGCCGGACAGTGCCTGGAAGATTTGCAAAGCCTGTGCCTGCACGGCCACTTCTCTTTGGAGGGGCACCTGGCCACGGTCCGTGAGATGCTGGCCAGCATCGGCGAAGCCCACAGCGCCTGGAACAGCGCGCGGTTACTGCAGCGCGATGGCATCAACGCCCGCTTTATCGATCTCACCGGCTGGCAGGCCAAACAGCATACCTCGCTGGATACCCGCATTCAGGCCGCCTTTGCCGACCTGGATCTCTCCCGAGTACTGCCTATCGTTACCGGCTATGCTCACAGCGAGGAGGGGTTGATGAACAGCTTTGATCGCGGCTACAGCGAGATGACCTTCAGCCGCATCGCCGTGCTGACCGAGGCTGCTGAGGCGATCATCCACAAGGAATTTCACCTATCCAGCGCCGACCCGCGTCTGGTGGGCGAAGCCAACGCCGTGCCCATCGGGCGCACCAACTACGACGTTGCCGATCAGCTGGCCAACCTAGGAATGGAGGCGATCCATCCGCGGGCGGCTAAGGGGTTACGCCAGAACGACATCCCGCTGCGGGTGAAGAACACTTTCGAGCCCGAGCACAACGGTACGCTGATTACCGGTGATTACGTCAGCGATACTCCCTGCGTGGAGATCATTGCCGGTACCAAGGGGGTCTACTCCATCGAGGTGTTCGACCAGGATATGGCGGGCAATATTAGCCACTTCGATAGCGAGATCCTGGCGATCATCCGCCGCTTCAAGGGCCACATAGTTTCTAAGGATGTCAACGCCAATACCATCACCCACTTCCTGGCCACCAACCTGAAGACGGTCAAGCGGATTAGCTGCGAATTGCAGACACGCTTCCCCGAGGTCGAGATCGAGCAGAAGAAGGTCGCCATCGTTTCGGCGATCGGCAGCGATATGAAGGTGCCGGGCATGCTGGCCAAGACGGTAGCGGCGCTCGCCGAACAGGGGATCAGCGTTCTGGCTATGCACCAGTCGATGCGACAGGTCGATATGCAGTTTATGATCAACGAAGAGAACTACGATGCGGCGGTACGCGCGCTGCACCGCTGCCTGGTCGAAGTTCACGACCATGGCGCGGCGATCTGCCCGGCCTCCTAGGCCGGGTAACCTCGTCCAGCCGTTAAACGGCTGCAACCGATCGGCGGAGGGTCTCCGCCCAAAAGCACCCGATTGGTGCGCCGGATGAATTTAGAGCACGTTTATGCGCGCCTTTCCGTCGGAGCAGCGGTGTTGTTGGCCGACTGCTGGCTGAATCCGAGGAAGAACGAGAGGTTAGGGCGAACTCCATAACTGGCATATCAATTGCTATGTAGCAATAGTGATAACACTATCCCAGAGAGGCTAGCGCCTTAGGAGTTCTTAATGCAAAACATCACAGCTCAAGATTTTATGGACCGTTCTCCGCTGTCGTTCAGCCCTGATATCGGCGTTATATCCGCCCTTCGCCAACTACTAGCAGCCAATCTTTCCGGTGCACCGGTCGTCGATTCGAAAAACGCTGTCATCGGTTTTCTATCGGAAGCCGACTGCCTCCGAGGAACTCTGATGGGGGGCTACCACAGCAGTGTCGGAGAGCTGGTACGTGACCGCATGACCCAAGAGGTGGAAACCATCACCCCGAGCACCAATATCGTTGATATTGCCGAAACCTTTCTTAACAACAACCGCCGGGTACTGCCCGTCGTTAAAGAGGGTAAGATCGTGGGGTTGATTCAACGCCAAGGCGTGCTGCAACAATTGATCGAGCAGATAGATCATCAGGAATACAAAATCGCCTAATGCTCATCTGAGCGCCAACCCCTCTCGCGCTATGGGGCCCTGTATTCTCCCCCCTCTCCAAAAAAAACCATTGTAGTTATGCACTGCACAAAAAACACCCGTAACGCGCAAGCCCTTGCTATCAGGGGCTTGTCGTTGTCTGCCCTGAGGCTACCCACAGATCTATCCACAGGGATTGTGCATAACAACATTGAAGGCAGAGGGTAAAGCTGACCAAGGTGTTGTGCGGGGCAACCGATACGGGATTAGCAAGCCAAGTAGAGCACAGGAATGGGTATGCGTGGGCCGGTTCGAGAACGGTATTATGGGTAGTTTGATAACGGATACTCACGATTACTTTAATCACCAATATGGCCATTTGTTCTGGTTGAATACACCGGACACCTTAATGAGAGACAATAATCGTCCATC
>JBALWH010000086.1:0-7047 GCA_036960175.1 Motiliproteus sp. | reverse complement strand
CCGACGCAGGCGCAATCGGGCTGGTTGATCTGGGCCGCGCAACAAATTCTGGCATCGGATCCGTTGACCGCGTTGGCCACTGGTGATTTCGCCCCCTGGGCCAACACGCATCCGATCAATCGAACCCTGCAGCAACGGGCAATATTTTCCTGCTCTGATAGCACCCTCAGACAGTTCTCCCCGGTCGAGCTAGAAGCGTACTTTGACCTATCCGGTCCTGAGGGGTAAGTGACCGACTGCGCCTAATCGGTGTTACGGTCAATCAACCCGCCCAACCGGTCCTGGGTCACCCGTTCGGCTACACTGAACACCCCACCCTCCAGAGTGGCCGACATCTGCAGGTTTCCACGAGATAGCTTGCTCAGGGTAGAAACACCGCAGCCCTGATTAAAAGCAGTCCCCAGCCCAAACAGTAGACCGCCAAGCGCAAACCAGCCGTTGGCCTCAAAAACCTTAAATGGTGCAGAAAATCCGGAATAGTAGGAAGCCGAGGCCGCAACCCAGGACCAGACACCAGACAAAAGAATCGCCAGCATGAGCATTGGGTTGCCCCCAAGCCACTCGTTTATTCCCCGAACCATGCACAACCCAGTGGTTTGAGCTAAATAGCCCAACAGGGCTATCAACAAAAGAGCAACAAGGAACAGCCCCATAGCATCGAACCTCAGGAAATAAGTATTAACAATTCTAGACCAGTTTGTTGCTCACAAGCGCTGTCCTAAGATACTGTAGCTCATTAGAAATGAGCAAAAATATGATATTCAAAGGCCGTTAAATTGAGCTATCAGAATTAATTTTTACAACAAAACGACATGTCCTTTGCTGCTCATTATTCAGTCGAATAGCTTCCGGTCACTGCTGCAACGGTCGTCAGGTCCGTTCGCTCAACCTCGCATAGTGCTTACCTGCACTAAACTTGTCATAAGTATCAATAGCCCAAGTGAGCTGGTTATTACCGGTACTCGATGGCGCGCGACTTGTGATAACCAGCGTTATCGTAAGTGACGGCTGAAAAGACTTCTTTTGAGCACTTCGATGCATCCGTTATGTCACTACCTAGGTATCTGCGGTCATCTAGCTTGGTCAAGATATACGCCGCTTCTGTACCACGCGTGGTGATTCCAATGTATCAATTTAATGAGATTGTCCAGCAATCCCTAAAGACAGTCACAATACATCGGGCTAACGCTTTCGCCTTCAACCAAAGCTTTGAAAAACGAGTTCACATCTTGATTTCACGAGCTGCAGCAATCACATCGTTAATCACTTTCGTCAAGGCACTCAGACGCTCTTGATCCTTTTCTGCGATGGTTCCCGTCTTGAGATACAAACGCCGATTAAGTTCGATCATCAAGCCCACAACACGACGGCCTTTCCGGTAGGCGATATTCGGAATCAACGTCCCCGCATACGGTGAGTTTACTGTCACGCAGTAACCGGATTGCTCAAATACTGCCTTAACGGTTTCGAGTAGCTTATCTGGCGTATGGTAAGGATCCGTTCCAAGGCAGATATCAGGTCTAATCGGCGACTGGTCGAGGTCGCAGGGCAGAGCCTGATCCGGAAAGGAATGACAATCGATGAATAACACAGCTTCGGCTTTTTTAAGCGCAAGCTCCGTCGCCTGATCCAGTGCCGCGTGATGTGGGTAATAGTATCGATCGAGTAACCGTTTTCGCTCCCAAGAATTCACGGGGCGCCTGTATGGGCGTAGTTGAGTGTCATCGGTATATAGCACCCCCATTCCATGAGATGCCATGGGCTCTTCCTCATCCACAGGAAATCGCTCCGGGTCCACAAGGTACCTGCTAACCGGAAAAATAACGCGGGTGATTTCGGGTTGATCGGCACGAAATATTTCATCGGTAAAGTGATCTGTCAGGCGATCAAGCTCTATTTCCATATTGTCAGTGGGCCGCAGAAAACCGACTAAATCTTTCGCGGGCAAAGCCCTCGACGCATGGGGAATATGAAGTATCACAGGCAACGTCATCTCAAGCCTCCTCTCTTAGGACAAAGTTCCTGTGGCATGCGCAATCGAAATTGCAGCATCCGATTAAGGACCTCAAAACGGGGATCATTCGCCGTTCTATGCATAAGGACAGCGGGGCCCAAATTTGAGGGAAATGTTGCCACTACATCGATGAGTTCAGCAGCCGTATCCACGACCAGAACCGAAGGCTCCTCACCTTCAGGCGCTCGAAGTCCATAACCACCCTTAGGAGCTCTTGAAATATCGAAAGCGAGCCAGTCACAAGGCCTAAGAGGATCTTGTCGTAAATCCAGACGAACATTTATCCAGGGGTATCCGCGAGGCATAACTACACCTCCCCACGGCAAACGCAGAAATGTGCCATGGAGGCATCAATAGCACTGCTGAAAAGGCTAATAAGAACAAAGGCTCTAGGATTAGAACCGAAATAGGTAGTTGGGCGCATACGAGCTTCCTCTCCTTCGGTAAGCGGCGAAAGGCCGCTAGGAAGGAAGCTAGCTGCATCGCTTTAGCTGTACTTTTATCCCGCCCGCAAGTTGAGTCTTAAATCGGCGGCTTACGGCTATAAGGTATCAACCATTAATGCGCAGGTAAAGGTCATGTTCGCCCTATTTATCACAAAGCCTTAAGTGAGAATCCGACTTGAAATGTGTTATGTGTAGTATATAGTACACACATGATTGGATCAGAACTCAGACAGCGGCGCGAACAACTAAAGGCCTCCGACAGGCGCTACTCGCTGCGTCAAGTCGCCCAACGGGTCGGCATTGAACCTGCCTATCTGAGCAAAATTGAGCGGGGAGACGTCGGCCCTCCATCGGAAATGACGCTCAAGAAATTAGCAACAGAGCTTAAGCTCGATCCTGATGTACTGTTGGCGATGAGCGGAAAGATATCCAACGATCTGAAAGAGATTATCTGCCAGCGGCCCCAGTTGTTTTCTGAATTAATCCGTCAACTGAAGACCGTCCCTGACGACGCGATCATTCGCGTGGTGAGAGAGGTCACTGACGGGGATTGGTAGAGGCCTACAACACGCAAAGGGCTTGGTATAGCAAGACAAGGAGTCACGACATGATAGAACTACGCAATAATCACCTCGTTTTCAGTTTTACTGAAGTGCACCCGAAAGCGGTTGGGCGCATCCACTTCCAAAGAACCCTAAGAATTCCCGATAACGGGGAAGACTACCCACTACCCGCTGGATTCGGCGCCTTTCATCTTGAGCACATCGAAGACCATAAAGCCTCCGTGCCCCATGCCTGGATGCGCAGAGGGGGCGTCATGCTTCCTCTGTATCAGTCTGAAGCGATGTGGATCGATTTCAGTGGTGATTACCCAATGGCCGTCAAGATTGCGACTGGAAAGATCGATGTCATAACCGGAAAATCTTGGAAGAACGAACTCTCTGAGTCTCCCCAAGACTACGCCGTACTTTCGGAGCAGCCGTGGATTGACGGCTACTGTGTAGAAAAGGACATCGTCCGTCAGTTCGTCGCGATGCCTCTTGGTCAAGGCGTCACTGCCGAAGAACAAATTACCGGTAAAGCCGAGTTTGGAGGCATCCAAGTCATCGCTTACCCGATGAAAGCCGACGTATATAAGGAACACTTCGAAAAAAAGGAAGACGAACTCGAGTATCTCGAAATGCCTTCACTTTTGAGACGCCAGCCAGACTATTGCGCCGCCGAGTCCTTGGACATGGGGATCGCACCTGGTGGCCGAATCAAACAGGAGCTATACGCTGATACTTACGGCATAGACGCTTGGGACACGGCGAACACTTCCCGTTGTTTTATCCACATTGTGAACAGCGAGCAGTGGGCCCAGGTGACCGGACTGTCGATGCCGACCCAGCCCATTAGCCAGCGAGATTACAGCGACCAAGGAATCCCCTGGTTTGACTACTACGCAGACGGTTCTACGCCTCTGAAAGGATCAGGGGTTCTCCGCAAATTAAAGGGCTTAGGATCTTTCAATAAAGACTTTGCTTCTGACAACATTACAGTCAAGAAGCATGTCGTTGTCCTGCAACCCGAAGGTACTGTGAGCGATGGCGAATTCTAGCGACCATCGCGACTCGTTCCTGACGCTCATCGCCTATCACGAAGCCGGTCACGCCGTTGTCGCACATTATTATCAACGAAAAGTCTTCGATATACGGATCAGCGACCAAGAAAATGGAGATAACTGGGTAGTCCCTGCGCCCTGCCCTCCTGTTGGGAATCGTGCTGATGGTGTAACAGATCTGCGAACAGTTTGGCCAATCGTCGTAGAAGAAACCCTTGTAACTTGTGCGATAGCAGCAGCTGGGATCGCAGCAGAAAGTCTATATCTGCGGATCCCGATGACAAAATTCAGCGGAGGGGAAGACTACGAAATCATCTTACGGCAGATTAAGGAACTCGAATTCATACGGAAAAACACACCTGCTCTAAAAGGCGTCGATACAAACTACCAGAAAGGCGCTCTGAGTGAGATTTTGCTCAGGCCCTGCAAAGTTTTCAATAAGGAAAATACGTGGCGATACGTCGAACGAATAGTCGGAGCACTGCTCGTTAAAAATAAGCTCCATCAAACCGAAGTTGAGAGGCTACTGACAGGAATGGCTGTTGACGGTAAGCAGGCGCCGAGTGAACTGCCCCCATTGAATTTCCAGTTTGACTTAGAACTTTAGTAGAGGCTTTCTTTATCGTCTTAATAGCCCGGTTTGACGCCCCCTCTTTGACCAAGCGTAAAAACCAGTATAACCCCCCGCTTTGGGTGTGAAAAATGAGTGCCTGCAGGCATGGCCGAAGATAGCGGAATCTATTGGTTTACGAATATGCAAAATCATGTTTTTAAGAGGAAGAAACCTTTTACCTACACACCGCTTCGACCATGCTTTAGATAACTTAAAGCGTCATGGATTTTATTCATAGGGCCTTAGTGGTTTGGGATGCAAATCCCCTCCTGGATGATGATGCTCAGCCCGAGTATTTGGGGTATGTGTTTAATCGGCATAATAGATATGAAACCTTAGCGCATCATATTAATAAACTAGTCGTGGTGCATGCTGCAATCTGCGAAAATGAGTATCGAGAAATGTTATGTGAGCATGCCGACACTGGATGTTTCTGGCAAGCTTCCATTGGGGATTTTGAGACTAAATTTTCTGGCGACAACTGATGAGGCTCTTGCTGGATTAGCCATTGAGAACGAACGAATTGACGTTAGCCAAATATAACCGAAATCAAAATGTTGAAAATTCAGGTGCCAGATTAAGTCTGAACTAATTCAAGTAAATCTATTCGCAAAATTCCAGTAAGCTCCACCTTGCATGCTACAAGAGATAGTCAGTGCTACATTTATGACATGTCTTGCAAGCAACCTTAGGTTGTAATTATTAATTTATGTTAATGATGGTCTTTATCTGGTGAAGCGCTGTTCAACTGATGGTAATCATGGCACCCAATCGGGTTGTTGCTTACGTGGCAGTCCATGATCTTTGCCACGTTTTCACCATGACCATTCCAAAGCGTTTTGGAAATCGGTTGAACGGGCCATGCTAGATTATGCCGAGTGCAAGGAGTGTGTAGTGGTTGACGGTGAATGCCATGGGATTAGATGTTTGATCGGAGGAATTAAAGTGCGAAAGCTAGATAAGATTTTTCTACTTGGTTTGATGGGCAATGTTTAACGAGCATCAGCAATGCGAACTAAAGAGGATGGCTGAGTCGATCCTTGAGAGTCGTAGCTGGGACGAGCTTCCATGGCAAGATGCTTGGTTAGGCTCTTATCCAGAAAAGCCTACAGATCAAGATGTCGTGGCTGAGTATCGGGTGCTCTGCGAAAAAGCTGCCCGAATCATCAACGGTGCCGATCTGGAGGCTGAATACGGTACGTTGCAAGAACATGTTCGGATGATTTATCTAGAAACGGCGAAGTCATTCCAGCTGAGGTAATGCAGAAAGGTGTCTATGAAAGGCAAGTCGCATCATAGAAGTACTTCAATGGTTTCGTCGAAGCCGCGTTGATGCTTGACGCATATGATCCAGAGCGGCTTAATTACTTGATAGATGAAGCTAATTTAAAGGTATTTGGTATGTCTTTGTAGGACCGAAAGGAAAGCATGGACTACAAAGATAACCCTAACCATTTTTGATCCGTCCCGCCATTTCTGGACACCGAACTAAGCGAGTAAAATCGCTTAACGAGGTGAACCATGACAACCAAAGTAAAACGCAAACTACATTCCCCTGAGTTCAAAGCGGAAGCATTAAAGCTAGCCGCCAAAACAGGTGTTGCTTCCGCAGCCAGAGAGCTTGGCATTTATGATTCGCAGCTCTACAGCTGGCGAACAGCGGCATCCAAAAAACTCAGTGTCAGTGCACGCGAGTCTGAGCTGGCAACCGAAGTTGCCAAGCTTAAACGGCAACTTGCAGAGCAGGCCGAGGAGCTAGAAATCATAAAAAAGGCGGCTGCCTACTTCGCAAAGAACCAAAAGTAGAGCGGTTCTCTTTTATGCTCACGCACAGCTGCCAGTTCTCGGTTATCCGAATGGCCTGTGCGCTGAGTGTTTCGCGAAGTGGGTATTACGCATGGATTCGTTCGTCTCACTATCCCAGCACACAGACTTTGATTCGCCAGGATCGGGATGACAAGATTAAGGTGGCCTTTGATAAGGGAAAAGAGCGCAATGGCTCCAGACGTATCCAGGCAGAACTTGAAGCCAACGGTGATAAGCACGACATCAAGACCATCGCTCGCAGTATGAAGCGCCAGAAACTGGTCGCCATGGCTGCACGTAAGTTCAAAGTCACGACAGACAGTGGTCATAAGTTGCCTGTCGCCCCAAACTTGCTTGAGCAGAATTTTGAAGCCCCAGAGCCCAACCAGAAGTGGGCAGGCGACATCACCTACTTGATGACCACCGAAGGCTGGCTTTATCTTTCAGTGATCATAGACCTCCACTCCCGAGCCGTTATCGGGTGGTCGATGAACACGCGTATGACGGCGGACTTGGTGTGTGATGCATTGAAATTGGCTCAGTGGCGTCAAGGCTTTCCCAAAGG
>JBALWH010000085.1:0-7143 GCA_036960175.1 Motiliproteus sp. | reverse complement strand
GCCTACGAACCGATTATCGATGTACATGGTGAACGGGTGGGCATGCTGTATGCCGGCTTTTTGGAGGCGCCTTTTAGAGAAAATTACTACCAGGCGCTGAAGATCTTGTTGCTTTTGTTTCTGGCCGTGACCGTGGTTTGCGTGCTGTTGGCGGTGGCGGGTGCGAAATCTATATTTAAACCCATCGAAGCCATGGCGCGGGTCATTCGCAAGGTACAGGATGGTGAAAACCTGCGTATCGGTAAAGTAGATTCCCGCGATGAAGTGTCGGAGCTGGCTAGTCAGTTCGACGCCATGCTGGATCAGCTGCGGCGACACAAGGATATCATTCAAGCCTCTGCCGATGACCTGGAACTCAAGGTCGAAGACCGTACCCAGCAATTACAGCAAAAAACCATCGACCTGCAAGAACATATCGATCTGCTCAAACGTACCCGTGAGCAACTGGTCGGTAAGGAAAAACTTGCCGCAATTGGCCAGCTGACCGCTGGCATTGCCCATGAGATCAATAATCCAGCTGCCGTGATTCTCGGTAATATAGATATGATGATGGCCGATCTTGGAGAGGCCGGAGAGCCGGTTAAGCAGGAGGCGGAGTTAATCGTGCAGCAGGTCTATCGCATCCGAGCGTTGATCAATAACTTGCTGCAGTACTCGCGGCCATCGGACTACCTCAGTCAGATCACTAAACTGGATATCAACAAAGTAGTCAATGATACCCTGATATTGGTTAAGCACGATCTGGCTGGCCATCAGGTCAAGGTTAAGCTGGACCTGAGAGCCAAGCAGTTGATTGGCGGTAACCCCCAGCAATTCCAACAGGTGTTGATTAATTTATTTGTTAACGCCACCAAAGCTATGGATCAGGGGGGACTGTTAACTATCCGCAGTCGCAACTGGAAAGATCAGGGCGTATTGCTGAGCGTTAAAGATGATGGTTGTGGGATTGATGAAAAAATCCTGCCGCGCATCTTCGACCCCTTCTTTACCCAGACTAAAGGAGGCTCTGGGCTGGGGCTCTCCGTCAGCTACGGAATCTTGCAAAGATATGGCGCGGAAATTCAGGTCAAAAGTAAGCAGGGGCAGGGGACCTGCTTTTTTATCTGGCTACAGAAAGAGCCCGAGATAGATGAAGAAGGCGATGCGCTGATTCAGAGTATCGCCTGATAGCCCCTGAGTCGTTTTATCGACTGATTTTCGCTCGTTGGCGAGTTAAGGGCTTTGGGCGGCCAAAGTCCTTAACAATCCTAAGCCGCCCCTGCTGCTGGGTTGGCTTTGCCAACTCCCCTGCGCGTTTCGCCTTCAAGGGCGCGATCAGAAACTCGTCCGCGTTGCGTACTCAGACAGCTAATCGCTTTTCCCCTTGAAGGCTGCAATGCTCGGCTGCACAGAAGGGGGGGGGTGTGAATATTGTGCCAACCGGCATAACGCTGCAATTCTATTGATACTTCTTGGTGGGTGATGCTCTTTATCGTGAGTGCGTTTTCTCAATTGCTACTAAACTGTTACTTCGTCTTATCTGTGTGAAATAGCCTCGCCACGTAGCGATCCACAGCATGGGTAATGGAATGAGCTGTACCAGAGGGAGAGTCGGGGATGACGGATAAGAGTCAGAGTTGCCTGCATTATCAGCCTGCGGATAAAGGCCGGAACTTCACTGCTACCGTAAATACAGTCGAAACCAGCCATGATCAATGGATTGGTAGAGGTAAGCTATTTATCGGTGTTACCTTATTCATTTTGCTGCTTGTGGCCTGTCTGCACCTGCTTTACTGGCCTAATGCGGTCTTCCAGCATTTCATCAGTCCCTCGGCAATATTGCTGTCCGCTGGCTGCGTGTTCTACCTGACTATGATTCAGCTACAGAAAAAAGAGAAGCGGGATCGTATCGAACATGCCGTCGATGTCTGTGAAAAGGCACCGGATTTAAACGATGTAGAGGCTGCGATGGCGTCATTGCAGAAACATATAAAAAGACGATACCAGCAGTATCTGCGTACAAACCCGGAAAGCGCGGCCATAGACAATTTTGAACAACAGGGAGAATGGGAGCAGAGCATCTTGTTGCTCGAATACTTCTCCCGTGAACAACCACAACAGCTAGCAAAGTTACTTGATGAATTTGAACTAAAATATCCTCAGTTAGTGGCCCACATAGCGCGGGTAATGGCATTTTTTGAGAAATCAGCCATCGGTATTGAATTGGGTCATGCAGATGATGAAGTAATCTGGAAACGTTTTAATGTGGCCGCCCTGAAGTACTGGGTAAGGGGGTATGGTTATATCCTTAAATCCTGGAGCCGCCATAGCCAGAGCAAGCACTTATTAGGAGCAAAGGAACTGGGATATCCTTATGAGCATTACGAAGCTTGGTTAAGGCATCACTGTGAAGATGAGCAACTTGAGGAGATGCTGGGCAGGTTGCATAGAATTCGCTTGAACATGTTAAAGAAATTAGTCTGAAACGGGTATCTGAGCCCCCCTGGGATTACTAACTATTATTGATAATAGATGGGTAAACAATGGAGTGCCGGCTATGCCCGATGGAAACGTAACGCTGCTGGATAGCTGGATCAGGAAGTTAAAGAATACCCGAGTCATCGCCGAGAGGCGAAACAGTTTGCTCAATGACTTTCATTGTTAGTACCCAGCTCGTAAGAGGCTTGATGGATAGGTTTTCGCCTGTTGGCGAGTTAAGGACTTTGGCCGAAAAAAGCCCTTAACGATCCCAGCCACCCCTGCTGCGGGTTGGCTTTACTCGCTTCCCCATGCGTTCAGTCTTCAATGGCGCGGATGGAAAATCAGTCTTGTTGAAGTCTCAGACCGCCATCCGTCCAGTCGTTAGACGCGATTAACCGAAGAAAACAAAGCCGGAATTCTTGCCGAAGGATATTTTCGATCTATCGCTTGCCCCCGTTCTCAATAGTGACAGGGAGTGCTTTAACGTCTGTTAATCGTCCAACTTAGATTCCTGCAAATACCGGTCTTCATAATACGCATCGATATCTTCTACACTATGGCCATATTCTAAATATTCATCGCGCCATTTCTTGGCGTATTCGCAATGAGGATTGCAGCTATTCTTGATCGGGCAATATCGACGTTCGATCTCATTGGTAATTGCTAGAGCCCACTGAAGTGATCCGTTAGCCCATTCGCAGTATTCACACCACACCTTATCCGCAAATCGCAGGTGAGGAAGTTTATGCCTGTCATAGTTATAGTACGGCTTAGGATCGATCTTTTTTTGCTTTCTGATCCAAAAATAGACGGTATTGAAGAAAATAAGGAATAGGTATAAAGGCAACAAGGCCAAGGCGAATAGCAAAATCAGGAGCATGCCTAAAGGCGGTCCTACCGGGCCCAACCTTTGCTTATGTCTTTTATTTAATTTCAGGATATTCTGATTAATATCGGCTTTCTTGATGGTTGGGTCTGGTTTCATTACTGCTTCTCCAATAGTGAGAAGGGGGTTTTACGGCATCAGCATGTATTTTAGCCGATTATTTAGGCCGTTCTAATTAAAGCTGTAATCAGCCGCTATCAACTAGAAGGTGATTCTCAAAACTGGCGTAACATTAACCCTGTTAAGTGCAAGGGTACCGCCGTCGCCAAAGCAAATTAATAGTGGCTGAAACTAGCCTACGGGTTCTGTTTTCAGAAAGAAATCCCAGGGTTGTCCGTAGGGTTCTTGGCTGCTACATTGATAGTAAATCGGGATACTCATTAAGTATGATAGTGCCGAAAAGGACAGATCCAGTGCTAAACAAAGTTGCAGAGGATATCTGGACAGTCGACGGCGCTGCGGTGCCTTTTTTTGGTATGCCCTATACCACCAGAATGACAGTGATACGGCTGGCCAGTGGTGAGTTATGGGTGCATTCGCCATCGCAGATAGACGTTGATCTTATGCGGGAAATATCCGCTCTCGGTGAAGTTAAATATCTGCTTTCACCGAATAAACTGCATCACCTGTTTCTGCTTGATTGGATCAACGCATTCCCTCAGGCGCATTGTTATGCATCCCCAGGACTGGCGAAAAAAAGACCTGATATCCAGTTTACCAAAGAGCTGGGCATGCGCCCTGAAGTGGAGTGGTCGAAAGAGATCGATCAGACCATTTTCAAAGGAAGCCCGGGTATGCAGGAGGTGGTATTTTTCCATCGCCGCTCAAAGACCTTAATATTGACGGATCTGATCGAAAACTTTAATCCATCTGCATTCAATCGGTGGCAACGGCTACTAGCCAGGTTCACCGGTATTTTGTCGCCTAACGGCAGAACCCCGGTGGATTGGCGCTTGAGTTTTCTCTTTGGTAAAAAGCAGGCCAGACAGTCCTTAGCCGTTTTGATGGCCTGGGCGCCGGATAAAATCGTCATCTCCCATGGCGACTGTATTTGGGAAGATAGTGTTCAGTTCCTGAAAAAATCATTCTCCTGGGTATAGCTCTGATGCATAGTCTATCTAGTGAGGGGCGCGGTTTGGTTTTCCCCTGATTTGTCCAACCGCCGCAAAGGAATTTTTTTTATGACAGGGAGTGAGCAGCAGTGATCGCTATAGGGAACACAACAATAGAGTTTGCTGTTCCGGCGGACTGGGATTATTCGGCAGAGCCTTTTAATTTTAAAAATGTCGGGGTTAAGGTTTGCAGCGACAAGCTAGGTTACGAAAATATCATTAGTTTTGAAGCCGATAAATCTCCTTTAGCATTTTTTATGAACTTGAATGATCCGGCCATCAAGAACTTCGCGTGGCATTCCATGTGCGAAGAATTCATGATTTCCTGTGCAAAAGATGAAGACGGATTTCATATCACCATAGACCTGAATAATGATTCCGATGAGTTTGAATCAGCGGGCGATCTGCGCATCATGTTATCAGTCGTGGCCAATGAAATAGATATTGATACGAATAAATTAAACCTATTATTCAAATGATTAATGCCGATTTTGTGGTTGATTCAGAACTGCTAGTTTGGCTTTTGTATGGGTGACCTATTGAACCAAGAGAAAGTAATTTCCGCCGTGCGGCAATGGGTGGAATCCCTGGTAGTGGATATGAATCTTTGCCCCTTTGCTAAACGTGAGCTAGTGAAGAATCGCGTCCGTTTTATCGTCGCCGAAGCCACTACTGAAGAGCAGTTGCTGATGGTGCTGCAAGCTGAATTGGAGCGGATGACTACCGACCCTGGCATTGAAACCACATTGTTAATTCATCCCAAGGTGTTGCAGGATTTTTTCGACTATAACCAGTTTTTGGATTATGCCGATGTACTGCTTCAGCAGATGGAACTGGAAGGTATTTATCAGATCGCCAGCTTTCATCCAGACTACCAGTTTGGCGGCACCAACTTCGATGCTGCCGAGAATTACACCAACCGCTCTCCCTATCCGGTATTACATTTGTTGCGGGAGGAAAGCCTAGCGCGAGCCATCGACTATTATCCCGATGTCGATGAGATTCCAGGGCGTAACATAGCGCTGATGAATCGTCTGGGAGCTGCGAAACTACAGGCGCTTATGCATGGCTGTTTAGCGGGAGCAGGGGGGAATGATGAAGATATGGCGTGACATCTTAGTCTTGAGTCATGGTGTAGATGCCGTTGGGATATGAGTTGTCTGATGATCTGTTTTCGCCTGTTGGCGAGTTAAGGGCTTTGGGCGGCAAAAGCCCTTAACAATCCCAAGCCGCCCCTACTGTTTGGCTGGCTTTACCAGCGTCCCTGCGCGTTTCGCATTCAAGGGCGCGGATGGAAACTCTGCCTCGTTGAGGCTTCAGACAGCCATCCGCTTATTCCCTTGAACGCTGCAATGCTCGGCTGCACAGAAGGGGGTTGAAATTGTGCCAGCTGCAATTTGAGATCCATGCAACCCCTTATCGATTCCCTGTAATTGTCAAAATAAGCCCGTATCTTGTGTGTATAAGGGATGACTGTTAGATTGCCTGAAATGATTGATCGGCAACTAAGGATTAGGTTGCAGTAAAGGCTAAGGAGTTGGCAGTTTTTTCCATCCTTTTTTGTAGTTACTTCTGGTTTTAAAAATTAACCTTGCAAGGTAGATCACCTTGCAGGGGTCGATGAAAAAGTTGTTAGAGCTCACGTATGGAATTTACATATGAGTGAAAATATAAGTAATCAGACGCTCGACAAGACTACGGTCGTGTCCGGATTATCATCTGGTTCAAGTGTAGGAACTTGGCAGGCTGACTATCCGCTTACAGCTCGAGATTATGAGCACCTTAGGCATGGAAAGCCTGTGACGTTTAATTGGGCAAATTCAATATTGCTCACGACAATTGGTTTCGGGTTAAACATATTGGGAAAATTCCTATCTCAACAAGCAGGGGTCGAAATTACGATTTACATCGGCGAGTGGATAGCCTTATCTATAGGCTTCGGTGCTTCAGTCATTCTCTATTCAATAGGTCTGGCTCTTCCCAATGACAGAAAGACGATCATGAAACAACTCAAAGACCATTTTGATAACTCACCGAAAAAACGACAAATGTTAAAGGAGGGAGGAGAATGATTACTAGAAACAGCCTTCCTACAAGCTTTGAGCCATATGATTCACTAACGATATGTAGCAATACACTACAAGGCGGCGGCCATATTGTTGCTGTTGGTGAAACACTTCCTCTTGTAATTGGCAAAGGTACGAAGCCACAAATATGGCTTCAAGCAATGAGTGCACCAAATAGCAAAGAGTTCGTTTCAATTATTGAAGCATCTGTGTCAAAGCACCTAGCCGTAGAGCTAATAGAAGAGAATGGGGCAATCGTTGTTACCATTCAGGGCAGTAAAGTATTGGTTGTGTATTCCAATTCAGAAAATTCTGCAGTTGTTTCTCAATTAGATTTACGTCCAATTGGACTAAATCTGTATGGAAATGAGAATAGCTTAACTGCCGGGGGATCAACCTTGTCTCACAACACCATGATAGGTGGGCCAGGCGGAGTTCTAATCGGTTTTGGAGAGTAAAGCTCTAACAAATAAAGATAGCGGATGCATAAATGTGCCGCGGCTTTAGACCTATGACCAAACGGGGTCTGACCCCCATTAGTTCAATCCCTTTAGACGACGCCGAGTGTTCTGGTTGAATACACCGGACACCTTAATGAGAGACAATAATCGTCCATCAT